>CAYFPM010000002.1:0-20944 GCA_964345045.1 uncultured Gammaproteobacteria bacterium
GTGGTTCTGTCGGTGGTGGTTCTGTCGGTGGTGGTTCTGTCGGTGGTGGTTCTGTCGGTGGTGGTTCTGTTGGTGGTGGCGGCGGTGGAGCCGTTCCAGTTCCAGAGCCAGCTCCTGCACCGGCTCCTGCTCCCCCTCCGGCAGAATCGGTAGTAATGTTTACTGTAAGACTAGCACTCTCTACATCGTCTGAATTTTTTGCCATTACCGAAAAGGTATAATCTGTAGCTTCGTTTAGATCGGTAAAGGTATATGTAGTCCCGGTAATCCAACCCGAATTGGTTCCTCCATCGTTAGCATCTTGTACATAGTATTCCACATCGGCACTATTACCATTGTGTTCCCAAGTCAAAGTTACATCTTTTATATTGCTCAAACTGGCTGCAAAATTGGCGGGAGCATACACAGCAGAATAAAGTACTAACTCGGTAGCAGCCGTAGAACTATTACCATAATCATCCACTGCCCAAATGTTAAAAACATACTGAGTATTTAATGTTAAACCAGTAATAAGAGTAGACGTGGTACTGTTGTAATCGGCATCCCCCAAATTACTATCACTAGAAGATGTAAAAGCCGTGTCGGCTTGGGTAACTCCAGAAGCTCCTTCTTTGTAATAAATTTCATAACCACCAAAGTTGCCGTCGCTAGAAGTAGCCCCAAGAGCCAATCTGATTTGGGTTTGGTTGAGAGTGCCAAGAGTAAGGTTGCCAGGTGCCGGTGGCGCAGTATCGTCGAATAAACCAGTCAAACCATCTACATTTCCAAGATCCTCTACAGAAGTACCCACAGTAATAATACTTCCTTGATTATTTAGATCCGACATGGTGGCGTATTGCACCGAAGAACTGCTACCGGTGTAGTTGACAATAGCATCGGTTCCGGTCGTAACAGTACAAGTGGCCGAACAAAGCATAGAACCAATATGCAAAGTACCGGTAGGACTACCAAGCAAAAACAATCCGCCCTCGATATTGGTGGTATTGCCCGAAGAACTAAAATAAAAACTACTGGTGGTATAAACTTGTTTTCTAAGATTATAAAAAGTGATATCGGTGTTGGCATTGTTGATTATTTGCTGAGGATTGGGACCGATAAATTCTATAGTACCACCATTGGCATCGAACGAAGCCGGCGAAATAAAACGCATAGTACCAATACTAGGATGGAGTCCTCCGTATACATACATAGTGCCAGAGGGAGCTATAAAAGTACCCCCAATATCTATATAACTACCGGCCGTAGTCCCATTGAAATAAGCATTGGTAGTAGAAGTAAAATCCAAGGTACCACTTATCGAAGCAGATGAGCCATTATAAAAATTTCCTTCTCCTCCCCTAATTATTCCTCCACTTTGCGCAAAGGTACTAATACCAACGTCGAGCGAACCAGTCCCCCCTTCGAAAACCGACGAAGATCCACTTATTTGCAAATGCACGGCAATATCAATAGAAGAACTATTGGCTTGAAAAGTTCCAGCTGTCACCTGCAAATTATTTAAACTGGTAGTAGCGTTGCCTCTGGCATGCACTGTAGTGCCAGCAGAATCTAACAAAAGATTGGAAAAAGCACTATCTGCGGCTAGATAAACTTCTCTGGCCGAACCAGAAATTTCTATAGTTCCGGCGTTACCAGCATAGCCAGATTCATGAACAAATCCATTGGTAGCTTCTATCACCCCATTGCCACCATTGAATCTACCACCATAAAGATAAAGCGTACCTGATACAACTATTCTGTCAGCTGCATCTACAAATTGAACAAGTTTGTTACCCACTTTGTTAAAAGCAAAATGATCGACATTCAAAGTACTGTCGACATCTATATAAACCAAAGTATCTACCGAGTCTGCCAAAGATAAGACTCCATTGCTTGGAGTAAATGTTCCACCGGTAATTCTAAGATCGAGAGTGACACTAGTGGTGGCGCTGGTAGCAACAAAAGTTCCTCCAGATTGATAGAGCGAAGTGGTAATATCGGTATTACCAGTTCCAAAATTCATGGTTCCGTTTGTAAGTACTACTCCGGGCATAGTCTCTGTACCGGATCCACCTGTATAAACTGCACTAGCTCCGTTCAAAGTAGTGGTAGAAGAAAGCACAATATTGGAAGAGTTGGCTGTAAAAGTACCATCGTAAATGGTAAGCGCGTAGAGAGTACTGGTAGTCCCGGCGGCTTGTACATCTATACCACTACCGTTTATCTCTAGGTGAGACATAGTAGCATCTGCCAATAGATTGACAGTGCGGGACGAACCGGTTAGTGCTACAAAACCATCTCCCCCATCCCAAGTAGAACGTTGGTCTAGAGTGCCGGAGTTTTCTATTCTGGTAGTACCGGTAGCTGTTTCCAATTGACCATCTAGTAGTGTCAAAGTCCCGGTGGCTACCATAGCCGAATCAGAAGCATCTTCAAAAATTAGACTATTACCAGAACCGGTTAGATTGAGATACAAATCTGTAAAAGTAATTGAAGTGTTGAGATCTACCAGACTGTCGGCAGTGGTGCTGTCGAAAGATATTACCCCACCGGCATCTACATAGGTACCACCGGTAGCCCGAAAATCTCCGGCAAAAGAAGTAGTGGCCGAAGAAGCTGTAAAGCTTCCGGCTGACTGGGTAAAATCTCCATCTATGTCTAGGGTATGTGTAGCACTTACAAAAGCTCCATCGGCAATAGAAAGGTCTGCTGTAATTTGCATGTTTTGTGCCAAAGTCAAGGTGCCGGTATAGCCACTAGAAATTGTCACACTATTTATAACATTGCTACCAACTCCTGTGTCGTAGGTAACGTCCTTGGTACTAGTACCATCAAAGACTACATCGTCTCCGGTAGCCGGCACCGAATCGGTAGACCAGTTGGCACCGGTACTCCAGTTGTTGTCTGCTCCTCCACCATCCCAAGTAATAGTAGCGGCTTGGATAAAGCTGGCGTAGAGCATAAGACTGCCAATATAGACGACTCCCAAAACTGTAACCAGGCCAGCCAAGCGTCTACGGATTCGGTATAGACGATAAGAAAAACCATCGTGATTGAAAAGGATTGGATTGTGAAAGTGAGTTCTTTTTATATAAGCAGGGAGAGATATCAACCCTAAAAAAATTTCTAAAATAATTATATAAATAGCAAAAAATATGCTAAGGAAAATCCCTGCCTTGATTATACGATATTTATTTTTTTGGATGTGGCGACTTATTTTTAGGATAAGCTTGTACCAAGCGCCATGCATAGTGGTATACAAAATATTCCGTCAAAATGCGGAATCCTCCTTTTTGCAAAATGTGTACACGCAAAAATTTCTTTACAACCAAATTACAAAATATTTTTTATATCTTAATTATAATACTAGTGAAGCCTAGAGTAAAGCGTCCCTGGGTAAAATTATGCTTATAAAAATTTTTTAACCAAAAAAATCCCTTTTGGGGATTTTTTATTTGTAAGATGAATGGAAGTTGAGATTGATACCGGCGTCTAGAACCTAGGCAGAGTCTGCCTATTTCTTCCTACCAAGCCCAGGAGCTCCCCCCGGCACGATGTTCGGAGGTTGATCAGAACCAGGCATCCTCTCCAATAACACCAACTCAGACTGAACTGCATCTGACTCGGCTGCCAAGAAAAACTTGTATACCCTCTCCAAGTATTCGACAGCGAATTCCTGGGCTGCTTCAACGCCCTTTTTTGGTTGAGCTGCTATCCAAGCATGAAGCCCTTGAGACAAACCCAACGGAGTTGAGCCTGCTTTTCTTCCAATGGCCTCGAAGGGAATATCCCTTTGAATATCGAAACTGCAGCATCCTCTCAGTTGATCGGCGAGAACAGACTGCCTCTGGTCGAGAACGTATAGGTAGCCCGCAAGGCCACCTCGACTCCCAACGGTGACAAGGACAAACCAATCTACTTCTAGACTATGCCAACGAATCCAGTATTGAGTTTTCTGGCCGCCCCATTGGTAGACTGTCCCCTCTTTGGGCATTTTGGTGAGACGATCTTGCAAAACTTCAGCAAATTCTCGATCTTCCATGTCGTTCCTCCTATGGTTTTTACGACAAGTCTTTATTATCACGAAACACGCTATGTGTCAACCCTACTCTCTATCCTCCAATTTCAACCCTGCCGTACTATACCGGTTGGCAGCATTCCATAGTAGCCAACCAGCATTGTCGTATTTTTCTACCATGTCTATCTGAGCTCTTATTTTGCCAGCATCATATGTAGCTCCAATATTAAAGGCTTGGAGCCAAGGTCTAACTTTGGCTCTAGCATTTTCAAAGTATGGCACCCCCTTTTTCATGCCATTGTCTATTACTAGACCCGGGTACGCGGCTGGGTTGCTTAGCCCCAAATGACCTGCCGGATAGTGCGATGGGTACATCATAGGGGCAATATAGTCTACTTCGTTTACAGAATCCTCTAGTCTTTGGCCAATGATCATACCGTCGTGGCGTTCCATTACAAAACCAAATAGGTCGAGCGAGATATAGGCTGGTTCGTGCGAAAGCTCTGTATTGAGATAATTATAAAATTCTCCCATTACATCGTGCCTGGCTTTGTCACCAGTATTGTATTTTACAATTTTCAAATTACCGTCGGATGGAAAACGCACATAATCAAAATTAATTTCATCAAAACCCAGCTTAATAGCTTCTTTGGCAATCTCTACATTGTAATCCCAAACTTCACGTCTGGTTGGGTCTACCCAAGACAAGCCTTTGTGATCGTACCAAATCCCGCCATAGGTATTTTGGATAGCCCACTCTGGTTTTTTTCGTGCCAGGAGGGGATCTTGGAATACGGTTTGCCTCGCAATTACATATATATTGTGTTCGTGTAGTTTGTCTATTAAGGCTGTTACATCCCCAATCCTGTTGTCTTCTGCGTCTAGCTCGTTTACGAGCTCTACATCAGAATCATAAAGTACTAGTCCGCTATAATCTTTTATATCTATTACTACGGCATTTAGTTCGGTTCTATTTATTAGGTCGATCATGGCGTCTAGTTTTTTTGTCGAACCTGCCGAGTAAGCAGTAAGATAAATTCCTTTGGCCACTACTTTTTCTGGTTTTTCTTTTTTATTTTGCAAAATTACTCCAATATCTTCTTTGGGATTGTGGTTTATACCCAAAGAACCATTGGCTTCGGCCAAGGCTTTTTCTGTACCAGTCCAATAATTAAAAACAAAAACAAAGGCTAAGAGGCCAGCTGCAAAAATTATATAAATGTAATTTTCTTTTTTCATATTATTTTTTTCTACGGTCTGATATCAAAACCAATCCAGCCATAGCTCCACCAAAGATACCAATGATCATATCCTTGGTAGTGTCTGCTATCCCCAGCTGCATTCTGGTAAATCTAAAAATGTCTGACAAAAATTCGTAAACTTCCCAAAAAACAGCAATAAGCGCTACCACCGAAGTAATCAAAAAAACATAAACCCATTTATTTTTTATAAGCAACCATTTTTCTTTTTTGCCAAAATTAAAAAATACATGAGCCGCATAAGCAATACTTACTCCCCCCAAAAAATGCATTGGCGTATCTATCCATGGCCAAAGCACATAAAATCCCAAGCGATAAAGAATAACATTGAAAAAATAAACTGCCGCCGGGAACCAAAAGACATTAACAAGTAGTTTTACAAATTTCATAGTTTACAATTATAAATTATAAGATATAAGTTTTAAGAAATAAGATTTTTAATCTGTCATTGCGAGCTCGGCCAAAGCCGAGCGTGGCAATCTCGCATGTTGTATTAGCAATGAATCTCTCGTGTGAGATTGCCACGGCGTTCTTGCAGACGCCTCGCAATGACAGTATAGTCAACGACTACTCACTACCCCGCCACGCCGTAGCTCGCCACAAAAGCGAGCGAAGGCGGGCAACTAACCACCAAACCACCTAAAATCTAATCACCTAAACTACTATTTCCCCTTGCCTCAACACACTCAACTCTCCATTTTCTACCCGCACAATTGTAGAAGGACTACGGTGTGGCAAAGTGCCGGCATCTATAATTACGTCTGGTTGATTGTCGGTATTTTCAAACATTTTTAGAACAGATTCTATATCGTATGGGCTGGCATGACTACTAATATTGGCCGAGGTAGAAACCAAAGGTTTACCCAAAAATTCAGCCAGTTCTTTGGCAAAAGGATGTTCGGTAACACGAAAAGCCAAAGTGTTGTCACTACTCAAAACTCCTTTTGGTAAAGCAGTATTTTCTTTTACTTTGGTTACTACTGTCAATGGCCCTGGCCAATATTTTTGCGACAATTCTTCTAGCTGCTCATTCCAATCTACATACTGCATTACCATCTCTACATCTGGTACTAGTACCAAAACTGCTTTATCTGATTGCCTTTTTTTGATAGCAAAAATTTTCTCTACGGCTTCCGCATTGGTAGCATCACAACCCAAACCATAGCAAGTCTCAGTAGGGTACACAATTGTCTTGCCTTCTTTAAGTTCACCCACTATTTGAGCTATGTCTATTTCAGATTGTTTGATTATTTTCATACAATATAAATTGTAAGTCTAAAATCTAAAATCCTAAATGTTTTATAACTATTTTTGTATATATAAAAATAATTTATGATTTTAGATTTATGATTTTAGATTTTAAATACTTTAAGTAAGATTCTACAAAACCACCTAACTCACCATCCAAAACTTTGTCCGGATCAGACTCTTCGTATTTGGTTCTTACATCTTTTACTAACTTGTATGGGTGCAGCACATAGTTACGAATCTGATTGCCCCACTCGGCACTTTTGTGTTCGCCACGCAAGGCCATCTTTTCTTTTTCTTCTTCCTCTTCTTTTAATTTTTGCAATCTAGAAAGCAAGACTTTCATGGCAAATTCTTTGTTTTGCAATTGTGATCTTTCGTTTTGGCATTGCACTGTAATTCCAGTGGGCACGTGAACAATTCTTACGGCACTATACGTAGTGTTTACACTTTGCCCCCCTTTGCCACCAGACATAAAGGTATCGATCCGCAAATCTTTTTCATTTATTTTTAATTCTCCTACATCTTCTATTTCCGGAGTTACTTCTACCCCGGCAAAAGAAGTATGTCTCATTTTTTCGGCATCAAATGGAGAAATCCGTACCAATCTATGGGTTCCGTGTTCACCCTTTAGATGGCCATAAGCATATCTCCCAACAATTCTAATTGTCGCAGATTTTATCCCGGCTTCCTGACCTTTGGTTTCATCTATCACAGTGGCTGTCCAATCTTTTTTTTCGGCAAAACGCAAATACATACGAAACAACATATCTGCCCAGTCTTGTGCTTCTGTTCCACCACTCCCGGCATGAATAGTTACAATGGCATTACTTTTGTCATGCTTACCATCGAACAAAGTAAAAAATTCTAATTTTTCAAAAGCTTTTTCTAAGTCTTTAATTTTGATATCCATTTCTGTTTCCAATTCTTTGTCCGGATTTTCCTCTAGCTCTTTGCCAAGAGCCAAAAAATCTTCGGCTTCTTTTTTTATATTTTCCCAAGCCAAAACTTCTTGTTTTAAACTTTCGTGTTCTTTGGATATTTTTGTAGCTCTGTTTTGATCCAACCAAAAATCTTCGTCCTGCATTTCTTTTTCCAACTTTTTTATTTCTTCTATAGATTTTTCTATATCAAGCAGTTTTATAGTTGAATTTATTTTTTCCAAAAGATTTTCTATTTTTGTTGTCATATACAACCTATACTAACCAAGAACCTATACAAAAACAAGTTATAATTCTTTTTCACCAAAATCCGGTGAAAAAGAAGGTAGTTCCAAAGATTCTACATTAGCCCCATTTTGTTTATTAATTTTTTGATCATTTTCCTTGTCAAACATTGATTCCAATTCTATATCTCTCACAATAAAAGCTTTTTCAATATCTTCGAATTGAATAGTACTGCTAGTATGCGTTTTGTAATAAGGATGTTTGACAGTGACAAAATATTTGCTTGGCCCAACCAAAAAGGCATAATCCCCCAGATTATTGGTAACCTTGGTGTCTACCAGTTTATTGTATTCTTTGGTATACAATCTAACAATAGCATTGGTAACCGGTAGTTTGGTTTTTTTGTCTACTATTTGACCATATCTCTTTGGTTTTTTTGGCAAGGCAAACTTTTTGAATACTCCAAACAAACCAACGTGTAGCACCATAAAACCGGCAATTGGCCAAGACGGATTGATATATAGAGAAACGCCGGTAGTAGCAATACCGGTTAGAGCCACGGCGTGCTGAGCTGTGCGATAATATTTTTGTCTAATAATTCTAGTTGGGGTATGAGAGCTAGTATCTGCCGGATCGACTGGAATATTTGGAGTTACCATCCCAGAATTTTCTTTTACCTCTAGAGTGTCCCCATGGTACAGATCCAATTTTCCTCCATCAACTGTAGCTGTTTGCAAAATGTTTGAAGGAAATTCATAACCATTTTTGCTAACTTCCAAACGATACATCCCCGGTTTTGGTTGAAACATATATCTTCCTTCGGCATCGGTAACTCGAGATTGAACCAATTTGTTTGTCTCTACATTTACCAATCTTACAATTGCCAAATCGATTGGTAATTTGTTTGTACTATTGTAAACCACTCCCCAACCTTTGCGTCTTTGCACTCCTAGCAAAAGCATTGGTTGAAAAAATAATAATTTTAACAAAGACATTACATTACCCCCCATAGATACAGCTACAGTAGTAACCGAAATTCCAGCAGCAGTAGGAGCTACTACTTTTTGGACGGCTTCTTCTATCTCTGGATTGTCGGCAATAGCTTCGGCAGCTTGCACTACTTCGGCAGTTTTTGCCAAAGTTTCTTCCAAAACTCTTTTTGGTTCTTTGGATATTTCTCTTACTACTTCTATAACTTTGGTGACAGCTGAAGCTGGTGTAGTAACCAGAGTTACTGTTTCTGTAACTGCTTCTACTACTTGTTTGGTAGTGGTGGCAGCGGCGGTACCTTGGCTAATTATAGGTCTGGTAATTATTTGTATTGGAGCTGGAGCGCTGCCTCCGTCTGTAGAACTTTCTACCGTTTCGCCAGAACTATCTGCTGGGATACTTGTATCTATAGTAGTATCGGTTGTTTGGCTAGTATCGCTAGTGTCTGGAGTAGTAGCAACATCTGGGGCTTCTGTAGTTGTTGTGTCTGGAGTATCTGTATCGCCTGTATCGACAGGGGTAGTACTCTCGCCAGTATCTGTACCAGAATCTTGGCTGGTGTCTACTCCTGTGTCGGGAGTGGTTGTTTCACTCTCACCAGTGTCTGGAGTAGTGCCAGAGTCTGGAGAGCCGGTATCACCAGTACCAGTATCACTGCCAGTTCCAGAACCAGTAGAACCACCATCCCCGCTAGATCCTCCGGAACCATTGCCAGATCCACCAGAACCACTACCGCTACCTGCGCCGGCACCAGCTCCGCCACCACCTTGTGATTCTGTAGTTATGTTTACACTCACAGTTGTAGTTTCGGTATTGTCCCCATTTCTAGCTTTGACTCGAAAGGTATAGGCCGTACCTTCGTTCAACCCTGTAAATTGATGACTAGTTCCGCTAAGCCAACCAGAATTAGTGGCCGAGTCATTGGCATCTTCTACATAATATTCTGTACCAGCCGGATTGCCATTTGCACCCCAAGAAACTGTTACATCTACAATATTGCTAACGCTGGCACTTGGTTTACTAGGTACATAAGCTGCCGAGTAAGCAGACAAATCTGTACTAATAGTGGTGCTATTACCAAAAGTATCTAGAGCCCACATAGTAAAAGAATATTGAGTGTTGGCAGACAAACCTGTAATAGTGGTAGTACTAGCTCCCCCAAAATTGGCTTGTCCCAAATTAGAATCTGTTGAAGAAGTATAGCTAGTGTCAAAAATATCTACAGCCGAACCTTCGGTGTAATAAATTTTGTATTCTTTAAAATTTGTATCCGTGGTGCTAGAAGCAAAACCCAAGGTGATACTATCTGTATCTATACTATTCAAAGTCAAATCCCCCGGAGCAGTAGGATCTACATTATCTAGGGTAAAGGTAGTAGACACTCCTGTACCAGCTTCTATGCTATCGGTTGGGGTAATTAACAAACAATAAGTTCCATCTGCCGTAGGAACATCGGTGGCACTTGGCCAAATAAAATTAATAGTATTGGCCCCCGAAGAACTCAATACATAACCAGTAGCATCTCCAATCTGATAAGTATTATCGTTTTCCAAATTTGGATCGCCAAAGCTGGCGGTAGTACTTTCGTCTGTCTCGTCTAAGGTTGGATCGGATGTACCGGTAGAACAATCTGTACTGGCTCTGTAGTCTACTCTTATCTGCCCGGTATCATCTCCATTTGCATCAAAAAATTCTACAGCAATATCTACCAAACCAGTCCCCGTAATTCTTTGGGCAACCGAGGTAATGGTAGAAGTCGGAGCCTCGTTTCCAAAATCCCAATTGGTATTGTTGCCAGAGTCTAGGGTAGTTCCATCGCTAGCATCCAATTCTGTGGTAGATACATTATAATTATCTTCTACATTTAGATAAGATAAATTATGAGAACCCAATGGGTAAAAATAAGTTTGTGTACCAGACAAAGATGAACTAACCGACAATAAATTGCCCGCTGCTCCGGCCAAGGTCAAACTTCCATTAAAAGTGGTCGTTACACTAGCTGGAGCAATCAAGGTAGCAGCAGAAGATGTAGAAAAATTAAAATTATAAAAAGACGAAGAAGCAGAAATTGTTTGCGTCCCCCCATCGAAATAAACCGTACCGACTCCATAATTAAAATCTCCACTACTATGATTCCAATCTCCAGCTACATAAATGTCATTGCCATTGGCAATTATTTGCCCACCCAAAATATTTAAATCTCCATTAACATCTAAGTCACCTGTCAGAGTAACGTTTCCAGAATTAAAACGCACATCACCAAACGGCATCCTTTCTCCACCGGCAGCTTCTCCGTCTAGGTTCGTAGCCCCGATAAAATAAACTGTGCTGCTGGCTGGGTCTACATTACCAGCTACATATGTCCAACCTTTGTCTACTCGCAAAGTTGTGCTAACTCCACCACCCAAAGTTAGTGTCCCACCACTTTTGTTTACAACGATTGGTGGCAGGCCTCCAACACTACCATCGGAATCTCCATAAAAAACTTGATCAGCACTCCCACCAATAGTAATTCTTCCGGTATTTGCGCCGGTATAATTGCTACTTTGTAAAATATCTCCTCGGGCTTCTATAGTAGTATTGTCTGTCCCCCCAAAATATAATAAACCATCCAACAAACTCAAAGTTCCGGTTACTGCCAAAATGTCATTGGTACTCATTGCCACAGACCAAATACTTTCTTTTCTAATATTAAGATTGTTTATTGTAAAATCGGCATTGGCATCGGCATCAGAACCTAATAAGTTTATAGTATTGTCCGAACTACTCCCATCCAATTCCCAAGTTCCTCCATTTGGATTAAAATTTCCACCAGAAATAGTAATGTTCCCCTCAAAAAACATGGTACCGGTTGGTGCTACAAAATTACCATTACTTATAGTAAAAGTGCCGTTGAGATTCATCTCCCCAACCGAGGTGCTGGTTACATTGGCTCCAGATATGGTAAGCGAAGCAGCATCGCGAAAATCGGCTATACCACTACCAAAATCCCAATCTCCACTAGACATAGTAACTACATTTGCAAATCCTTCGGCTCCAGAACCGCCATTGTAAGTAGCTCCGTTGAGGTTTAGAGTGTTATTAAAATAAACAGCAGCGTTGGCCGTATTTATAGTTCCAGAAGTAAAACTGGTAGTTCCGTTAAAAGTGGTAGTAGCCGTACCTGTTAAATCCAAGGAACATCCTGGGGCATTGAAAGTGACGGATGGGAGACCAGCTCCTTCCAAAATAGAAACTGAACCTGATCCTCCAATAAAATGCAATTGCCCAGTATGTGAATTATTGCCTCCAAAGTTGGATCCTATAGTGGTATTTTGACAAAGATCAACTTCTATAATTCCGGTAGGTGAAAACCCCCAAATATAACCATCCAAAAATTGAGCCGTATTGGTAACTGTCAAAGTATCATTGCTATTCATGTACAAGTAAGCATTGGTGAAAGTTTTGTTGATGTTAAAATTATTTATAGACAATCCTCCGCTAGGCAAATCTATAAAGCTTTCTGGACTAGCCCCATCAAATTCAATTGTCCCCCCATTTGGGTTAAAAGTTCCACCAGTAATCCTAAGATCATCTTCAAAAAACATGGTTCCGGTGGGAGCCACAAAACTACCTCCAGACAGAGCAAAATCTGCATTTATATTCATTTCCCCAACAGAAGTACTGGTTACATTGGCTCCGGAAAAAGTTGAAACAGCCGCAACTTCAAAATCTACAATCCCACTACCAAAATCCCAATCCCCACTAGACATAGTTACAGCACCAGAAAATCCTTCGGCCCCAGAGCCACCATTGTAAGTAGCCCCAGCTAGGTCAACCGTCCCATCAAAATATACAGCCGAATTGTTAACGTTTATTGTGCCGGTGGTAAATGTAGTGTCACCATAAAAAGTGGTAGTCCCTGTTCCTGCCAAATCCAAACTACAATTAGAATCGGCCAAAGTAATTGCTGGCAAAGTTGAAGTGGTTTGTACGGTAATAGAACCAGAACCATTCCCATTATTAAAATGAATTTGACCAGTATGAAGAGAATTATTTGCTCCAAACTGAGAATAAAAAGTAGTATTTTGACAAAGATCAATATCAATAATCCCAGTCGGGGAAAAAGCCCATACGGCTCCATCTAAAAATTGAGCTGTATTGGTGACTGTAAGAGTATCCCCAGTATTTAAATATAAATAAGCACTCACCCCAGATTTATTAATATTCAAATTATTTATAGACAAAGCCCCACCAGGCAAATCTATAAGGCTCTCGGTGCTAGCACCATCAAACTCGATTATCCCGCCATTGGCATTAAAGGTTCCACCAGTGATTCTAAGATCATCTTCAAAATAAGTAGTCCCTCTAGAAGCAAAAAAAGTTCCGGCAGACAAAGTATAGTCTCCGTTTATATCGATGTTGTCGGCCGATCCCACAAAGGTGCCATCGGCTTGATCATAACCAGTGGCTCCAATAGTAAGTGTGCTAGCTTGAGTAATAGTTCCGGTATAGCCAGAATTGATGTCTATACCTAGTACTCCAACCGGACCATTGATAGTAACATCATCGGTGTTGGTACCATCGAAAGTAGCTATATCTGCAACTCCCGGACAAGAGTCTCCCACCCAATTGGCACAAGTATCCCATAAACCATCGGTGCTATCATTGTCCCAAGTTATAACTGCGGCCATTACAAAATTGGCATAAAACAAAAAAGCCAAAGCAAACACCATGACTCCACTAAAACTAGACAAAGTAATTCTTCGTCTAGCTCTATAACCTATATAAGATATTCCTTTTTCTCCAAACCAATGAGTAGATTTTAGATGCCAATTACTAAAGTAAAGTGGCAAAGAAACAATAGCCAATGAAAGTTCTAATACAACCAAGTATAAAAGAGAATATAGTGTAGCCAATATACCGTAATTACTAATACGGATTTTTAGCTTAAATATATATCTATGTAATCTGTAAATGTTTTCTAGCCAAAAATTCTTCATAATTAACCCAAAAATAGCCCTTTGATATAAACAAGACCTTCTCCTTTTGTTGTTTTAAATTATACCATATTACAAAACCAGGTTGGGTATAAAATATTTTTCAAAATACAAAACACAAAAACTCCTCAAAAAAACTTATTTAGGGTATAATTTATTTAACCTTTAAAAAAATTATATGAAATATATTGTAGGAATACTGGCTATGGCCTTGGGGGTAGTGATGGTTATAAAAACTGAATGGTTTGTCCAAAACCTAGGCTCTATGAGCTGGGCCGAAGAACACCTAGGTAGTAGTGGCGGTTCTAGATTAGCCTACAAACTAATCGGACTTGTCCTTATAGTTGTAGCTATGCTGGGGATGACCGGCTTATTAGGCAATATAATATTAGGAATATTCGGTAGTTTGTTTGGACTCTAGTATCATAAAATCTTTAAAACATAAGAACATTAAACAGCTTGTTTTAATGTTTTAAAGATTTAATGCTTTCTTGTTTTATTGCTTTCTTGATTTCATGTTTTAATGTTTAAATGATCCCATGGTTTACCATTCTGGCAATCAACTTGTCGATCCACATCTTATTTTTCAAAAAGCCAAGCTTTTGCCAAAAATGCATATAGCTGATTTTGGTTGTGGAAGAACCGGACACATTGTGTTTCCTGCTTCCAAAATTGTGGGTGAACGTGGCACTATCTATGCGGTAGACATAATGAAAGACGTTTTGGCCGAAATAACCAAACGATCTCAATTGGAAAATATTCACAATATTCACACCATTTGGTCGGATGTAGAAAAAATCGGCAAAACCAGTATCCCAGAAAAAAGCCTGGATGTAGTCCTGCTTATAAATAGTCTGTTTCATGCCGAAGATGCCAGCCATATGCTGGCCGAAGCCAATAGATTGTTAAAGGACAAAGCTAGGATAGTGGTAGTAGACTGGATCAACAGCAATCTACCAATGGGGCCTAATCAAGAAAAGCTTTTAGACTTTGGCCAAGTTATAAACTGGTGCCAAGAAAATGGCTATGTAATCCAAGAAGACTTTGAAGTTGGCAGATACCATCGTGGCATAGTTTTTTTCAAACACGATTGATTTGAGTAATAAGCTGAATAAGCAGAGTAAGAATTAAGCATTTTACTTACTCTGCTTATGGCTTACTCTGCTTATTATGCCTAATCTGCTTATATCATGTCCAAAACAGAAAAAAGAAAATTTGGAGACTATGGCGAAGACAAGGCTTCGCTTTTTTTAACAGATGCAGGTTACAAAATAGTGAAAAAAAATTATCAAAAAAGAGGTGGCGAGATAGATATAATTGCCTGGCATCCCAAAGAACTCCATGGAGAAACGCTATGTTTTGTAGAAGTAAAAACTAGAAAAAAACCAGATGGCAGCGCCGAAAGAGCTACTGGAAGAGAAAAAATCAAAAGACTCCTAAATACTGCTAAACTTTTTTGTATAGAAAACAAAATAGACATGGATACCACGCCTATTCAATTTGAGCAAGTTAGTGTTTACCAAAATGGTTCTGAAATAAATTTCAAACATTTTGTGATTCCGATTGACTAACAGATTTTTTACCATAATACCAAGCAGCCAAAGCTGTAGTCAGCGGTACTGCCAAAACCAAAGCAATGCTACCAATTAGCATTCGCAAAATTTCTTCGGCCAAAATTTCACTATTTAATATTATCCAAGTTGGTTGTTCGTAAATCTGAAAAAGCAAAATAAGTGGAAGAGATGCTCCGGTGTAAGCCAAAACCAAAGTGTTTACCAACGAGATAATATGTTCTTTGCCTACAGAAGAAGCTCTTACAAAAAGTTCTTTGAAAGATAATTTTTTATTAGCCAAGTGTAACTCTTCTACCACCGCAGACTGAGCAGTGGTAATGTCGTCCAACACACCCAGCGTACCTATTATAATACCGGCGATTAGAATCCCCCTTAGATTAAAAGCTAAATCTGGGGTGGTTTGGAGTAAAAAAGCCTCTTCGCTCCCCAATCCAAACAGATGCATAATATTGGTAAAAAATACTGCCAAAAAAAGTGAGAAAAAAATAGTGGTAATAGTACTAAAAAAAGCAATTACAGTTCGCGAACGAAAACCATGAGCAACAAAAATAGAAAAAAGAGCGATTACCAAAGTCCCCAAAAATCCGATCCAAAGCGCATTACCACCGTTTATGATTTTTGGCACAATATAAAAAACTATTACAACAAAACTAAATAACAAACCAAAAATAGAACGGACTCCAAACCAACCGGCCAAAATTAAAATTAACAAAAAGAAAACCGCTACCAAAAACCACAAAGCATTTAATCTATAGACATCACTAATATAATAGCTTTCTTCACCAGCAATAAAACTTTTACCCACTACCACCTTGTCCCCCTTCTCCAAACGGACTGCCCCTGGGCTACCATCACGCAGTTCAAAATTAAGGTCAAGAATTTTATCTTTGCTTGGCCCAGTGCTTAGCTGAACTTTGGTTTCTTGCACAATCAAAGTTTGGCCAAACTCTGTAACAAAACTTTCCTCTGGGTCACTTACAACTATACCCTTATAAAAAACATCTTTTTGTGGACTAACTTGTTCTGGACTGACAAAATTAGCTTCTTCGAACACTTCTTGGGCAGACACCGGCGTAACAAGGCTAGACAAAATAGCAATAATCGCCAATAAAATTGATAAGTATTTTTTTATCATAGTGGTTTTTAGTATAAAGCAATCTAGCCAAGTTGTCACCCTAGCAAACTTGACAAATAGAGCTTATTATGATAATATATTTTTATAAAAGTAGCTCTAGTAAAAGCTGCTTTTTTTGTACAAAATATTTATAATATAATTGAAGTCCCCTTACAAAAGACTAAATTAAATAAATATTATAATACATACAAAAATATCCAAAAATTTAATCAATTTAAATCTGTGTAATCTATAAAAAAATCTGTGTAATCAATGTCTATTAACTAGATCTTAAATAATTGGCCACAAACCATTGGCCATGAACTATTATTATATGAGTAGTGAAATTACCAAGAGCATCAACTTTATTTGCTCTGAAAAAGGCTTGGATCCAGCCATTGTTATGGAGGCTGTAGAGTCTGCCCTAGGCGCCGCTTACCGCAAAGATTTTGGTAACCGCCAACAAAATATTAAGGTAAAGTTTGATCCCGAAACCGGTGACATGAAGGTTTGGGATGTAAAAGAAGTAGTCGAAGACTTTTCCGAAGAAGAAATTGAAAAAGCTCAAGAAGAATTGGCTGCCAAAAGAGAAGAAGCCAGAGAAGAAGGTCGCGAACTAACCGAAGAAGAAACTGCCGAATTGGTAAAGTTCAACCCAAAAATGAATATAATGATTTCTGAGGCAAAAGAAGAAAAAAAAGACGCCAAGATTGGTGACGTTTTGGAAATCTCTCTAGAAGTACCTGGCGACTTTGGTCGTATGGCTGCCCAAACTGCCAAACAAGTTATTATCCAAAAAATCCGCGAAGCCGAAAGAAACACTGTGTTTGAAGATTTCAAACAAGAAGAAGGTCAAGTAGTTTCTGGAACTATCCAAAGAAGAGATCGTTCTGGCAACACCATTGTAGACCTTGGCAAAATTACTGGTATCTTGCCCCAAAGCGAACAAGTCCAAAGAGAGCACTACCGCCCAGGGATGCGTTTGCAATTTTATGTAGTGTCTGTAGACATGGGTCAACGTGGCCCAGAAATTATTCTTTCTCGCTCTAGCAAAAAAATGGTTGAATCTGTATTTATGAGCGAAATCCCAGAAATAGCCGAAGGTGTGGTAACTATAAAAGACATTGCTCGCGACCCAGGCAATAGATCCAAAGTATCTGTACACACAGACGACAGTTCTATTGATCCAATTGGTTCTTGTATTGGTCAACGTGGTAGCAGAATCAGTACTATTATAGAACAACTGGGTGGTGAAAAAATTGATATGATTGTACACAACGATGATGCTGCCGAATATATAAAAGAAGCACTTAGCCCGGCCAAAGTTTCTAAAGTAGAATTGGACGAAGCCGAAAAAGAAGCTACTGCTCATGTAGCCGAAGATCAATTCTCTCTAGCTATTGGTCGTGGTGGCCAAAACGTACGCCTAGCCGCCGACCTTACTGGTTGGAAAATTAAGGTACTGCAAGATGGCGAAGAAGACAAAGCAGTGAGCAGCGAAGACGGTGCCGAGGCTCTGGCCGAAGCTTTGGAAAACAAAAAAGAACCCGCTGACGCTCGTCCTGAGGCGAGCTCTAGCGTGGTAGAAGAAACTGAAGATGAAAAAAAATCTGAAGCTGCCAAAGAAACTCCAGCTGCTGAGTCTGCAGACGAAGCCCCGACCGAAGTCGGGGAAGATGAACAGTCTGATGAATCCAAAGAGTAAAATATTGTACACCTAAAAAACCGCTCAATAGAGCGGTTTTTTGTATCTTTACATTAGGCTTTGTATTGACAAAAGCTACTTTTTGTGGTATATTTTTTTGTCAGTCAAAGCTAGGGAGCCACGGCTCCAAATCCAGCTTTTGGCTGCAGAAAGGAGTCAGCAATGACTCGAAACAAAAAAGCCCATCTCTTCCTTCGCATCCCTCACGAGCACTCCCCAAACGCGTTCTGCGGATCGCCGGAGGGGTTGGAACCCGAGGACTTCACTTTGGTTCCCGAGAATGAGAGATGTCCGGAATGCGAGTGGGCTAGGAAAGATGGTGAGAGTATGTCCGGAATGGGGGTGAGTAAGCCTCCCACCGACCTGCTCCATATCCTAGGAGAGGGAGGGCTGCCGCTCTGCCACTCCGAGCTTGGAGAATTTGGACGACGAGTGAACGTCGAAAAGTTCCTCAATCTTCGCCACCAGTGCCCGCACTGCTTGGCAAAGCTCAAGAGCTTGGTGCAGCTCTAAAACAGCACTGAATTATTTGTATATATTATATAGTGCGCCGACGCCCGCTAGTTGTATGGGCTAAGCGCTAATTGTATACAAGTAAGACGAGGGGAAATTAAAGTAAATGTATAATAAAGTAGTAAATGCAACCCTCGTCCGAAAAATATTCGTTTTATAAACTTTAAATATAGAACTAGTATCAAGCAAAAAAACTGCCATTTTAGGCAGTTTTTTTGTCTTTACTAATCCCCCCTTTGCTGCTATACTCCCAAAACTATTACTAATCCCTAAAACCTAATCGCTAACCCCCTATTTTATGCGCGCCTTATTCGAAGCTATTTTGTACCAACCAATCTTTAACGGTTTTGTCGGCCTATACAATATTATCCCAGACGTAGGTGTGGTAATTGTAATAATCACTTTGGTAATAAAAGTGATCCTATACCCACTAACCAAAAAATCCATTGTTGCCCAAAAATCACTTTCTGAACTACAACCAAAATTAGAAGAGCTAAAGAAAAAATACAAAGACGACCAGCAGAAAATGGCTCAAGAGACCATGAAACTTTATGCCGAAAACAAAGTCAATCCACTAGGTTCTTGTCTGCCAATTCTAATTCAACTACCGGTTTTCTTGGCTATTTACTGGGTGCTACGTGCTGGTTTAGAAAACCAAAGTTTTGAACTATTGTATTCTTTTGTAGAAAATCCAGGTACTATCAATACCATGTCTCTTGGTATTATGGATCTAGCCAAAGCCAGTGTAATTTTGGCTATATTGGCCGGGGCAGCCCAATACTGGCAAGCCAAAATGATGCAAAGAAAACAACCTCCAAAAGAAGCTGGAGCTGGTGGAAAAGACGAAAACATGATGGCCATGATGAACAAACAAATGCTTTACTTTATGCCAGCGCTTACCGTACTTATTGGTATGACTTTGCCTGGAGGCCTAACTCTATATTGGTTTATCTCTACCCTACTTACTGCTGTCCAACAAAAAATGATGGGGCTAGGCACAAAAGAAGACAAAAAAGACAAAGACGCTATCGAAGGAAAAATTGTAGAGTAAATCTCATTGTATGAGAATCAATCTCAAAAAATTAAAACAACTCTCTGTAGAAACCAAATCTGGCACTAATTTGGGAAAAATTGCAGACATTATATTTGATATTGATTCGCATACTGCTTTGCAATATATTATCAAGCCATCGTTTATAAGCGCAAGAGAATACACTATTGCCAAAGATCAAGTGCTAAGTATAAATGAAGAAAAAATGATTGTAGAAGACAATACAATCAGCCAAGAAAAAAAAGAAAAAGAAACAAAAAAAACGCTTTCCCCTAATCCGGCTATGATGAGAGAATAACCCCTACCCCAGTAATCTGGGGTTTTTTAATTTGCCAAAATAGCCTAGAATATACTTGATATGAATAATGATCTGCAAAAATCCATCTTAAAAACCCTAGCTTGGTTTGATATATTTGAGTATCCTCTTGTTGCCGAAGAATTATACAAATACCTCTGGCAACCAAACCAAAAAATTAGTTACAGAGAATTTGTCGAATTTTTGAACCAAGCAGATTTTATCGAAAGAAAAGATGGTTTTTATTTTTTACCAGGCTCCAACAAAACTGTTGAAAAAAGACAAAAAAAGATAAAAACAATTGAACACAAAATCGGTATCGCCAAAAAAGCCACTAGAAAAGTTCGCTTTGTCCCATTTGTAAAAGCCGTTTTTGTAAGCAATACTGTAGCGGCAGGAACTGCCGGTGCACACAGCGACATAGATGTTTTTATTGTAGTAAAATCCGGACGATTATTTTTGACTCGCTTACTAGTCACTCTATTATTAACTGCTTTTAGATTACGTAGAAACAAAGTTTGTGTAGCAAATAGAGTATGTTTGTGTTTTTATAGTACAGACGAAAATATTAATTTTGAAAAAATAAAAATAGCAGGCGAAGATATTTATATGGCTTTTTGGGTTAACCAGCTTTTACCTATTTATGATCCAGAAAAAGTTGGTAAAAACATAATTCGCAAAAACAAGTGGATAAAAAAATTTCTACCAAACTCTTTGCAAGGGTACCAAACCATACCCAAATGGAAAGTCGAAGATAATAAAATATCTATTTTGTTTAAAAAGTTTTTTGAAAAAGCTTGGCAAGGAAACTATGGCGACACTCTAGAAAAAGAAGCCAAAAAAATCCAGCTTACAAAAATGAAAATGAATTTGGGCAGCATCCAAAACGAAGACAATACAAAAGTTATTATAAACGACCAAATGCTCAAATTTCATGAAAACGATAGACGAGAAGATTATAAAAAACGTTGGGAAGAGAAATGTAAAAAGTTAATCAAAATATAAATAGTTTCTTTGTTAGCTGTTAAAATCTTTTAAGATGTATCAGAACAA
>CAYFPM010000002.1:21044-290582 GCA_964345045.1 uncultured Gammaproteobacteria bacterium
TATAACAATATAACAATATAACAATATAACAATATAACAATATAACAATATAACAATATAACACACACCTGTAAAAACCAGATGCCTACTCTTTATTCATTACCAACAACTAAATCATGAAAACAATACCTCTTGAAAACACACTCCCCTGGTTGCTTAAATTTTTGCTTTTTCTACTTCCTTTTCAAACCATCTGGATTTGGCAAGAAATCTTTGTAAATGGCACAAAATGGGAACTTGCTACAACCGGAATTTATGCTACAGAAATTTTACTTTGGTTTGCTACTCTCCTCTCCATATTTTGGCTTTGGCATAAAAAAAATAATCTTAAAATTCACAATTTAAAACTTACAAAAGAAAGACAACTTACTATTTATAGTTTACTATTTACTGCCTACTGTCTACTATCTTTTTTTTGGTCCCCAAACCCAGAACTTGCCTGGCAACAAGGTTTAAGAATAATGAGTAGTGTGATATTTTTCTTTTTACTTTTTTTGTACATCAAAGATGAGATTAAAATTGCCAAGTGGTTTGTAGCTTCATCTGTACTACCTAGCTTACTTGGTTTGTACCAATTTTTTACTCAATCTACTATTGCATCCAAATGGCTGGGGCTAGCAGCTCACCCAGTTGCAGAGGCTGGTAGTTCTGTAGTGGTTAGCAATTCTCTGGGTAGGTTTTTGCGTGCTTACGGCAGTTTGCCACATCCCAATGTGTTTGGGGGGTTCTTGTCAATTTCAATATTTGTAAATTTATTTTTGATTTCAAAAGCAGATAGCAAGCGCCATAGGACTATCTATTTATCAATCTTAATAATTCAAACAGCAACTTTGTTTTTTACCTTTTCTAGATCTGCCTGGCTAGCTAGCACAGGCTTTGCTTTGCTAGCACTCTATAACCTAGGCAAAAAAAAGTTGATTCTAGCCAGTATAGCCTCCCAAATCTTACTGGTAACAATTCTGTCTATAATTTATTTTCCACTTATACAAACCAGAATTAATGGTGCCAATATACAAGAAGCCACATCTACCACAGAGAGAGTTGATCAAATCGCTGAGGCTAAAAGTATAATTAAAAATAATCTCTGGCTAGGCACAGGAGCTGGCAACTACACCGCTTATCTAAAAAACAAAAATCCAAACCTATCTGGATGGCAGTTACAACCAGTTCACAATGTCCCCTTACTAATGCTTGCAGAGCTTGGCATAGCCGGTTTACTTTTACTAACTCTAGCATTAAGAATGCTGCTCCTATTAGTAAAAGAAAAGACAAATTTAACAAATCTCAGTTTACTGTTTACTGCTTACTGTTTACTGTTTGTTTTTGATCACTATATATACTCAAGCTTTACTGGCTTACTCCTAACTTCTTTTTTTGTATTTTTTGCAATCAAAACCAGTACAAAGACTCGACAAAATTTTTAAAACCAAACCTTTACCCACCCCATCCCCAGGCTTATCCACCGCTTATCCCCGCCTTGGCTAAAATAAGCCAATTTTATTTTTTTGGCCTAACTTGACACTGTGTCTAATAAATGAGAACGTAAGTATACAAACAAAAATCCAGCGCCAACTTTGGGCGTATGGTAGAAAAGAGGAGATCAAAATATAGCTGAAAGCCAGAATAGGTAAAAGCCTAAAGTTGGTAACAGGCGCAAGGCGCTCGCCACCGAGATCATGATAACGACAGGCATCATGACCTCATATGTGTTCGGCGCATTTGAGCTTGTTTCCTACTTTGGGCTTTTTTGATCCCTAAGGTAACCCCCTAGCATAGGCTAGAGAACCTAACCAAGTAATGGACGAAACACCCTAGCCGTAACGAAGGGATATTACTATCGTAAGTGCAATAGAGACTAGCAAAAACTGGCTGGCTCCCTAGATAGATACGGACCAAAAAAGCCCCAAACAGGAGATAAGCAAAAATACGTAATTTCTATACAAGATTACCTTTATAGTTTTGACTACTCCTTAGAGGTTTGCAGCTATCCTATAGCCAAAAAGCAAACCAAACTAGGCAACTACCAAAAATCGCGCGAAATAGGGTTGGTCTACCCAACACAACTAGCAAATGTAGACAAGTGACTACCTTTGCCCCCTATTTTTCAACGACAAAGGCGGGGCCAAACATAGCTATAGGTAAAAAAGTATCCCATCTTCCCCAGGGGTACTTTTTGTTTAAAATAAGACAAAAAACAACCTCTTGACATTTATATACAAAGTAGTAAAATGTGCCTACCCTTATCACTCAAAAGAATAGAGTGATAGAAAATATTAATAATTATAAATTTATAAATCATAACTCTTAATCTATGAATATAAAACCACTTGGCGACCACATTGTGGTAAAAGCTATCGAAGAAGAACAAGTAACTGCTTCTGGCATTGTATTACCAGATACAGTTGATAAAGAAAAAAAAGCCGAAGGCGAAGTAATAGCCGTAGGTCCGGGGAAACTTTTGGAAAGTGGCAACCGCGCCCAAATGGAAGTAGCAATCGGTCAAAAAGTTTTGTTTAAAAAATGGGGTGGCGACGAAGTAGAAGTTGCCGGAGTCGAATACAAAATTATTAGCCAAGAAGACGTTTTGGCAATCATAGAATAAATTTTTAATTTTGTTATTTCGAGAAGATTCCCATCATTACTTCTCTATAAATTGGGATGTTGGCGAGGTACGACAAGAAATCTTTCTGCCAATCCTAGTAGCTTCGAAAGATTCCTCTCTACGTTCCGAATGACGTAAAAATAAAATAATAAACTAATCAACCAATTAAACTAATTAACAAATTTATGAGTAAAGTAATCAAACACAGTGACGACGCTCGCCAAGCCCTAGTGCAAGGTGTAAATACTTTGGCCGACACAGTAAAAACAACTCTTGGTCCAAAAGGACGTAACGTAGTTCTAGATCGTGGTTTTGGCTCCCCTACTATCACCAAAGATGGTGTAAGCGTAGCCAAAGAAATTGAGCTAGAAGATAAATTTGAAAACATTGGTGTAGAAATTGTAAAAGAAGTAGCTAGTAAAACCAACGATGTCGTGGGCGATGGTACAACTACTGCTACAGTTTTGGCTCAAGCTATTGTAAACGAAGGTATGAAAAATGTAGTAGCCGGAGCTAACCCGGTTGCTCTGAACCGTGGTCTTCACAAAGCAGCCGAAGCTATGGTGGCAGAACTTCAAGAAAAAGTTTCCAAAAAAGTAGAAGACGATGAAATTGCCAATGTAGCATCTATCTCTGCCAACGACAAAGAAATTGGTGGCAAAATTGCCGAAGCTATTAAAGAAGTTGGTCAAGATGGTGTAATCACTGTAGAAGAAGGCCAATCTTTTGGTCTAGAAATTGATACTGTAAAAGGAATGCGTTTTGACAAAGGCTATGTATCTCCATACATGGTAACCAACACAGACCGTATGGAAGCCGAAGTAGAAGACGCTTCTATCCTAATTACCGATAAAAAAATCTCTTCTGTAGAAGAAATCTTGCCAATCTTAGAAAAGGTAGCCCAAAGTGGTAAAAAAGAATTAGTAGTTATTGCCGAAGATCTAGACGGACAAGCTCTAGCCACCCTAGTGGTAAACAAACTTCGCGGCACTTTTTCTGTACTAGCTGTAAAAGCTCCTGGCTTTGGAGACAGACGCAAAGAAATGCTACAAGACATTGCTACTCTAACCGGTGGGAAGGTAATCACCGAAGAGATTGGTATGAAACTAGACAGTGTTGAAATAGCTGATCTTGGTAGAGCTGGCAAAGTGATCGCTACCAAAGAAAACACCACTATTGTAAACGGAGCTGGCGAAGGAAATGCTGTAGAAGAAAGAGTTTCTCAAATTAGAAAAGCTATCGAAACTACCGACAGTAGTTTTGACAAAGAAAAACTACAAGAAAGATTAGCCAAGCTAGCCGGTGGCGTAGCTGTAATCAAAGTTGGAGCCGCTACAGAAACCGAAATGAAAGAAGTAAAACATAGAATTGAAGACGCTGTGGGCGCTACCAAAGCAGCTATAGAAGAAGGTGTTGTACCTGGTGGTGGTGTAGCTATGCTACGCGCTGCTCGTGCTTTGGAAGAAATTAATCTAGAAGACGAAGAACAAGTAGCTGTGGAAATAATGAAAAGAGCCATAGAAGAACCAATCAAAATTATTGCCAAAAATGCTGGCTACGAAGGTGCTGTAGTGGTAGACGCTGTTAAAAAAGGTGATGCTAATTTTGGTTTCAATGCTGCTAGCGGCGCTTACGAAGATTTGGTAGTTGCTGGTATTATTGACCCTACCAAAGTTACCAGAAGTGCCATTGAAAACGCGGTATCTGCTGCCGGTATGCTACTAACTACCGAAGCTGTAGTAACAGACGCTCCAAAAGCCGATGAGCCAGCAATGCCACCTATGGGTGGTGGGATGCCAGGTATGGGGATGATGTAAAGATAGTTCTTAGTTCTTGGTTCACAGTTCATAGATTAACCCGACCTTTTGGTCGGGTTTTTTGTATTGACAGACAGATAATTCTATGTTAAACATATTGGCAACAGAGGTTACTGATATGAATACGTTTTTCTTTCTGATGAGCCTTGTCACTGTGTTCTCTAGCTCTATGCTTTTTGGTGCAGAGTCCACAAACATTGAGCCTTGGCAAAGAATCCCCAAGTACTACAGCACAAAGGAATCTCTCTTGTGCTTGGTCTGGATACTAGCTGTCCTTTCCAACATAGTAACACTGGTAAAGATGCCGGGCAATCCATACAACCTCATAATGTTCTTCATGACCGTGCTACCCCTAACCCTTTCCGGATTCTATGTCTACAACAAAGCTACAAAAGAGGCTGTAGACAAGCTGGGCAAGGAAGCCGACAAGCTAGCCTTGGACAAACTAGCAGAGGCCAGGGAAGGAAGAGACCAACTAGCGAAAGCTTTGATGAAGCCGATCAAACGTCGGCAGTATCTTAGCCCGCGGTGGGTTGATAAGCATGTTTTTCGTCCCAAACTCATGGGACTGGTAGAAGACCTAGAAGCTATCAACCTAAATGTAGAAGCCGGAACAATCTTGGCGGCTCCAAGCTTCTATCATGAGCTAATGAAGGTGAGAAGGACGTTGCTCGACCGGAAGTCCGAGGTGTCTTTGCCAGACGACGAACTCGAAGAAACTGCCAAGGAGACTTCAAAAAAATCGACAAAGAGGTAAAGCTGATAGAAGGAGCAATCTTCGCGGTCGTGAGAGCTGTTCGCTATACCGGCTCCGAAATCTACCTGCGTCGCTACAACCCGATGGGCCACCCCAGACTATCTAGATCGACTACAAACGCCCTATCTCATGCGCGAGCAATGGCACGCGACTACCTCGACGCAAAGGTAGCCGAAGATCTGGTCAAGCAAGCCGTCGCAGAACGAGCCAAAAACCGTAGAATCGAAGCGGAAATCGAAAGGGTTGGCAAGGCTAAAGGCGAAGCCAAGATCAGAACTGCAAAAACCAAAGCCCAAACTGCAAAAAAGCAAGGGAACGGTTAGTAACTCCAAGCGTTGGTGAGCGCTATATCTCGCCCCAATCAAAAAACACAGCAGACTTATGCTGTGTTTTTTGTTTCAAACAAAATTTATTTAGCCTTAGATCCCCTTGGCTTCCAAAACTGTTTTTATAGTTCTTATCAAAATTCTAATATCTTTCAAGACAACTCGCCAACCGGGATTCGATGATACAAAATTAATATACTTCATATCTACATCTTTTTGTGACTCTATTTCTCCTTCTCTACCTTTGACAGCTTGAAAAGGTCCGGTAATTCCACAAGGCATAATATCTTTGGTAAAATCTCCTTTTTCTCTTAGGTAAGCTGTATTTTCGATGTTTGTTGGTCTTGGTCCCACCAAAGTCATTTGTCCAAACAAAACATGCCCTAGCTGAGGAAGTTCATCCATGTATATATTTTTTAAAATTTTTCCACTGGCAGTCAAATTACGAGGATCTTTTTCCAAAGGTTTGGTATGAACAATCTTATTTTTTTCTCTTTCTTTGTCAATTACTGATTGTTTAAAGATCCTAAGTTTGGTAAACAAAAATTCTTTTCCACCAGAAACACGAACTTCTTTGTAAAACAGTGATCCCCTAGAACTAGGAATAATTATTTTTTCTATTAATTGAAAAAGTAAAAATAAAACAAAAAAAGGTATAGCCAAAATAATAAGCATTAAACTTATCAAAATATCAAATGATCTTTTGGCCAAAGGTAGCTTAATCTGTTTCATCTTAGTAAATTTATTAAGAATTAAAAAATTTATCAATTTTTCTAGCCCATTTCCACGAAGCCAAGTCAACTGGATTATGCCCACCTTTTTTTAACATATAAATTTTGCAGCCTGTTTTTTCTGCAAATTCACTTACCTCTTTGGCTCGTATATTATAATCATCTTCGGCATGAATAATCATAAATTTATTAGCGTCAAATTCGTCTATGTGTAAGATAGGATTATAAAACTCACCTGTTTGCAATTTTTGCCAAATTTCTGGCGTGGCTCTATACCCCATACCAAAAGATCTCTCCACCATATTGGGCCACTTCTCGAGCGGCTCATCTTGGCTTGGAGCCAGCCAATCTATAACAGGAGACATTACAGCTACTTTTTTAACCCGTTTGTCCTTGCTAGCAAATATAGCAGCCGGACCACCAAAGCTTTTTCCTATTACAAAAATTTCTTTTGGATCCAATTTGTACTCTATTTGATTCCATTCATCTATAATTGGTTTATCCAATTCATCGACTATATCCAAAACATCTTCGTATGGAGGTTTTTCCATAAAAATTCCTTTGCTTTCCCAAGTCCCGCGATAACGCAAACGAAAAACCCAGTAGCCTTTTTTGCTCCAGTATTTCAAAAGTTTGGGACTACTAGGCACTCCAGGCGCACCATCGCAAAAAATAATTGCTTTCTCCGAGCTTCTTCCAATTTCTCCCAAATAAGGGGGGAAAAATTCTGTGAGGATTTCATTTTTAAACCAAGTTCTTAGTGGGTACATAGCTATAAAAATTTGCTTGTGTTAAAATTATCTGCGGAGGTATTGAACATGTTCTGGTTGGTAATTGGCTGGATTGCGAGCTTCTTCTTCGGTGCTTTTGGTTTCTGGCTCATGATGATTGCGCCCGACGATCGACAGGAAGAACTACAAAGAATGCCAGACCCAATGAGAGACCTACCTTTCATCGGACTGCTGGTAGCAGAAGTTTGCCAGGCTTTGATCACTTCAATGAAACAGCCTCATTGGACCTTATGTGTACACGGAGGTCTGGTTGCCTTAGGCATCTTTCTATGTATTCTCTGGGCCAACAAAAGGAAAAAAGAGACAGACATAGAGTACCCCGACCAATAGTCTTGAAACAACATTCAAAATGACTATTCAATACCAAGGAGGGATCAAAATCATAAATTAATATAAGGGCTTTACTTCATTCACATCAATCCCTTTTTCTTCCATACAAAGTTTTAACTCATCTGTTTCTGTCCAACCGCATCTACCATTGTCTTGTAATTCACAAGTAGCTTCTCTAAAACAAGCAAACTCTGGACGAAATTCACAAGTAGTGTCGACCACCTTGTCCGAACAAACTTGGCTGCTACAACCGGTCACAATACATTTTTTGGTTTGAACATCTCCATTGGCAAAACGCACCGGAACTACCATTTTGTCATCCAATTCTCTTATATCAGACGGATTATCCTTTATAAAAACAATTGTACCAACCTTGGCACTAGTTTCTTGGAAATCGATAGTCGCTTCAAAAGGTACAAAATTTTCTGTCATCCAATCTTCTTGGGCAGAAACCGGCCTAATAGTTAATTCTTTGCCATCTTCGTCTAGAATTTGCAAAGGAAAATCCCCTTCGAAAAACCAAGTCCCTCTAGCCTCTCCTTTTACGGTTACAGGATTGGTAATCACGCTATTTGGAGCCGGTTCAAAAATTCTAATATTTCTACCAAAATCAGGTTCATTTATTTTTTCTACAAAAGTCTTTCCATTACTATTACACTGCCTAGGATAAGACTCCATCACTGGGCCTCCAGCCGCCACACACTCTTCGAATGAATTTACTTCCAGATTATTGTCTATACTAATCTCCCCTTCTTTTTTTTCTTCTAACCGCAAACTCAAAAAAACAAAATAAGCAATCACTACAAAAAATAGTAAGCTTACAAAAACAAATAAATAAATTTGTTTTTTAAAAGAAGATTCCCCCATATTTTTTTATTTTATATAACTAACTTTGTAGATTACTCCGGCTTTGTCGTCGGATATATATACTATACCATTATTTTCTACATACAGATCCACTGGTCTACCCAGAGATTCATTATCTTTGGTTAGCCAACCAGATACAAAATCTTCCATCTCCGGAGCAGATCCTTTGTAATTTCCATTTTCATCAAGTTTGATTCTGGTTACATTGTAACCAACGGGTTCGCTTCTATTCCAAGAACCATGTTTTGCTACAAGCAAATCTCCCCAGTACTCTTCTGGCCAACCGCTATTGGCCGGGACAAAGGCCAATCCAAGTGGAGCTACATGGGCTGGAAGATCTATATAACTCTCTGTTTGTTCTGGTTCTTCACAAGGATTTTTTAAGTATTGTTTTTTATCAAAATCAGTATCATGCACGTTTTTGCCATAACAAATTGGCCAGCCGTAATTTTGCCCTTCTTTGATTATGTTTATCTCGTCTGGAGGCAAATCATCTCCCAATCTATCGCGACCGTTTTCTGTAGCCCACATTTCTCTGGTTACAGGGTGCCAAGCAAAAAATACCGAGTTACGCAGACCACTAGCAAAAACTTTTACGTCTCCCCCATTTTTATTCATAGAAATTATTTTGGCGCGAAAATTTTCTTTTTCTTCGCAGACATTGCAAGACGAACCTACAGATAAATACAGTCTACCATCTGGTCCAAAAACTATGGTTCTAGTAAAGTGAGAAGTGGCGACACCATCTGTTGGCAAATCCAACAATTTTTGCCATTTTTCTGTTTCCAAATTTACTTTGGACAATTTGTCTTCTTCGGCTACGTACAAAATATTGTCATCGGCCGGATCAAACGCCAGACCATGAGGGTTGTTCAAATTTTCAAAAATCACGTCTTGCCTAACTACGTCGTAATTCTCTACTTTTAATTTGGAAATTATTCCCTCTTTGGTTTGTGAAACCCACATATAAGTTCCTTTGCTGTCAAAAACCATGTCTCTTATTTTTGGCAAATCTTGAGCAAAGATAGCTACACTAAAATTCTCTGGGAATTTCAATGGAAATTTGTCTATTTGTCCTTGTCTATATTTGGTTACTAACTCTGTTATATTTTCATCTGGTTCAGATATTGCTGGTTTTACTCCACGAAAATCTTGATAATAAACATAACCAAACCAAACTAATAATAAAACAATTATTCCTCCAATAATTTTACCTACATTTTTTTTCATAACTTATAAAGTTATAATTATTTAAGATCTTATTCTCCAACCAGTACTAAACAATCTCCAAACCACAAACCCAAAAAGTATTATTAGAGCAAATATTATAAATACCCCAATTTTGGCATTGGCCTCTGTAATGCCAATCATCGAATACCTTAAACCATCTACAAAATAGAAAAAAGGATTAAAACGAACAAAAATCTGGGCTTTTTCTGGAAGCATGGTGATAGAATTAAAAATACCACCCAAAAAAGTTAATGGAGTAATTACAAAAGTGTTTAGAATGGAGAGCTGTTCAAAATTGTCTGCCCACAGAGCCACTATCAAACCAATGAGTGAAAATATAATAGATACAGCTACCGCATAAAACAAAAATAGCCAAAAATTAGCAATAGTAGCTGCACTAAAAAATATAGAGATCAGATACACCCCGATTCCGGCCACCAATCCCCTGGCTACTCCACCAACCACAAAACCAATTAGCATTTCCAAATGAGAAAGCGGGGCAGTAAGAACTTCTTCTATATGCCTAGCAAAACGCATAAAGTATAGTGAGAAAGAAGTTTGTGAGAAAGAAGATTGGATAAGGTTGAGCATCACAATACCGGGCAAAACGAAATCAATGTATCTTACTCCCGCAATTAGATCTATTCTACTACCTACAATCGCCCCAAAAATCACAATATATAATAGTGCACTAATCCAAGGACTAATAAGAGATTGTACATAAGTACGAAAAAATCTCTCTACTTCTCTGCGTACGAATGTTTGTAAACCTATTCTATTCATATAAATTATGTACGAATTACGAATAGTACGAATTTGCGAATTATAATTATTCACAATTCGTACATTTATTTCTTAGTTAGTTCTAAATATCTTTTTTCTAAATTTTTGCCATCACTAACAAAATCTTTTTTATCTCCAATTTCAATTATCTTTCCTTCGTCAATTATGGCAATCCGGTTGCAAAGTAATTCTACTTCTTCCAAATAATGAGAAGTCAACAAAATTGTTTTGCCTTCATCATTTATTTTTCTTAAGTAATTCCAAAGTTCGTGACGCAACTCGACATCTACTCCTGCTGTTGGCTCGTCTAGAATTAACAGATCTGGATCATGCATCATGGCTCTGGCCAAAAGTACCCTGCGTTTCAATCCACCAGACAAGTTTAAAAAAGGCTTTTTGCGATGTTCTTGCAATTCAAATATATCTAGCATTTCTTCGATTCTTTTTTCTCTTTGTTCTTTGCTCATGCCAAAGTAGCCACCTACATACCACAATATTTTGTACGGAGTAGCCCACATATCTACGTTAAATTCTTGGGCAGACAAACCAATCTTTCCTCTGGCTTCTCGGTATTCTTCTACTACATCTTTGCCAAATACTTTTATACTCCCACTATCAAACTTACCAATCCCTGTCACAGATTTTATAGTTGTAGTTTTCCCAGCTCCGTTCCTACCAAGGAATCCAAAAAATTCTCCTTTTTTAATATCAAAGGAGATATCATTTACAGCAGTTTTGTCACCGTATTTTTTTACCAAATTTTTTATCTCAAGTGCGTTCATAGTTAAGTCATTAAAACATGAAATCATTAAAACAAATTGGTTTAATGGCCTAGTGATTTAAAGATTTCACGATCTTGTGATTTAAAGATTTAAAGTTTTTATGCTTTAAATTCAATTCCAACCGGGCAATGATCTGATCCCATTACTTCGGGCAAAATAAAAGCATCGGCTATACTTTTACTTATATTTTTGCTCACACATACATAGTCTATGCGCCAACCAACGTTTCGTTCTCTGGCCTTGCCCCAGTGAGACCACCAGGTATATAGCCCTTCTTTACCAGGATATTTATCCCGCAGAGTATCTACAAAACCTGCTTTTACTATATTATCAAAACCTTCTCTTTCTTCTTTGGTAAAACCTTTTTTACCTTCGTTTGGTTTGGGTCTAGCCAAGTCAATTTCGGTATGAGCTACGTTTAGATCTCCGCAAAAAACTAGTGGCTTTTTCTTTCCCAAATCCTTCATATATTTGAGAAAGCTTGGATCCCATTTATCTTTTCGCAGGCCAATGCGCGACAAATCATCCTTGGCATTTGGGGTATAAACAGACACTACAAAAAATTTTTCAAACTCAAGAGCAATTACCCGCCCTTCTATACTAGCATCTCGTTTATCTTTGTCTACGAGATTTTTTTTGCAAAAAGCTGTATCTGGAATATCGTTTAGGATTTTGAGAGGTTTAATTTTTGAAAAAATTGCTACTCCAGAATAGCCTTTGCGTTCGGCCGAATTCCAGTATTCTTCGTACTCTGGCAGGTCTACTTCTACCTGGTCACGATTGGCCTTGGTTTCTTGTAGGCAGAGAATATCTGGATTGTGATTTTTCAAAAATTTATCAAAATCTCCTTTCCTAATTACGGCTCGGATTCCGTTTACATTCCAAGAGATTATTTTGAGATTTTTTTTCATAAATACAAATATAGTTTATATATTATATTATCCCAAGGCTTTTTAAGCAAGTATTCTTTTTGGCTTAGTTTAGCAAAAATATTATATACAAAAGTCTTGACAAAAAGTGTAAATAGTGATATTTTTATCTATCACCAATTCTGGTGCTGTTCTTTGTAAACTGCAGCAAAATCTGCCTAGAGATAATTGTACGCAATGGTTGCGTGCAGTTTTCTCTAGGCAACCATGAGGGGCTGCCAATGAGTTTTGCGGGGCATCCCCGCCAACTAACCGCGCTAAGGAGGACTTATGCGCTTCTCGATCTACGCCATCGCCTTCACCTTCGCCACCGTCATCGGCCTGCTCGGTAGTGGGTGTGCGAACAGCAACCGCACCTCGGCAACCGGAGCTCTTCGAGCGGCCGCGGCCAACAACGACAAGCTCGTTGATCTGTCCGCAAAGATCGACGAGGACCGGAGGGACATCGAGTCCCTTCGACGCGACCTAGACAGAATCGTTGCCGAACTCGGCAAACAGCGTCTACACAGTGTGGTTGACGCCATTTTGTACCTACCCGTACAGATGGCTAGCAGCCGACTCCACCGGCACTACAACATGTGCCAGGAGAAGGATGGGTACTATGATGTCTGCATAGACATCATAGACAACGCGCTGGCAGGCTACTTGCGCAACAATCTCCTCGGCGATCCGCCCAAGAGCGAGAAATGCGCCAAAGCAGGCGAGGTACTCAGTCACTTCCACGACAACACCAATCTTCGACCGTCGTGGGCAGAGCACAAGAAGCTCTGTACTGACTCCTGACCTCCTTCGCTTCTACCCTGTGATCCGGGCCGACATCATTCGGCTTGGATCACACGTTCACCAATTTTTACAAAACTTGTAGCAAGTGTTGAATGTAAAACATTGACAAAAATCTAAAAAAGGCTAAAATAAAAGCCTTTTTAGAATTAATTTATGCAAGAAAAAGATATAAAAATCCTTTACATCCAAATTCGCGAAGACCAAGCAACTAGACAAGAAGAGTTCGTCGAATTTGTGCGTTACAGTGGCCTGGCAGAGAATCAGTTCCATATACTAAATGTATTCGATACTCCAAAATTTTCTCCACAAGAAGCCAACAATTTTGACGCTGTTTTTGTAGGTGGATCTAGTGATGCTTCTGTATTGGAAATAGAAAATTTTCCATTTGTCATTCCGCTCAAAGAATTACTTGCTTATTGTGTAGAGATAGACAAGCCTGTTTTTGCCTCTTGTTTTGGTTTCCAAGCTGTAGTAGAAGCTCTTGGTGGAGAGGTAATCCTAGACAAAGAAAATTTGGAAATGGGTACATACAAATTAACCTTAACCGAAGCAGCCAAAGAAGATATTCTTTTTCACGACACTCCACAAGTTTTTGAAGGAGTATCTGGTCACAAAGAAAGAGCTGGCACTCTCCCAGAAAACGTAACCATGCTGGCCTACTCCGAACTTTGCCCTTACCACGCCATTAAAATTAATGACAAACCATTTTACGCTTTTCAATTTCATCCAGAATTAGACAAAGAAGATTTGGTGCCAAGACTAATGAGATACAAAGAAAGATACTTTGACGAAGAGGGCGCTATCCAAAAAATAATTGATGGCTGCAAAGATACTCCCGAAGCAAATAAGTTGGTAAGAAAATTTGTAGAAAGAATTTTGCTAAAGTAAATTAAAAATGTCTCAATAAGAGACATTTTTTATATTTTATTTCATTATTCTGGTTCAAGCCAATCTGCTTAGCAATAGCCCTATTGGCTATTGGCCATGAACTTCTATTGACTAATAACTATTGGCTCCTACCTAACCCCTCTTTAGGCCTTCTTACTTTGTCTCGCCACTTTTACCCGGTCAGATTCTTTTAGCTGCTTTTTGCGCAGTCTAATACTTTCTGGGGTGATTTCTAGGTACTCATCTTCAGACATTATTTCTAGTCCTCTTTCCAAGTTAAGGTCTAGCGGTGGAGTCAAATTCACAGCATCATCAGATCCACTGGCTCGCATATTGGTTAGCTGTTTACCTTTTATCGGGTTAACAGTCATGTCCATACCTTTGGCAGTATTCCCTATTACCATACCCTCGTAAACTTCGGTATTGGCTCCAATATATAGATTGCCTCTGTCTTGCAAGTTGTATAGTGAAAAAGCCAAGGCCTTGCCAGTAGCCATAGAAATCATAGAACCAACATCGCGTTTGTCTATAGGCCCTACGTGTGGGCGAAAGCCAATAACTTGGCTAGACATAATCCCCTCGCCTCTAGTGTCTACCACAAACTCACCACGATAACCAAGCAAACCTCTGGTTGGACATTCAAAAATCAATCTAGTTTGCCCATGATTTTGGGTCATGTGCGTCATGTTGGCTTTTCTTTTTGATAATTTTTCAATCACGGTTCCAGACAAAGCTTCTGGTACATCTATAGTTACTTCTTCAAATGGTTCACTCTTTGCACCCTCGATTTCTTTTATAATTACTTGTGGTTGAGATACTTGCACTTCGTAACCTTCGCGTCTCATGTTTTCTAGCAAAATAGCGATGTGCATTTCGCCACGACCAAATACCTTGTAAGTATCGCCATCTCCAAAATCAATTTTTAGTCCTACGTTTACTTCCAATTCTTTTTCTAGTCTTTCTCTTATTTGTCTGCTAGTTACAAACTTACCTTCGCGACCAGCAAATGGAGAATTGTTTACCAAAAAATCTAGAGAGATAGTAGGTTCGTCTACAGTAATAGCTGGTAGTGGTTCGGCGTCTTCGCTAGTAGCAATAGTTTCTCCAATATATATGTCGGCAATACCCGCAATCTGGACAATGTCGCCAGCAAAAGCTTGTTCCGATTCTACTCTGTTCATGCCTTCAAAAGTGAAAAGTTTGGTAATCTTGCCGTTTCTAGTTTCTCCGGTTGGTTTTTTTACTATTACATTGTCGCCCACATGAACTACCCCTTCGTAAACTCTTCCTACAGCCAATCTACCTACAAAGCTGTCGTAGCCTAGGTTAAACGGTTGCATGCGAAATGGAGCTTCGGTGTCGTGTGGAGCTGGTGGCACATGCTCTAAGATGGTTTCTAGTAGTGGATCTAGATTGCTGGACTCGTCTTCTAGTTTTTTCTTGGCAATCCCTTCTTTTCCAATGGCGTACACAGTAATAAAATCTAGCTGTTCGTCGTTGGCTCCAAGATCCATAAATAGCTCTAGCACCATGTCGTGTACTTCTTCTGGTCTGGCAGCTGGTTTGTCTATTTTGTTTATTACTACAATTGGTTTTAGTCCTAGTTCCAAAGCTTTTTTTAGTACAAATTTGGTTTGCGGCATTGGGCCTTCTTGGGCATCTACTAGTAGTAGAACTGAATCAATAGAACGCAAAACTCGTTCTACCTCGCTACCAAAGTCGGCATGGCCTGGGGTGTCTACTATATTAATTTTGGTATCTTTGTAAGTTAATGAAGCATTTTTTGAATAAATTGTAATTCCACGCTCTTGTTCTAGAGCGTTACTATCCATGCTTTTGTCATCTGTTACCATGCCAGTTTGGCGCATTAAAGCGTCGGTCAAGGTAGTCTTACCATGGTCTACGTGAGCGATGATGGCGATATTTCTTATTTTCATAATTTCTGTATATATAAATCAAAGGTTGCACCAAAAAAGCCTCCTTTGACTATTTTCCTTCAAGGCTTACCTTGCGGGATTAAAACGTTCTCTCGTCCCGTACCGAGGTACGAGGTCGGGATGAAAGCAGATTCTACCTAGAATCTGCTTTTTTGTCAATGTTTTAGTCCAAATTTGATTTGCCTCTATTCTATCCACCGACGATTGACTCAATTTTATAGTCATAATATATTATATGAATACATAATTAAGTATAGCTAACACTTATGAAACATAAATGGAAAATAATAATTTTACTTGGAATTGGGATATTGTTACTTGTCACAATTAGTCATTACAAATCTTTTTATCCTAAAAATAAAGAGGTACAAAATATTAGAATAAAAGCTGCAAATAATAAAAATATACCGCCAACAAAAGTGAATATACCTAAAAAAAACACCAACTGCAAAGAATCGACTCAATTATATGAAAATCCTGCGTACCCTTATTTTTCGTTTTATTATAATCCAACATTTTTTACAGTTAAACCGTCAGACTATGGATTTAAAGTATATAGCAAAACGTCTGACTCTCCACTTGCTGGAGCGATATACTATAGGAATATCCCAAACTCAGAACATTATTTGACGATGAGAAAAGATCCAGAATGGAAGTATTACAAAAATAAAACATGGAGAAACAAAAATAATGTTTTAATTATGGAATACACTGCAGATATATATGACTCATCTTTCGCAGGGGCAATTTTTGAAAATGGAAACGAGGACGCTGTATTAGATATAAGTTTTAAATTACCAATGGAGGATGAAGAAATTTGTTTCTTAAAATCACTTATTGAAACAATGACTTTTAAAGCCCTAGAAGAAAATTAATTTACTTTGACTACCTAAATTGCCCGCCTCTGGCTGATGTCCCACCGAGTCAGAAACCACAACATCCTCGTTAACAATCCCAACAATTGCTCCTCGACCAGGATTCGAACCTGGAACATCAGCGTTAACAGCGCTGCGTTCTACCATTGAACTATCGAGGAATATAATTAGAAAAAAGAAAAAACTCTCCTTGGCGGAGAGTCTTATCTAATTATACAAACAAAACTAGGCTCCGCAGAGGGTGGAGTTATTATTATTCAAATTGTTGAATAAAGTTTGCATAATACTAATAAGTTAGCAGAAGTATTTTAAGCTGTCAAATCTAGGATCTTTTCCCAATAATAATATCAATTGATTGCTCTACCCTACGAATATCTGCCAAAAGATCTGAACGACTTTTGTTGAAAAGATGAATGTTACAAACAGATTTGCCTCCATGCTTGGCAAAGCGGCACATATCGCCAATTTGCTTAAACCTTTTCAATTCTACAAAAGAAACCAATCTTTCTATCTTTTTTATTCCCTTTAGGGCTTTTAATCTTCCTTCTTTTTTGGAATAAATTTTAAGTGTAGCCGCATAACCTTTTTTCTTTTTTGGTATTTCTACCTTTTTGCCCATGCGAACCAGCACATCATTGGTAGAGTGATCAATCCCGTAAGATAAATTATATAACTTGTTACGAAACCCTCCAATCCTAGGACCAAGTTCTATAACCTTCCACCCCCTGTCCGTTTTTAATAGTTCTACATGGGTAGTGATATTACGCAGACCCAGCGCATGAATAGAAGCTCTGGCAATTTCTTCTGCTTTGGCAATTTCTTCTTTTGACAAAGTTGTGGGCACAATAGTTTGATAAGCAAAAAAATCATCAAAACCAACTGAGCGACCAGTTTTTACATGAACCAATGGACAAAAATTTACTCTACCTTTGGAACTAACATAGCCATCTATAGAGTACATCTCCCCTTCCATAAATTCTTCTACCAAAATCTTTGGTTCAATATTTCTTTTGTTTTTTTTGTAAGCTGTTTTAATTTTTTTAAGAACAGTTTTCAAGGTCTTTTCAAATTCTTCTTCGTGAAAACAAACACTAACGAGCAAACTTTGTGCCAAACCAGCCGGTTTGAGAACTAGAGGAAAACCAACTTTTTCTTTTACTTTTTGAATTGTTTCCAAAGAATTATCACTAATTACCAAAAACTTTGGAGTAATTTTTTTATTATAAATACGAAACATTTCTCGCATCATAATCTTGTCTGTAGCCCAAGAAAGCGAAGCCGCAGTAGCTGTACGCACATATGGTACATGTGGAATTACTTTGGCCAGCCAGTGGACAGCAGCCTCTCCCCGACAACTCACAGCGGCAATTCTGTCCAAATATGGCAAGATTGCTTTTTGAATTTTGATTGGATTTTTCAAATCACAATTCAACAAAAAATCTACTCCATTTTCCTTAGCTTTCTCTGTCCAATTTTTCTTTTTGGAATCTCTAATTACTGCTACTTTGTAATCAATCCCCTTTTTCTCTCCATATCCTTTTATACCGGAGACTGTTTCGGACGAAGCAGAATTGATAAATAATATAGTATCTTTCATATATTCTTATAATGAACCAAGATTATAAAGTAATTTATCCTTACAGTCAATGAATTTCGGCACACATTTTATCCACCTAATTTTTGGCAAATTCACAAAAATTTTATCTTCCAACTTATCCACAATTGCAGACCAACTCCAGGTAAATTACACTTTATGTAGTAATTAATTACTTAATTAAAAATAAGTATGAATAATATAGTAAAAGGAATTGGAGTAGCGGCGGTACTGCTACTAATTGGCCAAGGTTGTGCTAGCCAGCCAGCCGCAAACAACAATATGGAAGCTGGTCACAACGACTCTGCAATGCAAGGAGAAAGCATGATGAAAAGTGATGACAAAATGACAGAAGGAGACAAAATGGAAAAAACTGGCGACAGCATGATGAAAGATGACGCTATGATGGATAACCACTCTGGAGATGCCATGATGGCAAGTGACAAAATGGAAAAAGATGGAACAATGATGGAAAGTGGAGAAAAAATGATGAAGGATGATACAATGGAAAAAGAAGATAATAAAATGATGGAAAGCGAAAAAGTAAGTAAAGGCAGCTACCAAGAATACAGCAACGATAAACTAGCTTTGGCTAATAATGGAGATGCGGTTATATTTTTTCACGCATCTTGGTGCCCAACCTGTAGAGCTTTGGACAAAGATATAACCAAAAATTTATCTACTATCCCAAATGGATTAACTATCTTAAAAGCTGATTATGACAGCCAAATAGAGCTAAGAAAAAAGTACGGCGTCACTTTTCAACACACTATGGTACAAGTTGATGCTAGTGGCAACCTGATAAACAAATGGAGTGGTGGCAACACTTTGCAAAGCATTGTGTCTAGAGTTAAATAGAAAACAAAAAATAAATAAAAAGCAAAACCCAGGGCTTTGCCCTGGGTTACTTATTAAAATAAAGTTTTTCAAACTCTTCATATTTAACTATACTTAAAAAAATAGCCTACTCTTAACCGATGTGATCAGCAGTTGTAGTTACAAAACACTTAAACGTCATCCTGAATGGAGTGAGTCCAAAGGACGAACGCAAGGAAGGATCTATTCGGACTACCACTGGGATCCTTCTCCCGACTGTGGTCGGGAGAAGGATGACTACAATCTACTACGTCACGCTGTAGCTTTAGCGAAGGCGGACTCACTACAACCTAAAAAATAACCATCTAATTACTAACCACTTAATTATATGACCCTACTTTTAGTATCGTTTTTGGCTGGAGTGCTAACCGTGCTAGCCCCGTGTACCTTGCCACTCTTGCCAATTATTGTTGGCCGTACGGCCGACAGCCAATCCAAAAAAAGACCCCTTATCATTGCCGCCTCGCTCGCGATTGCAATTGTAGTCTTTACTCTACTTCTAAAAGCTTCGACTGCTTTTATAGATATCCCACAAAGTGTGTGGTCTTATGTGTCAGGTAGTATTATTGGCATCTTTGGACTTGTTTATTTGTTCCCAACTTCTTGGGAAAAATTGTCTACCAAATTTAATTGGTCTGGCTCCTCTGGAGAACTGCTACAAAAAAGTGCCGAGAAAAAAGGTTTGACTGGAGATATTCTGGTAGGGCTCTCTCTTGGTCCGGTTTTTTCTAGCTGTTCTCCAACCTACTTTCTAATTTTGGCTACTGTTCTCCCACAAAACTATGCTACTGGGGTAGTTTACCTAATAGCCTATGCCATTGGTTTATCTCTAATGATGCTTTTGATTGGGTATCTTGGCCAAAAATTGGTAAGAAGGTTGCAAGGCTTTTCTGATCCTCATGGTAAATTCAAAAGAGGTTTAGGAATTTTGTTTCTCTTAGTTGGTCTTTTTATTGTAACTGGAGCAGACAAAAAAGTTCAGGCCTTTATTCTTGAAAAAGGTTACTTCGACATTACCAAAATTGAACAAAAATTGTTAACAGAGCCAATGGCCGAAGATATGGAAGAAGAAATCCCAGAAGTAAGCAGCGCAGCTACCACCAAACAATACCCTCTTTACAAAGAAATTGTTAACCCTTCTGGATTTGTAAATAGCGAACCATTTGAACTAAAAGACTTGGTGGGAGAAAAAGTAATTTTGCTAGATATTCTTACCTACAGCTGTATCAACTGCCAACGTACTTTTCCCTACCTAAATACTTGGTATGAAAAATATAAAGATGCTGGGCTTACTATAGTTGGAATTCACACTCCAGAATTTGCTTTTGAGAAAAAAATAGAAAACGTAGAAGACGCTGCCAAAAGATTTGGCCTAGAATTCCCACTGGTGCTAGACAACGATTATGCTACTTGGCGCGCTTATGGCAACCGCTATTGGCCAAGAAAATATCTAATTGATATTGATGGTAACATTGTTTACGACCACATTGGAGAAGGCGCATACGAAGAAACAGAAAAGAAAATCCAAGAGCTTTTGGAAGAGCGAATGGAGAGACTAAACCAAGCCATAGTTTTTGAAAAAAGTATCGAAAGACCTGCCGATGCCGAAGAAGTAGACTTTGGAGCACGCCGCAGTAGAGAAACTTATTTTGGTTCACTAAGAAACAAAAATCCGGGCTTAACTACAGCTCAAGATGGCAACTTGGTAAGCTTTGCCAAGCCAGAAAATATTAACGCCAATCAACTTTACCTAGTAGGAGATTGGGAAATGACTGGTGAATATGCCGAGGCTGTGTCGGAAGATGCTTCTATTATTTTTAACTACAGAGCCAAAAAAGTTTTTTTGGTACTAAGTAGCGAGGAAGCAGTTCAAGCCGAAGTTTTGGTAGATGGAAAAAAAATTGATTCTGACAAAGGTATTCATGTAGATGAAAATGGATTTGTAAATGTAGAAAACGAGCAGCTCTATAGACTAATTGAACACGACCAAATAGAAGAGCATACTCTTGAGTTAGAAGTAGAACCAGGCTTGCGCGCCTTTGCCTTTACCTTTGGTTAAAAAAATTTGAGATAAAAAAACCGCTCGAAAGAGCGGTTTTTTTATTAATTTTTTGATACTTAAATATCTTTGTTCAAATCATCGTTAGCTGAACCCCATTTTTTGTCCCCCCATTGCCAATGTGGTTTTTCTCCAGTGCGCACACAAATTAGTATCAATACAAAAACTAAACCCAATAGCTCAAAAAGAAACGGCCGCAAACTCTGACTGGCTGAATCGGTTAGATCAATCTGCCAAAAACGCCAATAAGAGAACCCAAAAAATAAAATTAAAACCAACCAACCCTGCCAGCTACTAGGCTGCCAACCCCAACCGTATTTTTTCGCTTTGAACCATGGTTTCTTCATAACTCTCTTTAGATAGCTTAGAACCTATTTAGCATTGTAAGCCTTGCCAGCTTTATTATAATCCTTCATACAAAGACTAGTATATAGCACTGGAATATAAATTAGGGTTAGGACAGTTGCAAACAAAAGCCCAAAGATAATAGTAAAGCCCAGTCCAGCCCAAAGCTCTTCGGAAAGTGCTAGTGGGAATACACCGGCAATAGTGGTAAGTGAAGTTAGCAAAATTGGCTGCATACGAGCCAAACCTGCTTCTACCACTCCATCTATAAAGTCCATATTTCTAGCCAAGTTCTTGTTGATTCTATCAATCAAGACAATAGCATCGTTTACCACAATCCCAGAAAGTGACACCAAACCAATAAAGGCTGGTAGACTAAAGGCCAAGTTTAGAATAGCTAGACCAAAGAAAGCTCCTACAATTGCCAATGGCAAAGAAAAAATAATTACAAATGGTTGTTTGAAAGAATCAAACTGCAAAACCAAGATAAACATGATTAGGAAGATGGCCAAAAACATCGACATAAATATCTCGGTGTAAGATCTTTGCAAGTCTTCGAACTCTCCACCAACTTCGTACTTAAATCCATTTGGTAAATTAATTTTTTCTTCTACTTGCTTGTTGAAACTATTGTAAATAGCTCTAATGTCGGCCGTGTCTGTAGTTTGTGCAGTAATCCTTACCACTCTCTCTGCTGCATAGTGAGCTATTTCAAATACAGATGGCTCTAGTTGCAAATCGGCTACTTGCTTTATGGTTACAGATTGACCATCTCTAGAAAATAGCAAAATATTTTCCAAGCTCTCGGTATTTTCTAGTTTACCTTTTTTATATTTTACTAGTACATCTACATCATCCCCATTTATATTTACTTCTGTAGCTTCGGCACCATAGACTGCCTGGCGGATAGACTGGGCAACAGTAGCTACATCCAATCCATAAAAAGCTACTTTTTCTCTATCTATATTAAAAACAAATTCACCAGAAGATTCTTGAATACTATTGTTTACATTTACCAATCCATCTAGCCCTTTGGCAATAGTAGTAATCTCTCCAGCAATGGCATACAAAGTTTGCAAATCTTCGCCAAACACACGCACTTCAAATGGGGAACCACTTGGAGGTCCGGCGGCCAACTCTTGTACTTCCACTTTGGCACCACCAATTGATTGTAATTCTTTTCGGATACTCTTGGCGATTTCAAAACTAGTTCTATCTCTTTCTTCTGGGTCAATTAGGTTTACAATCAAACTACCAACATGCTCCCCAGAAGCAGCTGCATCACCAGCATAGATAGAATAACCTTCTCCTACGTTGGTTACATAATTTTTTAACTCTGGCAAAATTCCTACTACTTTTTCTACTTCACCAATTACTTGAGTAGTTTTTTCTAGGTTAGAACCAGTTGGCAACTCTACTCCTACTACAAAGTAGTCAAAGTCAACCGATGGAAACATTTCTATTCTCATAATCCCAATCACCGGCATCATGATAGTAAAGATCACTAACATAATCGCTCCAGCCACGATACCTCTTCTTTTTTTCTTAGAAATCAAAATACTTCTAAGAAGTTCTACGTAATCTTTTTTCAAATTATCTAGCAAGTGGTGAACTTTGGAAACTCTATGTCTTTCTCCATTTTTTCTTTCGATCCTTTTATAAAATTTGGCAGAAAGAGATGGAATAATGATAAGAGAAACAAACAAAGAAGCCAGCAAAGTAGCCGTAATGGTTTTTGGCAAAATACCCATATATTCCCCCATAATTCCGGATACCAAAAGCATTGGCAAAAAGGCAGCCACCGTAGTCATAGTACCGGTAATAATCGGCCATTTGTAATTCCAAACCGAAAGAATAGCTGCTTCGCGCGGAGTTTTTTTCTGTTTGTACAAATACTCGTTGATACCTTCCATCACAATAATCGAGTTGTCTACCATGAGCCCTAGAGAAAGAATAAGGGCAAACAAAACCATGCTATTTATAGTCATGCCTTGGACAAAAAGAACAATAAAAGAGATAAGAAAAGCAATCGGGACAGAAAAACCAGTAATCAAAGCTCCACGGATTCCCAAAACTACAAACAAAATCAAAATGATTAAGAAAGTAGTTTGTAAACCACTTTTACTAAGCCTGGAAATATCCTCTTTTATAAAAGTAGAGTTATCATTGGTTCTAATTATTTCCAAATTGGCTGGCAAAATTTCTTTGGCTTGCAAATCTACAATTGCAGCTTCGGCATTTTTTACAATGTTTAGAATATTACCACCGGTTCTTTTGTAGATTTGTAGTGAAACTGTGTTTCTAGAACCAGTCCCGTCAAAACCAATTTTGGAGATAGTATTTCTTTCTTTAAAACCGTCTCTTATTTCGGCTACGTCTTGTAGATAAATCGGTGCAGAATCTATATAAGTTAAAATAATATCTGATAAATCTTCTACTCCGGCAAATTTACCTTTTACACGCACGCTATACTTAAAATCACCAATTTCTACTTCTCCAGAAGGGAGATTAAAATTGGAACTAGAAATAGCTCCCACTACTTGACCAAGCGAAAGATTGAACTGAGCCAATTTTGATTGATCCACCAAAACTTGAAATTCTCTTTCTACACTACCCAAAACCGAGACTTTGCTTACATCTGTAAGATCTTCAAAAGAAGCTTGCAAGGTGTCGGCATAATTTTTTAATTCTACTTCCGAATATTCTCCAGCTAAACTATATGTAACAATTGGAAAATCATTAAAGTTAATATCTGCCACGACCGGGTCTTCTGCTCCATCTGGGAGTCTTGGTTTGGCTTCGTCTACAGCTTCTTTTAGATCTTCTATACTTTTGTCGATATCTGCTTCGGCCGAAAATTCTACAAAAATACTTGCATAACCAATCCCTGCCGAAGAGTTTAACCTTCTTATATTTTCAACATCTTCTATCTTGTCTTCTAATTCGTCTACTATTAAATCTTCTATATCGGCCGGACTAGCACCAGGATAGATAGTTGTTACAGAAGCAAAAGGAACCCTAACTTCTGGTTCGGCTTCTTTGGGCATGGCAGCAATAGCAAAAGCGCCTAGTGAAAAAATCAAAGCCAAAAGAATATAAATAATACGACTGCGCCTAATAAAAAATCCCATTACCGAATGCTCACTTTTTGCCAAAGCCTTTTTCATATCTGACTCTAGCACTTCTTCGTGATTTTGCTGCTTATCAAAATCCATAAATTATATTTCTATTTAATTTAAAGTCCTGTTCACTGTTTACTATTTACTGTTTACAAAAAACAAATCTAATCCTACTCACTACAAACTATCTCACCACGACGTAGCCTTGGCGAAGGCGGGCTATTAACTCACTACAACCTCTTCACCAACTTCTACTGCACCGGCCGTAGCTACAATACTAGTCAAATTTTCCAAACCGGAAATAATTTGAATTTTGTTTCCAGAAATTTTTTCTACTTCTACTTCTCTTTTTTCTACTTTGTTTTCTTCGTTCACAGTGTATACAAACTTACCGTCTACTCCTATTTTTACAGCCTCTAGTGGCAAAAAGATTTCTTGTTCTTCTGTTGGTGTCTTTTGAATTTCCAAACTTACAAATTGTCCAACTACCAATGATTCTGGTTTTTCTGGTAACACAGTAATTACCTCTACCTTTTTGGTAATAGGATCAATACTTGGAGCGATATGACTAACCACTGCTTTGTAATCGCCTTCTACCAAAGCTTCGTTGCCAGAAGAAATATCTTTCAAGTTACTACTATCTACAAATGTTTTTACTTGCAACCCGTTTACATTAACTACAGATACAACATGCTCTCCACTACTCATTAACTCTCCAACTTTGGCGGGCAAAACAGAAACTACACCAGAAATTGGAGATCTAATAACTGTTTTGGACAGTAGGGCTGAAACTTTTTTAACACTAGCTTGACTGCTGGCTACTTGAGAATTTTGTACTCGCAAAGCTGCTTCGGCCGAGATGATATCTGCTTCGGCTTGTTTTTCGGTATCGGTCAAATCTTGCACTGCTTTGTTGTAAGCAATTTCAGTAGTAGACAAACTGGTTTTGGCATTTGCTATATTTTGCAATTGATTGGTAAGCGAAGAATCTTTGGTAGAGACATCGGCTTGAGCAGTTTGCAAACCAGTCCGCAAACTATCTAAACTAGCTTGATCTAGTGATCCCCCAGTCGGCAAAGCGCTATTTACCATAGCAGTTAACGAAACAAACATATCTCCCAACTCTACCAAAATTTCGGCAGAATCTTTGGCCATTTTGTCTAACTCTTCGAGACTGGCAGTATTCACAGTTTCCATTAATTGATCCAAGTTTTGTCTTTTTAATCTTAACTGACGATATTTGGTAGTATTTTGGTTTATAGTAGACGGATCTTGGTTGAATAGTTCTGTTTCAAAAGCATCATTTACTCCTTTGTTATCTACCCCCAAAATTCTGTCGATAGAAATAAAAGCACTTTTTATACTGCTGTGTACAGAACGCAAAAGAATAGATAAATCTTCGTAAGCATCTTGGACAATCTGGCTGGTATCGGTATTTTGGCTAATTTTCAAATTATTTTCTGCTGTTTGCAAAACAGCTTTGGCAGCAGCAATATTATTTCCAGCAGTAATTCTGGTTCTGTCGAGAGCCGCTTGTTGTACCGAAGCTTGAGCCAAATTGGCTTCTAATCCGGCCTGAGCTTGAGCCAAGTCGGCAGATAGGTCAGCACTATTAAAAGCTACCAAAGTTTGACCAACAGAAACTTGATCACCCAAATTTACATAAACTCTAGCAACTGGAGCAAATACTTCACTTTTTAATTTTACTTGTGCTTTGGATTCTACCTGACCATTTACTTCTACTTTGCCTGCAGCATCGTACAAACTAGCCAATTCTATCAATTCGACTGATTTGACTACTTTGGTTGGTTCTTCTTCTACTATAGCTTGATTACCAATAACTCTAAAAACAAATAAAATCATAATAGCGACAATCGCCATTACAGGAACGTGTTTCTTCTTTGGTTTTTTGAAAAATTTCATACAAATTAGTTACTTAATGGTGGGGTAATGTACATTACTTCAACCAATTTGTCAACCTAAAAAACACTCTAGAAAATGAGTGTTTTTTTGCTTTATTTAGTCAATTATAGTTGGCAATAAGCTCTATACCCACCTTCCAAATTGGTTACATCTGTATATCCCAAACCAAGTAGAGTTTGGCAAGCTTGGCTAGATCTACCACCACCGGCACAACAAGCCACAATCTTGGTGTCTAGATCTGGGATGGCTTCTTTTATTTTTAGTTCTAATACAGGAAGAGGAATATTGTTGGAATTTTCAATATGGCCTTCTTGCCACTCCTCTGAGCTTCTTACATCTATCAAGGTATGATCTACTCCCTCTTCGAGCATCTTTTTATATTCTTCGCAATTTATTCTTTTACATTGTGACATATATTTTATTTATCTTATCCCAATTATTTTTCTTACATCTTTCATTGTTTTTTCAGCCACCTTGTTGGCTTTCTTCCCTCCCTTGTCCATTATTTTTTGCAAAGATTTTTTGTTGGCCAAAAGTTGGCTACGCTTCTTTCTAAAATCTGCAAAATAATTTGCTAAACTTTCCGAGACTTCTTTTTTCAAATCTCCATATCTTATATTTCCATTTTTTTCTGCTTTTACAAACTGCTTGTAAACTTTTTCTTCTCCAAATTCTCTTAGCAGCAAAAGTAAATTTTCTACACCAGGGGCAGACTCTCCAGAACCAGAAGCTGTTACTGCTTTTTTTATTTTCTTTTCTATAGTTTCTGGATCATCAGATAAATTTATGGCATGATTCTCCCCCTTGCTCTTGCTCATCTTCTTGTTTGGTTCTAGCAAACTCATTACTTTTGGAATTTTGGTTAAGAGTGGTTTGGTTTCTGGGAAATATTTTTTGTAGCGGTTGTTGAACCAACGAGCTACATCTCTGGTTAGTTCTACGTGCTGAACCTGATCCTGCCCAACTGGCACAAGCTCACCGTGATAGAGCAAAATATCTGCTGCTTGTAATATTGGATAGGTAAACAAACCAGTATTTATATTTTTGGCTTGCTGAGTTGATTTGTCTTTGAACTGTGTCATGCGCTCCAACTCTGCTATAGGTGTCACAGTGTTAAAAATCCAAGTGAGCTCTGCAACTAAAGGAACTGAAGACTGGACAAACAAAGTAGATTTGTCTGGATCAACCCCTGCTGCAATTATTTCTGCTGCTAGATTGTAAGTACTCTCATGTCTTTCCTCTGGCGTCATGCCCCCTGTCAAAGAATGATAATCTGCAATAAAAAAATAACAATCGTACTTACCAGAGTTTTGGAGTTCTACCCAATTTTTAACTGCTCCCAAGTAATTACCTAGGTGAAGATTGCCTGTAGGCTGGACGCCGGAAAAAATTATTTGTTTTTTCATAAAAAAGTTTATTTATCATATTGTATTACAGATACTACTTTGTGGCAATCATTCTACAATTCACGTCGTATCCTGATTTATAGAATGGACAGGTCGGCGTAAACAGACCTGCGAGTTCGTATTTAGATTTTTCAAAGAACAGACAAAAAGATTACAAACGAACGCCAGCAATCTCGAGAGCTCTCTGCACCCAAAGCTCGGTATAGGCCAAATCACCACCGGCGTCCGGGATACGCACCTCGATCATTACCCCGGTCGCCCGAGCCTTGATCCGGATAAGGTCGTACCAGTTGCGGAGATCGAAGGCCCACCCCTCCTCTATCCCACGCTGGTAGAGAGCTTCGGGGCTTTCGATTGTCCTGGCTGTTGGGTCGTTACCAACAGCCTCTCGGTAGAGCCACAACCTCTCTCCACCGGAGCGATCGCACATCTTGATCAATTCATCCTGGCCTTCGACCAATCTATTGTAGCGATCAAGCAATCTGGGCCAGTCCGGGCAGCCGATGTTCAACTGTTCGCTGGTGATACGTAACGCTGGTAAGAGAATGCCGCGTGCGGCAAGAACCTCTGCAACAGCTCTGTACTCAGTTGTGGGGTAAATGTTTTGCGGCATGTCTGCTGGCGCTACTGGCATACCAAAGTCGATAGTATATCCAAGCCCATTGGCGACGAGTTTAACTACAGACTTAAGCGCATCGATCTCGGACAACATCGAATGCACGCAACTATGTGGCTTATTGTTCTTGGCCTCCAGCTGACAAGCCGAAGGCTCGGCACTAAAAGTAGCCGGATCCAAAAACGGTAGAATCATCGAAGCCGCAGGCGCCAGAACCCCAGACCTTGCGTTGAGAAAGAAACCCTCAATCTCTATAGAAAGAAGGGCAGCATGTGAATCGTCGAACACGAACTGACTAAAAAAAGCCTCTTCACCATCTTTATTTACAACCATTCAAAAACCTCATTTCTATTTATTCTCCAATAAAACAAAAGAGCCTCAGCTGCAGAAAGGCTCCATGAAGATCTCCTTGAGTGTCCAAATACGATAAAGTCCACCCAAGAAGAACCTTCATAGAAGCTTTCTTATTTATCGTATTTGAATTTTTTAATTTTTCGCCATTACTTAAATTATTTTTTTGCAAACAATCTAAGTGATGGTGAGGTCTCTGAAAGATAAAAAAATTGAGAAGACAAACTTGTTACGAAACGGTCAATTCTGCTAGCTTTGCCTCCAAAGCTTTGACCGCCTTGTCCATGTTTTTGAACTTGATTTGTTCGAGTCTGTCAGATGATTCGGCCATTCCATTTTTCGCCATAGCATCTCTCACTGGTCGAATTTGGCCAAGTCTGTACTCGATCTGTCCGATATCATTCTCTCGCATCATAGGACCTCAGTCCCCCTTTCAAAAAACCCTCGGCGTTAACCGAGGGTATAAAAATGACTTCAACAAAATCAGTTTTATGCCTTGGGCAAACGCAAATACTTGAGGATTATAGCAAATCCTCCTTTACTCCCTCGCCAAACACTAGCTCCCCTAGTCACCTTGGCAATACTTACTTTTAACTTATTAGAAATAGCTCTTTGTGTTTCTCCTTTCTCTAGCATATCTACAATACTAATCCTCTGGAGGACATCGTCTATCTCTGCCGGAGTAAGTAGATCTGCCAAAACCTGAGCCATATGAGCTGGGTCTTTTATAGAGGCAAGAGAGCTTGCTAGTTTATTTTTGGTAAATTTAGGTTTCATACGTACTCATGTACTAGTGCAACAGTACAAATATAACCCAAATAAAAACAGCCGTCAATTGGCGGCTGTGGATAAAATTCTTTCTACACTAACTAAAAAGGTTCTTGATCTTAGCCAAAACTCCCTTAGCTTTTTCTTTATCTTTTGTACTCTGCGCTTGGGCTCTAGCTTCTCTAATAATTCTATTTGCCTCTGGGGCATAAACAGCTGGGGCTCCCCCACGTACCATTATCTCTGCAACCTTATTTGCCATTTCATCGTTCAGCAAAGCCTCTACTACACTCTGGTCTAGGTCTCTACCCATATTGTCGGAGATAAATTTAAGGGCAGCAGCTCTATCTGCTTCTGTTATCTTAATCTCATTTTCTACTCCTGCATCGGTGCGAACTATATCGTCACGGGTTATTCTTTCTCTTTTAGCAAATTCAGCAGCAGCTCTAGTTTCGCCATATTTTTGCATGGCTTCAGATGGCTCAACCGGTGGCATGGCCTCTGCTGGAATATGTTCTATTGATTCGGACATAAAAATCTAGTTAAAATTATTGATCAGAAACTATTTTGCGCTTTGGAGCTTCTGGTAGTAACCAAGCTGCCAAAAAATAGGCAACTACAAGCGGGAAAATCCCTGTAGCAAACACTCCCAAAATAAATACAATCCGTACAATAATTGGATCAATCTTTAGATACTCCCCAATTCCCCCACAAACTCCGGAAATTTTTTTGTCTTTTGTAGATTTGTATAATCTTTTCATAGGTATAAAAGCTTAAGAGGCTTAAAAAGCTTGAGAGGGTTGAAAGGCAAAATTTCAAGCCTCTCTGGCCAAGCCTGCCGATAGGCAGGCTGTCCGGCTTCTCAGGCCTCTTTTAATTATACTTCAATCACCACTGGCAAAATCATTGGTCGCTTCTCTGTTTTGGTGAACAAAAACTGACCAATCTTATCGCGGATATCGTTTCTAATTTGGTCGGTGTCGGCCCAAGTTTTTGGGTCAGATTCAATAACAAGTTTCTTTACTTTGTGGCGTACGTCTTCAATCAATTTTTTATTATCTTTCAAAAACACAAAACCACGAGAGATAATATCTGGATTTTGGACTAGCTTGCCGGTGTGAGAATGAATAGTAGCAATAACTACCACCATACCATCTTCGGCCAAAACTTGTCTGTCTCGCAACACCACATGTTGAGTATCACTTACTCCCAAACCATCTACAAATACATAATCAGATGGAGCTTTTTCTTTTAGAATTTTGTATCCTTTTTTATCAAGTTCCATAATAGTACCATTGTCCGGTACTATAATTTTTTTAGGATCAAAACCATTGGCTTCTGCCAAATTGGCTGCTTCGCGCAAGAAAAAATGATTGCCATATACCGGCATAAAATAGTCTGGCTTGGTCTGAGACAACATGTCTACAATGTCTGTACGAGTAGAGTGTCCACTAACATGCACATCCATTAAGTCCCCATGAATAACTCTATCGCATTGTCTATAAATATTGTCTTTTAATCTTTGGATAGTCCGTTCATTACCCGGAATTACCGAAGAAGAAAAAATAATGGTGTCACTCTTACGCAAGGTTACACTTCTATGTTGTTTGTTGGCAATTCTAGAGAGAGCTGCATTTTCTTCACCTTGGGCGCCGGTACATACAATTACAGTTTTTTTCTCCGGATATTTATCTATATCTTTTATATCTATTAACGTAGCTTTGGCTGGTTTGATATAACCAAGTTCTTTGGCAATCTCAATATTCTTTTTCATGCTGTAGCCATCTAGAGCTACTTTTTTGCCTAGGTCTTTGGCCGCTTCCATCAACCATTTTACCCGCTCAACCTGAGACCCAAAAGTGGTAACAATCACTCTACCCGGAGCTTTGGACAACACCTCATAAAGATTGTCATAAAGCTCTTTGTGAGTAGCATGTCGGCCTTCTTTTAGAGATCCCAAACTTTCTAGCATCATTACACTGGGTCTTTTTACGTGTTGCAATTGATCGTATTTGATATGGGTTACACCATTTGGCTGTCTTTCCATAGTCCAATCTCCAGGATGAAGCGCTGTCCCAACTGGAGTTTCCAAAATCGTTCCCATAGAATCCATAATCGAATGTTCCACTTGAAAAAATCCAAGTTTAAAATTACCAAGTTGCACTTTGTCGGTAATTTTTTTAACTGGAATGGTCTTGATTTTGTTGGCAGTACCTTTTTGATAATCCTCTTGTCTATTTTTTATCATAGCCAGAGTAAGAGGCATAGCGATTACCGGTGGGTAGCCAAGTTTTTCGAGCAAAATCGGAGCTGCCCCAATGTGGTCAAGGTGACCATGACTAAACACAACCCCGCGTACATTTTTTTCTTTACCTTCTAAATATTTTATATTTGGAATAATGTAATCAATCCCAGGCATGTTTTCTTCTGGGAACTGTAATCCCATGTCTAGTAAGATAATGTCATTTTCATATTCATAAATGACCATGTTTCTTCCTACTTCTTCTTGTCCTCCAATAGGAATAATTCGAAAAACTCCTTTGCCAATTGGATTTACTTTGCTAAATTTTTTGTAAGTTTTTTTGGTGTTATAAGTTTTTTTACTAGAAGCTCCCTTTTTACTGGGCCCTCTTTTGCCAGAAGTAGCTCTAGAGGTTCTAGGTTGCACTTTTTTGTGCGAACCCATTGTTTCTTTGGTGTCAGATTGTTTTCTGCCGGTAGAACTAGATCCACCATAGGTTCGTCTACTTCTCTGCACTTTTCTGCCACCACTATTTCTTTTTATCATAAATTATCTAATTAATTATTTTATTTAAGTCTGCAACGTATCGACCAACGTATGCGAAGATTTGCTACCTAAGTAGCTTATAAATTATTCCAATATTATTTGAAATAAAATTGCATCGGAAAAGGATTCGAACCTTTTTTAGGCTACTCTTGCCTATCGTCCATGCCGATTTATTTAGAGGAGTTGTCGCCAAAATTCCATTCTCCTTTGGTTTCCAAAAACCATTCTGTAACATTGGCAAAACGGTCTGCCGGATGAAAAATTCTAATTACATCCAAACCTTGCAGAGCTTCTCTTGTAGCATAAGTATAAGTTGGCATATATAAAAATATTGCCGGTTTATCTGCCAAGATCTTTTCTTGAAATTGTTTGGATAATTCTTCTACTTTGGTTTCGTCATCTGTTTCTCTAATATTTTGCAAAAGAGTATCTACACTTCTGTTTACGTATCTAGCCAAATTCAAACCTGGAAAGTCTATTTGGGTAGAATGCCAAAAAGGATACTGATCTGGATCACTTCCCAAGATCATGCCATAAAGTAAGACATCATAATCTCTATCTTTTAGAGTTAATCTAGAGATTTCTTTTGGATCTACCAATTCTATATTGGTTTTTATACCAATCTCTTGCCAAAAACCGGCCATAAGTGCAGAAGCAGATCTATACTCTGGAGTATCGGCTGTAACCAAATCCAAAACCAAAGTTTTGCCTTCTTTTGTTTGTCTATAAAATGTTTGAGCGCTATTTAATTCATTATCCAATATAGTTTCTATCTCTGCTAAAATATTATCTTTTTCTGTAGTTGTGCTTGTTTCTCCCTCTTCACTTACTACTGCGAGAGTGCTAGTAGCCGCAGTATCCAGAGCTTCTTCTCGCTCTTCCAAAAGCTGTTCTCGTCTTTTTTCTCTAAATTCTTCGGCAGAAATTCTATTCCAATTTTTATCCAAAATCTCGTTAGCTTTGACTCTATCATAAGGATTTGTCTCTACATTGGGATCAAATCCCGGGAAACCTGGCAAGATAGGGCTATTGATTATTTTGCCTTCATCTTTTAGAGCGTCTCTTAGGATTCTATCTTTGTCTAGCGCCAAAGCCATGGCTTCTCGCAAGTTGGCATCTTTCAAAAGTGCTTGTTCGTCTTGATTAAAAAACAGAGCAGTATACTGAGGCAATTGCAAAGTATGCAAATTTATACTTTTTCTTTCTACTTTTTCTTTCAAATCATGTGGCACAAAACTAAGACCGTCGACTCTTTGACTACGTAGAGATTGTATCGCCCCGCTTGGCCCCTCGTATTCTCCAAAAAATTGAAAACTGAATTCTTCTATAAAAGCTGGCTCTCTATAAAATTTTTCAAACCTTACCAAATCATAATTAAAGATAAAACCAGTATCATCTTTGGTAAGCTTTTTGAACATAAATGGTCCGGTACCTACCGGTTGAATATTTTGACGATGCAAACGCATACGTTCTGGAGAAACATCGAACCAAACGTGCTCTGGCAAAATCCCCACAGTTAAGCTACCCAAAAAAGGAGAAAATGGTTCTTGCAATTCAAATTGCACAGTATAATCATCGAGAGCTTCTACCCCTACTCCTTTGAACCCTACCAAAAGAGGACTATTTACAAAGGGGTCTTGAATAGTTTGGATGGTATAAAGCACATCACGAGCAGTAAACGGGTTACCATCGTGCCAAGCGATATCTTTTCTCAAATTAAAAATGTAAGTTTTTTTATCATCGCTTATGGTATAACTTTCGGCCAGATCCGGAATTAATTCTTGATTTTTGGTATACCGCATAAGTCCGGTATAGGTAAGCTTGGTAATATCCAAATCAATATCATTTAGACTCGCAAAAATAGGGTTAACTAGCTGAGGGGAACCTACCACAGCTTCGGTATACTTACCCCCCACTTTTGGAACTTTTACTCTATAATCGTCTACAATTACCAAAAAAGACCAGGCCACACCCAATATCAAAACCAGAATCGCTGTTTTTATAACTCGTCTTTCTGCATCGGACAGTATATTACCTACCCGTCTTATTTGTTTTAGATTTGGCAATTTTTTGCTATGTATGGCCTGTACCATTTGTACATCTTTTTTGGTAGATACCAAGGGACGTACTTTTTGCTTTTTTCTCAACAGACGCTCTACATGTTGCCTAATGTTTGAAAACACAAAATTAAAAGATAAAAAGTCCCAAATGGACTTTGGAGAGTTTGGGCGTTACAAGATAACACGAAGTAGTGAAACGCCAAAAAATAGAATAGATATGATAATTGTTCCCTTGTGCAAAACTGCATCAAGACCTCTTTTGGTACTGTAGATGTTGCTAGAACCACCAAAAGCAGCTCCTAGTCCAGAACCTTTTTGCTGTAGCAAAATTACTACCATTAGTAGTAGGGCTAGGATTATTTGTAATACTGAGATTATTTGAATCAACATATTATAGTGAAGTATACCGAAACTAACTGATTATGAAAAGTGGGTTAATTTTAGCTTGCTGGCCTATTTTAAATGAAAAGGGTGAAATTGTCAATATCTCCCTATCCCCCTTGATTTTTTGGTCAAAAATCATCATTCTATATAGATATTTTTTGTTTTTTACTTATCTATTGACAAGAATCTCTCTTATTGCTATAATCCTGACTACTTTTAAGATTGACTTTTTAAAGCCCTCAGGCTTCTCTAGCCTCTTAAGGCTTCTGCAAAATTTATGAAAAAAGATATTCATCCAAAAAATCATCCTGCTATCTTTGTAGATACTTCTTGTGGAGTAGAATTTTTTACTACATCAACTCTAAAATCTGATGAAACCAGAGATGTAGACGGCGTAACCTACATGGTACACCGTACAGAAATTTCTTCTGCTTCTCACCCATTTTACACTGGCAAACAAATCTTGGTAGATACTGCCAGACGTGTAGAAAAATTCCAAGAAAGAGCTGCCAAACAAGCCCAAGCTAGTGAAAGCAGAAAAGGTAAAAAAGTAAAAAAAGCCAAAATTAACGCCAAAAAAGAAGCAGAAAAAAAAGACGAATCAAAATAGCTACAAAAAATAAAAAAAGCAGGCTTACTTAAGTCTGCTTTTATATTTGCCTATATTAGAGTAAAATTATAAATTAGTAGCTGGTTGATTGGATAATTGGGTTTTAAAGATTATTGATAGTAAAAAATGAACAATTAACAAAGAACTACAAATTTATTTCTTAAAACTTACAACTTATTTCTGATTAGTTATGAACGAAAAATACCAAAAAATTAAAGAACAATACCAAAAACTAGAACAGGAGCTAACAAACCCTGCTATTGTGGCTGATCAAAAAAAATTAAAAGAAACTTCACAAGAATACAATGAACTAAAACCAGCGATTGAAAAAATAACTGAATTAGAAAAAATCGTAGAGAGTATTGCTGACACCGAATTACTTTTGGCAGACGAAGAAGATGTGGCTACCAGAGAATTGGCCGAAGCCGACTTGGCAGAACTAAGAGACAAAAAAATTAAATTGGACGAAGAAGTTGCTGTACTAACTAGACCAAAAGATCCACTAGACAAAAAAAATGTAATTGTAGAAATAAGAGCTGGAGCTGGTGGTGACGAAGCAGCTCTTTTTGCTGGAGAATTAATGCGCATGTACATGAAATACGGTGAGAAAAAAAATTGGAAAACATCCCTTATTAGCGCCAATCAGATTGGGATTGGGGGTTACAAAGAAGTAATTTTTGCTATAGACGGTGTAAATGTGTTCAAAGATATGAAATACGAAATGGGTGTGCACCGCGTACAAAGAATCCCAGAAACCGAAAAAGCCGGTCGTGTGCACACATCTACTTCTAGTGTAGCTATACTGCCAGAAATAGAAGAAACCGAAATTGAAATAAAACAAAACGATTTGAGAATTGATACCTACTGTGCTAGTGGGAATGGTGGCCAAAGTGTAAACACTACTTACAGTGCTGTGCGTATTACTCATATTCCAACTGGAATTGTCGCTCAGTGTCAAGACGAAAAATCCCAAACTCAAAACAAAATAAAAGCCATGTCGGTACTGCGCGCTAGAATCTACGAAGCCGAACAAGAAAAAAAAGAAGCAGAATTATCTGAACAAAGAAAAAGCCAAATTGGCACCGGCGACAGAAGTGAAAAAATCAGAACTTACAATTTTCCACAAGACAGAATTACGGATCATAGAATAAAACAAAGCTGGAACAACATCCCCAATGTATTGGATGGAGATTTGGACGACGTTATCGAAGCTTTGCGTACAGCAGATTATGAGGCGAAGGATGGTGAGTAATGAGTAAAGAGTAACGGTAATGAATTAATTATATAATCAAAGGAGAAATATGAAGTTAGGAGAATTTGAGATTTATAAACTTTCTCGTGAAACATCAAAGTATGTGTGGGAGATATATGATCAATTTGATTGGAAGGTGAGAAAAACAATTGGTGATCAATGGCTAACTTCTACAGATTCTATTAGCGCCAACATAGCCGAGGGTTTTGGTAGATTCCATTTTTTAGACAAAAATAAATTTTATTATAATGCTAGAGGTTCCTTGTTCGAAGCCTTGGACTGGACAGACAAACTTACAGAAAGGAAAATTATATCTGAAAAACAATCAAAATATATAATTTCAAAACTTATTTATCTAAGGATAAAATTGAATACTCATATAAGATCTAATAAAGAAATGAATTCTAAAATTTGAGTAGACATTACTTATTACTCATTACACTTTACCAAAATTCATGAAAAAACATCTACCTATTGTCTTAATCATATTTTTAGCTCTAACTCTAAGAGTTACACTTTTATTCTTTCGTGGGACTTTGTGGTTTGATGAATTATTTAGTATTCATTTTAGCTCTCTGCCTTGGGTAGAAGCCTGGCGCTTTTGGACTTTAGAAACCAATCCTCCACTCTACACCTTTTTACTTCGCTTTTATTTACTCCTAGGAGATCCCCATAATCCTTTCTTTACTCGGTTCCCTGCCTTTGTTTTTTCGATTCTTTCTATCTTTGCCCTATACAAACTAGCCAAAAAAGTTTTCGACAAAAACACCGCCATATTTGCTAGTCTTTTCTTTTCTTTATCTGGGATTCATATCTTGGCTAGCACCGAAACTCGTACCTATACCCTACTCGGTCTAATTACTATTTTGTCTTATTTTTACTTTTACAAACTTTTTTTTGCAGAAGAAAAAAGTCGCAAAAATTGGATCATTTATACTGTACTTACCACACTTTTACTCTACACTCATCTTACCGCTATTTTGGTACCTCTCACCCACTTATTGGCATTAATCTTGCAACAGCCAAATAAGTTAGATAATCGTCGTTGGTGGTCTAGTCAAATTGTGGCTGGAATATTTTGGTTACCTTGGATTATCCCGGCTTTTTTATCCAAATTTAATAGTACAACTACTACTGGTTGGTTTTTTGATGGGGACTTATTTCAAAATGCCAATATTTTTTCACTACTAGCTACGGGATTTTTTGTAAACAATATTGGAGCCCAGTTTATTTATACTTTTGTAATTATTGCTTTGGTAGTAGCTGCCATAATTATTAGCCAAAAGTACAGCAAACCAAGTACAGATACAAAAACCAAAAATAGCCTTATATTCTTGGCTTTGTGGGGACTTTTACCAATTGTCTTTACTTCGCTTTTTAGTATTTTTGTTCCCAAATATGTTTTGTATGCTTACCCGGCTCTCTACATCTTGGCTGGTTATGCAATTACCAGAATTACCCAAAAGAAAAAAAGCTTGCTAATAATTACTATTGCTGTTTTAATTTCTATTCTACCCTCCAGCACTTTAATTGCTACTAGACCGGTTTTTTCTTGGACACCTTTTGTAAATTTTGTAGAAAAAGAAGCCAATGATAATTCTCTAGTAATTTTGGCTTTCCCCGAAACTTTGTCTTGGCAACATTTTTACAAAGGAAAAACTCCTCATGTGGGACTATATTTAAAAGAAGATAATTTAAGTTACGAAGAAAGAATCGTTCGCTACAACTGGAACAAACAGTTAACTAGCGACGAAGAACTAACACTTTGGCTCGACAAAACTATTATAGAACACAACGCCGAGAGAATATTTATTATCCAAAATTCAATTAGTTTCTTTTGGTTACAGGAAATATTATTGAACAAAGGCTGGGTTATAAAAGAAAAAATCCGTGCCCCCGGATACTCCGAATCACTTTTATTTTTGCTAGATGCTCCAACAAAAGATAAAGACAATTTTACAGAAAACTAATCAGCATATTGATCAGTTGGATGCCGAACTCTTGCTTGCTCATGTAATAAAAAAGACACGAGAGTTTGTTATTTCTCATCCAGAATTTTTACCTTCAAGTTTTGAGATTTTAAAATTTAGAAGATTTGTAAAAAAAAGACTAAATAACGTACCTTTGGCTTATTTGATTGGTCACAAAGAATTCTTTGGTCTGGATTTTTTGGTAAACAAACATACTTTGATTCCCAGACCAGATACTGAAATTTTGGTAGAAAAAGTTATTTCAAATATCAAGGAACAAAAAGCAAAAAAACAAAATATTCTATTAATAGATGTGGGGACTGGTTCGGGGAATATCCCTGTTTCTATAAAAAAAACAATGGAACAATGGAACAATAAAACAATTACAACTTATGCTACAGATATCTCTGCCAAAGCCCTAAAAATAGCCAAAAAGAATGCAAAAAAACATGGAGTAAAAATAGATTTTTTAAAAGGTAATCTTTTGAATCCGATTTTAAAACAATGGAACAATATAAAAATAGAACAATATAAAAATCTTATAATCACTGCCAACCTACCTTATTTAACCGAAGCTCAATTTGCAAGCGAGCCTAGCATCCAAAAAGAGCCTAAAACAGCTTTGGTGGCAAACAAGCAAGGCTTGGCACTCTACGAAAAACTCCTAAACCAAATTAAAAAAATAACTAAGAACCATGAACTAAGAACTCTAAACTGTTATCTGGAAATAGACCCTACTCAAACCCAAAAAATAAAAACTTTGATAAAACAATATTTACCAAACGCAAACATCCAAATTGCCCAGGATTTGGCCGGACATGATAGGGTGGTAAAAATTGAAATTTAAAAAACAACCTTATTATAGGTTGTTTTGCTTATGCCAAATATGGCTAAAAAATTGAATTGAGAGAGTGAGAATTTGCTTGTCCCCTAGGGGCCGCATCAGGGAGCTTCGTCATGAAAGACGAATCCCATATTTTTCAAAAACGTCTCCCCCAAAAGAGTCCTCAAACGCTCCCTGGCATCCTCTTTGGATTTGCCATACTGAATGGCTCCCGGGTAAGCAGGAGCCAAGGCGATGTCTCTTCCATCCTCTTCTTTCTGAAAACGAATCTGTACGATGATAGTTTTTTTCTCACTCATCAGGTCTTCTCCTTGCTAAAAAAGCTAGCACAGAAAAAATAAAATGTCAAGCCTAAGAACACTTTTGACAAAAAAAACAAAAAGGAATAAAGTAGCGGCATGGTGGAGACCATCAATGCAGTAAACTTTCTATACGCGATCGGAGGGGCAGGTCTGATCGTGCTAGTCGCTATCCTAGCGACTCACGAACGCTGGAGCATCTTCAACTACGAAGATTCCATCAAGAGCTACCAAGATCCTCGAGCCAAGATCATGATCAAAAAAATGGAGGCAAAAAGAGCAAAAGAAAAAAGCGAGAGAGCAAATCTACAAAGAAACTCACCGCTCTTGGCCAGGGTCCTTAGCTTGTTCTAAGACAAGCTCTTGGCTCAAACAACCCCAGTCCACCTCCCATTCCAAACCAAAACCACCAGCCATTATGCTGGTGGTTTTTTATCCAAAGTTAAACAGAATCCTAAATTCTAATTAAATTTATTTTCTCTGTATATTCTTTTTAATTCATCCACTATCATTCTTTTTTTACTATTTGCTTCGGTACTATTTTCTGCTAAACCAAGCGCTATCCCAGCTCTGATTAAATAAGTGTGGCCATTTACAATTTTACCCACCCTACACAACACATTATTTTCTCTCATATTTTGACTATGCAAATCTTCTACAGAATCAACCCCAGTGGCTATAATAAAATGATCTAAATCAGAGACTATGTTTTCTGGTTGGGAAAAATAGTCTTGCCACATTTCTTTTTCTTCTTCTTGATCCATGTATTTGTCCACTTCATAACCTGCAACTCTGGCCAAATGATTAAAACCTCTAGAGTAGTGTTTAGCAGCATCTTTATGGTGTTTTGAAAAACCAAGTGAAATTACGGCTCTATTGATATATGCAAGTGGTGTAATAGACTCCCCACTAGAAAATTCTATTGGTCCTATCCCTCTTACATTTTTTGCGTGTAAGCCAGTTGCATTTATCTTGTCATCTTCTCCTAGACCAAAATTTACGGCATCTACTATTTTTTGCAAATCTTCTCTAACAATCTTCAGATCATTAAAGTACGTTTCATCCATTGGCTCGTAATATTTAATCTCAAACCCAGCAATTTCTTTTAATACTTCAAGTGTATCTTTCTCGTGGTTCGGAGCATCTTTATAATCTTTTGTCATTCCAAGGGCAACTGCGGCTCTATGGACATAGGCAGCAAACTTTATACTTTCTCCTGCTACTGTCAAAACTGCCAAATCTTCCCCCTTTATATCGGCGCGACGCAATCCAACAACCAAATCTTCGATAGACTCTCCCCGACCAGACATTTTTAAATACCTTTCTAAATCTTCCCCAACAATTTCTGGATTCAAAAAATAATCTTTATCCATTTTTGGTTTTATTTGCTCTGGTTTTTCTACCATCTTCGTTGCGTCAACCTCTTCCGGAGAATCTGATTCTTCTGGTTTCATTAACAAATGTGAAGCAAGATTAAACTTCCATCTTTTTTCATCAGATGTCCAAACAAAATTAGTTACGTCACCTTCTTGCAAAATTCCTTTCGGAGATTTCGCTTTAAGATCTTTTTTGGTCATTTCAAAAAATCTATCTATTTTACCTTGGTCATGTACTACAAATGTTCTATTCCCAACCTCATCACAAACCAAAATAATTTTTCTCAATTTGGGCACAACGATTATCTTGTAACTTTCTTTTCTTACCATACTTGAGTCATTTTTGCCTGTAAAATATTTATTTTCTGATAGGTCTATCCCCAACTCTTTCAAAACTTCCAAAACATATTTAGATCTTGGGACACTCTCAAAAACCTGTTCCAAGTCTTCTCTATCTCCGTCCTGCATAGAACCCTCTCCTGATGGTAAAATTGTTTTATCTGTTGGTACAAAAGCAACTGGCAACTCGACTTCTTCTATTTTATTTTCATCAAATTCTGCAACTTTAGCTTTAGCTCCATCCAAGTCTTCACTCCCGGGAGTAAAATCTTCAGATGCTTCATCTGGCTCTTGATCAAGCGGATCAAGGATTATATCTCGATCTTCGGTTTCTGGTCTTTCTTCTTCTCCACTGTCTAAAACTTCAACTTCCTCAGTAACATCATTTACTTCATCTTTTTCTGGTGTAGCAACTGAAACCGTATTATCTTTAACTACTTCAACTCTATCTCCAACACTTGCTCCCTTTGCTTCTGTCAAAGGTGGAAAAGTTCTACTAAAAAATAAAGCAGGATTAAACCTGCCAGAAGACATACTTGGATCTCTGTAAGAAGAATGAACCGGGACTAATCTTTTTATTTTGTCCGAATTCAAGCCACCAGAAAAAAATAACTCAGAAAATTCATTATGTACGGCGGCTCTTTCCTCTTTAGTATTTGCTTTCTTTGCTCTTTCATACAAATCCAAAAATCTTTTTTCCACAGAACCTTCTGGATATTCTCTTCGTCCTCCCCTTCTGCCTTCTCTTACCATATTTGCAAAATTAATTAATTATTAACTCCCCATTTTGCGACAAAACCTCTACCCAAATTTTACCAGATTTAAATTCTATAATTTCACCATCTTCGTTATAAAACTTGGTTCTATCTTTTCTACTAGCTTTTTCCCAAGTCCCTTCTATCTGGTAACCATCGCGAAATACCACAGCTTTGCCACTACCAATAGTATCCATCTTTTTTCTACCTACCTCATCTACTACTACTGCTTTTACAAATTGTATTACTACCGTATCGGCCGATATTTCCGAGCCATCCGAATCTAGCTGCTTGCGTTTGTTTTGGTACCGAGTATAGCTCCCTATTTCTTCGTCGTACTCCCAGCCGGCATCGTAAGTTGGTGAGTAAAAAGAAGCTGTAAAATTGTAAACACAATTATTTTCTTCTGATTCTTCGTCTATAACACACGGTTCCAACTGACCAAACTTCCAACCTTCATAATTTTCTTTTTCAGCAAATTCTTCGTAATCGGAAAAAGCCTTTTCCCAAAGTTTGTTCGAAGTATAAGTATTGTGTGGAGCGCCTCTATCTTTGCTACGCCAAAAATACCAACTTTTGTAAAATTCATTTATGTTAAAAATTTCTAAATCTTTTATTTTTTCCAAAGCTTCTGGAGAACCCCCAACGTGCATATACATAGTGTCTCCATATTCCCCAAGCCAATCTAGATAATAAGGTCTGGCACTACGCACCGGGCCAGTTTTTTTCACCTCTTCTTCCAAAAAATAAATAGCCATAAACCTAGGGATATCCCCTTCTACCGGCGCTTCGTAAACTACTCTAGCTTCCGACAAACCAGATAGGGGCCAAGCGTCTCTACTGTTTTCTATCATAACGGCTACCAAACTTGGATCTACATACCTATCCGATTTTACACAAACACCGTCTAATTTTCTTTGGAAATCACATGATTTTTCTTCTTCTACTTCTGGATTTGGATCAATAACTAAACCAGCCTCTGGCTCCGAAACGAAAAAACTGCGACTGGCATGACCAACCAAAATAACAATAGCTGTTAAAAGTACCAAAGAAGATAATAAATATAGATACTTTACATCATCTCCTTCTTGTTTTTGCTTCTTTAATTTCTTTTTAATTTTTACCCAACCTTTTTGGATATGTTTGTGTTTCATATGTCTTTGATAAAGCTTTTATATACTACTACTTTTTTGACAAAAATCAAATTGAAAAAAGCACCATCCGGTGCTTTTTTGGTTTTTGCTTTTTTGAAAGATATTTATTCTTTCTTTTCACCTTCGGCGGCTTTTTCACCTTCTTCTTCCTTCTTACCTTTTTCTTCTACTTCAATATCTTCTACAGAAGCAGCTTGTGATTCTTCCATAGCTTTCAATTGTTCTTCGGTTAGAGGAGCTGCTACTTTGGCAATTACCGTGTCGGCATTGTCTTGTACTTTTACGCCTTGTGGAAGTTGTAAATTTTCTACTCTGATTATATCTTCAAAAGTTTTCAAATTGCTTAGGTCAACTTCTACATGGTGAATAAGATCTTTTGGCAAACAAGTGATAGATAATCTTTCCAAACCTTTGTTCAAAGTACCACCCAAAGTTTTTACAGCAGGAGCTTCGCCAACAAATTTTACATCAATTACAGCGTTAATCTCTTTGTCCATGTCGATTTGTCTAAAATCGGCGTGGATAATGGTGTCTTTTATAGGATCAAACTGTACTTCTTGAATTAGAACTTTGGTAGTTTGATTGTCTGGTGTAGTTATGTCCACCAAACTGGCGTTACCAGCTTCTTGGTAAAGTTTTTCAAAAGTTTTATAATCCACTGCTACAGATTTTGGATCTTGCTTTGGACCATACATTACAGCTGGGACAAAACCTTCGGCACGAGTCTCTTCGGCTGTACCAACTCTGTCTTTTACAGCTATGGCAAAATTTTTCATAGAATAAAATTATTTTTTTACAAACAGATTTTCTAACTGATAAGGTCTATGTAATAGCTCGTGAAAACCGAGAAGATCATCTTCGGAAATTGGCAATTTTGATCGTAGTCTAACTACGTCTCTTGCAGTGAGATCGGTTACCATACCGACAGAGCTAATCCCAATTGGAGAGAGGACTATCATAGCCAAAATAGCATTTTGACAACGACCACAAGTAATATGTACCAAGTGGCTATCGGCTCTTTCTTCCAAAAGATTAACTTTGTCTTCTTCGTAACCATGTCCACAAAGAGGACATTCCTGCATCAATCTTAATTTATCAAAGATAGATTCCGAAGATTTTGCTGGTTTTGGACTATTTTGCATAGATCAATAACGTGGCGATTATAGCAGATTAATTTTTTTATGTCAACAGACAGTAATAGTAGCCAAATTATAGCACAAACCCCATATACGCTGTCTACTACTAGTTACTACCCAAATATCACACTCTCTTCTTGTCTTTCTTGATTGGAACGGGCAATACTCTCGGCTATCCCAATTAAAAACAGGTTAATTATAAGAGAAGACCCCCCATAACTAACAAATGGCAAAGTAAGTCCAGTTACTGGCAAAAGCCCGGTAGCAGCCCCAATATTAAAAACTACTTGTACCACAAAAAGCATTATAATCCCCATTACAGTATAAGTCCCAAAATCATTTCGACTATTTCTAGCAATTAACATCAATCGCCACAACAAAAGCATATACAAAATCAAAACTGTTACGGCTCCAACAAAACCAAGTTCTTCGGCTATTACCGAAAAGATAAAATCTGTTTGAGCCTCTGGCAAAAAATGAAGCTGGCTTTGTGAACCAAAACCCAAACCTCTACCAAAAAACTGCCCCGCTCCAATGGCAATAATAGATTGAGTCACATTGTAACCAGCTCCCAAAGGATCGGCTTCTGGATTTAAAAAAGTGGCCAAACGATCTTTTTGATAATCTTGAAAAAGAAAAAACCAACCGATTACAAACATAAAAAGTACGGCCGAAATTAAAAATAATAGATATCTTTTTTTGGCGCCCCCTATCAAAAGAAGACCAAACCAAATCCCCCCCAAAACCAAGGCCGATCCCAAATCTGGCTGCATCATAATTAATCCAGCTAAAACAAAGGTAATAATTCCACTAAGGACTACAAATTGTAATTTGTCGAACCTTCTTCCTTGTCTATACATAAGGAATCCCATAGCCAAAATCAAAGCTACTTTGGAGAGCTCGGCCGGCTGAAATGAAAAACCAGCTACCCGAAACCAACCAGTGGTACCACGAATGGTAACTCCAAAAATTAGAACTCCTACCAGCAAAGCTGCCGATACAATATAGGCAAACTTGGCGCTGGCTTGATAAAAACTCATGTGTACTCTGGCGGCGATTAGCAACACAGCCGAACCGATCCCCAAAGCAATTAACTGCGTAGGAAAATAAATAAGATCTTCTCCTCTCGACAAATCTATACTGTATATAGCGGCAAAACCAATCGAAATTAGCACAAACACCACCGCCACCAAAAACCAATCATAGCGACGCAAAGAGGAAAGATTGTTTGAGATAAATTTCATATTTGGTCAAAAACTTGTTTAGAAGATTACTCTAGCACAATGTATTTTTATAGACAATATTTATATACTAATTTTTTGACTTATTTTAGGTAAAAAACAATCTTTTATTATTGACTAAAATAATTTTTTGTATTATATTTTTATAAAAGTTATTATATTAAAATATTTTTTACATATATGAAAAAATGTATCAATACAATTATTGTATCGGCGGTTGTGGCTATTATCTCATCTACTGTAATGTTTATCATTCTCATGGGAATGTCCGGGAGAGATAATTCCTTAGAGAAAGGAGCACCACAGGCAGCATTTTCTGCCGAGAGCGAAATCCCTATGCCATGTCTTGCCCAACGTTGTGGCAGCTACGATCCGGATACAAACGACTTTGTAGAAGGAGCACAAGAATATGCCACACTTGTGGACATTATTGATATGGCCTGTCTAGGTATGATCGGACAAGATCGTAGTGCTATGTCACCATCGGATCAAGAGCGTGCCACCAGCTTTATCACCAAATATTGTGGCCGATTTATTTATTAGACGTATAAAAAATCAAAAAAAAGAGCCTCTCGGCTCTTTTTAAATTTAATTAATTATTTAATCCCCAACAAATAAAACATCTTAATACAAAAAAATCTGCGGAATCTGTAAATAATCAGTGTAATCAGCGTCCAATAAATTCCTCTTCATCAAACACATCAAAAGTTGGACTAACTACCACACTACTTACATTTATAGTGCCACCAAAATAACGCAAATCAATATTTCTTTTTTCACCTGCCAAAAATTGATCCACCACCAAATTTATAACTCCCATTCTTTGGTTGCCACTAAATAACTCTACCAAAAAAGTCGGTTCCCAATAGCTGTAGGCCGAATCATTGTAAAAATCAAACTGCACACTAGGCACTAGTGGCCCCTCGTTCAAACCGGGTGCACTAAAGTTAAAATTCTCTACCGAAAATATAATTCTTTCGTTCATAAAACCAGCTACATCGGCAATCTCATGAGCATCGACTCTCTTCCAAGTCACGTCTTCTATTTCGAACCTGGCGTTGGTAGGAAAAGAACCCAAATCTCTACCCAAAATTGCTACCGGACGTTTTGATGCCGGCATAATTATGGTTTCTACAGTTTCGGTACGACTATTTCCAAACACAAAATAATAACGCAAAGTAGCCACCCAATCTTCGTTTATATTGTTTATATCAGCCACAAAGTCATACTTACTGGCCGAACTTTGGTATACGCTTATTCTTTCTACTTGCAAATCTTTGGCTCCGTATAATTCGTGCAATGGAACAAAGTTGGTAACTTGTTCTAGTTGTGAACGATGCAATTGCAAGTCTTGATTGTAACCCACAAACAAATAATGCCCCCACATAAACAAACTAAAACCAACCGTAACTATACACCAAACAACCAAAATTCCTTTACCCATATTGGCCAATTGCAATTTGTGTTTTAGATACCATTCCCCCATTCTAAGTTTGCGATTGCTAAATTCACCGGTCGGATCTTTGTATGCTTTTAATTTGTCTGGTGGCTTCTGAAAAATCATAACTTTGTAAGCAAGGTAAGTAATAAGCAGATTAAGCAGAGTAAAAATTATTTATGTTACTTACTCTGTCTATTCTGCTTAATCTGCTTATCTAATGCTACAATTATACACCAAAAATAAGCCTAATTACACCCCTTGTTTTATATATAGAAAAATGATAAAATCTAGAAGAAATAAAAAGCATGAAATCATTAATCTCGACTCCAGTCAGGACTTAGCCTCTCAGCTTAGAGCAAAAAACAAATTGTAAATTACATCTACATAAAAAGTATTAGAGATTGCCACGGCGTTCTTTCAGACGCCTCGCAATGACAGTTTAATACACTCTATTGCCTACCACCTAATCCCTAACCACCTAAAACCTATTATCAATATGCCCAAGCAACCTGCAACAAAAGCTAAAAAAGGAAAAGAAAATTCTTCTTATAGTGCCAAAAATATTACTGTTCTAGAAGGTCTAGAAGCTGTCCGCAAAAGACCTGGAATGTATATTGGTTCTACTGGCCCACAAGGATTGCACCACATGATCTGGGAAGTAGTAGACAATGCCTTTGACGAAGCCATGGCCGGCCATTGTGACGACATCACGATTCGTTTACAACCAGACCATTGGATAGAAGTTACCGACAATGGTCGTGGTATCCCGGTGGATATTCACCCCAAGAAAAAAGTAAGCGCCTTGGAATTGGTACTAACCCAACTTCATGCCGGTGGTAAATTTGGAGATGGGGGCTACAAAGTTTCCGGTGGTTTGCACGGTGTAGGTGTCTCGGTTGTAAATGCCCTTTCTACACAAGTAAAAGCCACGGTTCACCGCGATGGAAAAATTTGGTTTCAAGAATACAAACTAGGAAAGCCGGTCAAAAAAATTAAATCAATTGGGACTACCAAAACCACAGGAACTACCATAGCTTTTCGAGCCGATGCTGATATTTTTTCTACTATTGATTATAGCTGGCGTACTATTATAGATCATTTGCGTCAACAAGCTTATCTAACCAAAGGGGTAAGACTACATATCCTAGACGAACGCCCGGAAGAAGAAAGAGAAAAAGACACCACTGCCGAAAAACTCTTAAAGGAGTATCAATTTTACTTCGAAGGTGGTATTGGAAGTTATGTAAAACATATTAATAAAAACCGTGAACCAAAACACGACAGTGTTTTTTATGTAGAAAAAAAAGTTGGTGAAGTAGTAGTAGAAATTGCTTTGCAATACACTGCCGACTATTCCGAATCTTTGCATGCCTTTGCCAACAACATTACCAACCCGGACGGAGGTATGCACGTAGCTGGTTTTCGTAGTGCTCTTACCAGAACTCTAAACACCTATGCCAGAAACAAAAAAATCCTAAAAGAAAAAGACAATAACCTAACCGGAGAAGATGTAAGAGAAGGTCTGACTTCTATAGTCTCTATAAAAATTCCCGAACCACAATTCGAAGGACAAACCAAATCCAAACTTGGGAATCCAGAAGTAAAACCGGCAGTAGAACAAGTTTTTGCCGAAGCTTTTGCTATTTTTCTAGAAGAACATCCAAAAGACGCCGAAGGCATCTTGGGTAAGTGTTTGCTAGCGGCCAGAGCCAGAAACGCTGCCAGACTGGCCAGAGAAACAGTCCTCCGAAAAGGGGCTCTAGAAGGCTTTACTTTGCCAGGTAAACTGGCTGATTGTTCTAGTCGCAATGCCGAAGAATCTGAAATCTATATTGTAGAGGGTGACTCTGCGGGAGGTTCTGCCAAACAAGGTCGCGATCGTCGTACCCAAGCAATTCTCCCACTTCGCGGTAAAGTGTTGAATGTAGAAAGAGCCAGATTAGACAAAATCTTAACCAACAACGAACTTAAATCTTTGATCATTGCTCTTGGAACCAATATTGGTGAACAATTTGATATTTCCAAATTGCGTTATCACAATATTGTAATTATGACCGATGCCGATGTAGATGGAGCTCACATTAGAACTTTGCTTCTCACCCTATTTTTCCGATACTTCCCAGAATTGATCAACGATGGCCATGTTTATATTGCTCAACCACCACTTTATAGTGTAAAAAAAGGCAAAGAAGTAACCTGGCTTTATAGAGAAGAAGATTTGGAAAATTACAAGAAAAAACATGGGGTAAAAGCAGAAGACATCCAAGAAGCTAATAACGAAAACGAAGAACCGCAAGAAGAAACCAAGACCAAAGCAAAAAAACCAACCAAACTAAATATTCAGCGCTACAAAGGTTTGGGTGAAATGAATCCAGAACAACTTTGGGAAACTACCATGAACCCAGAAAACAGAGTCATGAAACTAGTTACAATTGAAGACGCCGAAAAAGCTAGCGAAGTATTTGATATTCTTATGGGTAGCGAAGTTGCCCCTCGCAAGAAATTTATCCAAACCCATGCCAAGAGTGTAAAGAATTTGGATGTGTAAAAAACTCAACAAACAAAAAATCTCTCAAAATTTGAGAGATTTTTTATTTTCCACTAATTTCAAATTTTGAAATCACTGGAATGAGAGAGACTGGCGACATGCCCCCGTTGGCGTAGTCTCGCAAACGCTCTGCTAGGTATAACAGAGCAGACGATCATTCTCTGCCGTATCTGAGTTGACACAAACTATTGCCCTCTTGGGTCTTAGTTCTTTGAGAGAAAGATTCAACCCCTCTTTTCCAGAAAGATCCACCGGATACCTATAGGAAGACCAGGGGTGTTCCAATGGCAAGCACATCCTATGCTTGGCGTAGTTCCACCAGTCCGGAATTTTCAGCTCCAGACACTCCGAACCTATCAAAGAGGCCAAAGCGTGCCACGGATAGTCCAGAATCATGTACGGAAAAGCCGGCTCGATCTCGAAATAAGCTTCGAAGGGATCGACACCAGACAGATCTTGAAGACTCTGGGGTTTGTTCGTAGGCTCGAGCGGACTCCTCGTGACCGAGACCTTGAACTCGAAGTGGTAGTTGACCACGGCTCGAGTACTCGGCTGGTCGGCCTGGCAAGTGCAGACGGAGGAGTCCAGGCTCTGGCTTTCTACCGACTGGGGTGGTAGCCCCAGGGACAAGGCAAAAGAGAGCAAGGCGACAGCCAAGGCGAATAGGGACAAAGTTCCCCAGATCCTCTCCTGGCTATTCGGGCAAGAAGATTGCAAATTGTATTGTGACATTGTCACCTCCTACTTATCAGTTTATCCACTCTTGGCAAACTTGACAAGTGGCTCAAATTAGGCTATATTAAGCCTATCATCAATTTCGGCCAAAAGGCCGTTTTAAAATACTTTTTTGTTTGCAAAGGCTAACAAAGCTGGCAAGGCCTTGTAAGCCTTCTAGGCCTCCTAAGCCTTGCAAGCCTCTAACGCATATGAACAAAGCTCTAAAAGCTGCCCAAGACTATTTCAAAGGATCTATCTCTGAAATGAAAAAAGTCGTTTGGCCTAGCAAAAGACAAACTCAAATCTATACTCTAATCGTAATCGCCATGAGTATTGGCGTAGCCGTATTTTTTGGAGTACTCGATTATATTTTCAATATTGCCCTAGAGCAAGTAATTAAATAAAATTTGGATTACACATAATTTTTATGGCCAAGCAAACATTAAAATTAGGTCGTCGCTGGTATGTACTACATACCTACAGTGGCTACGAAGAAAACGTAAAACACAATTTAGAACAACGTATCGAATCTTTTGATATGCAAGACAAAATTTTTAGTGTCTTGGTACCAAAGGAAAAAAAGATTAAAATCAAAAATGGTAAACGCCAAGTAATCGAAGAAAAAATCTTCCCAGGTTATGTAATGGTTGAAATGAATGTAACCGATGATTCTTGGTATGTAGTAAGAAACACCCCAAACGTAACTGGTTTTATTGGTTCTGGGACAACTCCTACTCCTATTGATCCCAAAGAAATGGAAAACTTACAAAAACGTATGGGTGTGGCCGATCCAACCCACACTATTGACGTAGCTGTAGAAGATCCAGTTCGTATTGTCGATGGACCATTTAAGAATTTTGAAGGAAAAGTAAGCGCTGTAGACGAAGGTCGTGGCAAGATCAAAGTACTAGTAAGTATGTTTGGCCGCGAAACTCCAATCGAACTAGATGCTCTTCAAGTGAAAAAAATCTAAAAAGGCCGGAGAGGCCTAAGATGCTAAAAAGGCTTGAAAGATCAACTTTCAGCTTCTAGCTTTTCCGGCATCTCTAGCTTCTCAAGCTTTTTATATATAATATATATGTCTAAAAAACTATTAACTCAAATCAAACTTCAAATCATGGGTGGGGCAGCCAATCCGGCTCCTCCAGTTGGTCCGGCTCTGGGTCAACATGGTCTAAACATCCAAGATTTTTGTACTCAGTTCAACAACGCTACTGCCGACAAAAAAGGCGAAGTGGTGCCGGTAGTAATCAATGTTTACGAAGATCGTAGCTTTGACTTTATTACCAAAGTTGCCCCAGCTAGCGCTCTTATTAAGAAAGCGGCTGGTCTAAAAAGTGGTTCTGGCAATCCACTCAAGGACAAAGTTGGCAAAATCACCCAAGCCCAACTTCGTGAAATTGCCGAAAAGAAAATGCCAGACCTAAACGCCAACGATGTAGAAGCCGCTATGAAAATTATAGCCGGTACTGCCAGACAAATGGGCGTACAAGTAGAAGAATAAAAATCTATACACACAAAAATCAACCCGAAAGGGTTGATTTTTATTTTGAAATATGTTTGTATTGTAAATGCTGAGGCAGCCAGATATTGCTCAATGGGCTTGGGATGCAAGCCTTAGTGTGGGACCGCGCTTCTAGTCCGAGCGCCTTAGACGCTGCACCTTATCTACGCAAGTAAGATAAGGGAGTTCTGCATAACATCCCCGGAGTTGGTGCGGGCGACTTCGTTAGAGGGTTCTTCTGCCGGAGGCAGTTGTAAACCGAGTTTCGTACTCATATACTCAAACCAAAAATCATATTGGAGCTAAATCTTCGTATGAACCCGCACTCGATTCATATCCAAAAACCAGCCAACAGGCTGGTTTTTACTTTCCAGCTTGTTGGTGCTAAAATAGATACATAATTCATTAATCATTAATTAAAAATATGAACCAAGATAAAAAAAATATTATTAGAAATATCTATCTTTATCTAGTAACTTTGATCGGGTTAATTATGGTGGTTATTCCAGCAGTAGACCTAATCAAGATTACCCTAGAGTCTACCCTATTCCCCCTAGCTGCCGAAGATGAGTACTACGATCGCGGCCCAGAACCATACATGCTAAAAACAAACATAGATCCAAATAGCACCGAACCAGTTACAACAGTTACTCTAAACGAATCCGACCAACAGCTATTTGAAAACTGGAAAGAAAATTATAGACGATGGGAAGAACGTGAAAATGATACCGAAAAAAGAATGGCCATAAGAAGACAAAGAGCCTTGGTAAGAGATATCTCTACTCTAATTGTTGGTCTGGCACTATTCCTTTCACACGGTTCTATTATTCGCAAAAAACACAAAAAATAAGTCAAACCAAAATCCGAGATAAACTCTCGGATTTTTTAATACACAATCCTGAACCTGTCATTGCGAGGGAACGATAGCGACCGTCGCAATCTCTAATACTTTCGTGTGAGATTGCCACGCTCGGCTTTGGCCGAGCTCGCAATGACAGCATAACTAATGACAGTAGAATAAATTAATTCGTGTTATAATATGATCATAAAAATAACAACATAATTATGAAAAATAGAAACTATCACAAAATCGCCATAATCGGAGCCGGCAATGTAGGCTCGGCAGCAGCCTATGCCATGGATATCAAGCAAGTAGCCGCTGAAATAGTTTTGATTGATAGAAACGAAAAAAAAGAAGAAGGAGAAGTAATGGACATTGCCGATGGGCTTTGTTTTGTAGAAACAGGTTGTGTAAAAGGATCGGATTTTCGTGATGCAGCGAGTGCAGACATAATCGTAATAACTGCTGGAGCCAGGCAAAAACCCGGAGAAACCAGACTGGATCTAGTAGAAAAAAACAAAAGTATAATGACCTCTATATTCAAAAAAGTTGGCAAAGTAAACAAAAATGCCAAAATTTTGGTAATCTCCAATCCGGTAGATGTGCTAACTCAACATATCCAAAAAATAACCAAACTCCCGGCCAATCAAGTCTTTGGCAGTGGAACTTGCCTAGACACAGCCAGACTACACACTGCTTTGGCCGACAAATTCCAGGTTAGCGCCCAAGATGTATCTGGATTTGTAATGGGAGAACATGGAGACAGTGAATTTGTGGCTTGGAGTACAGTTTCTATCGGTGGCGTACCCATAACAAAGGTAAAAGGTTTTAACAAAAGAATTGCCAACAAAATTGAAAAAGATGTTCGCAAAGAAGCTTACGAAATAATTAATCGCAAAGGGGCAACTTACTATGGCATTGGCCTAGTTATTGCCGACATTGCCGAAGCTATTTTGTACAATCAACAAAAAATATTGCCGGTTACTTCTGTACTAAACAAATGGAATGGATTGAGTGGTGTGGCTCTGGGTGTACCGAGTATAGTAGGTGCAGATGGTATCAAAGATTATTGGCCAATTCCGTTATCCAAAGAAGAAAAAAAGAAGTTGCAAGCTTCTGCCAAAGTGATTAGGGAGTATTTGTAGGTTGGTTAAATATTTGTATATGAAAAATAAAAAATGACCACGATGGTCATTTTTACTTTGTATATTTTTAGTACCTCTTACAACACTGTGTATCTGGCTCAATTAACAAGTAATTTCATTTACATTTTATTATATTGATTATCTTTTTCTGAAAGAATATTTGGCTCATCAATAACCAAAAGGAATCTGTGTGGAACCGTCGCTCCAACTCCACACAGATGGTGGTAGAAGCGACGGTTCCTGTCCGTCAGTTCAAGATGCCCGAAACTCCGAATTTCGCCACCCAGAAGTAGATGGTCTTCCCCCACCACGAGTGGGGTTCGAGCGGATTGACGTTGTAGATGCCTCCAGGCTGTGGAGACAGCTCAAGAAGAGTGCCATCGTGGAACGTCGTCACTCGATCGACGATACCCACGATCAGGTCCCAGAAACGAACCGGAACTCTCAAACTCTTACAGACCATCTCATGGTCAATCTTCGGAAGGTTGACCCGACGCACGGCGTGAGCCAAACTGCTGGGGTTGAGGGGTCGGCCACTATCGTCAAGAATGGAACGTCTGTACCAATCTGATTGCATCAAGATCTCCTCCGAGGTTATGCCGGCTGGTGAACTCCAGACGGACGTTTCACAATATCATAAAAATGGACATTTGTCAATGATTTAGTTAAAATTTTAGCTAATTTTAGCTCTTTTCTACCAAAAGATTTAAAATTAATGTCTATCGTTGTTTGGATGTTGAAGTTTCTAGTTTTGGAAAAACAAAAAAAAGAGGCTTTAACCTTATATTTCGAAAACAAAGAGCCGAACTTCGCATACACCGAAACGTTGTGATGGAATCACTCACCCTACTCTATTGAGAGCAATTAAAAAAATCAATCAAAAAACCCCTCTTTCTCGAGGAGTTTTTTAATTTATCTTTATTTATTCATTCAAGAGAATATTCAATTCCTTCCTAGTATCTTTGTCGAGCGTCTTGGTTACTGGCAAGTCATTATCTTTTTGAAATCTTTCCAAAGCCTCTTCTAAAGTAGTCCCAAAGAAAGGAGTCGTTTCATAAAGGTAAAAATATTCCATTTCGTGCAAAACCTTTTTCAACTCACTAACATCCTGGTCTTCGTCTTGAAAATTAAGATCTTTTTTAAACGGTCCAATATCAGCTTCTGTATAGTCCTCTCCTCCCGGATATTTGTCGAACAAAGTTTGATCCAAATAAATCAGATCATCATACTCATAACCAAGCTTGGAAAAAGTATAATCTGTGTTGAATTTCCTCCAGCTAGAATCTTCGAATATATAAGAGTAGCTAGACTCTGGGAATCTTACAATTTCTCCTTCTCTTGGTACATAATTCTTACCAGGCAAAACTGGGCCAGCAGGATCTTCTGGAATTTGATCCAAGATCTCTTGTGCCTCTATTACCACATCGCCCAAAGAAGAAAAATGAGTAAAGAATAAATCTTCATTTTCTACTAATCTTTTGGTACAATTTTCTGTTATTAAATATATTTGCCCAGGCAAGGCAGCGGCATATGGTTTGTCTGCTTCTAGTGGGCAAACTTCGTTATTTGTATTACCACCATCCAAATCTCTAGTTTCAAAAAACGGGAAAATTGATTTTATTCCAACGATTATAGAATCAAATATAGAGTCTTCTTCGTACAAAGAAGAAGTTCTGGCTGTGTTATCGCTTTTTCTCAATATCTCACTCAAATCTTCTATGTTCTCAATTTCTTGCTCTGTTAATTCTATAGATACTTCTTCATCATAATAAATCCCACTAAAAAGTTTGAATCTAACATAAATTACTTTGTCACCAATCCCTTCCGACAAAACCCAAGGTAGCGAATCTTGATAAGGGAAAACAAAGGCATTTTGAAAAGTAATATCTTCTGAAATCATAATTTCTTCAGCATTGTCTATAGCAAAACTCAACAAGACTTTTCTAGAATTAGTTTTTTCTTCGCCCCCATTTATGGTAACAGCCGACATAGCTACTCCGTTTTCTCCTATAGAGTACTGCACAGAAGAACCTCTCGATACTGCTCCCCCGCTAACCGAAACCGAATCAGATTCTGCACTAACCACAGCATCTTCTTCTACCGGTGGATAATAAACAATAGCAACGTCTTGGAAAACAGGACTAGATGTAGTGATCCCGTCTGTGGTTAAAGCTGCTTGATATTGAATATATCTATGTCCATCTGTTACACAACCATTGGCAGAGATATCGTCTCCACTAGCTACAGCAGTACAAGAAGCAAAATCTGTAGCACCGCTCATATCACTACTATTATCTGTTCTAACTTTTACTGTGGTGCTAGCAGAGTTGCCAGTAGCTGTATAAGTAAGTGTCCCCCAAGTTTCGGCCTCTGTAGTATCGAATATTGCAGAAGTAAGAGTCGCCGAACTATTTACTCGAGATTCTACACTACCCACAGAATAAAAATTAGCTGGATCAGATTGGTTGTTGTATTCCGTTTCAATATACGTAGCGCTTAGAGTAGACGGAGCTAGACGGATTTCATCCAAAGTTCCATCAAATTGACGAACAGTATCATTGGGATGAGCACCAATTCTAATATCACAACCCGCATCCCCAATAAGCGAGCCAGCAGCAGTATCTCTTTTTAGATAACTACTTACGGCGACACCATCTATATAAAATTTAGAATCTGTAGCTCCCAAACTATTGGCATAGGTAAATACAACATGGTGCCAAGATGTTTTGGGGGTAAAATCTGTATCGGAATTTACAGCTTCGGCATCCGAAGTAGTGTATTCTCTACCCCACATAAAAACCGGATTAGCTGTAGCTGGTTGGCTATCCCAGGCCAAGTAAACATCGCCTGTATCGTCGTATTGAATCTCCCAACCACCGCTATTACAACTTCCCAAATATTTGGTAATAAGCCTACCACCATATTGATCAGATCCAGGAGTAGCGTCTCCTTTTATCCAAAAACTTACCGACATATCGGTCAAGTCGTCTATAGTAGAATCAGTAGCTACATCCAAAACCCTACCGGCGCTAGATGGGTTCTCCACAAATTGGATAGCGTTACCCAATTGTCCGCTAACAGAATGACTGCTAGAAAAATTAGCATTGGTTGCATTACCATGGTTACTATTGGCCGAATCACAAACTTCGAAACCAGCACCACTACAACTACCGTCGGTGCTAATACTAGGGTCTTCTTCGAAGTGCCAAACAGCAGCATAAGCAGAACTCCATGTACTAGCATTATTTGATACGTTTGCACTAGCATTACCATAATAAACATAAATATCTGTATCGGCAGCACTACTAACACTTGGCACATTGACCCAAGCTTGCATGGTGCTAGCGGTAGTGGATACAGATACAACTTCTCTATTTAGGACAGTTGTTCCATCCGAACTGGTGAAAACCAAATCCGTACCATTAGTATTTACATTAGAAAAAAAGTGAGAGTCAAAATTATCTTCGGTAACCAAAACTGGAAAATTGGATTGAGTAGAAGAAACTTGGGTAGAGTCTATAGTTATTTTTCTTCTATAGAGCCAAGCCGTGTCGTACCAACCAGTAGTGGTGGCAGCTTCGAATTGACCAGTAGTGGTGGTATAAGCTGTAGTGGCAGACTGGTATTGGTTGCTAGTATTTGTACCGACTCCACTAGACCAATCGGTCTGGGTCCAGGTAGAACCGCTGGCATAAGCCAAAGAAACATTGCCCACCAAACCATAGCTAACAGCCAAGGTAAATGCCAAATAAGAAAAAGCTGTCAACGAAGTGAGCGCAATAGAGGTTTTGCGTCTTTTTCTGTATAGTTGATAAGAAAAACCTTCTTTATTAAATAGAGTTGGATCTATCTTGTAAGTTTTTTTGAAATAAAGAGGAAAAGAGACCAAATTAAGAACTAATTCATGAAAAGACATTTTCAAAAATTTTGGAATTCTAAAAACATGATCTTTGTGAGAAAGTTCTTTTTTTGAAGCAACTACATTGACAGAGTATTTGTCGATTAAACCTAACCATTTTTTCTTCATATGGTTTTTGGCTATTATAATATGATTTCTAAATTTATTATACATAATTGATAAAAACGTAGAAATATAATTATTTCTCCATTTTTTTGACAGTGATTTTTGCCAGTTCAGCCTTCCAGCCAATTAGATTGGCCAACAATTGAACAAAGGATGATACACCTGCTATGGCCAAAACCAACCAAAAATACCAGGTAATTGGTAATAGATAATATAGAGCCACGGTAAAAACAGATATCCATACCCCTACACACCACGGACAACCCAAGAGATCGGCGAAAAGTCTTCTTAGTCCTTTTTTAGGTTTTGATCTATATGTATAAACTATTCCTTTTTCTTTTTTTTCTGATTTTACCAAAAACATATCCCTAATAAACTGGGACACTTGATCGTATACCAATAACCTAGTTAATCTAAAAGCAGCAAAAACCAAAATAGTAAACTCCCAGATTGTTATATCGTTAAGATCTTTTATTGAAAAATTTGTATAAAAAGATAGCAAATAAGTAAAAAATATTACTAATGCAAAAAATATTATTGTGAGAAGAAAGCTTAAAAAAACTCCACTTCCCTTCTCCTTTTTTGTAACCTCCATAAGATGATTCTAAGTATAGAACAATTATAACAAACTCTTGACAAATTAACCAGTTTAAGGTATAAATAGTCTGCATTATTCATCGGTGGAACCCTACCCGTAAGTAGGGGCTCGTACCACTAAAAATATTCTTATGAGTAAAAGAATAGAAGATCTAAAGGGTAAGATCGACAAAACCAGATCTTACGCCTTGGAAGAAGCATTGCAATTGGTAAAAGACACCAGCAATGTAAAATTTGATGCTTCTGTAGAAGCACACGTTAGACTAGGGATCGACCCTAAAAAGGGTGATCAACAAATCCGCGCTACTGTGGTATTGCCACACGGAACTGGTAAAACCAAAAAAGTAGCGGCCTTTGTAGGCGCCAACGACGAAGCTGCCGCCAAAGCTGGTGGAGCAGACTTTGTATACGGAGAAGAAGAAATAAAAAAGATTAAAGATACGGGTAAAATAGAATTTGATGTAGCCGTAGCTAGCCCGGAAATGATGCCAAAATTGGCTGTAGCTGCCAAGATCTTAGGTCCCAAAGGACTTATGCCAAATCCAAAGACCGATACAGTTGGTCCAGATGTGAAAAAAATGGTAGAAGATCTTAAAAAGGGTAAAGCCGCTTTTAAAAATGATGATGGAGCCAACATCCACCAAAATATTGGTAAAGTAAGCTTTGACCTAAAACAACTAAAAGAAAACTTCAATGCTTTTGTAGAAGCTTTGCAAAAAGCCAAGCCAACTACTAGCAAAGGTAGTTATATAAAAGCGGTTTACTTGACTAGCTCTATGGGGCCAAGTGTAAAAGTAGTATTGGAATAAACAAATAGAAAACCAAAAAACCAGTCAATTGACTGGTTTTTTTATTTAAATGAAATTAGCTATTTAAAATGGTATTCAGCAGTGCTCTGGTAGCTCTATCCAAATTTCCTGTTTCTTGCAATTTGTTTTTTCTTTGGAATCTTTTTAGAGCATCTTCTAGATTGGTACTAAAAAATGGGGTGGTTTCATATTGTTGAAAATGACCTTGTTTGTGAAGTAAAGCTTTTAGGTCGACTACATCTTGGTGAGAATCTTGAAATTTTAAATTCTTTAGATAAGGTCCTATGTCCGCCTCGGTGTAAGTTTCGCCAACGACATATTTACCAAATACGCTCTTGTCTATCAACAAAATACTATTGTAACTATGTCCAAGCTGACGAAGGGTAAACTGAGAATTAAAACTTCTCCATTTGTTGTCTTCCAATATATATATATTAGAATCATCCGAAACTTTTGCCAAAACTCCTTCTTCTAATTCTATTTCTGGGTTAAGTGTCATCGGTCCGGCTGTATCCAAGTTGATTTGATCTAACTCTGCTTGGGTAACAAATTGGACAGCTCCCAAAGAAAGATTATAACTATCAAAAGAATATTTATCTAAAAACGGTCTCTTGGTACATTCTGGCGTGATGAAAAATAGAGTGGCATCTACATAAGAGCGATGAACTTCTCCAATAGTCGCAGGGCAAACAAAATCATCTGCATAGGCTCCTCCTCCATTTGAATTTGCACCTGTAGAAGTATCCCCCTCATCTCCATTTGGGATCACATTCATAGCGCCTTCTTCAAATACCAAGGTCTTTTCTACATCATAATAAAAACCATTATATAATTTGAATCTTACATACAAATTCTTTTCACCATAACCTTCGGAAAGTGTCCATTCCATTTCTTCTGCAAAAGGAATAAACTTGGCATTGGCAAAAGTAATATCTTCGGAAATGGCTACAGATTCTACATCTCGTAAACCATACTTCAACAAGACTTTATTTTCATCACTTTCTATTTTTTCAATTGTGACAGCTTCTAATGGAATTCCATCTTTGCCTACACTTCTGGAAACAGAAGTACTAGCCCCAGCTCCCCCAGCTACACTACCAGTATTGGAAGTGGTACTAGAAGCCGAAGGCACGGTATAAGCAATAGAAATATCCTGAAAAACCGGAGAAGAGGTAGTGATACTATCTGTAGTAAGAGTAACTTCGTATTGTACATATCTATCCCCATCGGTTACACAACCATTGCCAGAGATATCTGTCCCCGAAGTAATAGTGGTACAAGAACCAAAAGCTGTTGCTCCACTCATATCACTACTACTATCTGTTCTTACTTTTACAGTAGTACTGGCAGAGTTCCCAGTAGCAGTGTAGGTCAAATTACCCCAACTTTGGGCATTGGTGGTATCAAAAATGGCAGAAGTTAATACTGCTGTGCTGGTAACAGCGTATTCCAAAGCAGAGACAGAATAAAAAGTCGAAGGACTATTTTGATTGTTGTATTCGGTTTCTACATACTGTGGAGTAACTACACTGGTAGCAAGACGAAGTTCGTCCAAACCACCATGAAAAGGTCTATCGTCCCCACCACGAGCACCAATATACAAATCACAAGCAGCATCACTCACATGTGCACCAGCACCAGCCACATTTGATGGGTAATAAGCAGCTTCCACACCATTTATAAAAAATCTACCACTGGTACCTGTGTAATTATCATCCCAAGTAAATACCACATGTTGCCAAGCATCTTCTGTAACAGTTAGGTTATCGGTAATAAAGAACGAATCAGTAGTTGCATTATCTTTGTCCCACACCAATACCTGATCGTACCCACTTGGCTGACTGCTACCATCCCAAACATTTCCGTTGTTATCATACAAAAGTTCCCAACCTTCTAAACAAACTTTCTCAAAAATAGTATGGTTATTGTCCGAAGAAAAGGCACTATCCGGGTTCATCCAAAAAGAAACCGAATAATCACCTAGATCGTCTATGCTACTACCACTAAAGGCTTTTAATCTTTTGCTTGTACCAAATCTATAACCAGTACCAAAAGGAGAACTAGTCGCATAAGAGGCATCGAAACCAGTAGATGTAGCATGGTTGGCATTTCCAGCCGAATCACAAGTAGAATATATTCCTCCACCACAGGCACCATCGGTAGTAGCAGTCGGGTCTTCGTCCAAATGCCAAACTGCAGCATAGGTGGAACTCCAAACTGTAGTATCGTCAGTTTGAGCGTCTCCAGTATCACTATTACCAAAATACATATAAATATCTGTATCGGCGTCGTCTGGCAAAGAACTAATTCTTACCCAAGCCTCGAATTGAGAAGTGCTAGAGTTGAAAGCTACAATTTCTCTGGGTAAGAGAGTTCCACTACTATCTGTAAATAGAATGTCTGCTCCGGTATTTTGGATAACATTGTTAAAAAAGTCGGCTCCAAGATTATCTTCTGTAATAAGCACTGGAAAATTGGACAGTGTAGAAGAAACTTGATTTTGGTCTATAGTAATTTTTTGTCTGTAGCCCCAAGCTGTGTTATACCAACCTGTAGTAGTGGCCGCTTCGAATTGTCCGGTAGTGGTAGTATAAGCAAAACTAACAGATTCGTACTGATTGCCAGTATCTATCCCTACTCCACCAGACCAATCGGTCTGGGTCCAAGAAGTACTAGTAGCCAAGGCTGTAGACAAATTGGAAAATAAACTAAAACCTAAACTGATTGCCAGGTAAGAAAATACTAATAACGAGCTAACCCCGAATGAAAGTCGACGTTTTCTATAATGATGAAACGAAAAACCTTCATTATTAAAAATCTTATGGTCTAATCTATGGGTTCGCCTTATATAAAGAGGGACAGACAAAAAACCGATCGCAATTTCGTGTACCAAAATATTTAGTAAGTGTAAAAAAGCCAAAATAGGGTGTTTATCCTTTAACCCCTTTTTGACCAAATCCACTCTACTAGATAAAAAGTGGAGTAATTTAAGCCATTTATTATTCATATAAAAGAATATAACATATTTTTTAAAAAAGGGGAATAAATAATCTCTTGCTGGGGTTAATTTTATTTGTTACACTCCACTTAAATTTGAATAAACAAAAATATATGTCAGAAAGACCAAGTTGGGATAAATATTTTATGGATATCGCTAGTGTAGTTGGCACTAGATCTACTTGTGATAGAGGCAAAACAGGAGCCGTGCTAGCCAGAAATAATCATATCTTGGTAACTGGCTATGCTGGTGCTCCCAGAGGACTACCCCACTGCGATGACATTGGCCACCAACTAAAAACTGTTCGTCACGAAGATGGAAGAGAAACCGAGCACTGCTTGCGAACTGCCCATGCCGAACAAAATGCTCTAATCCAAGCCGCTAGAATTGGGGTACCTGTAGAAGGAGCTACAGTCTATTGTAGTATGACCCCCTGTGCCGCCTGTGCCAAAATGCTTATAAACGCCGGGGTAAAAAGAATAGTATGTGCCAAACGCTACCACGCCGGAGAAGAATCAGAAGAAATGTTTAGACAAGTTGGCGTAGAATTAAAATTTTTTGATGACGGGGTGGAGACCTATTAGATAGATAACCAGTAAATTGTGAGTGTAGCACAACCCGTCATTCCCAGCTTGACTGGGAATCCAGATAATGAGCAAGTCCTTGCACATAACTGGATTCCCGTTTGCACGGGAATGACGATTTAAGGAACCATGCACTACAAACCAAAACTATGAACTATTGGCTATGAACAATAAACTAATAATTGGAATCGTAGGACAAATGGCTGCGGGCAAAGGAACCGCCGCTAATTATTTGAAAGAAAAGTATGGTGCCAGCACTTATACTTTTTCAACTATGCTAGGTGATGTGCTAGATAGATTTCATCTAGAAAGAAACCGAGACAATTTTATAAAAATATCCGAGCAAATGCGCTCTACCTTTGGTGAAGACATAATGGCCAAAACCATGGCCAATGACGTAAAAAAAGATAGTAATAATCTAATTGTAGTAGAGGGAGTAAGGAGAGACGCTGACATAGAATATCTAAGCCAAATGGAGGGATTTGTGCTCGTAGAAATTTTTGCTAATATGGAAAAAAGATTTGAAAGAACCAAAAAGCGTGGTGAAAAAATAGATGATAATGACAAAACTTTTGAAGAGTTCGAAGCAGATCACCAAAGATCTACCGAACTTTCTACAGTAGAAGTTGCCAAACAAGCCACAATTAGAATAGATAATAATGGCACACTTGAAGAACTTTATACACAGCTAGACAGTTTAATTAAGCAAAATAAGGATTAAGCAGATTAGGCAGGTTAAGAATTTTACTTACTCTGCTTAATCCTGTTTATTTTTATGAAAGTTAAAGTTAAAAAAACTCACCCAGATGCAAAAATGCCAAGTTACGCTCACCCCGGAGATGTAGGTTTGGATATGTATTCTGTAGATGAAGCAGTTATAGAACCTGGTGATAGAAAATTGCTCAACTGCGGTTTTGCTCTAGAATTTCCAGAAGGTTACGCCGCCATAGTAAAAGACAAAGGTGGCCCTCCTCACAAATATGGTTTACACTGCTTGGGCGGAGTTTTTGACGCCGGCTATCGTGGCGAGTACAATGTAAATCTTGTAAATTTGGGTCACGAAAAAGTAACCATAGAAAAAGGACAAAAAATCGCTCAATTGGTTTTGTTTCCAGTAGCCATTGCCGAACTAGAAGAGACCGAGGAATTGAGTGATAGTAGTAGAAAAGATGGGAAGTTTGGAAGCACTGGAGTATTCTAACATTTTAGTTCATCGTTCTTGGTTCTTAGTTCTGAGAACCAAGAACGATGAACCATGAACTACTAAATATGAGAAATTATCTAGATATTGTAAAAAAAGTTTTGGAGGAAGGAGTGTACAAAGTAGACCGCACTGGAACTGGTTGCTATTCTGTAGCCGGAGTTTTGTTTGAACACAACATGGCCGACGGTTTTCCACTGCTTACTACCAAAAAGATGCCCTATAAAATTATTGCTAGCGAACTAGAATTTTTTATAAAAGGAATTACAGACAAAGAATGGCTAAAGGAAAGAAAAAACCATATCTGGGACGAATGGGCCAACCCAAAAAAAGCTCCTTATGGGCACGACGAAGAAAGTAAGAAAAAAATGATGGAAGAAAGAGACCTAGGCCCGGTTTACGGATTCCAATGGCGTAACTTTAATGCTCCATACTACAACTTTGACACAGATTATTCTGGCCAGGGTGTAGACCAATTTAAATACGTAGTTGAAACTCTTAAAAATAATCCTAGCGACAGACGCATGCTCGTAGTCGCCTGGAACCCGGCGATGAAAGATCAAATGGCCTTGCCGCCTTGCCACTACGCCTGGCAAGTGACTGTAACTGGTGGAAAACTAAACCTAATGTGGAACCAAAGATCAGTAGATGTTATGCTTGGACTCCCCTTTAATATTGCTAGCTACGCTACCCTACTCCACTTACTTGCCAAAGAAGCTGGTCTCGAAGAAGGTCGTTTGGTAGGATTTTTGGGGGACACCCATATTTACAAAAACCATGTAGAGGGCGCCAAAGAGCAACTAACCCGTGATCCAAACAAGCACAAATTACCAAAGCTGGTTACAGAAAACTTTACTTCTATTTACGATTGGACTTATACCGATAGTAAAGTCACTGATTACGAAAGTTACCCAAGAATTAAATTTGATATTGCAGTGTAGATGGTTCATAGCCAATCGCCAATAGTTAATAGTTTATAATTTATATTTAAGGGGGAATTATGAAAACATATAAAGATCTTGATGTGTGGAAAAAGTCCATAGAACTAGTTATAGAACTGTATAGGATTACAAAACTATTGCCCATTGAAGAAAAGTTTGGGCTGGTATCACAAATGCGGCGTTGTACTGTATCGATCCCCTCAAACATTGCAGAAGGTTATGCTAGAAAAAATAGAAAAGAAAACGCCCAATTTGTAAATATTGCATTCGGTTCTGGTACAGAATTGGAAACCCAAATAATTATTGTAAAAAAGTTAAATCTAATAAAACAAGAAGAATTTACAAAAGCAGATCAATTATTGGACAGTGTATTACGAATGCTTTATAGGTATCGTGAATCACTTTACCAATAAACGATTGGCTATGAACTATTGGCTATGCACCAAATATCTCTAGTTGCCGCAATTTCCAAAAACAACTGTATTGGCAAAGACAATACCCTGCCTTGGGATATCCCGGCAGATATGAAAAGGGTAAAAGAATTAACCATTGGTAGAAATGTAATCATGGGACGCAAAACTTGGGAATCAATCCCAGAAAAATTCCGTCCATTACCAAAAAGAAAAAATATTATTATTACCCGAAACAATAATTTGGAAGTGCCAGAAGGAGTAGAAGTTTATAATAGTATCGAAGAAGCCATTGAAAGGCATAAAGGTGAAGAGATTGTTGGTTTTGGAGGTCAAAGAATTTTTGAAGAAATGATGCCAATAGCCGATGTGCTCTACATTACCCACGTCGATCAAGAAGTAGACGAGTGCCAAGCTTATTTCCCAGAGATAGATCAAAAAATTTGGCAAGAAACAGAAAGAGAAGATTTCGATGGCTATTCGTTTGTAACTTATAAAAAAACCTAGTCATCCTGAGCGAAACGCAGTGGAGCCGAAGGATCCCAGTGGGAGTCCGAAGAGATCCTTCGCTCAGCTCAGGATGACTTTCTCATAAACTATGGACTACAAAGGCAAATTCATAATGATAGAAGGCACAGATGGATCGGGCAAAAGCCTACAGACCAGTCTTCTTTTGGATAGATTAAAAAAAGAAGGCCAAGAAGTAGAGCAAATTAGCTTTCCCCAGTATGGAGAGCCTAGCGCTGCTATGGTAGAACTTTATCTAAATGGTAAATTTGGAGAAGCTGAAGATGTTACTCCTTATCAAAGTTCTATTTTTTATGCAGTCGACAGATATGCCGGAGCAAAAAAAATTACAAACTGGCTTGAAGAAGGCAAGACAGTAATTGCCAACCGATATGTAGCTTCGAACATGGGACACCAAGGTGGCAAAATAAAAGATGAAAAAGCCAGAGAAGAATATTTCAAATGGAACTACGATTTGGAATATAATATTTTTAAAATTCCCAAACCAGAACTCAACATAATCTTGCACGTAAGCCCAGAAATGTCGCAAAAACTAGTGGATCAAAAAGATGAAAGAGCTTATCTAAATGGCAAAAAAAGAGACATTCATGAAGATGATATTAATCATCTAAAGGATGCCGAAGCTGCTTATCTACATATAGCCAAAATATACCCAGAATTCAAAGTAATAGAATGTATGAAAGGTACAGAAATAGAAACTCCAGAAGAAATTCACGAAAAAATCTGGCAAGAAGTAGAAAAAATACTCGAGGGGTGGTATAATCTAGCTAATTCAAACTCATAAATCAAAAATTTTAATTCTAAAATCAATAATATGCTGATTTCAGCTTGGGATCTGGTTATCGCCAGCAAAAACTTGTATATAAAACACTACAAGTTATTTTTGCAATACACTATATTGCTATACATACCGTCTATAATTGTGACAGGACTTTCTTATCTAATTACAGGACCAACAGGAACCAACAACGTTAGTCTACTTACATTTATAATTCCGTTTTTATTCTTACTGGCAGCCCTGTTTAGCTTTTGGGTTACCATTGCTTTTATCCGAGTAATTGCTGCTAGCTACATGGGTAGACCCATGAAATCTATAAAAGAAGAATTACTCGATGCCAAAAATTATTTATGGCCAGCTATCTTTGCTTCTATCCTCTCTGGTCTAGCAGTACTTGGAGGCTTTATCTTGCTTATTATCCCTGGTATTATTTTTTCTATTTGGTTTGCTTTTGTAGTTTATTCTGTAATTATGGATGGTCACAGAGGCGTAGAATCTCTTCGCTATAGCAAGGGTTTGGTAAAAGGCAGATGGTTTGAAGTTTTCTGGAGATTGCTCTTGCCAGGATTAGTTTATTTTGTAATCGCTGCTGTTATTCAAGTACCTTTCGATTACCTAGCCAATGCTTCTAATTCTCCTATAGTAGTAATTATTTCTGTAGTTATCTCTACTCTAGTTTCACTATTGCTTACTCCTTTTATTACCGGAGCACAAACCATTCTTTACGAAGAACTTAAAAAAGTTCCTGTAGAAACCCAAAACCCAACTCCAAAAGAAACTGAATCTGTTGAGCCGCCAAAAAAATAAATATAAAATTTTTGTAAAAATACCAAAGCCCCGGCCAAAAGCCGGGTCTTTTCAATGTACCGACGACGTGATAATCTAACCTGTGAATAAACAATAAGCAGATTAGGCAGAATAAGCAGTTTTTGCTTAATTCTTACTCTGCCTAATCTGCTTACTACTTACAAAAAGCTATGTCTAAATACACCCCCATAATCGGCATGGAAGTGCATGTAGAACTGAAGACCAACTCCAAGATGTTTTGTAGTTGCAAAAATGATCCAGATACCAAAGAGCCAAACAAAAATATTTGTGAAATTTGCTTGGGTCACCCTGGTACTCTGCCCGTGCCAAATAGACGAGCTATAGAGTGGACGGTACTTATTGGCAAAGCACTGGGTTGCCAAATTCGAGAACTTTCCAAATTTGATCGCAAACACTACTTTTATCCAGACCTACCAAAAGGTTACCAAGTTTCCCAATACGACGAACCAATTGCCGAAGGCGGTGAGATTACTTTATTTCTACCACTGGCCGAAAACCCCAGAGACGTAGCCAAAATTGGCATAACCAGAGCTCATCTAGAAGAAGACACTGCCAAACTACTTCACGATACCGATGGTAGCACCCTAGTAGATTTTAATAGAGCTAGCACTCCCCTAGTAGAAATTGTGACGGATCCAGATTTTATGTCGGCTCTAGAAGCCAAGACTTATTGCCAAGAGCTGCAACGGATTATGCGTTACCTAGAAGTAAGTGACGCCGATATGGAAAAAGGTCACATGCGTTGCGAAGCCAATGTGTCTTTGCAAGAAACTGGCAAATTTGAAATTGTCGATGGTGTGGTCAAACCACTTGGGGACTACAAATTAAACAACAAAGTAGAAGTCAAAAATATCAATTCTTTCAAAGCTGTAGAAAAAGCGATCCAGTTTGAAATTGATAGACAAACCAAAATGTTGGAAGAAGGCAAAGATTGGCTGCAACAAACCAGAGGTTGGGATGAGAATAAAAGTGAAACTGTAATGCAAAGAACCAAAGAAAACGCTAGTGATTACCGTTATTTTCCAGAACCAGATATTCCTCCTTTTCATCCGCTCAAATTAGAAATCCCTAGTTTGCCAGAATTACCCATTAAAAAAAGAATAAGATTTCACGAAGAATATGGTTTTTCTTATTCCGATGCCAGGCTACTTACAGACAACAAAGTTTGGGCTGGTTTTACCGAAGAAGTAATGAGTGAACTAATTGACTGGCTCTACAACTTGCCAGAAGTAAAGGGAGATAGTGACGAGATAAGAGAAGAAAAGAAAAACAAAATCGCCAAGCTAGCTGGCGGCTGGCTTACTAGCAAGCTAATGGGAGCACTTTCCGAAAGAAACATGGACATAAAAAATCTTAATCTTAGTGCCGAAAACTTGGCCGAGCTAATCGCTCTTGTTTATACAGACAGAGTTAACTCTACCAACGCTCTAAAAATCTTAAACGAAATGATTGATTCGGATGTTGACCTAGACCCTACCCACATTATGGAAGAAAAAGGTTATGGCCAGATCAAGGATACCGAAGCGATTGGCAAACTGGTAGAGGATGTTATAGAGAGTTACCCCAAGCAAGTAGAAGAATTCCGCGCTGGCAAAGAACCTATTATTAAATTTTTAATTGGCATGGTCATGAAAGCTAGTGAAGGGTCTGCGGATCCGGGAATGGTGGAAAAATTGTTGCGAGAGCAATTATAAATAATTTAAAGAAACTAAAAGCCTTGACAAAAGGCTTTTTTGTTTGTATAAAATAGCAGTCAAAAACCTTGAGGAGGTCCGATGACACACATAATTTTGACCGTAGTCGGGTACCTTGGCCTAAACCTAGCGATATGGTTGTCGCTGGGTGAAGGTGGCCTGGTCATGATCGCTTTTAGCAACATGCTGGGGGCACTAATCACTTTCATCCGCTTCCGAACGGAGGTGGATTCTCAGCAAAGAGAAATCAAGTGGCTGCCAGCCCTTAGTGGCTCGCTCGGTATTTTGCTCATAGTGTACGGGCTGCGTTCTTCGCACGCCCACCTGCCAGTAAGCCTATCGATAGAGGCAGTCTACAACACCTTTGCTACCCTAACCTGGCCAATGTTTGTGTTCTTGCACTGGGTGGCTCCAAAGCACTTTTCCGATCGACCCAATACCCTCGATATCTTCTGCCACGTGCTTATGTTCGGCATGGTAGTCCTAAGGTTTGCAACCTACAGCGGGTTCGAACCTTCCGAAAACATCTGGGTGGTTTTTATCCCAGTGTGTGGCTACATGCTGTTCAACATCAGTATCAAGCTGTCGGGTGGGCACCGCATGACCAACATTGCAATGAACATCGGTGGTGGTGTCCTGTTACTCCTAATGGCCGGCAAGACTGGCGAGCTAAGAGCCTCGAGCTTTACGCCTCAGTACGTAGCCGCCCTCACAATAGGTGCACTTAGCATCTACACGGTGGTGAGTCGCCTAGGAGCAAGCTACAAGCACTTCATCGGTCGAGGACAAGCCTCTCTGGTCGCCCCGCTGGTCTACGACGGTATCCTAGTGGCATCTCCAGCTATTATGTATTTCACCGACGAAGCCCAACACTTCACCCGGTGGACAATTGTAGTGGCTCTTGGCATGCTGGTCATAACGGCGATTCGCTATTTTGGCCACCAGCGTAGTCTAGTAAGCAGCGCCGCAGCCAAACCTCAAGAAGAGACATAATCCCCACCCGCTTCGCGCTTGGTGGGTTCATTCATTTTTATAGACAAATTATAATTTGCCAACCCAAATCCTCTGTGTTAAAATAATTCTCGATATGAATAAAAAAATCGCAGAAAAAGACATGGAGACAAATAATCAAAGCCAATGGCCACTCTGATAGGAGTGGTCTTTTTTTAAAAATATGAAAGACTCTCAACTAATCCTAAAAAATGGAATTACCTTCCGAGGCTACTCCCCTCTTTGGCAAAAAGACTTCTACCCAGGCGAGGTTGTGTTTACTACTGGCATGACTGGTTATGTAGAGTCTCTTACCGATCCGTCGTACGCCGGCCAAATCCTTACCTTTACCTACCCCCTAATTGGCAACTACGGCGTACCAAGTAAAACAAAGTGGGAATCAAAAAAAATCCATGCTCGTGGAGTGATAATAAGCGAAACTACCGATAACTGGAGCCACAGCGCTGCCAAGTTGTCTTTTTTGGAATGGCTAAAAGAACAAAGTGTACCAATAATAACAGGGGTAGACACCAGAGAATTAACAAAATTGCTCCGAGATCACGGCGTGATGCTCGGAGGTATTGATAGTTCTCTGTCATTGCGAGGAGCGGAGCGACGTGGCAATCTCATTGATCCGAACAAAACCAATTTAGTCGCCGAAGTCTCGATCAAAAAAACCAAAATTTATGGCAAAGGTAAAAAAACTTTGATCGCTGTAGACTGTGGCATGAAAGAAAATATTATTCGTGATTTACAAAAATTTAAGTGGACCATAAAGCGTGTACCTTTTGATTATGATTACACCAATGAAAAATACGATGCCGTGTTTGTTTCCAATGGACCAGGTGACCCAAAGATGGCCAAAACCACTATAGAAATTTTGAAAAAAGCAATGGCATCCAAAAAACCAATTTTTGGAATTTGCCTAGGCTCACAAATTATAGGGCTAGCGGCTGGAGCCAAAACCTACAAACTTCCCTATGGTCACCGAGGCCAAAACCAACCATGCCAAAGTAGCCAAGATGAAACTTGTCTAATAACTAGCCAAAATCATGGCTATGCCATAAAAGAAAGTACTTTGCCAAAAGGTTGGTATGTTAATTTTAAAAATTTAAACGATAATTCTGTAGAAGGAATTGCCCACAAAAAATTGCCGTTTTTCTCAGTCCAGTTTCATCCAGAAGCTGCTCCAGGCCCTACCGATGCTAGCAATTTGTTTGAACAGTTTTATGATTTAGTCTAATTTTTAAGTCATCCTGAGCGAAGTGAAGGATCCCAGTTAAAGTAAGAGATTCTTCGACTTCACTCTGCGTTGCTCCGTTTCGCTCAGAATGACTAAATACTCCGCAAAACCTATGAATAAAGCACAAACAATCAAAAAAGTCCTTATCCTTGGCTCTGGTGGCTTGCGTATTGGCCAGGCAGGAGAGTTTGACTACTCTGGTTCTCAAGCTATCAAAGCCTTGAAAGAAGAAGGTATTTTTACAATTTTGGTAAACCCAAATATTGCTACTGTGCAAACAGATAATTCTATGGCCGATCAAGTTTATTTGCAACCACTGAACGTAAGTACCATAGAAAAAATAATTAAAAAAGAAAAACCAGATTCTCTACTTCTTAGTTTTGGTGGTCAAACTGCTCTTAACTTAGGACTAAAATTGGATGAACTAGGCATTTTGAAAAAGTATAATGTAAAAATATTGGGGACTCCGGTAAGAACTATCAAAATCACCGAAGACCGTGAACTTTTTAAAAACTCTCTGGATGAAATAAGCGTAAAAACTGCCAAAAGTATTGCTGTAACCAAAGTAACCGATGCTATAAAAGCTGCCAAAAAAATTGGCTACCCCGTTATGATGCGATCGGGTTATTCACTTGGTGGATTGGGTTCTGGCATGGTCAAAAACGAAAATGAACTAAAAGAAAAAGCTACCGAAGCTTTGCATGCTGCTCCCCAAATTTTAATCGAAGAATATCTTGGTGGCTGGAAAGAGGTTGAGTACGAAATTGTAAGAGACTCGGCCGACAATACTATTACCGTATGCAACATGGAAAATTTTGATCCCATGGGTATTCATACCGGAGAAAGTATTGTAATAGCCCCAAGTCAGACTCTAAATAACCAAGAATACCACCTGCTTCGCGAAGTCGCTATTAAAACTGCCAGACACATTGGCATAGTTGGCGAGTGCAATATCCAATACGCTCTTAACCCCAAAAATGGAGATTATAGAGTAATCGAAATTAACGCCAGGCTATCTCGTTCTAGTGCTTTGGCTAGTAAAGCTACTGGCTACCCTCTAGCTTTTGTCGCAGCCAAGCTGTCTCTGGGAATAAAGCTAAACGAAATCAAAAATGCCGTTACAAAAAAAACCTCGGCTTTTTTTGAACCAGCACTCGACTACTTGGTAGTAAAAATCCCTCGTTGGGATACAAACAAATTGAAAGAAGCCGATCGCAAAATTGGTTCGGAGATGAAAAGTGTGGGTGAAGTAATGGCTATTGGGAGATCTTTCCCAGAAGCTTTGCAAAAAGCGGTGCGCATGCTAAACATTGGGGTTTATGGCCTAGGGGATTACCCCTATAAAATAAAAAATTTAGAAGAAGAAATAGAATTTGCCACCGACCGTAGACTCTTTGCCCTTTATAAATTCTTTTTGAAAAACGGATCAGTAGAAAAAGCTCATGAACTTTCCAAAATAGACAACTGGTTTTTGAGTCATTTGCAAACTATAGCCAAAGCTGAAAAAAAATTTAAAAAAGAAAAAAAGCTGACCAAAGAAACTTTGCTAGCAGCCAAAAAACTAGGCTTTTCGGACAAATACACTGCTGACAGAAGAAATGAAAGACAAGAAAATATTCGCAAATTTAGAATTAAAAATAAAATAGTACCGGTAGTAAAACAAATAGATACTTTGTCCGGAGAATTTCCAGCCGAAACCAATTATCTTTACCTCACTTACCATGGTACAGAAAATGATTTGAAAAAATCTAAACAAAAACCAATTATTGTGCTTGGTTCTGGCCCCTATTGTATTGGCTCTTCGGTAGAATTTGACTGGTGTGCAGTAAATACAGCCAGAGAACTAAGAAAGCAAGGCAAATCTGCAATTATAATTAATTCTAATCCAGAAACTGTTTCTACAGATTACGATGAATCAGATAGATTATATTTTGAAGAACTTACTCTAGAGCGCGTGCGCGACATTTATGATTTTGAAAATAGCCAAGGTTTGATTGTGTCTGTTGGTGGACAAATCGCCAACAACTTGGCACTACTGCTCGAAAAGAAAAATTACAATATTCTTGGCACCGCTGCCAAGGATATTGATAGAGCCGAAAACCGCCAGGTCTTTTCTGCACTTTTGAATAAACTAGAAGTTGATCAACCTGCTTGGAGAGAAGTTGGAAATATTGCAGAAGCAGAAGATTTTGCAGACAAAGTTGGTTACCCGGTTTTGGTGCGCCCATCTTATGTATTGTCTGGAGCCGCTATGAATGTAATAAAAGATGAAATGGAAATGGAAAAATACTTGGGTGACGCCGCTATAGTCTCACCAGATCACCCGGTGGTAGTCTCCAAATTTATAAAAAATGCCAAAGAGCTAGAGGTGGACGGCGTTGCCAAAAATGGTGAAATAATTATTTATGCTATTTCTGAACATGTAGAAAATGCTGGCGTGCACTCTGGAGATGCTACCATAGTTCTCCCGCCACAAAGACTTTATTTGGAAACTATTAGAAAAGCCAAAAATATTAGCAAAGAAATTGTAAAAAATTTAAATATTACCGGTCCGTTCAACATTCAATTTTTGGCCAAAAATAATTGGCTCAAAGTAATTGAATGCAACTTGCGCGCCTCTCGCTCTTTCCCTTTTGTCTCAAAGGTTACTGGCCATAACTTTATAAAAATATCTACTCAAATACTTCTTAATAAATACAAAAAAGAAGAATACCAAACTCTAGATCTAGACTATGTAGGCGTAAAAACTCCGCAGTTTTCGTACAGCCGACTAAAAGGAGCCAACCCAGTGGCTCATGTAGAGATGGCCTCTACTGGCGAAGTGGCAGTGATTGCCGACAATTACCTAGAAGCTTTTTACACCTCTTGGTTGGCTACAGAACAAGAGATCAAGGGCAAGAAGATACTCTTGAGCATTGGCGACGAAAATAAGGCCAAGTTGCTAGAGCAAATTGAAAAACTTGACGAGCAAGGCTGGGAGATTTACTCTACAGAGAATACTCATAGGTACTTGGCCGAACGGGGCATCGCCAGCACTTTTCTTTATAAACTTAGCGAAGAATCCAGCCCAAATATTGCCGAGGCAATTACCGAACAAGAAGTGGATTTGATTATAAATATTCCAAGGAATAATCTAAAGCAAGGGCAAATTACAGACGGTTACAAAATTAGGCGTCTAGCCATAGACCATCACATTCCGCTAATTACAAATCTAAAAATTGCTCAAGCTTTTTTGCAAGCTTTGATAGAACTAAAGGCAGAAAATTTAGAACCAAAAGCTTGGCAAGAATTTATTAAAAAATAATTTAATTATTTAACTATGCCAGTAAACTTCAAAGGCAGGGATATTATTTCTATACAAGATATATCCAAAGCAGATATTTTGCAGGTAGTAAAAATTGCAGAAAATTTGAAAAAAAATCCAAAAACCAAATTATTAAAAGGCAAAGTAATGGGAAGTTGTTTTTTTGAACCTTCTACTAGAACCAGACTTTCTTTTGAAGCTGCTATGAATAAACTGGGTGGTAAAGTAATTGGTTTTGCAGACCCAAAAATGACTTCGTCCAAAAAAGGTGAAACCCTTTTTGACACTACCAAAATGGTCAGTCAGTACGTAGATGTTGTGGTAATGAGACATAGCATAGAAGGAGCTGCCAGAAGAGCCACCGAAGCCAGTAATGTACCGGTAATTAATGCTGGGGATGGTGCCAACCAACATCCTTCACAAACTTTGCTTGATTTATTTACTATCAAAGAGTCCCAAAAAAAACTAAATGGTTTGCATATTGCAATAGTAGGCGATCTTAAATATGGTCGTACAGTTCATTCTCTGGCAGAAGCTCTCAAACATTTTGGGGCCAGACTTTACTTTGTAGCACCCAAAGAAATCCAAATGCCAAATTATATTTGTGATAAATTAAAAGCAGAGGGAGTTAAATTTTCCTTTCACGACACAATAGAATCTGTAATAAATAAAGTCGATATTCTATACATGACAAGAATTCAAGAAGAAAGATTTGCCGACAAATTGGAATACGAAAAACTTAAAAACTCTTTTGTTTTGACTTTGGATCATTTGAAAAAAGCCAAAAGTAATATGAAAGTTTTGCATCCTTTACCAAGAGTTGATGAAATTGAATACAAAATAGACAAAACTAAACACGCCTACTATTTTGAACAAGCTCAAAATGGTCTTTTTGTAAGACAAGCTCTCTTAGCCTTAACTCTTGGAAAAATCTAATATGAAAAAAACTTTGTCTGTAGCCGCTATCAAAAACGGCACTGTAATAGACCATATAGATGCTGGCAATGCTCTAAAAATTATCAAACTACTAAGGCTACCCTCTGAACACAGACTGGTAACCACAGGTCTAAACTTGCCTAGCAAAGCCATGGGCAAAAAAGACATTATAAAAGTAGAGGGAAGAGAACTAACTGAAAAAGAAGTCAACACAGTGGCTATACTCGCTCCCAAAGCTAGCGTAAATATTATCAAAAACTACGAAGTCAAAAAGAAAATACCTATACATATTCCAGAAATAATTGAACAAATAATTAAGTGCCCCAACCCCACTTGTATCTGTAACAATGAAAAAATGGACACCAAATTCCATACCGAAGAAAGAAAAAAAGAATTAAGATTAACTTGTCACTATTGCGAAAAGCAATTTAAAAAAGAAGAAATTAAAGAATATAACGAATAACATGATTGAAATAAAAAACGCTACCAATATAAAAGGTGAAGTAAAAGATTATTTAATTGAAAGTTCTAGTGACAAAGTCATAGATGCCACTGGACTAACGATAATGCCTGCTCTAACAGACCCTCATGTTCACTTTCGTGTTCCCGGAGCCGAGCACAAAGAAAATTGGGTTACCGGAGCTAGGGCTGCTATAGCCGGTGGAGTGACCACAGTACTCGACATGCCAAACAATAATCCAAGCATTACTACCAAAGAAAGATTGCAAGAAAAAAAACAAATTATAAATGAGCAATTGGAAGAAGCAGAAATTCCTCTAAGATACCAACTCTACATTGGAGCAACAGAAGACAAGGTAAACGAAATAGAAAATGCCAAAGGCGAATATGTTGGCATCAAAGTTTTTTTGGGCCAAAGCACTGGTGACCTATTGATGCAAAGCCAAGCAGCTTTTGAAAAAGTTTGTGAAACAGCTGCCAAAGTTGGTGCCATAGTCGCCGTACATTCCGAAGATGATTTGGTTATGAACGAAGCTAAAAGAGAACTTGAAAAAAATAAAGAAAAATTAGAAGTTACCGACCACCCCAAAATTAGACATCGTGAAGCTGCTATAGCCGCCATGAAAAAAGCTATTGCTGCTTGCAAAAAGTATGGCAATCGCATGTACATCTTGCACGCCAGTACCAAAGAAGAGGTAGACCTAATAAAAGAGGCCAAAGCCGATGGATTGGATATTTTTCTAGAGACTACCCCTCACCATTTGTTCTTGGACGAGGTAGATCTTGGCAAAAAAGGAACCATGGTACAAATGAACCCACCGCTACGCACCAAAGCCGATATAGAGGCCTTGTGGCAGGGTTTGAGAGATGGTACAGTGGATACTATTGGAACCGACCATGCCCCGCATACATTAGAGGAAAAACAACAGCCCTATGGCCAGGCTCCTTCTGGGGTGCCAGGCATAGAAAACTATTTGGCTTTGCTACTAAATGCAAATAAAGAAGGCAAAATAAGCCTAGAAAAAATAGTAGAAACTACTCAAAGAAATATAAACAAAATCTTTGGCCTAGAGCCAAACAAAGATGTAGTTTTGGTAGATTTGAACAAAACCAAAACTATAGAAGACAGCGACCAAAAAACCAAATGCGGTTGGTCGCCCTACTCTGGCATGACCCTAACTGGTTGGCCGGTTTATACAATAATGAAAGGTAAAATTTACAAAATTTGAATCATAACACATGGAATTTTTTTTACTACTATCATTTCTTTTGCTATATAGCGTATATCACAAACTTGAAAAAATTAATCTATTGGCAAAACACAATACAATTGTTCTTAGCTATTACGAAAAGCTTCTTTTAAAGAAAGAGATTATAAACTTACATGACGTATTTGAGTCTAGGAGACTTATAAGAATAGACGTGGATGATAAAAAATATAAAAAACTTGTTAAAACTGTTGTATCATGTGATAAAGATTTTAAAGAACTTAAACGTTATATAAGTTATTCTGATAAATATAAGAACTCAAGTGTAATGGAAGAAATGGCAGAGGATGCTGTGTACAAAAAAAATCATATTGATGTACTAGAAATACTAAAAATAATAAATAAAAATAAAATAAAAGAAAGTGGAGAGAAAGAGGAAGAATGGGTATATAGAAATTATGGAAAAAATTTCTTCTTTTCAGATGAAGAAGAAATATAAGTAACTGGAATCTTAATTTAAGTATGTTAGAAACAAATTTTTTGGGAAAAAATTTTTCCAATCCCCTAGTTTTGGCTTCGGGAGTTTTAGGAGTTACTGGCGCCAGCATGGCTAGAGTTATTAGAAATGGAGCTGGCGGAGTAACTATCAAATCATTATCAAAAGAACCAAGAAAGGGCCACCCCAATCCAACCATGTTTGGAACTGAAGAATACTTCCACAACGCAGTTGGATTATCTAATCCCGGAGTCCACGAAGGCCTAGACGAAATTAAAAAATACAAAGAACTAACTCCGGCTCCAATGATTGGGTCTATTTTTGCTGGCACTCCAGAAGAATTTGCCGAAGTGGCCGAGGTATGTAACCAAGCTCCAATCGATATGCTAGAAATTAATGTATCTTGCCCAAACGTAAGTACAGAATTTGGCGACCCTTTTGCCTACTCTGCCCCGGCAATAGAGACCATTACCAAAAAAGTCAAAGAAAAATCCAATGTGCCAGTAATAATTAAACTATCTCCAAACGCTTGGAATATTGCCGAACTAGCCAAAGCAGCCGAAGCTGCTGGAGCCGATGGACTGTGTTGTGTAAACACTGTTAGCGGCATGGTAATTGATGTGCGAGCCAGAAGACAAATTCTGCACAACCGCCAAGGTGGGATTTCTGGAAAAGCTCTCTTCCCGATTGCCCTTAATGCTGTACACCAAGTTTACAAAGCTGTAAAAATCCCCATTATTGGAACTGGCGGCATCACCACTGGCGACGATGCTTTGCAGATGATTATGGCTGGAGCTACCCTACTTGGTGTTGGCTCGGCAGTTTACCACCGCGGCGACGAAGTATTTGCAGACATTACAAATGAAATGAGAAATATAATGCAAGAAGAAGGGATAAATAATTTAGATGAGATTCGGGGTGTAGTTCACGATTAAAAATAATTCCTCCCCCTAGTAGGGGGAGGCTAGGAGGGGGTTATCGGTCGTATTGTGGCCTCTCTCTGCCTCTCCCCTACAAGGGGAGAGAACTTAAAAAGAAAATATGAAATCTATAGACAAACCCATCATGATGCCTATAGCAGACATCACCGAAGAAAATGCCAATGTAAAAACTTTTTGGTTTGATTTTGAACTGCCTAGTAAACCTGGTCAATTTGTAATGGTCTGGGTACCAGGAGTAGACCAAAAACCTTTTTCTATTGCTTACAACACTGGCAAAAGATTTGGGCTAAGTATTTTTGCGGTTGGCCCACTTTCAAACAAACTTTTTGAAATGAAAGTTGGTGACAGAGTTGGTATTACTGGGCCATACGGAGTGCCCTACAAAATTGAATGCAAAACTCACTACATTACAGTTGGTGGAGGTTATGGTAGTGGCCCACTAGGCTACATGGTAGAGACTATGGATTGTAACGATTGTACAGTAGACTTTTGTATTGGAGCTAGAAACAAAGACTTACTTCTTTTTGCAGATAGAGTAAAAGACCTGGAGCACGTGACTACCCACATTGCTACCGACGATGGTAGTGCTGGTCACAAAGGTTATGTAACCGAAGTGGTTGAAGAACTTTTGCAAAAGTATAAAGAAAGTGGCGAGGTAAAAAAAATTCACATTGCAGCTTGTGGCCCAGAGCTAATGGAAAAAGCTGTTCTTGACTTGGCCAATAAGTATGATGTTGATTGTGAGATTAGTGTAGAGAGATTTATGAAATGTGGTTTTGGTGTTTGTGGCCAGTGTTGTGTAGATGACTCTGGGGTGCCGGTTTGCAAAAAAGGTCCGGTGATGGACAGAGATACTGCTAACAATATACAAGAATTTGGTAAATACCACCGTGATAAATCTGGTGCTAAACATAATTATTAAATATATGAATATAGAAAAAGAAATTGCAGAAGCTCTTTTGCATATACAAGCTGTAAAACTCGACGAAGCCAATCCATTCACCTGGACTTCTGGAATGAAAACTCCAATCTATACAGACAACAGATTACTCATTTCGTACCCAAAAGAAAGACAAACCGTTCTCGAAGGTTTTAAAAAAGTTATAGAAAAAAACAATCTTGAATTTGACGTAATTGGGGGTACAGCCACAGCCGCTATCCCCTGGGCAGCTTTTCTGGCACAAGAACTAGGAAAACCAATGGTATATATAAGACCAAAACCAAAAGGACACGGAGCTGGAAAACAAGTAGAAGGAACTATGGCAGAAGGCTCAAAAGTTTTAATTGTAGAAGATTTAATTTCTACTGGCGGCAGTTCTATCCGCTCGGCCGAAGCCTGCCAAAGAGAATACAATGCAACCGTGGTTGGAGTGTTAGCCATATTCACCTACGAATTTGAAAAATCAAAAACTGCTTTTGCAGAAGCCAATTTACCAGTGATTACTTTGACCAACTATAGCAGTTTGGTGGAAACTGCCGGAGGACTTAACATAATAACAGAAGACTCCAAAAAAATACTTTTGGAATGGAGTCAAAATCCAAGCAAATGGAGTCAAGACAGAGGTGGAGCCTAAAAAACAAAAAACTCCTTTTGTGGAGTTGAAAATTAATAATGGAATTTTGACTGGGTCGTGTCAACAGGGCAGTTAGAAAGAGACACGACGCGCAGTTTAGAATAAGTCCAAAGGCTCGGTGCTTGAATCAAAAAAGCCTGAAAAGCACCATTCCGAGGGCAAGTGCTCCGATCGCCCCACCCTGGATTTTCCTGGAGATCGACTCTGGTCCAAAGATCCAGAGGATCCCGGTAGTCACCGGCAGAACCACTGCCGGAGGGAAAAGTACAAGAGAGACGATTGCTGCTGCGATGAGCGTGGCCGAAATGATCACAACAACTCCAGCTTCGAGAATAGAAGTTCCAACGATCGTGGACATATATTACCCCTTCTTGTGCCAAGCGTTTAGAGGCTCGGCAGTATTTGCTAATATTAGTACATCTGGACAAATTGTCAAGTTAACCAAGTCTTACCCCAAAAAACCTATGAACCTAACCTACACCCAAAGAGTAGAACACACTACCAACCCAGCTGCACAACATTTGCTAAAACTAATGGATGAAAAACAAACCAACCTAAGTGTGGCCGCCGATGTAATAACCAAAAAAGAATTACTAGAAATCGCCGATCAACTAGGCCCAGAAATTTGTTTGCTAAAAACTCACATAGATATTGTAGAAGACTTTGATGACGATTTGGTAATCCAATTGCAAAGGCTAACCGAAAAACACAACTTCATGATTTTTGAAGATAGAAAGTTTGCCGACATTGGCAAAACCGTGCAACTGCAATACCGCGATGGTATCTACCACATTGCCGATTGGGCCGACATTACCAACACCCACACAGTAGCTGGCCCAGGTAGCATCCAGGCTCTCAAAGAAGTGGGGCTCCACAAAGGCCGTGGCCTACTACTACTAGCAGAGATGACTCCAGAAGGCACCCTAGCCAGAGGCGAATACACAGAAAAAAGTATTTCTATGGCCAAGGCCAACCGCGACTTTGTAATAGGCTTTATTACTACCAGACAGCTCACTCCAGATGAACCAGGGTTTATAAACATGACTCCGGGTGTAAAAATTACTGGTGGTGGCGATGGACATGGCCAGAGATACGCTACTCCAGAATCTGTAATACTCGAAAAGAATTGTGATGTAATAATTGTAGGCCGAGGGATTACCGAAGCCGAAGACATGCTAGCCGAAGCCAAAAAGTATAGAGAGGCTGGTTGGCGAGCGTATCAAGAGAGGATTAGTAATTAAGCTCTCCCCCTATCAGGGGAAGCAGGCCTGCCCCGATCGAAGCATCGGGGAGGGGGGCTGGTATACGATTTGACCCCACCTTACCTCCCCTATTAGGGGAGGAATAAATTCTGATTAAAATAAAAAACCCTGCACCGTTCTGGTGCAGGGTTTATTTTTGAATGTTGTCCGCGCCTACCGTGAGTGACTCTCGAACGGTAGGCGCGTGAGGGGTTGTCTGGTCGCTACAGAAGCTACCAAGACTGAGGTTGTTGTCTCTAGCCCCGAGGGGTACGGACCTCGAACTGCCAGGCTGGGCAGCACGAAGAGGGACTGTTGCCGCCACGAAGCCCCTCCGGATCCATCTCCGGATACAAGGTCTTGCAGTTGGGGCAGTGAACGATCGGCACCCGACGATGGTAGAGATCCCGCTGGAACAGCTGCGCAAGCAATTGCATCGAGGTCACCCCCAGATCTGGCTCTTCGCCGCTGATCTTATGGATGGTTTCGATGATGTTTCTCATCGCCTTGCGAATCTGACCTGCATGTGCATCGTCTGTGAGGTCCGGGATCCTCACCGCGAGATCCGCGAACTTATCCAGATTACACAACTCGGCTGCGATACACAGTTCAGCAACAACGGTCTCGAAATCAGACATTTTGGATCCTCTTTTCCCGCAATTTTTTTGTACCTGGTGTCACGAAACCAGACATTCCAAACTAACATAACTTATACTTTGTGTCAAGACCAACAGACAACCAACAAAAAACTCGATTGTAAAATCGAGCAATTTGTTTTTATGTTTTAATGATTTTTTGTTTTAATGCTACTCAGTCAATCATCATATCTACCACTGGTGCTGTTGGCAATTCATCATTATCAGCCAAATTTTCATCATTGGCTGGTATTTGGTGACCACTTCCCCCGGTAACTTGCCCAATCGAAGTTTTGGCACTTTTCCTCTCCTCTAGACCAATAGAAGTATCATAAATCCCCTTGCCTTTGCCTCCACCTACTTCTTCTTGCCTTTCTCTATTGGCTTCTTCGGCTCTAGCTTCTTTTTTCTTTTCATACTTTCTCCTTTCTTCGGCAGTCATATTTTTTGGATCAGTTTTATCCAATTTTGTAGCTTCTAGCTTGTGCATTTTGTCTACATGAGCAGCAGCTTGCATGCTTCTACCTTTCCATTTGTCTTTTAGGTAGTCGGCCTTGTCTACTAGGCTATAAGTTTTTTTTCTCATGGCTCTAGTGTTAACTGCATTAGGGTTGTTTTCGTTTATCAAATTATGACGCAATTTATTTTTTTCTGTAGAAGACAAGCCCTCTATCTTGGCCACCTCCTTGGCAATCGAATTTACAGATTTTTTACCAAACAAAGTTTTACCAGATTTTAAGACACTATTTAAACCTTGAGATAATCTTTGGATTGGAGCCATATTATTTTGTTAAAAAATTATCTACTAATTTTTCCGCTTCTTTGTAGTCCTTGCACCATTTTATATCTTTGTCTCTCTTGAACCAAGTTAACTGACGCTTGGCATAACGACGAGTATCTCTTTTCAAATCTTCTACTACTTCTTCTAGCTCTTTTTCACCTTCGAAATATGGTTTGAATTGTCGGTAGCCCACCCCACTCATACTAGGCAAATTCCAACCATACTTTTGTTTTACCAAAATTTTCACTTCTTCCAAAAGACCTTTTTCTATCATTTTGTCTACTCTTTTGTTTATTCTATCATACAGAGTCTCCTTATCTACCACAATTCCAATTTTCAAAACATCAAAAATAGGGTCACCTTTTCTTTGTTGTGCCGAAAAAGGTTCTCCACTCATAATAGTAACTTCCAAAGCCCTTATAATTCTCCTTTTATTATTTTTGTCTATCTTTTTGGCCGAACCAGGATCAAGTGAAGTAAGTAAATAAAAAAGAGACGAAGCATCTTTTTTTTCTAGGCTGCGTCTTAATTTTTTATTCTCCGGAATTCTAGGGATATCGTAATTGTCTACCAAGGCTTGGATATATAGTCCAGTGCCTCCAACTATAAAAGGAGTCAAACCTTTTTTGTAAGACATCTTTATATATTTTAGAGCAGCATCTCTAAAATTGGCTACAGTAAAAGTCTTACCGGGATTAAGAAAATCTATTAAATGATGCGGAATATTTTCTACATAATAAGTTTTGCGAAGACCATTTTGTTTCCATTCCCCTTCGGATTTGGCAGTTCCTATGTCCATTTTCTTATATATTTGCCTAGAATCTGCCGATATAATATCGCCATTATATTTTCTAGCCAATTTCAAACTCCATTCTGTTTTACCAGACGCAGTTGGCCCTAGTAGCACCACTAGTTTTGGTTTTTTTTGTTCTTCCTTGCCCATATTATTTGGCCCACATCATCCAAGTATCGGTTTTAAAAACTTTTGCTTTTACAATCTTACCAATCATAGACTCGTCTCCTTTTATAGACACGCGCTTCATCTCGGCAGAATTGCCCATACACCAACCATTTTTGTAAGAGTCTATCAAAACAGAAACTTCTTTATCTAGATATTTTTTATTTTTTCTAGTAGTAATTTCTTCCATTAATTCTTGCAACACTTGCCACCGTCTTTTCTTTTCTTCCTTAGTTACATCATCTTTGTAAATCTTGGTGGCGAGTGTTCCAGATCTGGTAGAATATTGCGCATGATAAGAAATATCAAAATCACACTCCTTGTACATACTTACTGTATCATTAAATTGTTCTTCTGTCTCGCCACAAAAACCCACGATAATATCTGTGGCAATAGCAATCCCCGGCCTAGCTTCTCTTATTTTTTTGATCGTTTCTATAAAAAATTCTCTATCATGTCTTCTATTCATTCTTTTTAGCACTTCGGTATTCCCAGATTGAACCGGCAGATGAATAAAATTTAGCTGTTTTGGTAATTTGATTGCTTCCAAAAGTTCTTCGTCTATATATAGTGGGTGAGGAGCTGTCCAGTGAATTCTTTCTATTCCCTCTATTTGATTAATCTCCCAAAGTAGCTTGGCAAAATCATTTTCTACAAAAGGGTTAGTCTTTGAAAAAGCATCTGAGGGAACACTCATCCCGACTTTACGTCGGGATTGGTCTGGAGCTATGTAATGGTTCACAATTTGCCCAAGCAAGGTTACTTCTACACAGCCTTCGGCTGCCAAATTTTTTACCTCGTCTATGATATCTTTGGCACTTCTGTTTACCTCTAGCCCACGCGCATATGGCACTACACAATAGGTACAAAAATGATTACAACCAGTCTGGATAGTTACAAAAGCTTGGTATTTTTGTTTTAGGTTGGGATTGAGCTTTAGGTAATCTTCTGCCAAGTCGTCCATAATTCTTAGATCTGGATTTAGTTCGGTTAGTTTACTTGGCAAACTAGTCATGTCTTTGGTAGGAAAATACAAATCAACTTCTTTTAGTCTGCGTTTGATAGCTTTGTCTTTGTCTCTACCTGGCATACAACCGGTCACCCCAATTATCAAATTGGGGGTTGTCTTTTTCAATTTGTTTAGATATTCCACCTTACCAAAAATTCTAGCTTCGGCAGTTTCTCTTACCGAACAACTATTTAGTATTACTACATCGGCTTCTTCTGTTTTTTCTGTTGGCACAAGCCCCATATTTTCCAACACAAAAGACAACCTATCCGAATCGTTCTTATTCATCTGGCAACCAAAGGTAATGATTTGGTAACTATACTGTTTTGTATTTTCTTTCATAATCTATGATATCAGATTTAATCTGTCTGCCACGCCGTAGCTTGGAGCGAAGCGCAAAGCGAAGGCGGGCAACCAAAGGTGATGATTTGGTATTTGTATGTTTTTACTTCCATAATCAGTAATTTGAACGTAAATTAATATTGGAATTAAGAAATAGTTCATGGCCAATAGCCAATGATTCACATAATCCAAGCAGAACGATTGGCTACGAACCAAGAACTGTGAACTATCTAAATTTTGTTTTCTTGCTTTATTAATTTTATGATCCTATGTTTTAATGAAAAATACCTTATTTAAGCCAAAAAATCAAGCCCCCTCATTGACAAAAACTGATTTTTTTGCTATATTTAGTTGTTTATTATGATATAATTACTTTATTCTTAAAATAACTATTATGTCAGCAGCTCCTAGGAGGGAAATGCCCCCTTCCGATTTAGAACAAATTATTCCTATCGAAAAAGAACCCCAAGCTAAAGAAGCTGGGCATTTGAAAGTGGTAGAAAAAAAACCTGAAGCTGAATCCCAAGCAAAAGAGCCTATTACTGCTGCTGCTTTGCTTGCTGATAAAAATATCCCTGCCAAAAGAAGAGCTAGTGCTGAAAAAGCTTTTTCTGGGGGGGATCCTTTCGCCAGAACTCCATTAGGATTAGGAGAAGAAAAAATTATAGAAGCCCAATTGGAGGGACAGTTTAGAAAAGGGAAAATCGCCATTGAAGGAAAAAACTGGCAAAAACAAGTAGAACAAGCCAGAAAAGTGGGTGAAGAAGCTATAGAAGCAGAAAAAAAAGCAGAAGCAGAAGCAAAAAAAGAATCCCTTGCAAAAGCTAAAGAAAGATTAAAACTTCAACCAAAAGAAATATCTGACACATTACAACCAAAAGCCAGAATTCACGCTGCTCCAGAAACGGGTCGGCATGGAGGATATGAAATGGCTCAAAGATTATCCGAAACTTCCCGTAAAAAAGAAGTTGAAATTTACAAACTCGTGAACGAATTAACTAGATGGAGAGATGCCATAAACGGGACATCTACAGGTATAGATACTGGTTATTTTATAAAAGCCAATACTTTTGAGGTTATAGAAAAACCTGGATTTAGAAATTTTTTTAGAAGAAGAAAATTCAAAAATGAAATAGCAGATATCGAAAAACTCACAAATAGATTACATTTGTTGAGAAAAGATGTAGAAACAATTGAAAGTGATTTGAAAAGAAGAAGCTTAGATTTGACAGAGCCCACCAAAAAACCCAAAGCAATATCCAATAGTGGGATAAGAGAGGCTTATGGAGAAGTAGCAGCTGAGCAAGTTGCTAGAGCTCCAGAGCTAAGGAATGTAACCCCCGCTACAGAACAAGGTAAAGATACCAGCTTCAACTTTGATAAAGAAAAAACTAAAATGACTAGCACAGCAGACCTAGATGCTGAAATGGCAAGGTACAAAAAATTATTCCCGCTTTTTGAAAAATATTTTCCAGGAAAAGTCACCAGAAGCAAACAAAATCATAAAGTGTTTGTCTTTACTCATCAGAATGGGAGAATACAAAAATTTCCAGAATTTTCTCAAATGGTCAAGAATTCCTTAAGCTCAAAAACTGACCTAGCAATGAGCGCAGAAGATGTTGGCGAGGCATTAAAATATTGGCTTAGTTACAAAGCAGAAGATTTAAAATTAGATGAAAACGAAAAACAAACAACTGACAAAAAATGGGTGACTCGTACACAAAAACCACCTGAAGAATTAAAAGAAAATGATTATTCCGCGGATGAAGAACCTCTTAAAAAACCATCCTATACAGCCAAAGAAATGGCAGAAGGACTAAGTAGCCAAGTAGGGCTAGATGAACGTATTGCTAAACAAGAAGCAGCGACTCGAGCAGAAGCAATATCTAATTTAAGAATAAAAACTAAACAAGAATCTCCTGGAGATGAAATTGAAAAATCAAAATGGGAACAAAAAGAAGCTCAATTTGAGAGTATAATAAAACTATCGTTGGATGAGACAGATCCAGATAGATTAGACAGGGTCCCAATAGAAGAGCTACAAGAAACAAGTGACTATATTGCTGGCATGTTGGAAAAAGTAGAAAGATATGATCTAGAGCTACCCAAGGGGAAAAACAAAATAGAATTAGAAAGAGCAAAAAAGATTATAGATGAAGCTATCGAAAAAGAAAAAAAACAAACACTATCAATTGAAGCAAAGATAGATATACTAAAAAATATAGATCCAAAAGATAATGATGCCGTAGACAAAGCCTTAAGTATAGTTTCTTTGGATGGTATAAATAAAAAAACGCTAGAAAGACTATCCTTTGATATGCTAAGTGATCTTAAACAAAATTTAGCCAATATTATTTTGGAACAAAGAAAATTAAAAAGGCCGGAAGAAAAAATTAAAGAGTTAGAACGAATTCATACAACAGTATCATTATTTATATCAGATATTAGACAAGCAGAGTTCGACAAAAACGCCAAATAAAAAAACCTCCGGCTTACCGGAGGTTTTTTATTTTATGCTCTTCTATCTGCAATTTCTTTTTTCACTCTTTCTACAAATTCTTCCTTACTCATACTTTCTTGATTCTCTTGCCCGCGCACTCTCACCATAAGATCCTCTCCACCAAGCTCTTTGTCCCCCACTACTAGCACATACGGAATTTTTTGTTTGGCAGATTTACGTATTTTATTTCCCACTGTTTCGTCGGCTTCGTCCACACTTACTCGTATTCCAGCTGCTTCAAATTCTCTAGCCATTTCTTTGGCACCGGCTAGATGCTTGTCGGTAGACACAGGCAAGATAGCTACTTGCACTGGTGAAAGCCAAACTGGAAAAGCTCCAGCATGATGCTCGATAAGAATGGAGAAAAATCTTTCGATAGATCCCATAATTGCAGCATGAACCATTACTATCCTTTCGTCCTCCCCAGATTCATTTACACAAGACAAATCAAATCTCTCTGGCATATTAATATCCAGCTGGATAGTGGCTACTTGCCACTCTCTTCCAATCGAGTCTTTGGTCATAAAGTCTACCTTTGGCCCATAAAAAGCGGCTTCCCCTTTTTCTTCTACATAAATTACTCCCCTTTCTGTAGCAATCTCTCGCAAAGCATTCTCAGCTTTGTCCCACATTTCTTTGGTACCAAGATAAGCTTCGAAATTTTCTGGATCATGTAGTGACAAACGTACAGACAATTCACCAAAACCAACTGATTTGTAAAAAATATTAATAATATCCCAGATTTTAAGGAACTCTTCCTTCATCTGTTCTTCTCTACAAAAAACATGAGCATCATCTTGGGTAATAGATCGCACACGAGACAAACCATGCAATTCACCAGTCTGCTCATCTCTATAAACCATGGTAGTATTGGCATATCTCTGTGGCATTTCTCTGTAGCTATGCATCTTACGATCAAATATTTGGGTATGATGCGGGCAGTTCATGGGCTTCATAGCAAATTCATGCCCTTCTCTGGTATTTATTTTCATGAGCTCATCTTTGAATTTGGCCCAGTGCCCACTGGTCTCGTATAACTCCTTTTTGGTAATATGTGGAATCTCCACTTTTTCATAACCTCTTTCTTTACGCAATTCCCAGACATAATCGTCCAAAATATTACGAAGGAGTGCGCCTCTAGGAGTCCAAAGTGGCAAACCAGAACCAACCAAATCTGAAAAAGTAAACAAGTCCAATTCCTTACCAAGTTTTCTGTGATCTCTTTTCTTAGCTTCTTCCAGCATTTCCAAATGTTTGTGCAATTCGTCCTTGGTTGGAAAACAAGTCCCATAAATACGAGTCAACATAGGATTCTTCTCGTCCCCTCTCCAATACGCTCCGGCCACAGATAGTAGCTTGAAATGTTGTACATCCTTGGCAGGTCGCTCGCTGTGCCCACCACGACAAAGATCTGTAAAACCACCACAAGTGTAAAGGGTTATCTTTTCACCTCTATCTACAATCTCATCAATCAATTCTTCTTTATATTCATTGCCTTTAAAAAATTCTTTAGCCTCATCCCTACTCACCTCACGACTAGTAAATTCTGTCCATTGTGGCAAAAGTTTTTTCATTTTCTTTTCAATTTTTTTCAAATCTTCTTCACTTACCTTGTCTTTGCCAAAATCAATATCATAATAAAAACCATTCTCAATTGGTGGGCCCAGAGTTACTTTGGCATCTGGCCAAATCTCCTTGGCAGCTGCGGCCATAAGATGGGCACAAGAATGCCGGATTTTGTCTAAATATTGTTTGTCTTCCATATAAAAAATTAAATTCAAAGATACAAATTGCAAGACACAAATTTTGTAGCTTACAATTTACATCTTAACTTCAAAATAAATCTGAGTAATCATCTAAAATCTAGGCCATCTGCGACAAACAAAAAACCCCAAATATCACAATCGATACCGGGGTCAATAATGGCAATATTCGTAATTCGCACATCAAAGACGGTTCCACCCGCTTATTTTGCTTTTGTAAATTTTCTTTTCAATCAAAATCTAGTATTTCATAGAAGGTGGTACCACCCAGTTATCCTACTGGGTTCATCCTGAATTTTTCAGGCGAAACGGATTTTTTACAAGAAGGTTCTCAATTTTACCTTCTCTCCCTGTGAAAAAAATTCTCCATGGGCTGGCCTTCACCAATAAACCAATCTTATTTTAATTTGCCTTTTTTGTCAATAGATAAATGTTTTTACACGTAAGTGATCCTTCGCTAATACTCAGGATGACTATTCATAAATGCAAACATCTTTTGTCCAATATCCACCTCCTAGCACCTCCCCAGCGTAAGGACAATAGGTATAAAACTGAAAGAAAATTATCACAGACAAAACCAGTAGCAAAAACAAAAATAAACCACATTTAACTCTTCTTTTCATAAAAAATTTACTGTCACTACGAGGAGCTTTGCGCCTGAGCTTGCCCGGCTGCGCCCGCCTATGGAGGAAGCAAAACCGAAGGGTGGCAATCTCGCATATTATGTTAGGCCTAGATTCTCATGTGAGATTGCTACGCTCGGCTTTGGCCGAGCTCGCAATGACAGACGTAACTTGGCTAATCACCTAAAACCTAATTCTCTAACCACCTAGCTACTATTCCACACTCTTAATAATCACTTCCACATGATCCGATACTCTAGGAACAGTTTTGATCCAGGCTGGACTAAACTTAATATCAACCCCTTTGACATGATCCAATTTCAAAATATATCTTCTTACCTCGTCTTTGCTTTTGCCATAAAAAATATTCTTTTCCAATTGCTTACTATCCGAATTCAAGTAAGCCACTCCATCGTAAACTACTCTAAGATTGGCTTGTTTTTTTTTCAAATCATAATCATCAATAGTCACTGCCAATTCTCCATCTCCTCCTTCTATTATTTCTGTATCATCTACCGCTCTTCTGGTTAATTCTTCCAAAGCAAAATCTTTTAGAGATTGATCATCGTAATAAACTACCAAAACTGTAGCTTGGCCAGAAAGGGTAAAACCAGAAACCTCTTCTCCAATCTCTACATCCGACTCGGCCGTATGCTGAATTACTTTGGTTACAAAATTTTGTCCTTCATTAGATTGTTCCACTTGTGCTTTGGCTTTTGCTACAAAACTTTCTAACAAATTTTTTTCTGCTTTGCGATAATCGTCTGTACTAAGCACGCCTATAGTTCGCAAACCACCACTGGTTTCTTCGCTACTTTTGGCATAGATTACTTTTTGTTTATCTTCTCGAAGACCTGGGATGGTGAAACTACTTGGGGAGATATTGCCACTTTCCCCTTGTTTGTCGGCATATATTTCTACATCTACAGAACCATTGGCCGGAACAGTTACTCCATCTTTGATACGAAACAAAACTTCTTCTGGAGTAAGCAATCTAGTTGTAGCCACCAAAGGTTGTGAAATATTTGTATCGTTGTAAAGAGTAGCTATTCCAGTGGCAACACCTTCTTCTTGTTTTGTACCTGTAGGTTGAAATTCTTCACCAAGTTCTATAGTTAGAGTCTCTACTTTGCCCTTTACCACGTTTTTTCCACCAGCTTCGTCTACTTCTACTACAGCGTCCACGCTAATTGGCGAAGATTTTGTCTCTATTACTATATTTGCTCTTTTGGAAGACATAAAAATAACCAATCCCAAAAGGACAAAAGTAAGTAATAAAAAAGTTAAGGCAATAAATTTATAAAATCTAACCGGTTGGGTTGGTGCTATAGAAGTTTGTTGGCGACGTGGAGTCATAGATAGATATTAGGGGTTAGGCAGTAGGCAACAGTAACTAGAAAAGCTACTACTGCCTGTTGCCTACTTCCTACATCCTACTCAATAATTCTAAACACTTCGTCTAGTGAAGTAATTCCTTCCAAGGCTTTTAATACTCCATCCATTACCATAGTCATCATTCCGTTTTCTACTGCGTGTTTTTCTATTTCGTATTCAGAAATATTTCCAGCCAAAACCATTTTTTCTAATTCTGGAGTCACTACCAAAATTTCGTAAATTCCAATTCTACCTTTGTAACCATCTGGTCCATCTACACTGGTAGTATAAAATATTTTTGGTTTTGCTTCTACTTCTTTTCTAATATTTTCTGGCATAGAAGCTATTATTTTGTCTACTCGTTCTTCTTGTTCTGGTGTTAGGGTAGCTTCTACTTTGTGTTCCGGAGCCAATCTACGCACCAAACGCTGACCAATAATAGCGTTTAGAGCTGGGGCTAACAAAAATGGTTTTACTCCCATAGACAAAAACCTTGGCACGGCGGCAGCTGCGCTATTGGTATGGAGTGTAGACATCATCAAATGACCGGTAAGCGCCGCTTGGATAGCTATTTCAGAAGTTTCCAAATCACGAATTTCTCCAACCATAGCGATATCCGGATCCTGACGCAAAATAGATTTTAGACCACTGGCAAAGGTATAACCTTTTTCTCTATCCACCTGACTTTGGTTAATCCCTTCCATACGATACTCTACCGGATCTTCCAAAGTAATAACTTTTACCCCTGGTTTGTTTAAAATTTGCATGATCGAATACAAAGTAGTGGTTTTACCAGATCCAGTTGGACCAGTGGTAATTATCATTCCGTTTGGTCTTTCTATTTCTTTTTTCAATCTGTTGTAAGCGTCTCCCATTAGACCAATCTGATCAAAAGTAAGACCTTCTCTTTTTTGCGGCAACAACCTCATTACAATACTTTCTCCATAATAAGTTGGCATGGTAGACACACGTACATCTACATCTCCGCCCGACATTTTTATGGTAAACCTGCCATCTTGTGGTTTGGTAGTTATATTAATTTTAAGACCGGCTATTAGCTTGACTCTAGAAATCAACTTACCAAAAACATTTTTTTCTAGAGTAGCCGCATCGTGCAAAATTCCATCCAAACGCAAACGAACATGAATTCCGGTTTCTTCGGCCTCTATATGCAAATCCGAAGCATCTAGTTTGAGCGCCGCTCCTAGCAAAAAAGTAACCAAATCAGAAGTATTGGTTTTGCTAAGTAATTCTTGTAAATGACTAAAATCTTTGACATCGGCTTGTACTTTTTCCAAATCTTCTTCTTTTACAGATACATCTTTAGTTACTGGTTTTATTTCTGGCAATCTTTCGTACATTTTTATAACCTTGTCGAAGCTGTGTTGTGAAATAGTATACAAACCACCTTTGGCATGAGTTCTTTCTTCTAGATTGGTCAACAAATTTTGGGCTACCTCATTGCCTGGATCAACGGCTCCTACTCGGACTTCGTTGCTATCATAAAAAAAACATACAGCTTTGGCAGCCAAAGCTTCTTCTTTTGGAACTTGGGACAAAGCCTGTTGGCTAACAGGGAAACTAGATAAATCTATATGCGGGAAACCCAAATCACGCGCCAGAGAAGCAGCTCTTTGTTCTTTTTCTTTTATACTTACCTGCTGCATTTTTTTCTGAAATTTTTCTTCTACATCACTACTAGAAACCCGAAGTCGGCCTGGCTGAGATTGGCCAGAATTTTTATTTGTAAGATCAGCAAGTGAAGGAAAATCCGACATAATTTTACATCATAAAATCATTAAAACTTGAAAACAAGAAAACAAAATTTAAATAGTTCATTATTTCTACTCACTACAAACTACCCACTACAACCTACTATCTAACTATGACCAAGCCAATGTATAATTCTACTTTTAATTCCTGTTTTGTGCATTTTTACAAAAAGGTATGTCCAAACAGAAGTAGTAAACACTGTAAAGAAGGCTCCCAAAATCATGATAAAAGCAGCAAAAAGCAAAAAGCCCATAATAAATCCTACCCAAATCAAAGCCTGACTACCTACCATAATTGCTACCAGCCAAACAATTAGTGCCGGAAGAAAAAATGCTACAAAACCTACGAATAAAGATAAGGCAGCCAATATATTGAAGATCAATATGATTAAACCTACTTCCAAAGAAACTAACCAATGAGAAGTAAATAATTTCCAAGCAGCTTCCAAAGATTGTAAAAATGGATAATCTTCTACTACTACATACCCAGCAGCATAAACTGCCAAAAACGAAGCTACCAAACCAACCACACTAGCCAGTAAAAAGGTTAACAAAAACAAACTGTTGGTGCTTATAGCCGGATTTTGGATAGCCATATAAGCCGAGGCACTAACGACAATAGCCAAGACAACGATCAAAGCTTTTTTGAAAAAATTGATAGCAAATAATTTCCAAAAATGTCTTACCCCCTCGTGCCAAGCTTTTCCCAAGTCTGGATTTTTTTTGGATTTTAAAAATTGTGAATTGGCATTGACTATGGCTCCTTGCGAAACTATGGCTGCAAACAGTAAGCCTATTCCTAGCACAAATAGCAAAACCAAAAGCCACAAGATAAGAAATCTGGTATCGAGCGCAACTTTGGCAGTTTGAACCAAGGATTCTGTCCCAAAGTTAAACACGCCCACATCTGTTAGATAATTGTTGGCATCGTTTACAGCCAAACTGGTTTTGGTAAGAAAGTCTACTATGCCAAACTGTCCCAACAGAGCGGCAAATAAACCGAATATCCATAACCATTTATCTTTTATGGCCAAATTCCAGCCATGAGTTATGGCTTGTCTGTACAAAGGTGTTTTCATACTCCTTTTATTTATTTGTATAGAGAAATCCCTATCAGTTGTCTGACAGGCAATTTGTTTAATTATAGCACTTTTTTGAATAAAGAAGAAATATTTTTAAAAGGGAGTATGGAATATTGTTTAGAATTAAAAATTAAATTTTTTATTTTTATAAGAGAGTCACGACAACTTGACATTTGCATATTTTTTTAGTAGATTTAAACATCCTTTTTCTAAAGGCTTTGGCTGGAAGCCTGCATAGAGCAGACTACCACTGACGCATGTAGAGGCCAAGGAACTTTGAGATGGACAAGAGCAAAGTCGTTCTCGTCACCACCACCATGTACCCCAGCGCCGACCACCCTCGCGCCTTGCAGGCCCTTCGGACCATCAAGGCTGCAAACGATGCCGGCTATCGAATCGAAGTTCTCGATGATGGGAAATTGCAGGACTTCCGAGCAAAGATGGAGGAGCTCGGAGCCAACGTCCACATCGGTGGCCTGGGCATGGGAGCTGGTCGACGATTCATCCTGCAAAAAGGGAGGGAGGCCGTAGGAGACGATGGAGTCGTCTGCTGGCTCGAGCCGGAGAAGTACACGATCATCCCAGACATCGAGGCAATCGTAGCACCTATCCTCGAAGGACGTGCAGATCTGGTCATCCCCAAACGTACTCCCGAGGCCATGTTGGGCCATCCACTGCCCCAACAATTGGCCGAGGCTCTCGGCAATGGATACTTCAACCAACTGCTTGGTGACAAATACCCAAACGCCGAGTTCGACCCCTGGTTTGGTCCGTTTGCCACGAACCAGACGGCTCTGCAGCACTTCCTCAATTACGAGGGGGAGTATGGGGATCGCTGGGACAGCATCTTCATCCCCAGGTTGCGCGCTGCCGCTGCCGGCCTTCGGCTCGTGAGTGTGGTAGCCGAGAACTACCAATACCCACCAGAGCAAAGGGAAACCGAAGAGTTGGGCTGGTTCGATATGACGCCCAAACGAGTCGGGCAACTCAACAACTTGGTTCCAGCTCTCCAAGAAGAGGCCGAAAAACTCGGCCTGATCTCCGAAAAGGCCACGCTCGCTGGCTAACACCCAGAAGCCAAGCTACGCTCGCTCCGTCTCTACTCCTCTTTCGCTCTTTCGAGGACTCAACATCCTCACCCTTCCCAAAATTTTAAATACTGCTTATTAATAAATTACACAGAAATCCTATTTAAAGTTTTGGCAAACAAAAAAGCCTCTTAGCGAGGCTTTTTTGTTTTTGTAAAAAATAACGAATGTAGACTCATTTGGTATGAGAGTGATGGGATTGACAAAAGTGCTTTTTTGTGCTATACTGGCTCGTTATGATCATTACAATCTAGCTTGATTCCTCGACTTTATTTGGCTTATTTTAGCCAAATAAAATTCGGGGAGTCATCACACACCCCGAATTTCTCTCTCTCCTCCAAGAGAGAGGGTTGGGTACTAGCGAGTGCCAAAGGAGAACAGTATGGACGCATTCGAGCGTCGTCAACTGCAAAACATCATCCGAAGCATCGAATTCCTCTATCTCTGCGTGGTAGACCATGCCCTCAGGGTAGTAACTGTGCGAGAGCGAGCTATCCCAAATAGCCATAGGTACTCGTATACGCTATCTGTAAGCTATCATGCAACAAGTAGTGACAGCAGCGAAGAAGATCCACCCTGTTCGGATCTTACTTGGAAAACCTCCTTTTCGCCCAACGAACTCTACGGTGAAATTGTCGATGATCTAACCTTCGCTGGAGTCATCGATCCACATGATCCAGAGAGTATCCCTGGGATAGATATCAATCGATATATTCTGCTACAGCTCATCAGTGAGTTGTTGCGGAAGGTCAATCAATCGAGTCACCCAAGAAAAAAAGAAGTGCTACAAAAGGGGCAGCTTGTCAAAGAGCGCCTCACGTACGTACGCCTTCCAGAATGATTGAAGCTTCGCATGTACGGTTACGTGCAACATCCCTATCACACCACCAATAGCTACGGCTAAGGTTCGAGCAGTAGTATAGAAGTGGAATCGTGTGATTGGTGATGAGTCTTGTCGTCAGAACCTATAGTCTCTCTGCAGGGCAACAGAGAGTTGAGTATCGCTAGCCCACTCACGCTTGAGGCCACCGACACGGTAGGACTCGCGTAACGGGGAGTGAAGAGCAAATCGCACCCCGACCATACGAAGTGTATATGAAAATCATGTACCTTTCGTATGGGTGCGATTTGCACAGGTGACTTCCAAAATAATAATCCCGCACTATTAGAGTGCGGGATTATTTTATTTGTATATCTTTTTATTTTCCCTCTTCAGATTCCTTCTTCTCTTCCAACTTATCCCCCATTATCTTTCTAAATTCTTCTTGTTCAATAGTTTCTTTGTCTAGTAATTCTTTTACCAATTTATCCATTTTATCTTTTTCTTTCTTTAACACTTCTTCGGCTCTTTCTTTGGCTTCGGTCAAAAGATCATTTACTTCGTTATCGATAATTTCGGCAATTTTTTCACTGTAGTTTTTCTTTTCGTGAATTTCTTGAGCCAAGAAAATCATTTCTTCATTTTCACTATACACTCTAGGCCCTAGTTTTTCACTCATACCGTATCTGGTTACCATAGCTTTGGCCATTTGAGTAGCTTTTTTAAGATCACTAGATGGTCCGGTAGACAATTGATTGTCTCCATAGATCATACGCTCGGCTACATATCCACCCATGGCCATAGCCATGTCATCGCGAAAGTGTGCCATAGTTTGATAGCGTTTGTCATTCTCTGGCATAGACAGAGTGTATCCCCCAGCCATACCACGACCAATAATAGAAACTTTGCGAACCGGATCACAATTTTCTAAGAAGTGCCCGACTAGAGCATGACCAGCCTCGTGGTAAGCAGTCATTTCTCTTTCTTTGTCTGTCATAATTCTAGATTTTCTCTCTGGTCCAAGTAGCACTTTGTCTACACTCTCTAGTACATCCATTTCTTCAACTTCTTTTTTGTTTTTTCTTACAGCCAAGATAGCTGCTTCGTTCAAAAGGTTGGACAAATCAGCTCCGGTAAAGCCCGGGGTTCTTTCGGCCAATTTTTTTAGAGAGACATTTTTGGCCAATGGTTTATTTTTGGCATGTACTTTTAGAATTTCGTGTCTATCGTTAATATCCGGTTTGTCTATAATCACTCGACGATCAAATCTACCAGGGCGGAGCAAAGCAGAATCCAATACATCCGGACGGTTGGTAGCAGCTACTACAATTACCCCAATGTTTGGATCAAAACCATCCATCTCTACCAAAATTTGATTCAAAGTTTGTTCACGCTCATCGTGAGATCCACCAAGACCGGCACCACGTTTTCTACCTACGGCATCAATCTCGTCGATAAACACAATAGCTGGAGCAGCTTTTTTGGCTTTGTTAAACAGGTCACGGACACGACTAGCACCTACACCTACAAACATCTCTACAAATTCAGATCCACTCATGTGGAAAAATGGAACATCGGCTTCGCCGGCGACAGCTTTGGCCAAGAGAGTTTTACCAGTACCTGGAGAACCCATTAGCAAAACCCCTTTTGGAATTTTGGCTCCCATGGCCGAAAACTTTTTGGGATTTTTCAAAAAGTCTACTACTTCTTCCAATTCTTCTTTGGCTTCTTTGGCACCAGCCACATCTTTAAAAGTTTTTTTGTCTTTGTTTTCTTCTTGTTTTACTTGTTTGGCAGAGCTTTGGCCAAATCCCATAGCTCTATTATTGGCACCGCTTACTTGACGGCTCATAAAAAAGATAAGTCCACCAATTAACAAAAATGGCAAAAGGTATGGAGCCAAAACTTTTAACCAAAATCTAGCGCCAGTTTCTTCTTTTACTTGAATATCTACGTTTTGTAATTTTTCCGAAGCTACTTCGTAGTTGGCAATCAGTTCAGAAAAAGATTGGCCCAGTTCTTTTTTGATTTCTTGTTTTTTGGCTTCTTCGTATTTTAGAGTTACCGTTACAATGTCTCCGGTTACTTCTATAGAAGCTACTTCTTCGTTGTTGATTTGGCTAACCAAAGTACCAACTCCGATTCTTTCTGGCTCTTCTTGTTGCAGGTCTGCCATGCTTACTACGGCGGCTATTAGAAATAGTCCAGCTACCACAATGGCAAAATTCTTTAATAAATTTTTCATATAATAATTAGCTTGAAAAGCTTGAGAAGCTATAGATGCCAGAGAGGTTTTTTTTGGCCTCTCAGGCCTCTCCAGCCTCTTCCGCTTCTGTATAAAGTTTCCGTATTATAGCCAAAAGCCCCTTTCAAGTCAATGTGGGTATTGACAAAAAGGACTTGTTGCTATATACTCTTGTCCGTTGCGTTTCCAAGGTACAACAAGACCAAATCTTGGGAATGCGAGGGGGAATATGCTCGAAATAGACTCTGAGGGCTTCCGTAACGATGAAGCCCCACTTGCTCTACTCGCAGACGATGCCAGCGGTCGGCAGCTCGACCACACCGTCTGTTTCACCTGCAGCGCAGTGCCTACCACAACACCCAAAGCAGTCAGCAGACGCAAAGCGACCAGGCTCAGTGAGCCCAACCTATGGTTGATCCTTGCCTGCCTACTTTTTGCGCTTATCGACGGCGCTTTGGTAGCCTATTGGTGGGAGTATGGCCAACTCAAGCAAGACTTCGAGAAAGCTCGAGTCAAGTTCGCCCAAACCACTGGCAACTAGCTAAACAACACCCCACTCCACCGGTCAACCAAATAAAACAATCGCCCTAGGCGAAAGCAATAATAGTTGACCGGTCGGACACAATTCCAAACTTTGCAAACACTCTATAACAAGTGTTTTTTTATTTTTAAAAATTGACAAATCCGTCTACAAATGATAATTAAAATATATGGAGAAACAAATTTTTACCCTCGTGGTAGGCTTTCGAGATTACGCAAAGGCATCTGACATCGAAAACCTGGTCATCCAGAAACTTGGCGAGCCGGTACAAGAGGCTCGCAGATTGCGGCAAAAGGAGGCGGGCAAAGAATTGCCCTTGACCAGAATTTTCGACAAAAGAAACATCGTCGTCCACTCGACCGAGAGGGATACCCGTGTTCAGGAGGAGATTTGCCAGATCCCCGGAGTGACCCACTGCAACTGGGTCTCGGAGTCCACTTCGCAACAAGTCGCAGCCTAGCTCTAGGCTTGCACGACCAGCCCCTACCACTTCCATTCACTTTCAACTCTGCACCTTTGGTGCAGTTTTTTATTGACAAAAATTTTTTAAAAAGCATAATTAAACTATGAGTGGGAGAGTGTTTTCACTCCAGATAGGAGTAAGCCAAGAGATAATCGAGGCTTACCAAACACAAGGAGGCGCTGGAAAAGAAGCTCTAGACAAAATACTAAAAGCCATAAGAACAAGTTTGGGGACTGTCCCCGATATACGAGTCTCCGGTGACAACTTCTACCTACAAAGCAGCTACCAAGACTTTTCTCTGCCATGGAGCTTGGTAGAGATCGAGGGCGTTTCAAGCTCGCGCTGGACCTGCCTAGCCTAACCCACTCAAAATTCCAAACAAAAAATCCTGTACCAAATTGGTACAGGATTTTATTTTTGAATTGGTACTGAGCGCTGGGTAGCAAAAATCTATTCGTAAGCGCGCAGTAGCGACTACTGGCTAAGGAGACCAAAATCGACAGCAAGTATCTTGCAGCCGACGTCCCCGCCCAGAACAATCTGGTACAAGACTAGGTGACCATATGTTGGCTCACCATCTCTCATATCGATGACTCCCAAAATCAGATTGCGAAGGCCTTTCGCGTTAACAACCTTCACCCTGTCTGCTCCCTCTTTGTGTGGAGAGTACCAAGTGACGTGATGGTTGGCTGCCCCCATGTAGTAACGATCTGCTAGGAAAGTTTGGGTCATTACCCTACCACGACTGGATGGCTGCAACATCGGGAAAAGCTTAGTAACCTTCGACCAAGTTTCATCGATGTTGTGAGAGATCCAGTCTCTATCCGACTCGGTCAAGCTAGGACACTGATACTCAGGAAGTGCCCCAAGTAGCTTGTTGAGGGGTGTTGCAGGCTTGGCGGCTCGAACTGGCTTCGGTCGCCGAGTCGTCTCGGAGGATTTGTTTGTATCCTGGCATGAAACCAAGAGAAGAGGGGCAAGGAACAAGATCCTTTTCATCGCCCCCACTTTATACACTAAAAAAATAAAAAAGTCAATATAAAAACGCCCCTTTCGGAGCGTTTTTTTATAAAGTTCAGTTTACTACGCCGTAGCTTTAGCGAAGAAAAGTTTATTCCTTTTCTTCTACAGCTTCTTTTTCCTCTTTAACTTCATCAGAAGCAACTTCTTTCTTAGGAGCAGCTTTTTCTTTGCCTTTTACACCCTCGGCTTTTAGACCAAGTCTGTGTTCGGCTGGTTCAATGTTTACAATTTCGAATTTGTATTTCTTACCAATTGAGAATTTGCTGCGAAGTTCTTCTATATCTTTAATAGGAGTGTTGGCCAACTCAGAAATATGAGCCAAACCATGAATATCATTGTCTAGCTTTACCATTAGACCAAATGGTTCAATCTTGTGAACTTCACCTTCAATTACTTGACCTACCTTGTAATTATCTTTTACAGATTTCCAAGGATCTTCTACCAATCTTTTCATAGATAGATAAATCTTGGATTTGTTTAGATCAATAATTTGGGCTTTTACCTTGTCGCCAATTTTAACCACATCTTTTGGATGATCAATTCTTTGCCAGACAATTTCTGAAATATGTACCAAACCTTCCAAACCTTCGCCAAATTTTACAAAAGCTCCAAAAGAAGTAAGAGCAGATACTTCACCTTCTACAGTGTCGCCAATCTTGTAAGAATCAAGTACGGCTTTTTGTTCGTCTTCCCAAACAGATTTTTCAGATACGATCAATTTTTCTTCTTTTTGGTCAGCGTCAATTACTTTTACTTGCAATTCAATACCAACAAGTTTGCGAAGTTGTTCCAAAATTCTATTTTTGTCTCCACCTGGAACACGTGGATAATGTTCTGGATTCAATTGAGAAACTGGCATAAAACCAACCAAAGCATCTACAGACATCATCAAACCACCTTTGTTGGCGTCTAGAACTTTGGCTTTTATAGTTAGACCATCTTTGACCAAACCAGCCATTTTATCCCAGACTTTTTGGTGACCAGCACTACGGAAAGACAGTTCCATCTCTCCACTTTCATTTTCTTGTTCAATTACAGTAGCTTCTACTTCGTCGCCAACTTTTAGATTGGCAAATTCTTCGGATTCGCTAAATAATTCTTGACCGCGAACCACACCGGTAGTTACACCACCAATATCTAGTCGCACAGCTCCATTATCTACAGAGATAACTTTACCGGCTACCAAATCTCCTACTTTTGGAACTTTGGCAAAAAAATCCTTGAGCAAGGCGCCAAATTCACTTTCGTTTTCTTTGATTTTTGCTTGAGACATATTAAAAATAAATAATTAACCAGGGCTGTCTAACCCGGATCCGGCTAGAGCCGGTAATTAAGATTCGCATAGCTTAACATATATATAGTATTTTGGCAAGGGGTAGAGGCTACAAAATCCCTTGCTTTAACCCCATAGAAGAGCTATAATATGGCAGAACTAAATCATAAATCTTTGAATTATGCATATATCCTGGCTTGGTTCGACTGCCTTCAAAATCCAAGCAAAACCTCTAGACAAGGACGTAATCATTGCTGTAGACCCCTACAAGCCCAAAGCTGGTAGTTTTCCAAGAAGTCTAACCCCGGACATTGGTCTATACACTCATGGTGAAAAAGACTCTGTTACTCTATCTGGCAAACCTTTTGTTTTTTCTACTCCGGGAGAATGTGAAACTGGCGGAGTTTTGATAACTTCTGTCCAAGGTCACGAAGCTGGTAAAACTATGGTTCGCATAGATGCCGAAAACATGAGTCTGGGACACCTAGGTAGCACCAACAAAGCTCTAACAGATGCTCAGCTAGAAGTTCTGTCCGGTGTAGACATACTATGTGTACCTATTGGTGGCGGAGATCTCTACGATGCCGAAGCTGCTGTAAAAGCGGTAAATGCCGTAGAACCAAGAATTGTGGTGCCAATGGCTTTTGCCTCTGACAATGACCCCAAAGCAGATAGTGTAGAAAAATTTCTAAAAGAAATGGGTAGTGGGAATCTAGAACCTGAAAAAAAATTCATTGTAAAGAAAAAAGATTTGCCACAAGAAGAAACCAAAATTGTAGTGTTGAGCAAAGAGTAATAAAAACCACTGACATCTAACATTTGACCCCTGACAATTAATACAAAAAAGTTAAAGGTCAAATGTCAAAAGTTAAATGTTAAATTATGCCTGTCAAAAAAGACAATTCAAAAAAGAAAAAAGACAGTCAAAAAAAACCAAACAAAAGAAAAAAAAGTTCCAAAAAAACTACTGGCAAAAAAAAATCTGAAGTCAAAAAAAACATTGCCAAAGCAATTGATCAAATTCCAAGCGCTTTTGCCGAAGAAATAAGTGCCAACAAAGACAAAGCCTTGAAAGAATTGCGTCCAAAAGAAACAACAAAACTGGAGATGCCAAAAGTTTACGAAAGTAACACAGAGATAAACGAAAGAAGTAGAAAAAGGTTAATGTGGTTTGGAGTTATTAGTTTAACCTTAGTAGTATTTGTAATGTGGTTTTGGAACGCAAAAACAATTTTTTATGACATTAGAAATAGCAAAGCTGGCGATGAAAAACAGATCTGGGAAAACACCAAAAGCGATTTCAAAACTATTATAAACGACTTTGGAACTGGTGAAGATAGTTTGACAGAAGAATTAGAATCAACCGCTCCCCCAGAAGAAGTAACAGATGCTTTGAAAGACACTTTGAAAATATTACTTACCAATACCACCAGTACAACCAAAGAAAAAACAAGCGTCACAAGCACACAAGAAATAGTAACTACCAGTACAAAAAATATAGAATAAATTTTAAAAATTAGAAATCTAAAATTAGAATTAGTTGTTATGCCAAGTAAAAAAGAAAAAAAACAGGTACAGGGAAAACTGCCAGAAGAACCAAAAAAGGTTGGTCAAGTAGAACCAATTCAATTGGTAGACGAGATGAAAACTTCTTACCTAGATTACGCCATGAGTGTAATTGTAGCTCGTGCCCTACCAGATGTACGCGATGGTTTGAAACCAGTACACAGACGTATTTTGTACGCTATGTGGCTACTCGGTCTTCGTCACAATGCCAAATTTCTCAAATCTGCTCGTGTAGTTGGTGATGTAATGGGTAAATACCATCCGCATGGTGATTCGGCTATTTACGATTCTTTGGTACGTATGGCTCAGGACTTTTCTATGCGTCATCAATTGGTCAACGGCCAAGGTAACTTTGGTTCTATGGACGGGGATTCTGCCGCTGCCATGCGTTATACAGAATCAAAACTAACCCAAATTGCAGAAGAGCTTTTGTACGATATTGAAAAAAATACTGTTAATTTTGGACCAAACTACGATGGCTCCCAAAAAGAACCCCACGTACTACCAAGCAAAGTTCCTAACCTACTGCTAAACGGTAGTATGGGTATCGCAGTTGGGATGGCTACCAATATTCCACCTCACAATTTGGGCGAACTCTGCGAAGCGGTTGGTACCATGATTGCCAATCCAAAAATTACAGTAGATGAATTGGCCGAAATTATAAAAGGACCAGACTTCCCTACCGGTGGAATTATTTACAATAAAAAAGATATTGCCGCTGCCTATGCTACTGGTCGTGGTGGAATTGTACTAAGAGCTCAAACAGATATCCAAGAAAAAAAGGCTGGCATGTTCCAAATAGTTGTTACCGAAATTCCATACCAAGTAAACAAAGCTAGTTTGATCGAAAAAATTGCCAACTTGGTACAAGAAAAGAAAATAGATGGGATAAAAGATCTGCGTGATGAATCCAACAAAGATGGTGTCCGAGTAGTAATTGAATTAAAAAAAGACGCTTATCCAAAAAAAGTTCTAAACAGACTTTACAAATTAACCGATTTGCAAACCACCTTTCACTTAAACATGATTGCTTTGGTAGAAGGTGGAATCCAACCAAGAGTTTTGAATCTAAAAACTATTTTAGAAGAATTTATTCTTCACAGAGAAGAAGTTATCCGTCGTCGTACTGAGTTTGATTTGGAAAAAGCCAAAGAAAGAGCTCATATATTGGAAGGTTTGAAAAAAGCTCTCGACAAAATAGATGCTGTAATCAACACTATCCGAAAGAGTAAAGACAAAGAAGAAGCAAAAGCTAACTTAATGAAAAAATTCAAATTTACCGAAAGACAAACAGTAGCTATCCTCGAAATGCGTTTGCAACAATTGGCCAATTTGGAACGCAAAAAAATAGAAGACGAATTAAAAGAGAAATTAAAATTGATCAAAGAATTGGAAGCCCTTTTGGCAAGCAAGAAAAAAATTCTTGGTGTAGTAAAAAAAGAAGTAATGGAAATAAAAGAAAAATACGGCGAAGAAAGACGTACCAAAATTATTGCTCACGGGGTCAAAGAGTTTTCTATGGAAGATTTGGTTCCAAACGAACCAACTATTATCATGGCTACTCGCGATGGCTACATCAAACGTATGCCAACCGACACCTTTAAAACTCAAAACCGTGGGGGCAAGGGTGTGGTAGGCCTTACCACCAAAGAAGAAGACGTTGTAGAACATCTAATTACTACCAACACCCACGACAACATGCTCTTCTTTACTACTCGTGGACGGGTATTCCAACTGCGAGCTTACGATATTCCACAAGCTAGCCGGACTGCCAAAGGCCAAGCTCTAGTAAATTTCTTACAACTAGCTCCAAACGAAAAAGTTTCCTCCATTTTATCTATGGACGACGTGAGCAAATACAAATTCTTGGTTATGGTTACCAACAAAGGAACTATTAAAAAAACCAAGCTAGAAGACTTTGGCAATGTGCGCCGATCAGGCCTAATCGCTCTTAAACTAAAACAAGATGACATGCTAGAATGGGTGCGCCCAAGCACTGGCAAAGACGAAATTATGCTTACTACTGCGCTTGGCCAGGCGATTAGATTTAAAGAAGCTGGGATAAGAGCCATGGGTCGCACGGCTGCTGGGGTACGTGGTATGAAGCTAAAGAGTAATGACGAAATTGTTGGTATGGGAATTGTTGATCCAGCTCTTGCCAAGAAAAAAGTACTAGAACTTTTGGTGGTTTCGGAAAACGGTTTGGGCAAAAGAACCAAAATAGCCGAGTACAAAGTTCAAGGTCGTGGTGGTAGTGGTATCAAGACTATGTCTGTCACCGACAAAACTGGCAAAATTATTTCTGCCAGAGTCATAAACAACTCCGAAGAAATGGATATTATGCTTATCTCTGTAAAAGGACAAGTGGTAAGAACTGGTTTAAAGAGTGTTTCTACTTTGGGTAGAGCTACTCAGGGGGTTAGAATTATGCGGTTTAAACAAGAGGGAGACAAAGTGGCCAGTATTACTCTCTTGTAAAAAAATTTAACTTACCCAAAAACAGCCTAATACCTAGGCTGTTTTTTGTTGACACAACTACAAAAAAGTCTTAATCTCTAAATTATGGAAACCACAGCAGACGCATTGGGAAACTTGAAGGAAAGCAAGGGGCATTTCAATGACCTTGCCTACAGAATCATTCTGTTTACCCTACAGATAAGTGAAAACCTGATTCTCTGGCAAGCTGTGAGCGTTTGGCTTTACCATAACGAAGGGACGCCCTTCGAACTACGCCACTTGCTAAGCCTAAGCCCACAGGTTTTGAAGGGATGTGGATTGACCGTAAACCGATCAATGCAGCCCGGAGGCAAAGAGAGGACAGACGTCCATATATCTCACTTCCGGCAAAGAAATACCCAAGGAAATTTCAAATGCCTCATGCCAAGTTACGAATTTCCCCCATACCAAATCGGTGATACAGTCGCGCTGTTCATCCAAGTAGAAGGTTCTGCTTCCAAAGCCAAAGTTCGCTTGGAGAGGCGTACCGGCTCACCAGGCCTACAAACTACTCCACAGGAGTGGATAGAATTGCATCGCAGTTCTCCCACTGAGGAATGGGAAGGAAGAAGATATGTTGGCGCCCATCGCCACGTCTGGGGAGAAGGCAATGGCACCCGTAGAACCGAACTCTCGGATCTGCTCGAGGAAGTCAAAGATATCTTCCTCTGTGAAACTTGACCAAGGAGATCGCTCGATCAACTGCAAGATTCTGGAAGAAGAATCGAGCTCAATCAAAAAAGAACCACTAGTGGTTCTTTTTTGATAAAACAAATTTATTTTATTTGTTGCAAAGCTATTTTCAAAACCTCTTCTGTAGTTTTTTCCACGGCATCTATCTGCTCTACCACTTCGCGAGCTTGGCTAGCACTGTAGCCCATAGCTACTAGCCCATCAATTACTTCAGACAAAATCTGACTATCGCCAGTATTTTGTACATCTGACATTTGACCACTGACCTTTGACTTTAGTTCCACACAAAGCCTCTCTGCTGTCTTTTTGCCCATGCCCTGCACCGCAGTTAGGTACTTGGCGTCTCCTCTGGCAATGGCTGCTTGGATGTCGGCAATAGAACCTAGTTTCAAAATATTCATGGCACTCTTTGGCCCCACTCCAGACACCCCTAGGAGAAGCTCAAAAAAAACTTTTTCTTCCACTGTTTCAAAACCATACAGACTCATGCCACTGTCACTAACCTTAAGATAAGTAAAAAGAGTAACTTCTTCACCAATTTTAAATCCAAAATCAGAAATCTTAAATCCAACTTCATACCCCACTCCTCCGGCAGTCATAACCACCAAACTATCTTTGCCAACAGATTCAATTGTTCCTTTTATTAAGCTGATCATAGTAACTAATCAAGTTCTCCCCCTGCCAAGGGGGAGTCAGAGGGGGTTAAACTAGAAAAATATAACTCTCTTTCTTCACACTCATATTTTATAACAGCCAAAGCACTCTCTATTTCAAATAATACTTGCTCATTCCTAAACCTTAAGACTTTTATAAAAAAACTTTCCAAATATTCTTGTCTTATTCTATCATACTCTCTTTGAATTTTATTATCATGAATATTACCATCAACTTCAATTGCTAACAAAAGTTCTGAACAATAAAAATCTATTATATATCTATCAAATCCATGCTGGCGTCTAAATTTATACCCAAGTTGTTTTCTTCTTAGTTTTGACCAGAGTTTTTGTTCTGCTTTTGTTTGTCCTTTACGTAATCTTTTTCTAGTAGATTTCCCTTTATACCAATTGTTTATTTCGTACATAGTAACCCCTCCTGACCTCCCCTTGACAGGGGAGGAACTTGCTATAAATTTATCTTAAATACTCAATCACAGTTTGCACTCCAAACCCATTGGATCCCCCACGCATCCAAGGTTTCCCCTTGCCTTTGTAGTAGCTGCTAGATAGGTCAAAGTGAGCCCAAGGATACTCGGTTTTGCCGGTCTTAGGATTTTGGGTGAAAAACTGGAGGAAGGCAGCCGCAGTCGAGGCCCCGCCATAGCGACTGGTACCAAGGTTTTTTATGTCGGCTACATCACTTTTTATGTCTTCGCTAAACTCTTCGCCAAGTGGCAATCTCCAAAGCTGTTCACTAACTTTGTCTGAGCTTTCGAGCAGGTTATTTACCAATTTTTCGTCTGTACCAAATAAACCAGTTCGGTCCATTCCTACTGCCACCATGCAAGCTCCGGTAAGGGTGGCAAAATCGATCAATTCTTTTGGTTGGTACTTGGCGGTTGCGTAGCTTAGTCCGTCGGCCAGGATCACTCTGCCTTCGGCATCAGTGTTTACTATCTCTACAGTTTTGCCATTCATAGCGGTTAGAATATCGTCTGGTCGGTAACTTTCGCCGTCTGGCATGTTTTCACAAGTTGGAATTATACCTACTATGTTTTTCTTTAGTCCTAGTAAGCTAGCTGCTTTGATAACTCCTAGCACAGTGGCTGCGCCAAGCATGTCGAATTTCATTTCGGTCATGTAGGCATCTGGTTTTATGTGCAATCCACCAGAATCAAAAGTAATTCCTTTTCCTACCAACACGGTTGGCTTATTTTCTTTAGAAGCGTTTTTGTATTCAACAACGACAAACTTTGGCTCTTGCGCCGAACCACTAGACACTCCGAGCAAACATCCCATGCCCATTTTTTTCATCTCTGGTCTAGAGAATACTTTTATTTTTAGTTTACTATTGCCCTTGCACATTTCTTCGGCTTTTTTGGCCAGTAGGGTGGGCGTCATAATACTTGGCGGAGTGTTGCCTAGTTTGCGCACCAAGTTGGTACCTTCGGCTATAGCAAAGCCGTCTTCAATTCCTTTTTGCAATTGTCTTTTTTCACTGCCTTTTGCTTCTGTTATTAAATTTACTTTTTCTAATTCTACTACCTTTTCGTCTTTGCCTTTGTGATCATCAAAAGCATACATGGCCAGCTCGGCTGCTACAGTGGTTTCTTGACCAGCTACTTTGGCTCCAAGTTTTTTAATTACTTCTTCGTTTACTACCAAAGACAAGTTTTTTACTTTTTTGCCTTGGGCAAGAATAACTACACTGCCAACTGATTTTTTCCAATTTTTCAAATCAAAACTTTTTTTCTCGCCTAGCCCTACCAAAAGTAACCTTGGGTATTTTTCTCCACCATAAAGAAGTAGTTTTTGTCCCTTCTTCCCTCCAAAGTCTTTTTGCATGGCTTTTGAGAGATGAGCCGACAAATCGGCATCGTAACTTTTGGCTGTTTTTTCTAGCTCTCCTTCAAAAACTGGCAAGGCCAAAATGTCTGACTTAACTCCTTTTTCTTCTATACTATATTTGGTCATACAAAAAATAAAATAATATAAATTTATTTTCTTACTCTACTGAATTAGATTTTTGGTGTCAACTAAAAGTTACTATTTTTTACTTTTGTCCTCCAAGTAATTTTAATTACAAAATCAACATACAGGTATTCCTAGTGGAGAAAATAAAAATTCCTTGATAAACAAACTTTATTTACCAAGGAATTTTGAACTCACTGCCTCCAGGGTGAGTTCGTAGACTTATTTCTCCTAGTTGTGCTTACATTCGGCTGCGTGCCTGCTAGCTAGCAGACACGCGTGGAGGTGATCACGGCCTTCTGCTCGTCGAAAGCCGAGCGGAAGGGTGGAATGGCTCCGCACTCGGCCAGGTAGGCCAACTCGTTTGCCAGTCTCATGTCTGCTCCCATGGGCATCATCATTTGCGCGCCCTCTGGGAGACCCAGATCCTCTCGCCAGCCAATGAGAAAGGCTGCAGCTGGAGCACCTGCCACGTTGGGCAACATTCGACCCAGACCGATGGTTCTCCCATACGAGGACAGTTTGCCATCCACCTCCAGCTGCGAACCAGGCTTGGTGTGGGGGAAGGCCGTACCGTAGGCATCGACCGGAGACACCAAGGCATAGAGCGGGTGCTCTCCAAGAGTGAAGAAATTCTCGTATATGTTGCGAGCCACCTTCCAAGTATTGAGAATCAACTCACGCTCGCTCGAGCTGGCTCGCAACCCAGAAAGAATCGCCGCCGAGACAGCATCCCCACCTCGCGAAGCTCTCCACCAATGGCGGATCTTTTCGATGGTGCGAACCGGAAATGGCATCTGCGGTGCCAGATCCGAGCCAAACAGATTGCCCCAGATAGCCATGATCCCAGGTACAGGCTCTTCATCGTAGGTCACAGCAGTGCTGTCCACCGTGGCGTTGTCTCGAAGTCTGGAAAGCCAGGTACCGAGATTCTCTCGATGAGTAAACGACAAAGGCTTCATCGAGATGTCGAGTCCAAAGACACGATCTTGGTCGACCGACTCGGGGAGCCATGCTCGCCCCTCGTCTTCGTGGAGCATACGCACCACCGGGTCGGCAGTACAAATCTCCTTGCCGGCCACCACCCGCACAAACGCCAGAGCGTCCGAAGCGTGGTGGAAGATAATCGCCGGGCTGGGCATGTGGAGCGGCATCTGCCGGTCTACGATCGGCGGGACATGGTCGTGACACGGAGCCAACCGCGAAAACTTGAAACCCACGACCCCGTTGGCCTTGGCCGGACCACGGCCAGAGCCGCACATGTCCGAACCAATCACCAAGGAGCAACAGCCCCAAGGCAAAAGATTCGCCCCGGCCGTACTGCCGTCCGAGCTGTAGTTTGGGTTGTAGGCGCAGTTGCCACGTTTGTCCGGATCCTTGTGCCACAGCTGCCAGTCGGCCGCTGCCGGGGGGGATGCACAAATCCCCAGCACAATTGCGCCGGCATTGATATACTGCTGCACAATCCAGGCGTTTCCCCGATCCGAGATTTTGACCCCAGGGATACCACCGCCGGTGATAGTGAATCCCTCGGTGGGCCAGGTATCCTTGACGAACACAAACTGACCGTACATGGGGAGTACTATGCCAGCCTTGATCATACGATCGATTTCTCTGGCTCGCTCGAGAGCCCGATCGAAGTCCACCATCGCAACGATGGTGTTTTCGATCTTGGTCGGAACCTCCTGGCACATCTGGAAATGTGCTCGCAGTAGCTTTTCGACCGACAAGTACGCATCTGGATCTTGGAGAGCTCTCCGCCTTTCGGCATGGGGAAGGAAAACCAGGTCTCGACTGGTCGAAGCGTGATAGCTAGTCATCGTTGACTCCCTTTGCTGTCTATAAAAACAGCTCTTTTGGTTAAGTTGTCCAATACTCTTTTGCCTTATTTTTACCTTTTTCTCAAGCTTTTTAAGAAAAAATAAATAAAAAAATCGTTTGGCTTGGCAAACGATTTTTTACTTTATAAGTAAGTTTATTCCACACTTATCTTTAAATTTCCCTCCGATAGTTTTACTGGTTTTTCTCCTTTTCCTTCTACAATGTCTGTCGATCTGGTTTGAGAAAGAATTTCACCTTTATACTTTTCAAACACCTCTTTCACCATTTCACTATCTGTCTCGTAGTAAAGATTGGCTCTGTCATCGCGAGTTAGTTTCTTTTCCTTACGAATCTGATTCACCGCCCGCACAACTTCGCGTAGCATCCCTTCTTTCTTGAGTTCGGGTGTTAGTTCTGTATTCAAAGCAACTTTATAATCACCATCTTCTTTCACCACAAATCCATCATTTACAACATTTTCAACAAGTTCGACTTTTTTCACATTTAACTCATCCGCAATAATTTTACATAAATCTTCGCTGAATGCTGAATGATGAATGCTAAATGCTGAAAGAGGCTGTCTCACTGCAAGGCCAGATTCTTTACGAAGTGAATGTCCCATCTCCACAAATTTTCTTGCTAGATCCATATCTTTCAAAACATCTTCATCAACATCACCCGCTTCCGGCCACATCTCTAAATGAACAGAAGTTATTTCTTGTTTCTTGTTTCTTGTTTCTTGAAAAACTTTTTCTGCCAAAAATGGAGTCACTGGTGCCATCACCTTTGCAAGAGTCTGCAATACAAATCCCAAAGTTTGCGAAGCATTTTTCTTGTCTTCATTAGACCCTTCCTTAAATCTATCTCTACTTCTACGTACATACCATTGAGAAAGATCGAGAACAAAATCCATAATCGGTCTAGTCGCCATTGGCAAATTGTATTTCTCCATGTTGTCTGTCACTTCACCAACCAACACATTTAATTTTGACAGAATCCAACTATCCAAAACATTTTCACTCTCTGGTGCCGTAGTTATGTCTAGTCCCTCTACTCGCAAGAGCAAATAAAATTCCAGCACATTGTGCAAAGTGTTCACTACTTTGGTATAGGCTTCGCGCACACCATCTTCCGAGAAGTTTAGATTCTCGGCCTGCACTACAGGTGAACTCATGAGGTAGAATCTAAGCGCATCAGCTCCATACTTTTCTACCACTTTCATTGGGTCTGGATAATTCTTTAGTTTCTTACTCATCTTCTTACCATCTTCGGCCAGCACAATTCCATTTACAATTACATTTTCAAAAGCAGGACTCTGGCGTAGTGAAGTAGCGAGGACATGAAGATAATAAAACCACGCTCTGGTCTGGTCTACCCCTTCGGCAATGAATTGAGCTGGGAATCCTTCTTCGAATTTAGATTTATTTTCAAATGGATAGTGTCCTTGGGCATAGGGCATAGAGCCACTGTCGAACCAGGTATCGAGCACATCTGGGATACGTTTCATCTCACCACCACAAGACTCACATGGGAAAGTGATCTTGTCTACCACATGCTTATGGAGGTCTTCTACTTTTTGACCAGATCTTTCTTCCAATTCTGCTACAGACCCAAAAACTGCATAGCCACAACCCTTTTCGCTTTTCGCTTTTCGCTGTCCGCTATTTTCACACTCCCATACCGGCATAACACTAGCCCAGAACCTCTGGCGAGAGATAGACCAGTCACGGGCACCTTCTAACCATTTGCCAAATCTTCCAGCCTTGATATGTTCTGGTGACCAGTTAATCTTCTTGGCTTCTTCGAGCGCTTTATCTTTCACTTTGGTAACAGCTACAAACCAAGAGGAGGTAGCATAGTTAAGCAGAGGAGTATCACAACGCCAACAGTGTGGGTAGCTGTGTTCGTATTTTTTCTTGCTAAATAATTTTCCATTATGGGCCAGCCATTTCACAATTTCGATATCAGTAGACATATGATCTTCTGTCGGCTTCACGTGCAAACCTGCAAAGTCTGTCACCTGGTCGACAAATGTCCCATCCATTTTCACATGTTGGATAAATGGCACATTTTCTTTTTTGAAAACATTGTAATCGTCTGTACCAAAAGCTGGAGCTAGGTGAACAATCCCAGTTCCATCTTCTGTAGTAACAAAGTCTGCTGTGACTACGCGAAAACCATTGTCTGCCTCTGGTAAATCTGTGAAGTATGGAAACAGTGGTTCGTATTTTAGACCAACCAACTCTGATCCTTTTACTTCTTTTACAACTTTATATTCTTTTCCTTCTAGTACAGATTCTACTAGCTCTTTTGCCAAAATTACCTGTTCCATTCCGCCTTCCCCATTCCCCATTTCTACAACCACATACTCAATCTCCTCTCCAACCGCCAACAAAATATTCCCCGGCAAAGTCCACGGAGTAGTAGTCCAAGCTAAGAAGTAGACATCCCCGTCAATATCAGATAGTGTCCCATTTCCCATTTCCCCTTCCCCAGTTACCTTAAATTTAGCGGTAACTGAAAGATCCTTCACATCCTTATACCCTTCACTCACCTCTTGCTGCGACAGGGTCGTTTCGCAACGCGGGCAGATATGCATGGCTTTGTAATCCTTGTAAATTAGATCTTTGTCCCAAAGTTCTTTGAACACCCACCACACACTCTCCATGAATCCAATATCCATGGTTCGGTAAGCATTATTCATATCCACCCAACGACCTAGCCTTGGGATTATCTTTTCCCACTCTTCTACATAGGTTAGTACCTTACTACGGCACATTTCATTAAATTTCCCTACACCCATTTCTTCTATATCTTTCTTACTCTTGCTACCAAGTTCTTTTTCTACGATATTTTCTATTGGCAGACCATGACAATCCCAACCCCAAACACGCTCTACCTTCTTGCCACGCATAGTAGCGTATCGTGGTACCATGTCTTTCATAATTGTACCTACCAAGTGCCCGTAATGTGGCAAACCTGTAGCAAATGGAGGCCCATCAAAAAACACATACGGTTTATCTTCCGGACGTTCACTTACAGATTTTTCAAAAGTTTGGTCTTTTTCCCAAAACTCAAGAATCTCTTTTTCGTTTTTGTCTGCTTGATACATATATATTTTAGCTAAAAGCTAATAGCGAAATGCTAACAGCAACCAAATATTATCCCTTTCAGCTGTCAGCTTTTCGCCTTTAGCTTTTGTTAATAAAAAAACCACGCATAGTCGAGAGCCCTACCGGGCGGTACCATCTCGATTCGTGGATCTTAATTACAGCTATTACGGGCACACCCGACCAAATCTAATCTGTCATTGCGAGGAGCGAAGCGACGTCGCAATCTCACACAACATTTCTCTTGGCAGCTAACCGCTGATAACGGCTTTTGTCTTGTCTAGATAAGCAAGACAGCGCTTTTACAATTGTATTGTGATTATAGGTATAAGTTCTGTTTTTGTCAATCAAAAAAATCCCGTTGTCCGAGATTCTTTTGAATGTAGCCGATTGGTCGAGAAATCAGCTAGCTACTCCCTTTGAATAGAAAAAACCACATAGGTAGAGTTGGCCTCTTTCGAAACCTGGTATCTACCCAGCTCCTCAGCCCCAAACTTTGGTCTCCAAAAGGACTCAAAGTTGCCACTACTCGCCTCGGCGGTCACCAGCCCGTTGGGAATACTCTGCACCATCTGCGGGCAAATCCCTTGCCCCTCACAATCCTCTCGGACTACGACGAGGACAATCCGGTGGCTGGCCATGATCTGCTGACCCAGCTGGCTGTATACAGATCCAGCTCGCCAGCAAAACTTGATGAATCGGAACAGACACCAGGGGTTGTGCTTCAGCGTGAGCCCGAGGACACGCATATCCTCTGACTTTCGCCCAGCCGGTTTGAAAACCAAGAGTCCTACCGGCTGCCCGTTGTCCATGGGTACCAAGACCCCAGCCCTCTTGCCCCCGCACATCTCTATGATAGAGCGGAGGTAAGCCTCTTCCCAGCCTGGACGATTCCAAAAGGGGTAAACCCCTGGATCATGCCGAAACCTACCCACCATCGCAAGAATGGTCTCCCTGTGTTTGGGAAAGACCTCTTCCAAAAAGTGTTTACCCAGCATTGGCTCTGCGAAACTATTCATACCAAAATACTGGCAAAAAAAATACTTTTTGTCAACCCACCCCAACCCTTGTATCGGGAGTGCGTAATAAGGTAAGATAGACGTAATTTCCTAACAAAATTATATGTACCAAGGACCATTATATATCGCAGCAGACCACGCCGGTTACCAATTAAAAAAACGCTTGTTGCGTTATTTTGAAAATGAATTAAAAATAAAATGCGAAGATATGGGAGCACTCGAGTACGATGAACTAGATGACTTCCCAGATTATATAATTCCAGCAGCCGAAAAAGCAGTAGAAGCAAATGGTAGAGTTATTGTGCTAGGTGGTAGTGGCAATGGCGAACAAATAGCGGCCAACAAAGTAAAAGGTATGTACTGTGCCCTAGCTCATAGCGTAGAAACAGCCGAACTGGCTCGCAAACACAACAATGCCAATGGCCTCTCTATGGGAGCCAGAATCCTAACCGAAGACCACGCCATGGCCATTGTCAAAGCTTGGCTAGAAACAGATTTTTTGGGAGACAAGTACCAAAGACGCAATCAAAAAATTGCTGCTTACGAAGACAAGGGCACAATCCCAACTCAAAATTAAAGTTTACAAATTTTCTATTTTCAAGCATTAATAAATTTAAAATTATTTTGAAATTAGAAATTAAAAATTAGAAATTATGGACTCCGTCCAAATTATTCCTTCAATGCTCGTCACCGACGAAATCACTTTCCAAGATCAGTTAAGCTCAATTTATGGGGTAGTAAAAATGGTACAAATAGACCTAGCCGATGGCCGCTTTGTACCAAACACCACCTGGACATACGAAAATCCAGAAACCAGCAAAAATCATTTGCTAGATATAGATTTTGAACTGCACCTAATGGTAGAAAATCCTGTGGCAGTTTTGAAAGAATGGACAGACACTCCAAACCTAAAAAGAGTTTTGTTTCACTACGAATCTGTGTCAAACATTGAAAATACAATCTCAGAAATAAAAAATCTAAAATCTGAACTCGAAGTCGGGATAGTACTAAACCCAGACACTCCTGTAGAAAAAATACTTCCCTATCTAGATAAGCTAGATACAGTTATGTTTATGGGAGTAACCCCTGGTTTCCAAGGCCAAGATTTTATCCCAGAAACTTTGGACAGAATAAAAGAACTAAAAGAAAAAAATCCAAATACTCTCGTAGAAGTAGATGGGGCAGTGAACGAAAAAACTCTAAGGGAGATTGTAAAAACTGGGGCAGACATAATTTGCCCAGGTAGCGCTATATTTGGCAACGAAAAAAGCCCAGCCGAGAATGTAGAAAACATGGAAAAAATTATCAACACGTTGACGGAATAACTGTTAAATTGTTAAATAATTATATTGTTACATTGCTTAAAAATATTTTTACTAAGCATGAAGCACAACAATTTAACAATGGAACAATATAACAATCACAAGTAAAATAAAAATTTGGTAATTAAAGATAAAGATAATATGGAAAGCAAAAATACAATCTATGATTTGGTAATCATCGGTGGCTCGGCTGCCGGCAGTGCGGCTGCAGTCTACGGCGCCAGAAGACACCTAAATCAAGTAATTGTAGCCAAAGACTTGGGCGGCGAAGTAGCCCTGTCTGGAGAAGTAGAAAACTGGACAGGAACTATACACACTACCGGGATAGAACTTTCCAAAAGTTTTAATGAACATGTAAAAAGTTACAATGTTCCAACAGAAATTGGTTTGGAAGTAACGGCTATTGAACAAGAAAAAAACTATCACATAGTAAAAGCCAAAAACTATAGCGGCGAAGAAAAAATTTTTGAAACCAAAGCTGTGCTAGTAGCCAGTGGTATTCACCCCCGAGAACTAGGAGTACCTGGAGAAACCGAGCTAAAAGGCAAAGGTGTAACCTATTGCACAGTTTGCGATGGCCCTCTCTTTAGAGGCAAGACTACCGCTACAATTGGAGCTGGAAATTCTGCCCTAGAATCTGCCCTAATGATGAGTGAAATTGCCGAAAAAGTTTATGTACTAACCAAATACCCAAAAAATAATAAAGACGGCTTTCCAAAAGGAGAAACTATTTTAACCAAAAAACTTTTGGAGAAAAAGAACGTAGAAATTATCTACTCGGCCATGACCACCGAAATAACTGGTGAAGATTTGGTAAGTGGAGTAAAATATAAAATAGTTGGAAAAGAACCCACCGACGTCAGTCCTGTAGCTGACTCTGGCGTGGTAAAAGAAATACAAGTAAATGCTGCTATGGTCCACATCGGGGCTATACCAAATAGTAACTTTGTAGACTGTGTAAACAAAAATAAAGGCGCAGAAATAGAAATTAATCTAAAAGGAGAAACTAGCTGTCCAGGCATATTTGCAGCCGGAGATGTAACCACTCTACCACACAAACAAATTATTATTGCCGCTGGGGCAGGCGCCACAGCCGGGCTTAGCGCGATTGAATATATTAATAAATGGGAAGAATCTTAAAAACAAGCTTATGCTTTTAGAATCATTCATTCCAAATTTACCACAAAATAATATTGAAACTTTAGTATACATCGTAGCTGTACTCGGGATTATATTACTAGTTTACGCAATTTTTGTAGAAGCAGAACATCGTCGAGATCTTATCCGAATTGTAGGAGCTGGCAGCTTATTTGTATATGCTCTCTACATACAAAATATTTTATTTATGGTGGCGATGGGGGGAGTTTGTTTGGCTTCGGCAATAGAATTTGTAGAGATATATTTAGGACTGCACAAACACAGCAAAGAAGATTTGGAACAGTACAAAAAATACGCATTTTTAGCGAAAAAAAATAAATAAACTACAAAAAAACGGTTGACACAAAGCCGTTTTTTAAATATAATTAAAAAGCATTTTTACAAAATATCTCCTAGCCTAAACGCTAACCACCTAAACGCTAAATTTATGGCTTCTGCCAAAGAAAAACACGTTACAAATATAATCGGAAAACTATACGACCAAATGCTAAAAACTGTTCGTGATTCCGAAGAAGAAAAAGAAAAAAATATTATTTTGTATGTTGGTAGTATTTATGGTCATATGCTTACAGCCATAGAGGACTACAGCAAAAAAAATAAAAAAAACTTTCGCGTTGCCCTAATCCACGATTCCAAAGAAAAATTAGATGCTGTTACCGAAAAACAATTGGATCGCATAGATATAAAAATAACTTGCGATACCAGTAACCCGTCTGCTCTACAAGCAGCCATTCTTCCTTACCAAGATGAACTATTGGTAATTAGCACCAGAGCAGAAGGCAAGGTCCCTCTTTTGGCCAAACTTATTCCTCATGTTCCTTATTTACAAACTCCTACAGCCGAATCCCTGGAATGGGCCTCGGACAAAGTATTGATGAGAGAAAGACTAAAAGTTCACAACAAAGACATAAATCCTAGATTTGCCGTGGTAGAAGATGATAGCAGCAATACTCTAAAAAAAATAGAAGAAGAAGTTGGTTATCCTCTAATTGTAAAACCAGCTGGGCTAGCAGCTAGTAGACTAGTTAGTATTTGTTTCCACCGCGAAGAGCTAGAAGAAATTTTGAAAAAAGCTTTCAAAAAAATAAAAAGTGTTTACAAAGAAAATAGTTATAACCACAACACTCCCAAAATTTTGGTAGAGCAATTTATAGAGGGAGACATGTACTCTATCGATGCTTATGTAAACGGCAATGGAAAAATATATTTTTGTCCCATGACCCAAATAAAAACCGGGAAAAGCATTGGCTTTGATGATTTTTTTGGTTATCAACAAATGACTCCCACTATTTTGAACAAAGAAAGTATTATGACAGCCGAGTTTGTGGCCGAAGAAGCTATTCATGCTCTAGGACTTCGAAACACCACCGCACACATCGAAATGTTCAAAACTGAACAAGGTTGGAAGATTATAGAAGCTGGCGCCAGAATGGGAGGTTTCCGCCATATGATGTACGAGTTTAGCTTTGGAATCAACCATACTATGAACGACATAGCTATTCGTATTCCAGAAAAACCAGTTATCCCAAAAAAATTAAAAGGTTATACTGTAGCAATGAAATTCTTTGCCCAAGAAGAAGGCACTTTGGCCAAAGTAACTGGGATCAAAAAAATTCAAGAACTAAAATCTTTTAAAAGAATTTATATTCACAAAAACACCGGCGAGCAATGCCACTTTGCCAAAAACGGAGGCAGTAGCGTGTTTGATCTGGTAATGTTTAATCCCGATAGATCAAAACTCTTGGCAGACATAAGAAGAGTCGAAAAACTAGTTTCTATAGAAACCAAATAAACTAAAAATCCTCAGTGCAAGACTGAGGATTTTTAGTATTTGAGGAAGTCTGTTATGCCCCGTTCGAGACTTCTTCTGGTTGGGACTCGGCAAAGCTAGGTGCAAGCTCCGTTGCAGGTACAAGCGCCATCTCTCTTGTGCGGCTTGCACTGACCACAAGTGGGACAGTGGTAGTAGCCACATCCAAACCCATCATTGCCATGGGTACACTTCTTCGCACTACGACTGTCGATGATGTGTCTGTAGTCGCCGCAACCACACTCCACCAACCACCATCTTTTGCCACAGCTAGTACACTTGCTAGCAGGGTAGCCATCAAGTATTCCATCGGAAACAGCGTCCCCACCACACTTACAAGTGTGAGGATACAAAAAGCTTGTTGTCATCCCCAATTCCTCCTACAAACACCAGTTAACCATTTAAAGAAATTCGTGTCAAACAAAAAACTGACCAAAAGTCAGTTTTAAAATTTAAAATTACAAATTTGAAATTAAATTGCTGCTCTTATTTTCTTTTCGTGTTTTCTTCCCACATAATGACCTTTGGCACTACAAACAGCCTCGTAGCTATGCGCTGGTCCTAACAAACATAGACCATATTCAAAAGATAAAATTTGTTCCCTTATCTCTTCGGCCAATTCGGGGTGCTCTTGTTCGTCGTCGGCCATAGTACGCAGAGTGTCTAATCTTTTTTCAATATCATCCAATATTATTTGGAATTCAACCACTTTCTTTTCGTATCTCTGTCTATCACCGGTTACCACAGCTTGGGCAGCGTGATCCCTTACAGACTTGTTCATCTCTACCAGAGCCATGCACAATTCGGTTCTCTCTTCTGGAGTAAAAAAAGAGGCTGGATTACCAGTATGCAAATCTCTAAGAGTTCCTCCATGAGCCAAAAATTCTTGATATCTATTGGCAATATTTTTGGTTAATTTGCCAAGCAAAAATTTTTCTCCGAGCTGTGCCTCGTATACATCCAAAAATTCTTCAAAAGCTTTTCTATATGGCCATAACTTTTTACCAAATACAATTACTGTTTTATCTAATTCTTTAATTTCCAAATCAAAATTAGACCTTATTTGTTCTATAGCTTGGTCAATATCATCTACAATTTCTGCCGGAACCAAAGGCGGCACGTCTTTGCGTAACCTTTCAAATATCCAAAGGGTGTGTTGTACAATTGGAGTGTGCATATTTTTAGTGTGTAGGCAGGAGGCAACAGGTAGTAGAAAATAAAAAAATACTATTGCCTAAATTCTACTGCCTCCTGCCTACAAAGTATACCAAAAATCTACTTATCTAACGAATATCTAATGCGTTCCATAGCAATACCAGCCGCTACGCTTACGTTTAGACTCTTTTTTTGTCCAAGCATAGGAATATGTACCACCTTGTCACACATCTGCAAAACTTTTTTGTCTACTCCTTCTACCTCGTTGCCCACTACCAAAGCAACCGGCTTTTTAAATTCTACTGAATTTATCTCTACGCTGTTTTCACTTTTTTCGAGAGCCACTATTTCAAAACCTTGCTTTCGCAGTTTTTCCAAGACCGGTTTTGTATACTTTTTCTTCTCCCAAGGGATCCATTGTTCTGCTCCCAAAGAAACTTTGTCTATCTGAGGTTTGGGGGGCGAAGCAGTGTAGCCTAGTAAATAAAGTTTATCAACACCAAAAGCATCGGCAGTCCGAAACATGGCACCTACATTGTGAGCCGATCTAATATTTGGCAAGATTAAACAAAAATCTTCTTTCATAATATCTAATATTAACCATACCAAAGCACAAAAAGCAAGTAAGAACCCATAAAAAAACAAGAGACTCTAATCTCTTGTTTTTTATTTCTTATAAAAGTTCTTCTAGCTAATTGTCTATCTTTTGCATTTGTTTCACTTCTTTTATCTTTTTCACTGCCGGTTTTTTCTCATTAATTTTTTTGGCCTTTTCTCTAGCATCTTCCAATTTCTTTTTGTCTGCTTCGCGTTTGTTCTCTACTTTCTTTTTTGCTCTTTCCAAAGCCTTTTTGGCAGCTTCTTTTTTATCCTCATCTTCTATATTTTCTAGTTTGTTTTTAGCTCTTTCTATAGTTTTTTGTTTTACTTCAGCCTTATTTTCTATAACTTTTTTCTTAAGCTCTGTTTTGTTTTCTATATCTAGACCTCGTTCTTTTATTTCTGATTTTACTTCTTTTTTGATCTTATTTTTTATAACTCTTTCTTTTACATTTTCCTTACGGTTTTCTTTTCTTTCTTCATTTACCTTTTTCAATTTGTCGGTGGTAGCGTTCAAAATTCTCAAACGCTTTTTGGCCTCTTCATCTCCTTCGGCAGCTCTTTCTTGCAAATTTTCTTTTTTGGCACGGTATTCTACTCTAATTTCGTGAACTCTTTCTTTTTTCTTATCTCTCAATTCTTGTAATTCTTCTCTGGCACTTTCGTCTCCTTCTTTGGCTGCTTGCAGTAGAGTATTTCTTTTTTCTCTATACTCTTTTACAGCTTCGGCGTGTTTTTCTACTCTTGTCTTTACATCTTGCAAATGTTCTCTAACTCTTTCTGGAACATTTTCATTATCAATGGCATTTAGCAACCGACGAGCTCTTTCTTTTTGATTATCACGAAGTTGTTCAAATCTTTCTCTTTTTTCTTCTGGCAAACGGTCTTCTACTTTGTCCAAAATTCTCTCACGTCTTACCTGGTGGGTAGCAATATTTTTTATCAATCTCTCAACTCTTTCACCACCATTTTCCAAAAAATCATCTTTCCTTTCTTCTACTCTGGCCATAAATTGGTTGGCTCTCTCTATCATGGCTTCGGCTCGCTCTTGCATAGCCGGGTTATCAATTTTTTCAGAAAGTTTTTCTGCAATTTTAATTCTTTCTTCGGCAAATTTTATTTGTTTTTCTGCTTTTTTGACTGGATCAAAAGTTACAGCCAAACTAACTCTTTCTCTTACATTTCTCCAAAATAATCCAAACCCAGATGGAGCTGTTTCTACTTCTTCTATTTCCAAACCTTCTAATTCTTCTTCACCAATTTCTTCTTCCAATTCCTCTTCTATCTCTGCTGCCGCTGCATCATCTTCTGCTATTGCAACAACTTCTACTTCTGCAGTTGTTTCTACTTCGAGAGAAGTCTCGTCTGTTTCTGTTTGTGCCAAAGCTGGAGCAACAAACAACAATGAGATAATAAATGCTACTACCATAAGTAGCCAAAAATTCTTCAAACTCTGCGTCATATTTTTATACATTAATAATATATATACATTATAATACTTTTACGCAAATCAAGAAAGAATTGACCATAAAAGACTTGTGTCGTAAAATATGTACATGAAACTATCAAAATATCTCCGTCAATTCCTAGAGTATCTAGAGATTGAAAAAAATCGTAGCCACAAAACCATTGAAAACTATAATTTTTATCTTAGTCGCTTTTTGGATTGGTTTGGAGACAAAGATCCAGGAAAAATCGATATTGAATCAGTCCGCCAATATAGATTATGGTTGAATAGACTAATTGATGTACACGGAGAACCTCTAAAGAAAAATACTCAAAATTATCACCTAATTGCGCTTCGATCATTTTTGAAATATCTAACAAAACAAGATGTAAAAACCATGGCTCCAGAAAAAATTGAGTTAATGAAAATGCCAGACAGAGAAGTCACCTTTCTCGAAGGAAGTGATTTGAATAGAATCTTGGAAGCCCCCTTGATTGTTTACAAAGATGCTACAGCCGGTCAAATCCAGGCAAAATATCGCGACAAAGCCATCTTGGAATTACTATTCTCCACAGGCTTGCGTGTATCGGAATTGGCTAATTTGAAAAAAGAAAATGTTAATCTAAAGAAAGATGAGTTTACAGTAACAGGAAAAGGAAGGAAATCTCGAGTAGTCTTTTTGTCCGAACAATCCAGGTACTGGTTAAAAAAATATTTAGAATCTAGAAAGGATCTTAACCCTTATTTATTTATTTCTCACGACAAAAGAAGCAAACACGAACGTGGGGTAAAAAAATCAGGAGGCAAAATGCAATCGGATGAACAACCCATAACATCAAGATCTATCCAAAGACTAGTAAAAAAATATGCCAAAGCAGCTGGTATCACCAAACCGGTTACTCCACACACATTGCGTCACTCTTATGCTACCGATCTACTCCAAAACGGAGCCGATATCCGCAGTGTTCAAACTATGCTTGGCCACTCTTCTATCACCACTACCCAGATTTATACCCACATTACAGACAAAGAGCTAAGAAATATTCACAAAAAATTTCATGGTAAAAAAAGAGACGAAGATTGACAAAAGTCCTGTTTTGCATTAAAATGCTCTCATCTACGGGCCTGTAGTTAAATGGATATAACAGAAGCCTTCTAAGCTTCGGTTCGAGGTTCGATTCCTCGCGGGCCCACAAAAGGGATGCCCTTCTCAAAAAGAGCCTACTAGGCTTTTTTTGTTATCTATCTTTTCTGGTTTCTCTGGCATCTATATCTCCAAATACCGTTTGACCAACCCAAAACCTAGTGCTAGGATAAACCTATACTCATATAATTTGTACATATGTTTGAAACTCTCATAACTCTAGTGGTGATTGTACTACTAGTTTCTATCCGCCAGGTCAACCAGTACCAACGCGGTGTAAAATTTCAACTGGGCAAATTCACAAAGGTCGTTGAGCCGGGCTGGCGTATAATTGTGCCGGTTTTCCAAAGCATGACCAAGGTAGACATTCGTACCAAGGCTGTAGATGTCCCTTTTCAAGAAGCCATTACCAAAGACAATGTATCGGCCAAAATTAACGCTGTAATTTATTACAAAGTAAATGATTCGGCCAGAGCAATTTTAGAAGTAGAAAACTTCTTGTTTGCTATGAACCAACTAGCTCAAACCACTATGAGAAATGTAGTTGGAGAGTTGGAATTAGATGAACTATTGGCCAACCGCGAACAAGCAGCAAAAAGAATTAAAGAAATCGTAGATTCTGCTTCTGATCCTTGGGGTATAAAAGTAGAAGGAGTAGAACTAAAAGACGTAATTCTACCAGACGATATGCAACGGGTAATTGCCAAGCAAGCAGAGGCCGAAAGAGAAAGAAGAGCTGTAGTCATAAAATCCGAGGGAGAAGTAACTGCTGCTAGTAACCTAGCCAAAGCCGCAGGGATGCTCCACGAACAAACCGGCGCTTTGCACCTAAGAACCTTAAATACTCTAAACGATCTTAGTTCTGATCAATCAAATACTGTTATCTTTGCCATGCCTCTTGAAATATTAAGAGCTTTTGAAAGAGTCAGTACCAAATAACTACCCAAACAAACTCAAAGCCCTGGTTGACAATCAGGGCTTTTTGATATATAATCTCATCGCTAACTATAAAAAATTATATAAGTCCCTAGTGGGGTGGCCATGGTATAATGGTTATTACTTCGGGTTGTGGTCCCGACAATACGGGTTCAATTCCCGTTGGCCACCCCAGTGGGGATCTGTAAAATATAAAAAAATCACTCTCTTTGGGAGTGATTTTTTACTTTACCAAGCCAGCTATTTGGACTAAAATATAGATAATTTCATGAGAACTAATATGAATACTTTATTCAATAATAAAATAATAAAAGGATTAGTCTTGCTACTAATAGTCGCTTGGTATGCTCTTCTTTTGATAAGACCAGTTGAAATAGCCAGTGGGGATCTGGGCAGACATTTAAAAAACGGCGAAATAATTCTAGATATTATAGAAGGAGCAGACAAAAAAGCTATTTTTTCTAGTAATTTTTACTCCTATACTCATCCTGATCATCCTTTTGTAAATCATCATTGGGGTAGTGGCCTGATTTTTTATATCATCTATCAATCTTTTGGTTTTTTGGGTCTACAAACTTTTTTTATTTTGCTAAGCATAACCACCTTGGCTATTTTTTTTAGAATTTCTCAAAAAGAAAGTAATTTTTGGATAGCAGCTTCTTATCTTATATTTTTAATGCCTTTACTAGCAGAACGTCGACAAATAAGACCCGAAACTTTTAGTTACCTATTTTTGGCTATTTATATTTTTATTTTACTAAAATACAAAAATTCTAAGCAACGTAGACTTTTGTATGCCTTGCCCCCCATTATGTTACTTTGGGTTAATACTCATATTTTCTTTGTTTTTGGTTTTTTCTTAATTGTGGTGTTTTTACTAGAATCAATTTGGCAAAAAGAAACTGTAAACAAAAAAAACTTTTTAATAACTTTGTTTGCTGCTGGTGTGGCCAGTCTATTTAACCCCTTACGTTTACAAACTATTTTTTACCCTTTTAAAATTTTTAATAATTTGGGATTAAAAATAAAGGAGACTCTTTCTATAAAAGAAGCTGCTGGGACAGTTGTCCCAATGGATAGGATTTTTGTATTTGTTTTTAGCCTGGTTCTTTTTTATATAATTTTGTTTATACTTCTAAAAAAGAAAAACTTTTCCAAAATCAAGCCAAGACTAATGCTTGTCCTAATCACTACGATCTTTGCCCTGCTAGCTTATAAAATGATCCGTAATCTAACCTTGTATGCTTTATTTGTTTTGCCAATTCTTTCCTACCTTTCGTATGGATTAATCGAAACCTACAAAAACAAATTTAATAAAGAAAAAATGGCTCTCTATCTTTTTGCATTCTTTCTGCTTGTCACTATTTTTGTAAACAAAACCAGAATTCCAAATGCAATAGAAGGCCTTGGATACAATTTGCCAGAGGGTAGCCAGGCTGCCGGGGAATTTGTTGCTGAAAATAATATAAAAGGACCCCTCTTTAACGACTTTGACAGTGGCAGCTATGTAATATATCATCTTTACCCTAGGCTAAAACCATTTGTAGACAATCGCCCAGAGGCCTATCCTAGCCAATTTTTTAGAGATACCTATATACCACTTAGAAACGATATAAAAATGTGGAAAGAAACAGATGCCGAATACAATTTCAATGTAGTGTTACTATCTCTAAAAGATAAGTCCAGACCAAATGCTAGATTTGTTGGTTATTTTTTGGATAATAAAGATTGGACTACAATTTTTGCCAATGACAAACATATAGTTTTTGTAAAAAATAATGAAGGGAACAAAAGTATAATAGAAAAATTTTCTCTCGACAAATATGAATCTGAATAATAAAAAAGTGCTAATTGTATCTGTAGCTGCTGGGGCAGGGCATGTTCGAGCTGCCGAAGCTATGAAAAAACAATTAGAGTCAGACCACCCAGATTGGAATGTCTCTCACATAGATATGCTCGATTATATTAGCTTGGCTTCTAAAAAACTTTTTTTTGATTCATACAATCTAATTATTTCAGAAATCCCCAAAATGTGGGGCGTATTATACAATTCTATAGATGTTCCAAAAAGAAGAAAACAATTTGACAAAATGACCAATGTTTTCAAAAAAATTGAAAAAAATAAGTTTACAAAAGCTATAGAAAATTTTGATCCGGATTATATAATCTGTACTCATTTTACTCCCCCGGGGATAATCGGCGACAGTTATAAAAACAAAATGGGAATAATTGTAACAGATTATTATTTACACGAACTATGGTTTTATAAACCAGATTGTGACTACTTTGTATCTACCGGCAAAATGGCCTGGAAACTAAAAAACTACGGCGTAAACGACAAAAATATTCATATTACCACTATCCCTATTAGTTCTTGTTTTGGAGAAGAAAAGAATGTAAACAAACTAAAAGAAAAATATAATATAGACAATAATAAAAAAAATATTTTAGTCTTGTCTGGTGGTCATGGCCTAGGCAATACTCCTGAAATAGTTAGCAATCTTTGTCTAAGCCAAGAGAATTTAAATATTTTTGCTATAGCTGGCAAAAGTGAAAAATTAAAAAGAAAATTAGAAAAAATAAAAACCCCAGAAAATATACAATTAAACCCTATTGGTTGGACAGATAGTATCGATGAATATATGAGAATATCTGATTTGATAATTACCAAACCCGGAGGGCTAACTGTAAGTGAAGTTATTTATTTGCAAAAACCAATTATTGCTATCAATCCTATCCCTGGCCAAGAAGAAAGAAATATAGAATATATGCTAGAAAAAGATTATGGCAAACAGGCTCATACAGCAGCCGATCTTTTGTACTACATCCAAAAAAATCCCACAGAGCTAGCTCCGGGGTATAATTTGATAAAAAAAGAACAGCCTACGGCTGCCCAAAAAATTTCTCAGAAATTAATTAAAAAAATATAAAGTTACCGATTACACACGGCAGGATCACTAAAGTTACCATTGGCACAAGGGTTGTATTCTTCTGTGTCGGAGTAATGGAAAAAACCTTCTTCCGGCTCTCCTACAGATCTTCTAACCGTTCTATCTACAAATATCAATATAGAATAGGCACTAGCAGCTACCAAAACTCCAATCACAGCCGTACGCAAAGTCTTTTTGCCTTTTTCTACTTTTTGTTCGTCTCCACCAGAAGTTAAGATAAGATAACCGGCATACACAGTATAACCAATAAATAGAATTCCAATAAAACCAAGTAAGCGACGAATAATCTGGGCAGCAACCAATCTAGGATCTTCTGCTATGCCAAAATCGGCTCCTCTATTTCCAGCAAAGGCTCCGGTTTGTTGATTCAAATCTTCGGCAAAGCTGGCCGCATTTACAAAATCCGAAGTTGCTAAAAAAAACAAACCAGCCAAAGCAAAGCTAAACAATAATATTTTTTTCTTTTTGCTAAACATAGTTATTAGGGATTCGATCTATTTTGTTCCAAAGCTTCTCTCACGGCTTCTCTAGGATTTTGCTTTTGCAAAGAACCTTGCACCGCGCTACTTATAAACCTAGTAATAGAGTAAGCCAAAAGAACTATAATAAGACCAATTATGGCTCCGCGTACAGTTTTGGTGGCTTTTTCTACCTTACTTTCGTCTCCACGAGAGGTAATATACCAATAGCCGGCCATAAGTACCAAAACTATAAAAAAAGTTCCTACAAAGCCAAGTAAGACTTGTACAATCTCGGCAATGATTATCCTAGGGTCAGCCGCACCTCCAAAACCGGCTCTATTGGCTCCGGCTGTAATCTGACTACCGACTTGGCTACCCAAATCTCCTGCCATAGCTGGAGAAAAGAAAAACAAAGAAAGTGATAAAGAAAAAAACAAAACCAAAATCACTAATTTATTACGCATACTTATAATCTAATCAAAGCTTGGTTATTGAAATTACAGGTCCAACCAACCCCTGGAGAATTACTCTGGCACCAAGTTCTACAACCAGAAGCGTCTTGAATATTGGTATTTGGTCTTTGGGTTCCTCCCCCAGTATTTCTCACCCATTCACAAACACCCGAAGTACTTTGCAAGATTTGACCATTAAACTCACAGTTCCAACCGGCTGCACTAACAGGATTCCCTACACACCAAGCCTGACACTCGGCAGAGTTGGCAATTGGAGTGCTTGGGGTTTGGCTACCACTGCCTTGGGTGTTTACCCAACGACAACTACCACTACCACCAGCCGGAGAGCTACTCCCCGTAGAACCACCACTAGCTCTATCTATTAGTCTAGGAACTACAAAAGAAGTAATGCTATAGGCTCCTACAGTAATTATAAGTCCAATTATCGCTGCTCTTATAATATTTTGAGCTTTGCTTATTTTGTCTTCTTCGCCTCTCGCAGTCATCCACATAAAACCAGCATATACCATAAGGATCATAAAGATTACCCCCACAAAAGACAAGGCCGCTCGAACTATGTCTCCCAAAGTTTCGGCAAAACTAGTTTCTGTGGTGTTGGGGTCAAAACCAGCTTCTTTGGCTGCTTCTCTAGCCAGTCCAGTGCCCAAATCAATAGCCAAAGTGCTTTGTGGCAAAAATAATACCAAACCAAGCAAAACAAAAAGTAAAAACTTTTTCATACAAATAAATCAATTCCCTTGCCCTGTTATTAATATTAAGGGCAAAGTATAAAATAAATATTTTTTAAACACTCATTAAATCTAATTCAATCCCTTTTCTGCGGAATCTTTATAAATCAATGAAATCAGTGTTTAAAAAACCAAACCTGATTACAAGCATACACCAGGTTTAGCCTGCCTATTATTACGAACCACCTAATCTTCCAGTAACAAACACAGTGATTGCATAAGCTGATACTACTATAACCAGACCAATAATAGTACTGACTATAACTTTTTGCGCTTTTTGAACTTGTTCTTCGTTGCCACGAGCTGTCATCCAAAGATAACCTCCATAAACCATTAAGAGCAAAAATATAATACCCACCAGTGTAAGCGCTGCGTTTATAATTCTACCAGTAGCAGTTTCCAGATCCCGAACATCGTCTACCCCGGCTCTACTACCAACATTTTCTAGTGGACTACCACCACCAAAAGCATCTTGTAGACCACCAGCCAAAGTCACACTAGGAAAAAGTAATAACGCAGTTAAAATTATTATTGAAAATTTTTTCATATAGCTTAATAATATCAATTTGTAAGTCTACCGACAAATAGTGTAATAGCATAAGCCATTACTACCACAGCTGCCCCAATTATAGCAGCTATTACAGTTTTTTTACCCTTTTCTATTCTTTCTTCGCTACCTCTAGCTGTCATCCATATAAAACCACCATAAATAGTAAGAATAAAGAAAAATAATCCTACAAGCGAAATCCCCGCACGTAGTCCATCGGCGACAATGTTTGTGACACTAGATCTTTCTACTCCAGCTCTCCCAGCTACGTTTTCGGTAAAACCAGTGGCATTATTTATTTTATAACCAGCCAAAACAATATTTGGCAGAAGCCAAAAAGCCAAGACTAAAGTATAAAACAAATGATTAACAATCTTGGGCATAATTAATTACAATTGGAAGCCGATATATTTGGGTTCACAGTAGCTGTTAAGCCAGGACCTCCCTGACACAAACTGCTAGCATTACTTGGAAAATAAGGACCTCTTACACATTGAACTGCTCCACCTGTAGCTCCAGTGGTACAAACCACACAACAACCAGCGTCTACCGCCGTAGTCCCAGCTCCAGGTGCTGGGGTTGTTGGTTGCGTAGCTGTACCTACACTTTGGAATACAAATCTGGTAATAGCATAAGAAGCAATCACCAAAATAAGACCAATAATGGCAGCTGTCACCGTACTAAGTGCTTTTTTACTTATTTCTTCATTGCCTCTGGCTAGCATCCAACTAATACCCGCGTAGATCATAAGTATAAAAAACAGAACCCCGATTAGAGTAAGGCCAGCGCCAATTACATTTCCTACAATATCGGCTAGACTCCCCCTAGCTGTGGTATCTAGCCCAGATTCCTCTGCAGTTTGTTCCAATCCATAACCAGCCAAGGCCAAAGACGGAAAAGCTACAGCCAAACCAGCCAAGAAACCAAACAAATAATTTTTCTTTTTCATATAATTAAAAATTAAGAACCAGCGGCAATACAACAAACATTATTACGTCCTCCGGGACAAACACCTGTTTCTATAGTGGCCGGGTCACACGAATTTCTTTCCTGACATCTATAATTAGGGTTAGTGTCACCAAAGGTAATTGTACAAAATGTTTGACATCTACCAGCAACACAAGCAGTCTGTGGACCACAGTCCGTATCGGCTGTACAACTAGCCCCAGGAGCTCCAGCAGTAGCACCAGGTGCCCCACCAGAAGTAGTCCCTCCCTCGACTGTACCAAATACAAACCGAGTAATAGCATAAGCAGACAATACTATAATAAGACCAACAATCGCAGAAACAATAATTTTTAGCCCTTTCATAGCTTGTTCATTGTTGCCATGAGAAGTCATCCAAGTAACTCCACCGTATATAGTAAGAATAAAAAATAGTACTCCTACAAAAGACAATGCTCCACCCAAAAATCTACCGGTAGCCGTAGGGATATCCCCAAATTTTTGCAAACCAGATCTACTAGAAACTAGTTCTAATCCATACTCATCGGCAGCCATAGTTGGAGGCAAAAACAAAAACATCCCTAGAAAAAAAGCCGACAAAAATGAAACTATAAATATTTTTTTAGGCATGGATCAAAAATTATAGGGTATAACCAGTAGTTGCTCTATAAATATTGCTAAGAACAAAACTGGTTACTGCATAAGCGCTTAAAATTATAATAAGACCAATTACTGCTGCCCACAAAGTTTTTTTAGCTTTGGTGATACTTTCTTCGTTTCCTCCAGCAGTCATCCACATAAAACCGGCATACAATATAACCCCCAAAGAGATGACTCCCAACAAACTAAGAAAAACTTGAATTATTGTGCCAACCGAATTTCTCAAATCACGATCTCCCAAACCACTAAATTTGCCATATTCTGTGCCTAGCAAATCTGCTCCGGCCAAAACGGGATTTATTTGTAAAATAAAAAAACCGAAAGCTACAAAAGTTAAAAAAACTATGATTTGCTTGGTATTTTTCATAAAGATTGATTTTGGTGCAAAAGAAACAAAAATTATCTCTTTAGCACCACCATCAAAATACAAAGGGCAGAGATCTCCACGTGGGGTTAGACCCCTGCCCAATGTAAGTTAGAATGTTACGGATTGTCCGGCACCTGCTGTAGTACCAGTGGCAATAGCCAACTGATTTAGCACGAAACGTGCAATAGCAAAGGCACTCAAGATAATAGCCAAACCAATGATTCCAGCAAAGATTCTCTTGCGAGCTTCGGCAACTTTTTCTTCGTTACCACCAGCTGTCATCCATTGAAAACCACCAGCCAAGATAATTACCAATGCAACGATACCCAAAAGGCTAAGTGCTACACGGATAATTTGACCGATAGTGTCACGGATATCTTGGTTTCCAAGTCCACTAGTTGTACCGTATTCTAGACCGAATACAGTAGCACCAGCGTGAGCAGAAGGAACTAGAAATACACCCATAAGAAGCACGGCAACAGCAACCCAAGCGAGACGGTATTTGGCGACTGTGTTTATCCAATACATAGTCTCACCTCCCTTCCGTTATAAATGTTTTTATTCATATAGCAATAGTATACGTGAATAAGCCTAGTTTTACAAAATAGATGTGGACAGTGATATAGGGTTTAGGCAACAGGCATTAGTAACTAGAAAAACACTATTGCCTATTCCCTATTCCCTATTGCCTGTTGCCTAACTACCAGTAAGCCCACGGATAACTGTATTCAAAATAGCATAGGCCGAAAATATAACAGCCAACCCGATTACCGCATAAAGCATGGTATTGGTTCCTTTTTTTACTCTTTCTGGATTTCCTGCCGAAGTAAGCCACATTACTCCCCCAGCAAAAAAGACTAACAAAGTAATAGATCCAATCACAGCCATAGCATTTCTAATCACATCGGCTACAATTACTCGCAAATCTGTTTTTTCTGGATCACTCCCCAAAGGATTTTTTAAACAAAAAACTCCCGGATCATCACATCTGTCTTTGGTTGTCCCAGCTCCACCGGCACTCTCGGTTCCTTCTGCCAGAGTACAACCTAGTGAAAAATTAACAGATTGCCCGGCAGAACCAACGGAAACAGTCTGCGATATGCTAGATGTTTCACAGGTGTTAGCATCGAGACTTACAGAAGCAGCTACATTTGGGTTAGCCATAATAGCAGCCGGAGCGCCGGCTTGTTGGACTTGGCTACACCCAGCATCCTTGGCAGCAGCAAACGCCGAGGCAATAGTCTGATTTAGATCCAAACTAGATCCCAAAGCAGTGTTGTTGGTAAAGGCAGCATCATTACAAGCTGGAGTAGTGCTTTTTATACTAGTAACACAACGACAGACCTCGGCTGCCTGGGCTGGGTTTGGTGACAGAAGACTGGAAAAAAATATAGCCCCCAAAACAAATACAAATAAATTTATCTGTTTTATTGCCACCCTTTGGGTGATCAGCCGAAGGCTGGCTTTATTACTTTTTTGCTTTTTTGTTTTCATACAATTAACCTAAAATCTAAAGACTTCCTCTACACCCAAACTGTCTAATAAGAAATTAACTAATAGATAGGCACTTAGCGAAATCGTTACCCCTATTATAGCAGCCACTAGAATTTGTTGCCCTTGTTTAAATTTTTCTGGGTTGCCAAAAGCAGTTACCATTGTAACACCACCATAAACAAACATAACAAAAGCCACCACTCCAAGTAAACTAAACACTCTGGCTGAATAATTTAAAACCAAAATAAGCAAATCATCTACATCACGACAAGTTCCACTAATAGCACAAGCCGGCAAAAGACTTCCATCTTCGGCTGTATAACCAGCACTAAGACTTGATTCCAATATGGTTATACAAACATTATCACTCCAACCACAAGCCGAGGATCTTTCACAAGTAGTAGAATCTCTAATATCTCTACAAATATTGCCATCTGCCAAAGAATAACAAGCATTGTTTACCCAAAAACAACTGCCTTGGTTGCCCCCACTCTCACACTGTGATCTGTCTAGCTCCGGGCACTTTACAATAGTTTCTACAAATTTGTCTCTACATCTAATATGCCCTAGACAATCTATTTCTCTTTCTCTTATCAAATCACAAGTTTCAAAACCTTCTCTTCTGGATCTTATACAATTCTTTTTTACTTCTGTAGTTTTGCAAGGACTGGTTTGCTTTATACTACAACTGTTAACTCTAAATTCTGTATCATGTCCTCTTTTTATCTCTTCTATACAACACTGTGCCGCACTAGCACTATCTACCTGCAAAAAATAAGAAAAAAATAAAACAAAAACAAATATGCCAAATCTGTTAAAACGTTTTAATGATTTCATGCTTTCATGATTTAATGATTTCATGTTTTAATATTTTTAAAATGGTCTAAAAAAATCTATTACACCAAAAGCGTCTAACAAGAAATTGACCAACAAGTAAGCGCTAAAAACTATTACCAAACCAACTACCGAAGCAACCAAGACATTAACCCCTTTTTTAAATTTTTCTGGATTACCAAAAGATGTAATCATAGTGATACCGCCTACCAAAAAACTAATAAAGGCAAGTAAACCAGCAAAACCAAACGCCCAAGTAGCATAACCAAGTTGCTGCTGCAAAATATCGTTCAAACTATCGCAAGTACCATCGTGACCACAAGGAGGAAAAGCTCCTGGTCTACTAAAATCTATATTGCCCGACAAACCAGATTGGAGCAAGGTGTTGCATTTGCCAGTATCTTCATTCCACTTGCAAACTTTACTGCCAGCTCCACCATCACAAAGATCTTTGCTTCTCAATTTGAAACAGAGATCATTATTTTGTCTAGATTCACACTTGTTTTCAAAAACAAAACAAGAAGCCAAAGGACAGCTAGCAGCACTATGATCTAGGCAATTGATGGTTCCGCTTATCAAAACTTCATCTGAAAAACCTATAAAATATAGATATCTACCTCCATTTACCGCCGGGGTAGTGTATCTCACCCTAGAATTACAACTTTGATTTGGAACTGAAACTGTTTTTTGTAATTTGTAAGAAACATTATCCAAAGTTTGTTTGTAAGCAAATCCAGCCACGTTATTTCGCCACCAGCCGGCAGTTTGAAAAACACCAGCCGAGCAGTAAGTAATTTCTTCGTTTACTAACCATTTCCCAGCACTATTAAATTCTATCCCCGTAGCCGTATTTAATTCTTGCAATGCTCCAATAGTTTTTAGTTGATCATAACTAACGGTTTGGTCGTTTTGATCTACCAAAACACAAAAACTAAAATTAGGAATTGGTTCAAAATTTGGATTACCGTTGTCATTGTTAGCTGCTACAAATACTGCATATCTTTTGCCACTGGGAGGAGTTGGGCAGTTAACATTGTAATCCGATTGAGCCAAGCTAGGAGAAGGAAATAAAAAGAAAATAAAAATCAAAAAAACCAGCTTGCTAAAATATTTTCTTATTTTTTGTTTTTTTAAATTTTTTGTTTTTAGCATCTAAACTAATAAAAATTTTAAACCAAATTTTACCAAACTGACTTTTTGAAATGACACTTTACTCTTGAAACACGACCCAAAACAAAAAGCGTCAAGTTATAAGCGTCATGTGTCATATTTTTCTAGTTGCTACAGCATATTGTCTATCCTCTTCCTAATCTAATATGTTTGTTGTACTTTTTGTTGCGTTTGGATTAGCAATCTACTGTCTCTTTCAAAAGGTCTTTCCCCTTCACCATACGGTTGCAAATAATCACCCAACAAATCTACAAAAGCTTGTTTGGCAGCTTCGTAGTCACGCCCTTTGTACCAATTTTTGGCAGTCAAAACTTGAGAAGCAAATGGCTCGAGTAACGGGTCTCCCTGCTGTTCGGCAACTTGCGCCCGTAGTGGGCTAGGCTGCAAGGTAGCATCCAAATATCTTTTTACATTTTCCGGACTAGAGATATAACGTACAAAATCCCAGGCTTCATTTGGATTTTTGGTTCTTTTTACAACAGACTCTACCCAATAATTGGCTACATTCCCAGAGAACTGAGGATTTAATTGTGGGATTGAAACTACTGAAAAATCTAGCTGTGGAGCTTGGGCTTGTATCCTAGCTCTGTCGTGAGCAAAACCTACATAAAATACTGCTTTACCTCTGGCAAATTCTTCTAGGGCATTACCAAAATTTTCGTTCCAAGCATATACATCTTTGTTTGGTTTGGCAAAATCACTATAAAATTGTAATGATTGCAAAGCTGGATGATTTTCATTGGCTCTATTTAAACCTAGAGCAAAAGTTACAAAATTTTCATCGGTAACTTCTACTCCATTTTGCAGCATTAGCATCATTAGAATATCGGCAGCGTTGTCTATGTTGTTTCCAGTACCAAAGCTAATACCAGACTGCAAGATATTGCCAGAGTTATCATATCTGGTAGCTTTTTTTACAGCTTCGCTTAATTCTGTCCAACTCTCTGGAGGTAGAGCAATACCAGCTTTGTCGAGGAGTTCTGTATTGTAATAGAGTGCCAAAGTATCCATGGCCAGTGGCAAACCATATATTTCATTCTCCAAAATCACATCTTCGGCTACAGTGCTCACATAATTTCTACGAACAGTACTTTGGGTTGGTAGCAAATTTTGTTCTGTTTCTACAATTATCTCTGGTTGATACTTGCCTTTTACAAAAACTCTCGAAACAGTTACTCCCCTTGGCATAGGCATTAATCTGTTTTGATATTTTTTTAACCAACGAGAATGCATCGATACCAAATCCGGAGCCACATCATCGGCCAAAGCGTTCACAAAAAGATTATCAAATTCTTCGTAACGAACCTGACGAATATTTATGTTTACATAAGATCTTATTTCTTTGTATTCTTTGGCAAATGTACGAAGCGTTTCTACATCATCAAAAACTGTCCAATAGTTGATAGTTACCGGCTGTATAGCAGCTCTTTCTTCTTGGGTCAATCCCTTGCAACCAAAACCAATCAACAAAAAAATCAAGAAAAAAACACTTAGTTTCCCAAAAATTTTAAAATTCATAGCAAGGTATTTAGAAAATAGGCAACAGGCAGGAGGCAATAGTATTTTTTTCAGTTTTACTATTGCCTCCTGCCTAACCCCTACATCCTATTATCCCACCGCCTGAAATAAGAAAGAAACTATGGCGTAACTAGCCAAAATTACAACCAAACCAAGACTAGACCAGACTAGCGTTTTGGTAGCCAGAGCTGTTCGCTCGCTATTGCCCCGAGAAGTCATCCACATTATGCCGCCGGCTACAAACATTACCAGAGATACAGAACCTATAATCCCCATGGCAATTCTAATAAGTCTACCAATCAACACTTGTGGAGAAGTCGTGCCAAGCCTATTTAAATCTTTTACAAGATCTTTTGTACTAGTACTTAACAATTCGGATCCGGTTTGATCTGGAGGCACAACCGGTTCTACTTCTCCTGGAACTCCGGCATTTGTTACACTAGGCAAACCAAAGAAAACAAAAAAAGACAAAAAAATTGCCAATAGGATTACAAAAGCTTTGTTTATTTTTTTGTGTGGCGAGTGACAAGCTACCGCCATAAAATTTAGTTAAAACTAAAGAAGATTTTCTTTTTCGGCAAAATGAATAGCTGTTTTTAACAAAGCTATTTTGTTGCCAGTATCAAAATATTCTCCATCGTATTCATAAGCAAGAAAAGGTTTTTTCTTGGCCAAATCATTGGCAGCGTCGGCTACCCAGATTTCTCCATCTCTTCCTTTACCTTGTTTTTCCAGGCTCTTCCAAATATCTTTGGTAAACACATAACGCATGCCCCCAACAATAAGTCCATGAGGAGAAACTTTTTTTAGACTTGGCTTTTCTATAAATTTATCAACCTTAAAAACTCTTTTTTCTTTGGTCTCGCTTGCATAAACATTACCATATTTGGTCATGGCTTGTCGATCGGAAATTCTTTGTACTCCAATTATAGAAGCTTGTTTTTTGTTGAATATTTTTAAAAGTTGTTTTATTGCCGGAACCTTGGCATCGATTATGCTGTCTCCATCGGAAAAAGCAAATGGTTCATCTCCTACAAATTCTTTGGCACAGAGCAAAGCATGACCATTGCCTTTTGGAGCTGGTTGTCTGGTATAAAAAAATCTTACTTTTTTACGCAAGTCTATAAGAGGTTGAATTCTATCTAGTTTGCCTTTTTTTTCCAGCATGTGCTCCAAGGCATTGTCACGATCAAAGTGATCTTCGATTGCTCTTTTGTTGGCACTGGTTACAAACATAATATCTGTAATACCACTTTCGGCCATTTCTTCTACTATGTACTGTACTACTGGTTTGTCTAGTACTGGTAACATTTCTTTGGGCATGGCTTTGGTAGCTGGCAAAAATCTAGTACCCAATCCTCCCACGGTAATTACACCTTTTGTCACTTTTTGATTTTTTTGTGGCATACATCTATAAATTTATATGTGGAGACTATATCATGGTCTAACAAATTTTTCTAGAAGAAAAATTATGGCATATGACTCCTAACGCTTGGCAGATGACACTTGAAACATGACCCAAGTTATACAAAAACGTCAAGTTACAAGAGTCATGGGTAATGCTATTCAAGCTCTTCCCAACTAATTAGTTCATAAGTATTGCCAACCGGGAAACCTGGTGGTGGCAAATAACGCAAATTACCATCGTAAATATACAAAGTATCTATAAAACCAGAGATAACATGCCCCCAACCATTTACCCATTTCATACCACCGGGCAAATAATCTATTTGTGAGCCATAAACAGTTAGGCTGGTTCGGGTTTGACCACTATAAAAAGGTCGATGAATGGCTCCAAACTGAGAAAGCATGGCCGCTTCAATAGTCATTTGATCTGGAACTTCGTAAGGAATAATAATATCTCCCTGGGTAAAAAGCCCGGTCACATCGTCGTCGTTCCTTTGTGCGTAGGTTAGATTACCGGTTACAAAAATATTTTTATAAGGTTGTTGTACTGGAATTTCTCCAGCAGCCAGACTCAATCGTCCATCTACATTTCCTTCTACCCAGACATCATCTTCTACAAAAATAGCTCCATTGGCTGGTATAGGGTTGCCACTACTTACCAGCGTTTCATTGCCAATGTCATAACAATAGATATCACCATCCCAATACCAACCTACCCAAAATCTATACCTCCATCTACCACTACCATAATAACAATCTCTACTGGTAACTCTGTATAAATCATAGGTACTACCATTGAATACAAAATGCCAACCTTCTTGACCAGAAGAAGTAAGCAAAACACCGGCATCAACCGCCATGGTACGCAGAGCCGATAGATCTGCTGTTACCCCAAAAAAATCTACACTTGGTACTGGAAATTCCCAAAAGGCTCGGGTCTCGGCATTGGCTCCTCCCCAAACACCGTTCCTCCATTGACCAGGTTGGTACTCATAACTATCTTTGGCGCTTCTTACCCAAGAAGTAGCCGTACCATCGAACTTAATTCCTCCGTTGGAATGGGTTTGTCCGTTTACAGTAGAGGTAAAACTAAAAGACATATTGGAATTGGATACAAAAGCATAATCAGTCAGAGCCGGGAATCCCATCCTAACTTGAATGGTACGCTTCTCGTCTGGTTTGCCCACTGTCCAACCGGTAGAGCTAACCATTACCACGGTAGTGCCGGACAAAGGTGGTTGAATTTGCAAAGAAAAATAACCAACCGTATCACCATCTTTGTCTAGATATGGGTGAACGTATGGCCCAGGTTGGCCAGTACCGTCCTGGTAATCTGTAGGGGCATGAGCTAGATGCCAACGATAATAATTTATACCAGACTCAGCAATATGAAAGGCTTGGTCTCTTTTGTAAATTCTGTTGGAAGCTCTGTTTTCTAATATGGCATAAGAAGCCAAACCAGCCACAATCATAGTAAAAGCAGCCGATCCAAAAATAAGCACAAATATCATTACAGAACCTTTTTTATCATTTTTTAACTTTGTGAATTGTTTAAAAAAATTTTTCATACAATAAATTAATAAACCGTGAACAACCCCAAACACTACTCCCTGTTGCCTCCTGCCTACCCCCTCCCAACTATCTAATTCGTTTTTAAATTTCTAATATGAGCCACAGACTCCAAAGAAAGAGTTGTGGAATTACTAGCTGTGACTTTTTCAAAATCCAAATTAACTCTAACTACATGCACCATAGTGCTAGAAGCTGTGTCGGCTACAAAAGGTAGTGGCGTCCCGACTCCATTGTAACTTTCGTCATAATAAGTAAAAACATCGGTTCCATTATCATCGTTAATTACATTTGTAGCTAGTAGTCTACTGGTTTCGTTTCCCAAATCATAGGTCAAGGGATCTCCACTTGGCTTTACCACTCCTTTGTAAAAAATATTGTTGTTTTGATCCAAATAAAATCTGATTCTTTCTCTTAGAGAATCTTGATCATCGTTGGCATAAAAAATAAACTCGTATCTTTTGGCAGAAAAAACAGGGTAAGCCCCAGTGCTGGACTCTTCGGCACGACGAGCTACGTTTACAAATTCACTTAGAGCTCTTCGGCCATCACTTTGCAAACTTAGTTTGTCCCATAGCCTAGCATTATTTCTTTGACCATAAATAATAAGAGAAGCTGCTCCAATTGTAATTACCATAATGATAGCCATAGCCACCATTATCTCTAGCAAAGAAAATCCTTTGTTATCTTTGAACATAAAATTATTGAGATACCAAATCTACAGTCATTGATAAATTACCATTAACATCTACTTGACTGGTTTTTGTTTGATAACCGGTTTTGGAAACTTCTACAGCATAGCTAGTAGCGGACAAACTTCCAAAATAAGCTTGCCCTGGTGGGGTACAACTGGTGGTATAAGTAAGGGTAAAATCGGACAAAGTGGGGGTAGTAGAAACTGTATCTGTGGTTAGATAAGTTTTGTATCTTAGGTATCTGTCGCCATCGTGTACACTGCTCACAACCGGAGTAGTTTGATCATAGTATGTCAAAGCCGTCCCATCTGGACCAAAATAATCCCAACTAGTTGGGGTAGTAGTAACACTGGTGGCCACCTGAAAACGAAGAGAAGTGCTGCCTGTTTCTGGAGGTTGAGCCAAAGGTTGCCAATCAATATTGACCAAATTGGCAGAAACTCCCAAATCAAATATAGAAGATTCTAACTCTGCACTTGGTACATAATTTTGACCAACCAATCTTAATTTCAAATCTCCTGCCGGACTAGAATTTTCTACTCCACCATCGTCACTCCAATATTTGGTGTTGTCTACCATGTTCAATTGATTGCCTCCACCAGACCAATCGGTTTGTCTTATATATCCAACTCCTGTTTGCAAAGATTGATTGTAGCTAGTCGAAGTTACAGTAACATTGGCATTGGCCACTGGTTGACCGGTCACACTATCGAGCACATTTACCAAAAGTGAATTGGCTGTTTGGGGACCTAGTATCAAATCTACATCTTGCACAGTGTTGGCCGCAATAGCAATAGGTAGTGGAGGAATTGTCCCGAGCAAATCATAGCCAGTTGGTCGAATTCCATAAGTATCCCAAATCAAATTGGAAAAAGTATAAAGCCCGGAACTATCGGTAGAAACAGTGGTGCTCACCATTCTAATATCCGGACTAGTACCAAGTAATTTGGAACCGGCAAAAGAGACTGGCACACTACCAACTGGTTGGCAACTACTATCTTGGGTAGACAAATTTATTTGTGAAACCAAATCTATCCAAAAACTAATAGAGCTAACTGACTGAGCGATTACAGAAGTTGGCGGTTTGGTAGGGTTGGGATTTTGTAGGCTAGAGGTAACGGTTTTGTCGGCTGTATAACCGGCTTTGTGTACGGTTAAATGGTATTCTCCTACACCTTCTGGCAAATCTACTATATTTAACTCTCCGGCATTGTTGGTAACATCGGTAATGTCTACAGTAGAGCTGGTAGAAGTAGCCCATACTCTTACTGTGGCCCCCTGAACTGGTTGGGCTAGTGAATCGTAAACCGATATAAACAAAGCTCCATTCCATTGATTGCCTTCTAGATATTTTGGTCCAATATAAGAACTAATTATAATTGGATCAGTCTGGCCGCAACGCACACAGATTACTGATAATTCTACTAATTTGTAATCTGCGGGAGCGGTATCATTTGGCGAACCGCCAATAGTTCCATCAAAAGCGTCGTCAATATTTCTAATGGTTCTGGTTATTTCAAAATCAATTCCATTTCTGGTGGTGGTTACAGTTCTTTCGAGGACACCGCTAGGACTACCGTTTACTATACCCACATCATTAAAAGGAATATTTCTAATTATTTCTATTTGTTCGTTCAAAATTCCGGTTTCTATAATTCTTAACCTAGAGTTATAAACTACTTTGAAAATAAATTGAAGAGAAGAATATATGCCAATGGCAAAAACCAAAAACACTCCCAAAGTTACGATTATTTCTACGAGAGAATATCCTTTTTTGTTGACAGGCCAATGCATAAGTATTTAAGCAAAAAAATTTAGCAATTTTTGCTTTGTTTTGTTTACATTATATCACAAGCGGATTAAGCTTGCTTATGGTTGACAAAAAGTTAATTATAGAGTAAGATCTTACATCGATCTTTTTTTCACTATTGGGCACTATCTTTATCAAACTTTGGTAACGATTGTGCCCAATAGCGGATTAGGCAACCGCAATTTTTAAGGAGACAGGATGCAAGCTTGTTTGATTTGTGGGGCGAATACCCCCACCAGCGACGACTTCGAGAGAAACAACGACGACGACTTCGCACGTTTGCAAGTGTTCAACGGGAATGAACATCGATTCGTCGTGATCTGTGGTGGTTGCTGCGGGGCTCCGGAACCTGTCCTGCTGGGGGTGAACTTGACTGGCCCCGTGTCTACAACCGGTTTCAAGATCAAAATCCCCGGGCAAATCCCCAGTCACACCAACATTGCATGGACGCTCGAAGACATCTTGCGCCGCATGATCCAAGGAGCCAGGGTCCCCGAGCTGACCGATGCGCACATCGCGAAGTTGCTCGAGGCCTTCGGGATCGCCCCCTCCCCCACCCAGCCCCATACTCTCCGTTGGCTGGCGTAAAGTAGCGGCCTGCTACAGCGGTAGCCCATATACGCACCAGAGTGCGGGCGTACCAAAGGTACCCTGCGCTCGCCCCTATCTCAATTCTTTTTAAAATTAAAAGTAATTGAAATAAACAAAATCCAACACTACGTTGGATTTTGTTTTGCAAAAATTTTTGAACCAAAACTAAATACACTTGACAACCCTGCCAGAAAATGATAAACCAAAACCAAGTTCACTCTGTAGGAGGAGTACTATGAATAACTTGGAACTGGCCGACTTCGGCATCTCCGGGACCCCCGGCTTTGCCCAGATCGCCTTCCTCACAACACCCACCCCTACCCAGAACCTTCATGGCATGCTTCGAGCCTTTTTGGCACCAGAGGACGGACTCTGCGACAATCCCCGAGACCTTCAAGCCAAGATGCTTCGGCTCTCTCGAGACCTCGGCAGACACACCCTGATGGATGAGTGTACTCAAAATTGCTGGGGCAAGCTCTATTACGATAGACGTGTGAAAGAGCGCAACTTCAGACTATTGATGATTGTCTTCCCGGATCCACTGGTTGCCCTAGGGGTGGCCTTGGACGCCGCCAGCGAGGATCGCGGAGGACTAGGCAGAATGATAGTGCCCGACGAGGATGTCCGGGCGCAAACCACTGGACTCGATCGTAACAACTACAATTGGTCCAGACCCGAACGCACTGTCCGCCATCGAAAAGACGGTGCCACCTTCGTTTACCCAGGTGGCAAAAGGCTTCGAATCGACTGGCCCGAACGGCCACCGATGCGTACCCGCTGGCTCAGATCTTTGTAGGTAGCCACCGCGCTACCAACCCTAGCGACGAGTTACCCCCTCGTCCTCCCATTCCAATTCTTTTTAGCTTTAGAAATAATTGGACTGTACAAAAACCGACTGTGTAAGTCGGTTTTTGTTTTGTAAAAATAGTTCTACTAACTTTGGCAAAACACTTGACAAAAACCAAACAATTCTATAACCTAAGTCGTTGTTCTTTGTAGGAGAAATGCTCAGCATTTATTTCGCCGTTTGACACTGTCTTTATCAAGCTTTGGTAAAGATTGTGCCCAACAGCGGACTTGGCACCCGCATCGACCCGAGGTAATCGTGAAAACTTGCATCGTCTGTAATACCCAAACCGTGAAAACCAGTGGCAGTGGATGTGCAGATCCAAGGCTGGAAATCTACAACGGAGGAACCGAAGTGTCTCGGTGCATCTGCCCCAAGTGCTGCCAGGCTCGCGAGCCCATCGTGCTCACGGTCTCAAGCTCTGGAGAAGTCGCCCAGCAGCGCATCGGCAGTGAGACCAACACCGTAAACCGCCTGCCGCTCGCTCAGGTTCTCGCCGCTCTCCAACAAGCAGAGCACATCCACCTCACCGGCAATGAGGTCGCCCAGATCACCCGTCACTTCAACGCCCCTCTAGCAGCTGCCAGCTAGATGAGCAACGAACAGAGCGGTGGATACAGCCATACAACTTGGCTCACTCCACCGCTCGATCCCAAAAAAGTTATAAATTAAAAAACCGGCTTAGACCGATTTTTTTGTTTTTATTTGGCTGTAAAAATTGCCAAGAAAAAAGCAAACAGAAACGAAAGAATATATGCTGCTACAAAGTTAAGCCAATGAGTTTTTAAAAATTGCGAATTGAAAATAATAAGCACCACGCTAAACAAAATAGCTGCCAAAGCTCCGTAGATTCCCCCGATAAGGAATTCTTTGGCCATGGCTTTGTTTTGCATAGTTACCAAAACATAAGAGACTGCAAACACAATTGGAATCCCTCCAATAGCACCGGCCAAACGTGGTCCAGAGTATTTGGCAATTAGCAAAATAATAGCTGTAACTGCCGCCGAAGCCAAACTTTTTAAAACAATATCCATATTAACTCAAAACATCATTAATTAAATTATCTACCATTTGTTCTGCTTTTTGCTGCAATTCTTCGTGGCTTAGCACCACCCCTTGATTTTTTAGTTCTGCTATTTGTTCGCGCACCAGATCTTCTCGCATTTTTATTATTTCTTCTCTGTATTCGGCAATCTGTTTTTTTAATTCTGCTACCTTGGTTTTGTCCCTAGCTACAGAGGCATCTTCGCCATCTTCAACCAGTTGCAACTGTTGCCTAATTTTTTTTATAGCTGCCGTTACTTGCTGAATATGTAACAAAATATTCTGCATTTGTTTTTGGCTAGATTTTATTTCTTTGGTTAGGTAGTCTGCTCTTTCCATGGCAGCAGCTTTTTTCAATTCTGGATCTACTTCGGCTTCTTTGCTTTCTTTTTGTTCTACCCCAACTTCGCGCGCTTCTAGCGAACGACGTCTCAGTTCTCGTTCTCTTTCTTTTTCAAAAGACATAGTGGAAGAAGTAAGTTTTAAATTATAAGAAATAAGATTTGACTATTATATAACATTAAGAAAAGCAAGCCAAAGCCATAACCTTGACTTTTACTTACTTTTGATATAGGTTTATGAACGTGAACGGAGATACCGCCCGCCGGTTTGTGTGGGCAATCAACCATTCTTGCATGATTCACATGCATTTTTTCGGAGGGGAAGAATATCTTTCGCTGACGAAGTCGCCAGGAGGTATGACTTACACAGCCAAACTCGACGACGGCAAGCCCCTCCTGACCATCGAAGGTCACTGGGATGACACCAAAAATGGAGAACACGACTTGAGTGGAGTGTACAAAGCCAACCTCACTAGCGAAAGGAGCGGCACCCGATTTGTAACATTGTGGGGGTGTACTAACTACACTTTCGTGAATAGTTACCCAGCAAGACTGGAAGGACACCCCTTAAAGCGAGGGAAAACTATGACCGCATGGGATTACCTGGCTAGATTTGGCTACCCCCTCGACGTATGCCCCAAAAAAGCCCGTCGAGACAATTCAAAAACAGCTTTGTAGAAAAGCTGTTTTTGTTTTATACAATTCTACAAAATATTAATATCATCACTACTTTCAAATAAGATCCAAAATTTGTTTAAATGTTTGTATGTTTAAATGCTTAAATATTTATACCAAAAAAGAGCCAATAGGCTCTTTTTTTCATAACAGAATTCTTATCTGTGTAATCTACACAAATCAGCCTGCCCCGATCAAAGTATCGGGGTGAAATCTGTACTTCTTATTTTGGTACAAAACCTAGCAAACCAGCAATTCTAGCTTGCTTGATAGCTTTGGCTACCTTGCGTTGATGAAAAGCGCACAAACCACTACGACGTCTTGGAGCAATCTTCATATAAGAAGAAACAAAACGACGAAGAGATTGAACATCTTTGTAATCAACCGCTTTTTTATTGTTTACACAATAAAAACATTGTTTTGGTTGTTTTCTTTTTTGCATAATAATAGTTCACGGTTCATGGCCAATCGCCAATATAAAATTACTGGCTATGAACTATTGGCTACGAACTAAAACGGAATGTCTTCTACTTTAATTTCGTCCGATGCAGCACCACCATCTTCTACCGGCGGAGCACTATCGTCAGAATTATTTTGTTGAGGAACATTGTTGCTAGCACCACTACCCTTTGGGCCGTCTAGCATAATCATATTGTCTACGACAATTTCTGTTCTATATCTTTTTACACCGTCATTGCCAGTCCAATCTCTGGTTTGCAATCTACCTTCCATATATACTCTTCTACCTTTGGATAGGTATTGTCCGGCAATTTCTGCCAATTTACCCCACAAAACACAGTTGTGAAATTCGGTAAATTCTTGTTTGGCACCGCTTTGGTCAGTCCAACTGCGGCCGGTAGCTACACCAATAGAAGCTACAGATTTTCCATTTGGAGTAGTACGTACTTCTGGGTCACGAGTTAAACGTCCCAAAATAGTCGCTCGGTTTAGATCCATACTATATAGGTTACTTAATTAATAAATACAAATACTGGCCTACATTGCCCTCCATAATCTTACCTTGATTAGACGTCTGCTATGTCTGTTTCTAGCAATTCGTCTAATTTTTTATCAATGTCTTCCATTTTTACGCCTTCGGCTTTGGAAGATTTTTCTTCTTTTGTTTCTTTCTTTTCTTCTTTGGCTTCGTCCTTTTTAGGAGCATCCATTTTTCTGGCAGCAGCTTCGGCAGTTTCTGTTTCTTTTACTGCACCAGAGCTTTCGGCAGAGGCAGATTCTTTTCCTTCTGTATCTCTGCTTCTACCACCACGATCTCTAACAGTTACGTCGCTAATAGCTGTAATGTTGTCTATCTTGGCAGCTTCTGGAGAATCTACTTTGCGAATTACAGTTCGCAATAGTCCAGACAAAAGTTTCAATTCGGCATTTATTTTTGGCAAAACACTAGGTTCTGCTTGAAAACTTCCCAATTGAAAATAACCATAACGAATATGTTTCATTGGGTAGGCCAAACGGCTTTTACCTTTGTCTTCTATAGAGATATCGCTAGCACCAGAGGTTTCCAAGGCTTTTTTTACCTTGTCTACTTCTGGAGTCACTTCATCTTCAGACAAAGTTCCTGGAAGAACGAATAATATTTCGTAATATTTCATAATTTAGTTTATTTTGGCTAGCCCTAGTATGCCTAGTGATCGACCAATAGGCAGGCCAGCTGTTTGCGCTGATTTTTTGGAGTGGAGTCACTATAGCAGCCATAAGGGAATTTGTCAACCATACTATATATTACAATTCATCTTTCACCAAAACCATGATATAATTGTAATAGCGATACCCTCCAAGTTATCGCTTTGTATGTATCACAAATTCCCATATGTTGTCGCAGGACTTACTACTAGATCTACTAAAATCCAAATACAATCTAAAAGCTCCCGAGATAAAAAACTACCAAACCAAGGCTCAAAAAATAAATAAAAGTTTGGAAGATTACCTTGTAGCAGAAGGAGTAATAGACGAAGTAGCCCTATATACAGAAGCTGCCAAACTAATGGAAGTCCCTTTTACTATCTTAAAAGGCAAAGAAATAAAAAAAGAGGTTCTAAACATGGTACCGCCAAGTTTGGCTCAAACTCACAAAATAGTCGCTTTTGAAGCTAGCAAAACCGAAATTAGCTTGGCCATGCTCGACCCGCTAGACATACAAACCATAGAATTTATCCAAAGAAAAACTGGTTTAACCCCTGTAGCCTACTTGACTACACCAAGTGACATAAAAGATTCTCTGCGTCGCTACCATGCTGACTTAAACGAAGATATGATGGTAGTCCAACTAAGTAGCGAATCTGCCAAAGACGAAGGAGATCTAAAAAAAGTAGCCGAAGAATTACCTATAATTAATATAGTAAATAGTATACTAGAACATGCTGTTTTTGAAGGTGCCAGTGATATCCATATAGAACCACAAGAAAAAGAAGTATCTGTACGTTATCGAGTAGATGGAGTGTTAAAACAAGTCATGACTCTACCCAAAAAAGTACAAGCCGGTATTGTGGCTCGTATCAAAATTTTGTCTAAATTAAAAATAGACGAACATATGGTACCCCAAGACGGTAGGTTCAAAATACAAATCCAAGAAGACAAATTATCTTTTCGTGTTTCTATTATCCCAGTTTACGATGGCGAAAAAATAGTAATGCGTCTTTTGCGAGAAGATCAAAAACCCCTATCTCTAGACCAACTAGGATTTTTGCCAGGACCAAAAAAGCTGGTAGAATCTGCTATTCGTAGACCACATGGCATGGTGCTGGTTACCGGACCAACCGGATCTGGTAAGACCACTACCCTATACTCCATTTTGTTTATGTTAAACAAACCTGGAGTAAATATTTCTACCATCGAAGATCCTATCGAATACCATGTAAAAGGCATCAACCAAAGCCAAATTAATCCTCGTGCCAAATTTACCTTTGCTTCTGGCCTGCGCGCCTTTTTGCGTCAAGATCCAGACATTATCATGGTTGGAGAAATCCGCGACGAAGAGACTGCAGAAGTTTCTATTCACGCCGCTATGACCGGTCACTTGGTACTCTCTACCCTCCATACCAACGATGCCCCTACCACCTTGCCTCGTCTTATGGATATGGGAGTTCCTCCATTTTTAGTTGCTTTTACCACCAATGTAATTGTAGCGCAAAGATTGGTAAGAAAAATCTGCAAAGACTGTAAAAAAGAATTTACCTTGGATTCAAAAACCATAGAACAATTAGAAAAAATCCTTGACCAAAAATCTTTGCCTACCCTTTTCAAAAATCAAAATATAAAATTAAACCCCAAAGAAAAAAACTTGCAAAGCATGACATTTTATAGAGGTGAGGGTTGTAGAAAATGCAATCAATCTGGCTACAAAGGCCGAATTGGTATTTACGAAGTTCTCGATATAGACAAAGATCTGATCAACAAAATAAACCAAAGAGCCACTGCCGAAGAAATCCGCAAACACGCTATTAGCAAAAACATGATTACTATTTTGCAAGACGGCATTATAAAAGCCAAACAAGGAATCACCTCTATAGAAGAAGTCCTTCGTGTAACCAGAGATTAGTTCATAGCCAATAGTGCATGGCCAATCGTCAGTAATACCGATTGGCTATGAACCATGAACTAAAAACTAGCTAAAAGTCCTGTCATTATGAATCAGTTCGAGAAAAAACAAACTGTCAATCAAAAAATTATAAATAATTTCAGATTATACCTGTTTATTTTTTAATTTTCGTAAATTCGTAAATTTATCCGATGCCTTGATCGGAGTCCGTATCGCTTGCGCATCGGACGTATTTCGTACATAATTTCATTATGAAAAAAAAGCGAGAACTATCTCCGCTAGAAGAAAAGCTAAACGATTTTTTTAGTCGTTTTTCGCGTATCCCGTTTGTCCAAAAAATATTTTTTGTCGACCACTTGCGTACCATGGTGCATGCCAGTCTTTCTTTGGTAGAAGCCTTGGGTATCTTGGCCAAAGAAATAGAAAACCGCAAATTCAAAAAAATTATTGAAAAAATAAAAGACGAAGTAGAAGCCGGGAAACCACTTAGCGAAGCACTGGCAAAGTATCCCAAAGCTTTTCCACCTATTTATGTAAAAATGGTTTCTTCTGGAGAAATTTCCGGAAAATTGGACGAAGCCTTGGAGCAAGTAACTGTCCAAATGAAAAAATCACACGAACTAGCTTCTAGCATCCGCGGGGCTATGATCTATCCGGCAGTAATTCTTTTTGCTATGGGCGGGGTAGGTATACTTATGACCACAGTGGTATTGCCAAAACTAATTGGAATATTCGAAGAATTTGATACCGAATTACCTTTGGCCACCCAATTACTTATAAAATTAACTAACTTCTTGAGTAACCCTCTTTATTTAATTCTTTCCATTTCTTTATTAGTATCTTTTGTAGTTCTATTTGTGATATTATTAAGAAAAAGTCGTCCTTTTAGAAAAACTATTCACAATATAAATCTACACTTGCCAATTTTTGGTGGAGTTATAAAACAAATAAACTTAGCTCGTTTCTCGCTTACTCTGTCCTCTCTTTTGAAAAGTACTATTCCTATAATTGACGCCATGGAAATTACAGCCGAAACTTGCTCCAATGTAGTTTACCAAGATGCCATCCACAAAGTGGCCAAAGATATAAAATCCGGAACCCCTATTTCCGAACTGCTTCGCCAATACGATACCCTATTTCCACCAATGATAACCGAAATGGTCATGGTTGGCGAAAGATCGGGTGAAGTAGATAAACTTCTAGAAGAATTATCCAATTTTTTTGGCAACGAAGTAGACAAAACCATGAAAAACTTTACCTCTGTAATTGAACCGGTTATTATCTTGGCTCTAGGTATCGCCGTGGCCGGAGTAGCCGTAGCAGTAATCATGCCAATGTATTCTTTGGTGCAAAATTTCTAACATGTTACTTTCTCCTTTTCCAAATGCTATCGGACTAGACATAAATGATTTGTCTATAAAACTAGTCCAACTAAAAAATATCTCTAGAAGAAGTAAGGGAAGTTCTTTTGTTCTTTCTTCTGCCAGAAAAACATCTTTGCCACATGGTCTAATTGCCGATGGAATAATCCAAGAACCGGAAAAAGTTAGAAAATATTTGCAACATATTTTGAATAAAAAAGGGAGCAATGGCACAAAAATAAAATCTCCTTGGGCAGTCTGTTCTTTGCCAGACAGTCAAGGATTTTTAAAATTAATCCACTTGGAAAAAACAGCCGAAGACGTAATAGAAGAAGATATAAAAGAAGCAGCCAAAAGACATGTCCCCCTCGACGAAGGAGAATATTATCTAGATTGGCAGATAATGCCTCCTCATACCAGTGAATCTGAACATACAGATATCTTGCTTACAGCCATACCAGTCCATTTATCAGATATGTATACTTATCTTTTGGAAAGTGTTGGGCTAACTCCGATTGCTCTAGAACTTCGAGCTCTCTCGACAGCTCGATCAGTTATACCTTTTCAAACTCAAAATTCCGAAGGAGCCAGAGCCATCTTAGACATTGGAGCCACCCAATCTGTTATGACTATATATGATCACGGTTATATACAGTTTAGTAGAGCCTTATCTTACTCTGGGGAAATATTGACTACAGCTATATCACAAAAATTACATTTGGATTACGAAAAAGCCGAAGAATTAAAAAAAGAAAATGGATTAGAATACCAAAAAAGTAAAGTATGGCCAATCGTCTCGGGATTTACAGACAAATTGGTAGATGATGTCCAAAAAACCATAAGCTTTTATTACACTCATTTTCCAGATAGCAACAAGGTGACTCATATAGATATGTGCGGTGGAGTATCTGCTATGAGCAAATTGTCCGATATATTAAGTATGAAATTAAATATAGAATGTTCCATTAGCAACATCTGGCAAAACTTGCATAGCAAACGCCCGATTACCCTATCAAAAGAAAAATCGCTTCCATTTGCTACAGCGGCAGGGTTAGCTCTTAGAGCAGCCGATAATCCTTTTTTTAGATCTGATACTATCTAAGTATGTTTCCTACTAGATTAAACTTATTATCTCCAAACAAACGCAAATACTTGCGTAAGATGCTGTATGCCCAATTTGTCAAAGCTAGTTTGGAGAGTTTTGTTTTTGTTATTAGTTTGGTAAGTATTCTTTTTTTGGGGACAGAATGGGTGTTGCAAACCAACTTTAACAATCTTAGTACATCGCTTGTAACAAACAATGGCCAAGAAGCCGAAAGAAACAATAAGATAAAAAAGATAAATAATGTATTGGAAAAAATGACAGAACTTCAAAAAACTCACACCTTATGGACATCTATAATGGAAGATTTTACCCGCGTGATTCCAAAAGAAATCACCCTAACTAGTCTAAATATAAATGAACTATCTGGTAATTACCAATTAAGTGGTACTGCCCCAACAAGAGATGATCTTCTGAAATTAAAAGCTAGCTTGGAATCTTTGGAATATATAGAACCTGTTGAGATTCCGCTATCTTTGCTTACTCAAAAAGAAGATATATCATTTTCTTTAACTGCCAAGCTAAAAACTCCTTAATATGAGATTGACTGCCAAAAAACAAATTTTTATTTTGTTAAGCACTATTACTATTTTGGCAATGGCTATTATTATACTTATTGTAATCCCCACTACCAAAAGTATAGTTGAGTTAAGCAAACACACATCCGAAACCCAAGAAATAATAGAACAAAAATACCAAAGAGCAAAACTTTTAAAAAAATCTAGTCATTCTTTGGCTGATGCAGAATCAATTATAAGCAAATACGAAACAGCTGCACTAAAAAAAGGACAAGAGCTGGAAATGATTACCCTTTTGGAAAACATGGCCGAAGATTACAAAATAGAACAAACTTTGTCTGTAAATTATGTAGAAGATGGATTACTTCAAGGCACACCCCGAAATAATTCGGCCAAAACCAACATAAAAACACCATTGTATATTTTTTCTTTTTTAAATCATGGAGAATACCAAGACCAATTAAAATATTTACGAGCTCTAGAAAGACTTCCACAGTATCTAATTATAGAAAACATCCAATGGAACCATCGATCGCAAGGCTCCGAAGGACAAAACTATGTTACCCTTCGATTTGATGCCAAAATTCGTATAAATGAATAAAGGTATGCCATTACCAAAATTACAACTAAGAAAAGAAAGTGGAGCAAAAAAAAATCCCAAGGTGGGACCAAAAGAATATAGACACACTACTCTACTAAAACTACTAACTGGTTTTTTGATTTTGTCTCTATCGGTTATTTTTCTTGGTTCTATTTGGTTTGTTTTTGATAAAGTCAAAACTACTATACATGGTGTGAATACTATTATGCAGCTCCAATCAGAATTAACTTTTGAGCCACTTAATTTTGATAATCTCGACAATGTCGAAAAAAACTGGCAAGAAAAACATGCTACCAGCACCTTAACTATACACCGAGATCCTTTTCACGAAGCTCCTGTGATAGTAGAAATAGTTGAAGAGACAAATGATACTACTATTGACGAAAACAAAATAGAAGAGTAGTTTGCTTGGCATATGGCAACGTATTTATTTCAATTAGGACGAGAACCAAAAATTTCAACCGCGGAGATAAACGCGGTTTTTGCGCTACAAAAAATTTCTTATCTCAAAATACAAGAAACTAGCAAATTTTTAATTTTGGAAACTAGTAAAAAAATAAATACAGAAGATTTGATGCAAACTTTGGGAGGCACTATAAAAATAGGAAAGCTCTTAAACAAAAATAATGAAAAGCCAGAAGAAATAATTGTAGAAAACATTTTGGAAAATCAACCAGAAGGTAAAATAGTTTTTTCACTAAACGAAAAAAAATTGGCTTTGAAAATAAAAAAGATGATTAAAGAAACCGGCCGCAATGTCCGTTATGTTGAGTTAAAAAATAGTGCCAGTATTTTGCACAATAATTTGTTAGAAAGAAAAAGTGATTTTACGAAAATAGATAATCAGGTATTTGTTACCGCCGTTTTGCAACCACTAGAAGAATTTGGCAAACGTGACTATGGTAAACCAGGAAGAGACAAATACAGTGGCATGCTTCCACCAAAACTATCTAAAATAATGATAAATTTGGGGCAAGTGAATCCGGACAACAAAACTTTTTTAGATCCTTTCTGTGGCTCTGGCACAGTTTTGTTAGAAGCAGCTTTATCTAATTTTAAAAATATTTTTGGGAGCGATATCTCGGACAAGGCTACAAAAGATAGCCAAACAAATTTGGAATGGCTTCAAAATGAATATGGAATATCTAATCTAAGATATTCAATATCCAAAACAGATGCCACCAAAATTGATTCTGTTATCAAAACAAATTCTATAGATTTGGTAGTTTCCGAACCTTTTATGGGTATGCCTCTACGTGGCAGCGAATCCAGAGAATTTTTATTAAAACAAGCCAAAGATCTAAAAGAACTTTATATCAAAACCTTCAAAGCTTTGCTCAAAGTATTAAAAAAAGAAGGAGTAATTGTTTTTATTATTCCTTCTTTCAGTTTTGGAAAAGAAATTATCAGGATTGATTGTACAAAAGAAATAGAAAGACTTGGTTTCAAAACTTTGCCATTTGGAGAAGACCAATCTCTACTCTACCGCCGTCCTAATCAATACGTAGGTAGAAATATTTGGCGGTTTGTAAAAAAATAAAAAAACACTAAACCAATAGTGTTTTTATGATTTTATGATTTAATGTTTTCTTGTTTTAATGATTAAATCATTTCAGCCAAAGATTATCTACTACCTGACCAACAGCATAACCAACCACAGCAGCCAACCCTGCCAAAGTTACCATCTCCATACCAGCTTTGATCCAATTCCTCTTGGAGAATTTGGCGGTGTATACTCCTAGCAAAAACAAACCAACCAAAGTAATAGCAATAGACAAAGCAATCGCTGTATAAATAGGAAAGATAAAATAAGCTACAAGTGGAATCGCCCCGCCAAAAATATAAGAAATCCCCATAACAGATCCGTTTTTTAACGGCTCTTCCAATTCACTTGGGAAAATTTTCAATTCATGATAAGCCATTTCTTGCAAAAACAAATCCGGTTTTTGCGAAGCTTCTTCGGCCATTTTCTTGGACAAATCTTTTGACCAACCATCTTCTTCGTACATCTCTATTAATTCTTGTTTTTCCTCTTCTGGATATTTTTCTAATTCTTGTTTTTCTTCAAACAATTTCCTCTCGTCTACTGCTCGCACCGACTTGCTAGACAAGTACGACCCCACTCCCATAGAAATTGATTCTACCGAAACTACAACCAATCCTACCAAGATAGTGGTAAAAGGATCCTGTGTTGCAGCGGCTACACCAGTAATGGCCCCAAGGGTAGACACCATACCATCTTCCATCCCAAAGACCAATTCCCGTATAGTAGAAGCCTTGGTACTGTTGGTGTGGTGGATGTACTCTGGGTTATGCTCTACAGGCATATTTTTAAACTTATATAGAAAAAATTACTTCACAAGTTAACAAACCAAAGATCTAGTTTATCAAATCTGCGTAATCCAAAAAAATCAGTGCAATCAATGTTATATATAGTACACCTTACACACAAAAATTTAAACCCACCTATTCGGTGGGGTTGTCTAGGGTGCTCTAAACCCTGGGTTAGAAAACTTTGTTTTTAATTTTTATTTTTTAATACATCATTTTGGATAAAGATAGTTAAACATACAAACACGCGTGTTAAGAATTATTTGTAAGAAATAAAGCAAAAAACAATCTACTCACTACAACCTACTGCCTACCCCCTAATATTTATTCAGTCTCTACTAGTTTTTTGATACTTTCCAAAACTCCTTGCCAACCAGCTTCGGAATGTTTTTGGGCTTCTTCGTTGGCAAAACCTTGTTGACAGAGGGAGAGGGTCGTTTCGCCTTCTTCTTCTTTTAGTTTATAAGAAACCAAGGAGTAGTTATCCTCTTTGTCTTCCAAACCAGAAAAGCTACTAAGATAAGTATATTCCAGTTCTTTTTCCGGCTCGAACTTGGTTACTTTTCCTTTGTCCAAATAATCTTGTCCATTGTAATTACCGGAAAAAGTAATACTTTCGCCCACTTGCCAGCTGGTTGCTAGCTCGGTGTCGAACATATATTGTTTAACAATTTCTGGTTTGGTCAAGGCTGCCCAGATTTTTTCTATCGGAGCTTTGATTTTGATACTTTTTTCTATTTTTAATTCTTTATTCATAAATATATTATTTAAAGTGTTTGTCTAATATGCGAGTAAGGATCACTGTCTGCAACTATTTCATCATGTTCAACAAAATAAGTCCCAGGTTCTGTATCACTTTCATTTATAAGACCCTCATCTAACAAAATTTTTAAGTGTTCTTTTGAATATTGTATCTTTCTAACTTCATTATAGTCCGGTTCCTCACTTGGTTTGTTTCTTGGAGGAAAAGACAAGGCGTTAAAACTATCCTTAATTTCTTCCAAAGTAAAACTTTTCGGATTTAGATTTTCTTTTATTTTTTCAAAGAGTTCCATAGCCGCAGCTCTAGCATTTTTGTATCTTGTTTCTTGACTAGGATTTCTAAAAAATCTACCTTCAATATTCATAATAAAACTAAATAACCCAAACTTTATTAATACAATTCTACCAACCAACAGATGCCAAGGCATCGTCAAGTCCAAAAAATGAAGTTAACAAATACATTATTTTGGATTGAGGTGCTTCTAATTTTGTACTTTGAATCTTTACACCATCAAAAGGAATTGGTTCGAATGAATCTCTTGGTGGAGGAGGCTGTGTTCCAAAATTTTGATCTTGTGGAGCTGGCATAGGTTGCCCATCAAACTGAGGAGGCGCAAAATTATTATTGTCTTCTATAGGAGGAGGAAAACCTTCGTCATAGTTACCGGGCGGCCCAACTTGTCCCGGTTCAAAATACCCCCCATCCGGTTCACCCGTACGCATACCACCGTCTTGCGGTGGACGTATAGGTTCGGTAGGGTATGGCATTTGTCCATCTGGACCGCCGTCTATAAACTTAAACTGTTCATCTCTATAATCTGGTTCAAAGTAAGGTTTTTCTCCTTCAAAAGGTTGAAAGTGGTCACCAGATTCACCTGGAATAAAAGGCTTATCAAACTCAGGAAAATCTTCTCTTGGAGCAAAGTCTGGCTTGTAATCAAAATCTGGTTTTTGATCTAACTCTGGACGATACCTATGATCGATTGGTTCACCAGGACGAAAATCTTCTTTGAACTCTTCACCAAAAGGTTCTTTGTCAAAGTATCTGTCGTCTGGGCGGAAATCAGGTCTATCAAATTCCGGAATTTGTGGTTTGTCGAACTGTTCGATAACTTGTCTTTCTTGTAATAATTCTTGATCTTTTTTCTCGGCTTCTTCTTTTATTCTAAGTTTTTCTTCTTCTGTTTCCGCGCCATGTAATTTTTGTTCTAATAAAAATTGTTCTCTTCTACGTTTGGCTTCGATATCTTTGATATTTTTTTCAATTTCTTCTGGAGTTAGTTGTGGTCTCTTTTCTCTTTCCACACGGTCAAAAGGTTGACCATCTGGCCCAAATTGCTCTTCACGGAATTCGCCTGGAAAACCTTGCCCCCTAGGACCTTCTGGTCCAAACTCCGGCATCCCTTCTGGGACAAAGAAATCCCTTCTAAATAACTCTTCCTGCATTCTTTGTTTTTCTACAATTAAGTTTTCAAAGAATCTTGACTCTTCTTCACGACATTTTTCGTCACAAAATGGATTAAACTTAATTCTTTCTTCGAAACTTCTCTTTTCCAAATTTAGTGAACGTTCGTTTAACAATCTTTGTTTTTCATCTTTTTCTTGAGCAATTCTTTCTACTTCGGCAAAGTCCCCTCTGGCTTTGGCCTCGTTCATAAGTCTATCGCTCTCAATTCTTAGACTTTCTCTTTCTTCATCAAGAGCTTTCCATTCTCCTTCTAGAGCCGGGTCAGGACCTTGTTGCAAAGCTCTTTCGTTTATAAAACGAGTTTTGTCTTGAAAGATTTGACCAAAATTTGTTTCGCGGCGTTCAAATTCTTTGGCCAAATCCGGCGGACCTTGTTGAAATTTTCTTTGAAAATTTTCAAATTGACTAGGGTCTTCAATGTTTTTCAAATGTTCGGTAATACCTTCGGTATGTTTGTCGATTACTTTGTCAAAGATAAATTCAAATCCTGGTGGAGGGCCAAACTCTGGACCAAATCCCGGATCAAACTCTCCCGGAGGACCAAATCCTTCTGGTCCAAATTCTGGAGGAAATGGAGGGAAACCTTCTTCGCCAAATGGAGGAGGACCAAACTCTGAGCCAAATCCTTCTGGTGGGGCAAAAAATTGTTCTGGATTATCTTTGAAATCTTCTTGTAATTGTTTAAAAATTTCAATGTCTTGTGGGTTGCTAGAAATTACTTTTTCAAAAAATTTGTCACCTTCGGTACGAGCGCGTTCTGCAAATTTACTTTTGGCTTCGCGTTCCATTTGTTCGATAAATTTGGCTTTTTCCGGATCAGCGCGAACTTCTGCTTCTAGCTCTTGCAAAAGTCTAAAGGTGGTAGGATCTGGATTCTCAGCCATTTTTTGAGATAATTTTCTAAAACGTTCTGCTTGATCTTGGGATTCGGTGTCTACAAAAACATTTTTAAATTTCTCAATAGAGGCTTCGTGTTCTTTTTCAAATTCTTCTTTTATTTCTTCATCATCAAACTCTACTCTTTGTCTGATTTCTTCCAAAACACGAAGTTTTACCACTTTTTCGGTTCCTTCGGCTTCTTGAAAACGCTTAAACATTCTTTCACGCATTCTTTTGCTTACAGCTTCGTCACTAAAATTTTCATTAAATTCTTCTACCTTTTGTTTAAATTTTTGTGCAGAAATATCTTTGGCAGCCTCTATTCTTTCGGCAATTTCTGCTGGCAAATTTTCTTGATAATTTTTCATGCGATCAAATATTTCGATGTGCAAAGCATCGTCTCCACGCATGTCTCTGGTATAATTTTCAAAACGAGTAGAAATTTCTTCTTTTGGCAACTCGTTTACTTTGTTTACAAAACGTTCAATAGCTTTGTCTTCTACTTTTTCCAAAGCTTCGCGAGCTTCCTCTGGCACATGTTCTTGGACACGTTTGATAACTTCCAAATTTCTTAATTCTTTAAAATGACTTCCTGCTTGACGATCCAAAACTCTGTCAAAATGAGTAGCTAATCTTTCTGGGTTAGTTTCGATTTGGCTTACAGCTTCACCTACACTGCTGGCAGAAACTTCTTTGGTTTGTTGAATTTTTTCTACTACTTTGGCAGCAATTTGTTCCGAAGCGGTTTCGGTTACTTTTTTTTCTATTTGTTCCAACACTTTTTGTTGTTTGATTTGCTTGTCCAAAATTTCTTCAACCAACAAAGCTCCTTTTTCTTCTTCTATATCTTTTGAGCTTTCTTTTACTTTTTCCAAAGCGTTTTCAAAATTAGTAATAGCTCTCAAGGCTCTGTTGGCAGCAGCATCATTATTTGGTTCTTCTTCAATTACTTCTTTGGCACGCAACAAATCTTCGCTGGCAAATTTTACTTCTAGCTCCACCTTTTTGGCTTTGTCAAAAGTAATTACCTTTTGGATAGGACGAAAAAAACGCTTTAATCCATAAAAGCGTGTATTTGCCTCCAAATCTTGATCTGTTACAGTTTCGTCCAAGTTTACTTCTTGTGATGATAGAGACGGCTGATCACTCACTCCTTCGTTTGTGCCCTCGATTGACTGATCAATAGTCTCTACTACTGCTGTTTCTGCAGTTGGAGGCGGTGCCTCTTGGGCAGAAGCCGGTCTAGCGAACAAAAAAACAGCTACCAAAATTGTGATACCTGCCAATAGATAATAGTATACCCAAGAAAAGTGATGGGCTTCGTTTGTATTCAAAGAATTTGCAAACGCATTTTGTTTGTTTTTCATATTTTTGTTTTTATTTTTGTTTTTGATTAATTATTTTTTGTTTTTACTCCTCTCTTACAACGAGATTTTGTAATTTTTTTATTTTTTGTTTTAATCTGCTGAGCTTATCTGTATTTTTCTTTTGTAATAAAGATAAATCCGAGAAAATTAATTGTTTATAGATCCATTATAGCACAAAAAAACGGTTTTGTCAACCCCTTTTTGTATAGACTATTGTATACTTTTTACTTTTTTCCATTCTTTTTTTCAAAAACAATAAATTTCTTATCTTTAGAAAAAAATTTACTTAAATCTATCAACTACACCAAAAAAACAGCTCAACGCTGTTTTGTTTTATATGAATTTTGTCGACCGAACTCCCCACAAGTTCGGTCTAGGTCCCCTTTGGCAAAGTCAGCCGACGATCAACTCAAGTTGGTTGATCGTAGCGACACGAGAAGGTGGAAACCCCAACACTCTCGAATGAGATGTCCTGCCCTTTCTCGAAAATCAAGGACTCGAACACGCAAGCTCTTGTCCAGACCTTCTTATCTTTCTCTTCTCCCGTAGTGAGCTTGCCATTTTCGACGGTGATCTGCACCCGCCTCTCGGCCGGTCCCAGGTTATGTACACCAGGCCTTACAGTTACCGAAGCAAACCTTCTTCCGGCTTGATCGAGATAAGAGGTGATGAAAACACCCTCATCTTCGTTTGTAAAATGTTCGATAGTCATTCTTCTACCCCCCAATCTCACCGTAGCGAATCACAAAGCTAGCGTCTACCGGAGCGGTGAATTTGATCTTGTCTCCTTCTTGAAACACGAGGGTATCGCTGAGCTGGTGATAGCTCTTCTCTCCAACAACCAGTTGTCCATTGGTGACCGTGAACCGCATCGTACACCGAGCCAACCCCAGGTCGTAGGGAGCCTCTCTCGTATCGGCCATGCCGATTGAGAGAACTTTTTTCGATCCCGTGTTATCGTAGCGGTTCATGATCATCACCTGACCACTATCGAACCGGGTAACGTCTTTGAATCGAGCCATCCTTTTCCCTCTTTCCTCTCACCAAAAGGTGGTGAATACTCAAATTTATCCCATAATTTAACCATTTTGTCAATGGTTTTTTGAATTTGAAGAAAATTAACAAATTTATAAAATTCCTTATATGGTTTATAATTCAACTGTATAATCTCCTTTTAAATTAGTTACTTACTATGCTCAATTACCGTTATATACTTGTTATATTAATATTTACTTTTTCTTCCATTGCCGCTTACCCTAGCTCCGCAACCGCCTTTTCTTGCACAGGAGTATCCACCCAAGTTGGAATTGTTAAAAGAATTTTAAAAGATAATAATGATCTAAAAAAAATAGAATTGTCCAAAGTTCATTTTTTTTCACTACCCGAAGAGATATACGAAAAAAACATCCCACTAGACTTTTTTGAAAAAATTGCTCAAACTTATCCAAATAGTGAAGACCTTACAGCTTCCAAAAACAAATTCCATTATATAGATAATATCCCTGAAGAATATTTAAAACGTCTTGATATTGATATAGGTGAAATGATTATGGTTAGCCCTATGGCGGGCCATGGTTGCTTGTATAATTTTTGGGCAGTGTTTACTCCCTCTGGAAAATTAAAAATTGCTGAGATTTCTACTACTTTTGATAAGTCTATTCAATTTAGAAACACCCTAATTGAAATGTCGGCTGGAGAAGATATATCTTGTGACGATAACCTATGTTCGGTTAAAACGAATTTTTTGATAGACAGCAAGGAAAAGTTTTCTCTTGTCGAAGGAGAATCAAAAAAATTAAAATCTCTAAAAAATGATATTAATAAATTAAGTTTAATAACTGCCAATTTGCGTCCGGAAGATAAAAAGGATGTAAGAGGTCTTGCTTCATTTTTATATTCAGAAGGTCTAACCTTTTCCATAACTCCAGCAACTGAGTTAGACAATCCTTTTAAAAAACCTTGGTATTCAAAAATTTGGCAATGGTTGGTGGGATTAATTAATTTTTGATAAAAATCCTCCCAAAATGAAGAAGAGCAAGTATGTACCATGACAAACTTGCTCACTAGAGGGCACCTCTTGTATCTGGATTGCAAATCCTGTGGCAATGGCGACACTGCAATTGGCCACGAGGATTCCTCCCCACCTGCCCCTTGCATACAGGGCAAACCATCCATCTATTCTCTCTTCTCAATTTCTCTATTACCCGAAAAAGGCACCCCAATCTGTGCCCCTGTTTTTTCCCGCATAGTTTACACGAAACCTCCAAAGGCACCACAGACTCCTAACTCCTATATTTAAAAAAATCTCCTTATTATAAGAAAACATTTATAGGGAGGTAGGTCAAGGAAAAATTAAAAAACATATACTTGAAAGTATATGTTTTATTTTTATCTTTAAATAATTTTAAATTTTATTCCTCCCCCCTCACCTCATAGCTTAGCTCCAGCCCCTTACTAGTCATAAGGAAACCCTTCACGACAATCCTCTGCGCATGAATATCATTGTGACATTCTTTGCAAATAGGCAGTAAATTAAATTTGTGATTTTTGTGAATGTGACCAATGTTGCCATCTTCGTCTGCCATCTCCTGCGGCGAAATATGGTGAGTGTCGTCCACATTTTTTTGGCAGATAGCACAAGTCGACAAGTATAGCTCTTTGCTATACTTGCTTTTATTTTTCTGAGTCAATAATTCTAGATCGGTGTAGTCGGCAGCTAGAGATTTCCGTACATCTTTGGCATAGCGTAAGAATTGCTCGTCCATGTGTAGCGACTGGGCGAACTCTAGGCCATAGATAGTACTACCATTCCCAGGCTGGAGGGTGCGATCAAAGATTAACTTGTCTTCGTCTTTGTCATAATGCACACTCATGTGAACACTAGCCACTTCGTGCAATTCTTGAAGTTCGCGAATACTACAAATCTGATGCAAGTGCGTGGTAAAAAGAAACATAGCTTTTTGCTCTACCAATCTTTTTATGGTGGCAGTAACAATAGCAATGGCAGACAAAGTTTCGGTGCCATGGCTAATCTCGTCGCCAAGAACAAGACTTTTTGGAGTAGAACGATTAAAAATATTTTTTAGCTCCATCATTTCTACAGCAAAAGAAGATAATCCTTTGGCAAAATTATCTCGCGAAACTATGCGGGTAAAGAGTTCGTGGCAAAGACTAAAACGCATGGCTGTTGCAGGAACATACATACCTGCCTGAGCCAGGATTACTGCAATGCCCAAACTTTTCATTAGAGAAGATTTTCCACTAGAGTTAATTCCATAAAGCAGCATCCCTCGCACATCACCTACAGTTTCTGTAGCGATTACTGATTCTTTATTCTGTTTGGAAAACAAATTCTCCGAACCCAGTACAATATCGTTTGGAATATAAATACCACCTTCTTCGCGAGCTTCTACTAGCGGATGACGTAGGTCTTTTATAGAAATATATTGTTCTTCTTCTGTTGTTTCTACTATTTCTGGGCGAACCAGCCGATAAGCAGTAGCATTTTTGCCGGTCGATACAGCCACGTCTATTCTAGCCAATACTTTGCTACATTCGGATACAAAGTCCGAAAAATTCTTGTCCATGTGTTCCAGAGCTTCGGCAAAGAGAGACTTTACCAACTGCACAATTCGGGCTTCAACATCTGTTAGCTCTTTCGAAAATTCTTGTATTACTTCGGCCGAAATTTTGACATTGTTAGTTTGCTGTTTGTATTGAAATTCGGACAAAGCATAGACAGTGCCATCGATAGGCAAAAAAGTTTCTTTCAAAGATTGCTCGATCAAACTAAAACGAGCTTTGGTCATAATCAAATGATGTCGTTCTTTGTCTAGCTTGCGGAGAGTTACATATTCTGGTTCGTGTTTGCCTGTAGCGTTTTCTAATAACTCTACAAATTTCATGCGAATAAGCGAAAGTTTTTCTTCCAAAATATTTTTTTCTTTCATTAATTCTGTCAATTCTTTTTGATATTCCGGAGCAAATATATTGGTGCTAATAGTTTGGGTAGTAACTTTGGCAGTTTCATCCAAATCAAAAGTTTCTTCGATATATCTCTTGGTGTCGGCCAAACTATTTTGTTGCGAAATAAATTCTGGCAAAAGTTCGGCGGCACTTTCTTTTACAAGTTCTAAGATAGTTTGTGCTCCTAGCATTGAATCGTACAAAAAATTAATCTCAAACGGATGCAAACGGCCAAGCCGGATACGACGAACAATTCTTTCTAGATCATAAATTTTTCGCAAAGCTTGTTCAATATTACTTTGCTTGGGCAAGAGAGCCTCTACCAGATCATAACGAGTTTCTATTTCTTTTTTATCGGTAATTGGATTGGTAAGACGGTCTCTAAAAAGACGTTTACCAATAGCCGTAGAAGTATGATCTAGATAAGATAGCAAAGTCCGCTCACGTGGATCCGGGCTAACAATGCTAAGCTGCTCGAGTGGATTATTACCCAAATACAAATATTTTTCCGGTTCAATAATTGTAGGCTTTTTGAGATTTTCAATCACGCGCGCGTCATGCTCTACGATAAATTCGATAAGGTGTGCCAAAGCTTCGGAAGTAAGGGGTTGGCGTTCTAGATCGAGAAATTCTATGGGTGAAAGAAATGATTTTACTACATAAGCTCGTTTAAAAAGTTCATTTTGATAATTTACAGACAACCTTTTTTCTCTTTCGTGAATATTTTGAAAATCTGCCAGTTCCAAATATTTCAAAATTTCTTCTTTGTTTATTTCTTTGCTACCGGGAGTAAGGATTAACTCGGCCAAATTGTGCGAGCGGACTAGTCCAAAAAGCTGATCAAGAGCAGCAGATTTATCTTCTTTTGTACTATGCCCCTCAAAAAGATAAGTCTTGCCAGTAGTCACGTCTAGTGCAGCATAACCCACCGAGTAAAGTCCTTGGTGTTCTTCTACCATTATAGAAGCAATAAAATTGTCGGCATGGTCTAGGCAATACTCCATGTTTACACCCGGAGAAATAATTTGGTCTAGATAGCGAGTAATATTTGGAGGAGTTCCTTTTTGACGAATCACTACAATAGTATATTTTTTTTCAGAAATAAGTCTGGCAATGTAACGATCAAAAGTAGCCGTAGGAAAACCGGCCATGAGTGGATTGGTAATCGAATTTTCTTTGATACTTTTGTTACGGCGAGTTAACTGCAAATTTAGCAGATCGGCAATTTCTTTTACTTTACCAAGGGTCACCTCTTCGTTATCTACTCCATAAACTTCAAAAAAAGAGCCTAACTCTATTAGTACAATTGTGTTTTCTCCATAGCGTTCGGAGTAAATCTTGTGTAAATCAAAGTATCCCTCAAGGATATTTTTATCCGGGTTACCTAGGTAGTAATTGATATCGATAGGTTCTCTTTGCATATTTTTGTGCCATATATGGTAGCATATTGAGAGCTTTGAACATATAGCTGGCGACATTAACTTAATCTCTGCTACAATAAGCATCTAAATAAATTAATCTAAAAATTAATATGCCCTCCAAAAAAAGTATTTGCCCGTTTTTGGTAATAATAATCGCTGTGGCTGCCGCTGTCTTCTTTTTGGCTCAACCAGAACCTATAGCAGAAACTCCTCAACCACAAACCGCAGAACCTAGCCAAAAATCTCCTTATGTAGGAGAAGAAACCAGAACTATAAAAACTTTGTCAAAACAAGATACAGAAGGTCTTTTGGCCGGAGTTGGGACGCCTTTTGGTGGTATGGCCAAGGCTGCCGAGCTAAATGGTTATCCAGGGCCTAGGCACGTTCTAGACGCTCACCTAGCCGGAAATTTGGAGCTAACCACCCAGCAAAAAGATCAAATCGAAAAATTATACGAAGAAATGAAAACCCAAGCTATTAATCTAGGCAAACAAATAATCGACATAGAGACTCAATTGGACAAATTCTTTAAGGAAAAAACTATTAATCAAGATCTTTTGGAAAGAGCTGTAGCCGAGAGTACCGATGCCTATAGCAAATTGAGAGTAGTACACCTTAGTTATCATTTAAAAATGGTTGAAATCTTAACCGCCGAACAAATAGCTAGCTATAATGAAGCCCGTGGTTATAATCAAGAAGATCCTTGTGACAATATTCCAGAAGGACATGACGCAGATATGTGGAGACTACATAATAATTGTGAGTAGAAAAAAATAATCAATATTATAAAAATATGCAAACTATAGAATGGAATGATTTTGAAAAAGTAGAACTAAGAGTTGGTACGATTACCCAAGTAGAAGATTTTCCCGAAGCAAAAATACCAGCTTACAAAATAGTGGCGGATTTTGGCGAAGGCATTGGTGAGAAAAAAACCAGTGCTAGAATTACCGACTTGTATAGCAAAGAAGATTTGCATGGCAAAAAGATAATTGGCGTAGTAAACTTTCCACCAAAACAAATAGGGCCTTTTGTATCGGAATTTTTGTGTACAGGTTTTTATCGTACAGATGGTTCGGTAGTTCTTGCTGTGCCAGATCAAGATGTAGATAATGGCGCTAAACTTGCTTAAGGTGTGAATCACTCCGAGTATTCGTCATCTCGAGCGAAGTCGAGAGATCTGTCACTGTGCTATTTTTCTTGATTTGATAGTATTTACTAAAGCGGAGTACATCACCATGTCAGATCCCTCTCCATCTTTCTTCGCTCAAGCTTCGGAAGACTGCGATCGGGATGACAAAATTAATTTTCAAATCTAATGATTAAAGAAGCCCAAAATTCTCTCAAGCATTCATTTGGTTTCAACAGCTTTTTGCCCACCCAAGAAGAAGTGGTAAAAGCTGTGCTTGCCAAAAAAGATTGCATGGTGCTTATGCCAACCGGGGGTGGTAAATCTTTGTGTTACCAATTGCCGGCAACTGTTTTACCCGGACTTACCATTGTAGTTTCTCCATTGATTGCTCTTATGAAAGATCAAGTAGAAAACTTGGTAGAAAATGGAATCAAAGCAGCTTATATAAATAGCTCGCTTAATCTAGAAGAGGCCAACGAAGTTATGACGGCTGCCAGAGAAGGCGATATAAAATTACTTTATATCTCTCCAGAAAAAATTGTTTCTAGTTTTTTTCAAAACTTTTTAAACAGCATAGACATTAGTTTGTTTGCTGTAGACGAAGCCCATTGTATCTCGGCTTGGGGACATGATTTTCGTCCGGAGTATACCAAGCTAAGATCTATCAAAGAAAAATTTCCAAACACACCAATTATTGCTCTCACTGCTACAGCCGACAAGTTAACTCGCAAAGATATTTTGAGTCAGTTAAGACTAAAAGACCCAGAAATTTTTATTTCTTCTTTCGACAGACCAAATTTGCAACTCACTGTTTTGCCAGGAAAAAACAGGGCTGAAAAAATAATAGATTTTATAAGAAAAAGAAAAAACGAATCTGGGATTGTGTATTGCCTAAGTAGAAAACAAACCGAAAAAATGGCCGACGCTTTGGCAAAAGCCGGAATCAAAGCCGAATACTACCATGCTGGTTTAGACAGTAACGAAAGATCGAGAGTTCAAGAGAACTTTGTCCATGGCCGCACTCCGGTGATTACAGCCACCATTGCTTTTGGTATGGGAATTGATAAATCAAATGTAAGATATGTTATTCACCACAACTTGCCAAAAAATCTAGAAGGTTATTACCAAGAGATTGGCCGGGCTGGTCGTGATGGACTCCCAAGTGAAACTGTCTTATTTTATTCGCTCGCCGATTTGGTTCTGTTAAAAAAATTTGCTCGTGAATCTGGCCAGCCAGATTTGCAAACCTCCAAATTGGAAAGAATGCAACAATATGCCAATGCTCTTATTTGTAGACGTAGAATTTTACTTTCGTATTTTGGTGAGCATGTAGAAAACAATTGTGGCAACTGCGACGTGTGCCACAACCCTCCGGAATTTTTTGATGGCAGCAAAACTGCTCAAAAAGTTTTGTCGGCGATTTATAGATTAAATGAAAAAGCTGGGGTAAACACAGTTATAGATGTGTTGCGTGGTTCTGCTCGCCAAGAAATCATTGCGAATAATTTTCACAAAATCAAAACCTATGGCATTGGCAAAGACACTCCGGTAGAACACTGGCAACACTATGTACTGCAAATGATTAATCTAGGTCTACTCGACATTGCTTACGACGATCACAATAGTTTGAAAATCACCGAGGCTGGTAGAGACGTGATTTTGGAAGATAAAAAAGTCCAGCTAGTAACAATTAAATCTATTGAAGAGAGAATGGTTGAAGAAATTAGTGCTAGCAAAACCAAATCAAAACGCAAAGAAGCCGAAGAAGAACTCTTTGATAAACTTCGTGAGTTGCGCAAGTCTATTGCTCAAGCGGCTGGGGTACCGCCGTATATTGTATTTAACGATGCTACGCTAGACGAAATGACCGCCCAAATGCCGGCGAGTGAAAAAACTATGAAAAAAATTACTGGTGTGGGTGACAAAAAATTTGCTAGCTACGGCAAACAATTTATAAATGTTATTGCCAAGTTTATAAAAGAAAAAGATAAGTCTGGCCAAAAGGTGCAAGGCAGTACCCAAGATGTAACTTTTGCCTACTACAAGCAGGGCCTACCAGTAGCACAAATTGCCAGAGAAAGAAGCTTGGCCGAACAAACTATTTACAGTCACTTGGCCGAGCTATATGAAAGAGGTCATGAGATTAATATATCTGAATTTTTGCCAAAGTCAGATTTGAAAAAAATTGTAGCGTCTATAAAGGAAAAAGGCATCCCCAAACAACTAAAAACTCTCCACGAGAGATTTGGCGGAGAGTTTGATTATCACAAATTGAAATTGGCTATTGCCCACTACAAAGTAAATTTTGGTGAGCAAGGGGTTATACGGTATGATTGATTTTATTTTCTTTTCTCTATTTCTTTGTAAACAACCGATCTGTGTTCAATGGCAAATATTTTGACTAGTTTTTTCTCAATCCTAAATATAACTCTATAACTACCTACTCTTAATTTTCTATATCCCTTTAGCGATCTACGCAAAGGCAAACCGAACAAATCTGGTTCTTTTATTAATTTGTTTTCAATAGCTAGACGAATTCTTTTTTTTGCTGTTCCTGATAATTTTTTTATATCTTCTTTTACCACTGCTTCGTGATAAACAATCTCGTAACTCATACCCAAGCTTCTTCATGAGAGACAAACTTGGATTTTCTTTTGTCTCTAGAGGTTGCTAATTTATCCCACACCACATCTTCTTCTATTTCTAGAGCCAGACTAAGCAACTCGGCTGCTTTGGTAGCAGTAGGCACCCCATCTCGACGAGCTACCTTGGTAAGCACAGTGTCTACTGGTTTGGACAAAGTTACATTAATTCTTTTTTTATCTGTTGGCATATATTTAATTTAGATATCACAACCCAAGTGTATCAAAAGTGTATCACCTTGTCAAGTAAAACAAAAACTCTCATTGCTGAGAGTTTTTTATTTCCTCCCCTATCAGGGGGGTAGTTATCTAGGCTATGTGAAAATAGCAAACATCCCCATCTTTCACAAAATAATCCTTCCCTACCAATTGCATCTTCCCTTTCTCCTTTACACCATTCCAACCACCACAATCTACAAAGTCTTCCCACTCTGCCACATCGGCCTTTACAAACCCTTTTATAAAATCGGTATGAATCACTCCGGCTGCTTCTGGCGCTGGAGTTTCTTTTTTTACTGTCCAAGCTCTGGTCTCTTCTACTCCACTGGTAAAATAAGTTACCAGATCTAGCAACTTGTAACCAGCCAAAATAATTTTGTCGAGTCCAGATTGATCCATACCCAAGTCAGCCATATACTCTTTGGCCTCTTCTTTACTTAGGTCTGCCAACTCGGCTTCGAGTCTGGCACAAACAAAAACAACATCTTCACCAAAATCATTTAAAATTTTTGATTTATCATTTATGATTTCGTCAGTATTGACGATATACATCATTGGTTTCATGCTAAGCAGATGCAGCTCCTTCATAATTTCCATTTCGTCTTCGGTGTATTCCAATTCTCTGGCTGCTTTGCCGTTTTGCAAATGTTCACTTAGCTTTTCCAAAAGTTCAATTTCTAATTTCACTTCCTTGGCTTGGATTCCTTTGGCTTTTTTCTTGGTATTTTCCAAACGTTTGCTTACTGTTTGCCAATCTGCCAAAACAAGTTCCAAGTTAATTACATCGGCATCGTCTTTGGGATCAACTTTGTTGTGTACATGGGTAATGTTGCCATCTTCAAAAGCGCGCACTACCTGAGCAATGGCATCTACCTCACGAATATGGGTTAAAAATTTGTTTCCTAGTCCTTCTCCTTCGGAAGCTCCTTTTACCAGCCCGGCAATATCTACAAACTCTATGGTAGTAGGAATTGTTTTTTGTGAATTGGAAACTTCGGTCAAAGCTTGTAAGCGATGGTCTGGTACCTCAACAATTCCAACGTTTGGTTCGATAGTGCAGAATGGATAATTTTGGGCATCGGCTTGCTTGCTACTAGTTAAAGCATTGAAAAGTGTAGACTTGCCTACATTTGGAAGACCGACAATACCTAAAGACAACATGGTATAAAAATTAGGTTAAAATAAAAATGTACGAAATGCGAAAGTTACGAAAATACGAATTAAGTTATTAAATTTTCGTAATTTCGTACAATTCGTAATTCGTACATAGCTGTGGACCTGAGGGGATTTGAACCCCTGACTTCTACCATGCCATGGTAGCACTCTAGCCAGCTGAGTTACAGGCCCTTAGAATGTTAAACATTAAACCACAAACCTTTTTAAAAATCAAGTCTCAGCAAAAACTCTTGACATTTTGTAAGTTGAGTTATAAAGTTAAGCCACAATCAAAAAATATCAAGAGTGAGGATAGCGACTTGGCGCCACAACCCTCTACCAACCGAGCTTAACTACGGTGGTTCCAACCCCAATGGGAAAGATAGGCCTTTTAAACAAAAGGAAAATAAGGAGTTTCTTATCTTATCCGGGTAAGAAATTTTTGTTTTATATGAGCAATATAAAATAGAAACTTCTTACTCACAAGAGATAAGAAGAAAATAAAGAACAACGGAGTTCACCATGAAAGACGGAAAAGACACTTATTTCTTCAGCGATTGCTTTCAACACGGAAGCTCCCAATTTGATCCGAATGCCGCCTCCCGAACGATGGCTCGCTTTCGCAAGATTAGTAGACAAATCAGGCCAGAAGTATCCCCACCTTTCCTCGACAGACAAGGAGCTTGGCGAGGGACTGACCTAGGTTTTCTGATGGCCGAGTTGGCTCATCAACACACAGGGCTGGTCATTGGTGGAAATGCTGCCAAGCGAATCCCTGGGAAAAAAAACGGAACTTCTTTTTCTTTGGCAACGGTAGGTGGCAACCTAATCCTTTCTACTGTGGGCAAAAACACCTACCCAGTAATGGCTCGTCTTCTTGGGCTAGACTCAATCGAAGTTGCCCTCCTCGATATCGGAAACGCTGCCCAGAAGATGAATGTCCAAAACAAAGAAAGGATGACAACCACTCAATACCGTTCGCTCTGGTTTCAAACAGCGGCTTTGGCTCAGCTGGCTCACCTCGAAACACTCCCCACTCACCCAAATTCGATCTTCGGCGGGGAAGTAAAAACAATCAAGCCTGACAGCGGAATGCGAATTGTCTATATCGATAGCTTCGGAAACTTGAAGCTCTCTGGTAGAAGAAAAGACTTGCCCAAGGGAGAAAGAATCAAGGTCTCTTTCCCAGAAAAAGCACATCGAAACCTCTCGCCACTTGGAGCGAACAACACAGCACATATCACAGGTGGAAGGGAAAACGAATTTCAAGTTTCAGTCGGATCAAGTATCCCTACCGAAGCAGGCGGTCTACTAGAACTCCAAATCCTCGGTGGAACTAGGATAGGAGTCGATACGGCTGCAGACAAAGTTCTAGGGCACTTCCTGGGCGTCCCGGACGTTCGCTGCCATCACGACCTCATAGGTATCAAAGTGAGGCTCAGCAAAGCCTCCTAAAACCTTCTATTAGTTTTGGCACAAACGCAGGAAGCAGATTGAGTCTAGTCGACAAACCTACGTCGATTGAGATTCTCGCTTCCTGCGTTCGATCCATCTCTAAAAAACAATTATAACAACCTTACAAAAAAAGGTTTTTTATTTGTTTTTTATAATTATATTGTACGACATTATTTATTATTTAATTTTAGTCATTTTTTACAAAAAATTAACAAGGGTAACTCTTCCTCCAAAACAATTTTACAAACCACTCCTCTCAAACCACACCCTCAGACAAAAAATGTTCCACGTGGAACATTTTGATTCTAGATTTTTGGATTATGATTTCAAAAATCAAACATATCGCACCTCACTTCAATTAAACCAAAATTTTACCTTATCTCGGTTTTGTTGGAACAAAATCAAATCAATAATTCCAAGCTCTTACATCTGCAATCATTTGTTCCACGTGGAACAAAACAACAGCCTAAAAGCTGTTATTATTTTGTATACAATAGTGTGTACAATTATACTTTTTATTTTAAATATTCTTCTATAGATTTATCAAACACTTCTTGTAAGTCGCTATATGCCAATAGATTTTCCTCTCTTTTCATTTCTGCATGAAACTTACCCAGTTTCTGGTTGTAGCAAAGTGCTGACAAAGGTAACCCTGAAATATAATGGGGTTGATTGTCTACAAGTTTGAAAGCAAATTCTCTATTGTAGGCAAATTCTATTATTTTTCCTTCTGCAGTACAGATAGCAAAGGCAAAATGCCATTTGCCTCCTGTTAAGTTTTTTTCAACAATTTGTTTGTGCCAATAATCATATATTTCTTTATCTGTGGCTCTGGTCTTACCATCAAAAATTCTTCTAGCATGCACCCCTGGTTGCTCAGCTTCTGAGATTTCATCTACAAACAGAGCAATGTCTACAGCCAAAACATCTGTTTTAAATTCACGAGAGTATACACTAGCCTTATATTTGGCGTTTTTTTCGGCAGTTTCAAAAGGCTCCTCAACTTCAAAATCAACAGAAAAATCATTCAAAGACTTAATCTCCAAATTCTCATATTTGACAAGGTAATGAGAAAAAAATTCCAATTTTCCAGAATTAGTTGTAGCCAAAGTTAATTCTTTCATTCAATAAATACTACTGATTACCCAAAGTAAGAAGACGATCAATTGTTCCACGTGGAACAATTTGATTACGGATTTATGAATCTTGATTGCTAAATTTTGGTTGATTAAAGAATATTCCAAAATCAAAAATCATAATTCAGAAATTCATTGTGCCCCCACCAGCCCGCCAGAGGCGGATCACCCGAAGGGTGAGAATCCCAGCCTCCGGCTGATGACCCGTAGGGTCAGAACCTAGATTTAGGCGTTAGGAGTGCCTCGTTCCCAGCCTGCCACTGCCTGTGCCCCCGTCACGAATCGAACGTGAACCCAAAACTTAGGAGGTTTTTGTTCTATCCATTAAACTACAGGGGCATTGGCACTGGCGGGCAGGTATCCATTGAACTACAGGGCTTAACTTAGGTAAAAATAAGTGTCGTACAATTATTCTAATGATCTATTCTTACAAACCAGAGTAGGCTATTCAAAAAAATAATTTCTGTTATACTACTTTTACTATATAAACGAACAAACCTAGTCTAGCTAGGTTTGTGGAAAAAATCAACCTTATATATGGAAAATATTCTACTTACAATTGTTTCACTCGGTCTTGCTGCCGCTGTAGGCGTAATCTTTTTTATGTTCAAGAAGTTATCCGATTTGCAGCAAGGCAAAAATTCTGGAGACGAAGAAAAAAACATGTTTGTCATGCTGCAAAACCAAATGCAAGATCTAGCCAAAACTTTTGACAACAAAATGGGGGAGACGCACAAAACCATGCACGCCACTCAGCAAGATATTAACAAAACTTTGCAAGAACAATTTGGTCACAATACCCGATTGATCCAAGGTGTTACGAGCCAAAGCACCAAAATGATTGCAGACATCACCGAGAAACTTACTAGTCTTGATAAAACTAATCAACAAGTGATTGGTTTTTCTGAACAGCTAAATAACTTGGAAAAAGTTTTGAAAAGCCAAAAACAAAGAGGGAATCTGGGCGAAGCTGGTTTGCAACTAGTGCTAGAAAACATTTTGCCTCCAACTGCTTTTTCTATTCAGCATAATTTTAAAGATGGTGACACGGTGGACGCAGCTATCTTTACCAAAGATGGGATTATCCCAGTTGATGCCAAATTCTCTTTGGAAAATTATCAAAAACTAATTGACGAAACCGATGAAAACCGCAAAGCCACGCTAGAGCGAGAATTTAAAAATGATTTGAAAAAACGCATTGACGAAACTAGTAAATACATAAAACCAAAAGAGGGGACACTCGATTTTGCCTTTATGTTTATTCCGAGCGAAGCTATTTATTATGATCTCTTGGTAAACGAAGTTGGCGCTGTCAAAGTTAACACCAGAGATTTGATTGATTATGCTTTTAATGAAAAGAAAGTGATTATAGTTTCACCAACTACTTTTGCTGCTTACCTCCAAACAGTTTTGCAAGGTTTGCGCGCACTCAAAATTGAAGAAGGAGCCAAGAGTATACGAAAAAATGTGGAGATGCTGGGTAAACATGTCAAAGCTTACGAAGAATATATGAAAAAGCTTGGCAGCAGCATGACCACTACTGTAAATCATTACAACACAGCTTACAAAGAACTAGGCAAGATTGATAAAGACGTGATGAAAATAACTGATGGTGAAAAAATGATTGAGGTGGAGCAGATTGAGCGGCCAAAAGGGGAGTAGTATGCCCAATACAAAAAACACCAAACCCCGTATATACACCATGAGCTTTGCCAGTGTCTACCCTCACTATATTACCAAAGCAGAGAAAAAGGGACGCACGAAAAAAGAAGTAGATGAAATTATTCGTTGGTTAACAGGTTTGAGACTTTCTTTGCCGAAGCCAAGCTAAATCCTCTGCGGACTGCTATAAACACCTAGTATCTCACCCAGCTTGACAAAAAACCCTATTTTCGGTATAATGGTCACGCTCTCAAAAATCGTAAATTTCACTAAGTTTACGACTTACAACTAATCTTTTAGAATAATTCTAATTATGCCAATCAAAAACAGCGCCAAAAAGGCTTTTCGCCAAAGTCAAAAGCGTACGGCAGAAAACAAAATCGTCAAAGACGCCTACAAACAAGCTGTAAAAGCAGTACTAAAAGCAGTTGAATCTGGTAAAGAGGTAAACGAAGTAGTTCGTTTGGCTCAAAAGAAACTAGACAAAGCTGCCAAAAAAGGTGTCCTAAAGCCAAACACAGCTTCTCGTAAGTTGTCTAGACTAATGAAAAAAGTGCACGCTAGTGCCAAATAAAAAAAACTCCGGCAAATGTCGGAGTTTTTTTATTTATCAAATACTACTAACCACTACAAACTAATATTTATCTGTAAAATCTAAAAATGAAACTGGGGTCTGGGGTAGCAGCTAAGCGCCCATCTAGAAAAGATAGACTTTACCGATGCCAATGTGAGCGATTCTGCACCCCAGCAGTTTCCTGCCTACCGGCAGGCAGGTTGGTTACTTTTTGCTGTCAAAAAGTAACACTTAGAAAGCTAACCTTTTATTTATTAAACAAAGCTATTAATCAAAATCTTACCTTATATAACTAAGTGGATTTTGCCTACGACCATTTAGTCGTACCTCGTAGTGAATATGAGGACCGGTAGATCTACCGGTAGACCCCATAGAAGCAATATTTTGACCTTGGGTCACAACATCTCCGACAGATACATACAATCTAGAAGCATGAGCATACAGGGTCTGCACACCATTGCCATGATCAATAATAATATAACAACCATAACCACCGTTCCAACCACATTGTGATTTGATTACCGTACCACCTCTAGAAGCATAAAGCGGCGAACCAAGCGGCCCGGCAATATCCAAACCAGTATGACGCCAACCATAATACTGAGTAATTCTACGTACATTGGTTGGCCACAAATAACCAGACCCAGCCGGAGCAGTTACCGATGGAGCCGGAGCAGAGATCTTGGAAAGAGAAGTACTTCGGCTAGGAGTAGGCGCTACATAAACCGGTCTAGGTTTTTCTCCACCAGGCACCAAAAGCTCTTCACCAACCACAATGTCCGATCCACCTTCTTGAAGTTTGTTATATTTTACAATATCTTCAGACTCCGCATCGTAGAGTCTGGCAATTTTTGAAACCGTTTCTCCTCTTTTTACAGTATGCAAAAGTCCGTTGACCGGTAAAATTTTCAACTCGTCTCCCGGACGAATATAAGAGCGAGTAGACAAATTATTAGCCCACAAAATTGTGGTTACATTTATGCCATACTCTTCGGCGATTCTACCTATCACATCACCTGGTTTTACCGTGTGAGTTATTACACTACTGCGATCCGAACTACTTGGTTTGGGCAATTCTGTTCCCGGCAAAATAGTCGGTTTCGAAACAGCACTACCACCAGCACTTACACTACCCAATTCTTGATCATTATTTACTATAAAAATAGCATCGGTGCCATTGTAATTTTCGGCCACAACCGAACCTTCGCGCCAACCACGACTATCTCTTTGAGCCAGTTGAGTCAAATCAACTTCTACTTCTTCTATTTCAAAATCCAAATCTCCCGGCCCAACCAAATTGTAAAGCAAGGTCCCTCTACCAGCTATGGTTTGAGTTTCTTTGGTGTACAGCTTACTATGAGGAATCATTATTACTACAGCCACTACAAACAAAGCTGCTTGCAGAGTAGCTCTTTGTCCCAAAAAACCGGTTATCCCATCGTCTACCGATATGTTGGCCTTTCGCAATTGGTTTTTTAGCCAAAAAGAAAACTTATAAACTCGAAAACCAAGATGTTTGCGGTAAAAAGACATAAAGATACGCCCCAGACTAACTGATTCATAAAAAAACCAAACTACAGCTCTTTTGGCATAGATAAGCGAGCGCAAAAAGGTAAGAAAAATTTTGTACCAAATATTTTTCATTTTGTAGGTTAAATACTGTGCTAGAGTAGCATCAAAGCTACCTTTTTTCAAGGGTTAATAATGTTTTTTTTGCTTATTTTAGGTCTTTTTTGAATTAATTAATAAACCACACCTTATATAACAAAGATTGACAAATAGACAGCTTTCCGCTATGCTAGCCAAATCTTTTATAACTTCTAGCTCTAATAGGCTATTAAAATCCAAATATATGGACTACAAAACCAAAAAACTAGATAATTCCGAATTGGAACTAACTATCACAGTTACTCCCGAAGATTACCAAAACAAACTAGAGGCCGCTGCCAAAAAACTATCCGAAAGAGTAGCCATAAAAGGCTTTCGCAAAGGCAATGTTCCTTTTGAAATTATGAAAAAAGAAGTTGGTGAAATGCCAATTTTGCAAGAAGCCTTGGAAGTAGTTGTTCAAGAAAGCTTTTTTGATGTAGTAAAAAAAGAAGAATTGGAAACTATTGGTATGCCAAAAATAGAAGTAGAAAAATTGGCTCCGGGCAACGATATTGTTTACAAAGCAATAGTTGGTTTGATCCCAAATGTAAAACTAGCTGATCCAAGCAAGATCAAAGTAGAAAAAAAAGTAAAAGAAGTAGACGAAAAAAGATTAACCGAAACTTTGGACGCTTTGCGTGGGATGCACGCCAAGGAAGTAGTAAAAGAAGGTACTGCCGAAGGCACAGACAAACTAGTAATCGACATGGATATGCTACTAGACAAAGTTCCTGTTGACGGCGGTCAAGCCAAAGATTATCAAGTTTACCTTAGCGAAGATCATTATGTACCTGGATTTAACGAACATGTAAAAGGTTTGAAAAAAGGCGATGAAAAAGAATTTTCACTAGACTTTCCACCAGAACATTACCAAAAAATGTTGGCTGGCAAAAAAGTAGATTTTAAAGTAAAAGTAAAAGAAGTTTACGAAAGACAGCTTCCAGAATTGTCCGATGACATGGCCAAAAAACTTGGTCAAGATAGTGTAGAAAAATTGAAAGAGTTGATAAGAAACAACATGAAAGAAGAAGCCGAACAAAAGGCTGAACAATCTATGGAAGTAGAAATCCTAGACAAGATGATTGAAAAAACTACTTTTGATCCAATTCCAAACGTAATTGTAGACGCCGAAAAACAAAAAATGTTTTACGAATTGAAAAGAGATTTGGAAAGAAACGGAGTAAGTATAGAAGACTATCTAAGAGATATTAAGAAAAAAGAAGACGAACTGTTTAACGACTTTCAAGTCCAAGCCGAAAAACGCGCCAAAGCTGCATTACTATCTCGCCAAATTGCCAAAGAGCAAAAGATTGAAATAAGCAAAGAAGAAATTGACGAAGAAATTAAGATGATGGAAGGTGTTTACAAAGATAATCCAGAAGTACTAGAAAACCTAAAACGTGCCGAAGTAAGAGAATCTATTGCCACCACCCTGCAAAACAAAAAAGTAATGACTTGGTTAAAAGAGCAAATGATGGGTGAAAAGAAATAAGAATTAAAGAAAAAAATAAAACCGTTCAAATTTATGAACGGTTTTATTTTACCGGCGATTCCCCTAAAATATTTTTTAGGAAAATTGTGAGTGGGTTGGGTTTGGAAAAGACAAGGCCAACAAAAAAATGATTTCATCATTCTTGCTTCATTGACCCAGAAAAAAACAAGGCGGCACAAGCAAAAATAGTAAGCACGGTCGAGAAAATACAAACCTTTGCCAACGAAGGATGGCTCAGTGTTCCCTCCCACAAATATTCCAGATTTCCATCTTCGCACATAGGAGGATACCATCGAAGGAAAACTGGCATAGAAAAAGAAAGTAGATGAGAAAAGCAGCACAAATTCAATACAGATAAAATCTGCACGAACTTCCAGTGCTTTTGGTTATTTAGCAGCCGAATCTTTCGAGAAAAGCAAAACCACAAAGAAAACAATATCACAGCTCCAGTACCAACAAGAGAAGTCAGAGCCACAATAAAGTATCCATGCTGTTTAATTAGGGTATCTACGAAGAGTAGATCAGCCCAAAAAACAGCACAGAGTGGAAAGATCATTAGAAACAGGTAAAGAGAGAGGGGCAGTTCTTTTTGTTTACCGATATTTTCCATCAGAAAATCCTTTTTGTTGACGGTTTGCATAGACACAAACCCACTGAAAAGATCTGTAGATTTTTTACCACAGAGAGCTCCAATCGTCAATAATCCTCCCAAATAACAAAAAGGTGCTATAATAAAAACCTATGAAAAAATCAAAAGAATTGGAGGTAGCTATCAAACTGGCGAGACAAGCTAACAACATCTTAAAGAAAAAATTTAGTAGATTGGGTGTAGAAAATATAAAATTCAAAGAGCACAAAAGCATCGTTACTAGTGTAGATATTGAAATAAACAAACTACTGATATCCAAACTACACGAGGCCTTTCCAAATGATCTAATTGTTAGCGAAGAAGATCACGATATCCCGGGCAAAAATGGCAAAGCCTGGTACATAGACCCTATAGACGGTACGGCCAACTTTGCTCGCGGCTCCAAACTTTTTGGGGTTAGTATTGGTATGACCAAGAATGAAGAAGTTGAACTGGGCGTAATCGGTCTGCCTATGCAAAAAGAAATTTACTTTTCTCAAAAAGGTTTGGGAGTTTTTGAAAAAAACAAAAAAATTATTCCCCAACCACAAAACGGCGCTCGACCGCTATACTTGGTAGGCGCAGCTTCGCCCAGAGCTAGGCAAAAATTAAAAGATTTTATAAACAAAAGTGACATGACCACCTACAACGCCCAAATGTATGGCTGCGCCGTAGAGCATTTGACGGCAGTAGCTACCGGCAGAGCCTCTGCCAGTATAATGATGGATATCCACCCTTGGGATGTAGTGGCTGGTGTGGCTATGGTAAGAGAAGCTGGTGGGATAGTGACAAACTTATGGGGTGAAACTTGGACCACACAAGACAAAACTATCGTAGCCGCAAACAAAGAAAATTGGGACAAAATAATAGCCGTCACCAAAACAATTACTGATTAGTATGGTTAAAAAAATTTCTGTAAAAGTTGTTCCTAAAGCTTCTAAAAATGAAATAATAAAAATAACTGAAAATAATTATAAAGTAAGGTTGACGGCTGCCCCGATAGATGGTGAAGCTAATAAAAAATTGATTGAGCTTCTTAGTAAATTTTTTAAAGTTTCCAAAACTTCAATCCAAATAAAAAAAGGCTTAAAAAGCAAGAATAAAATTTTAGAAATTTAATTTATTCCGGATAATCCTCCCCACCTTTACTCCAAGGATTACAACGCAAAATCCTCCAAACAGTTTTTGGCACTCCCAATAATAAACCTTTTTTCTTTATCACTTCGTAACCATACTGACTACACGTAGGATAAAATTTGCAGTACCCATGCGGGTTATTTTTTTTCGCCCAAAAAGAATGATCTGGTGACAATATCTTTTGATACAAAAAAATTAACCAGAGAATTGGATAACGAGGAAGGTGGATTATTTTTTTAAATACAGACATAACGTACATAGCACTCTCCCTCTCCTTTTAGAACTTTTTAGTTCCTCCCCTATCAGGGGAGGTTAGGAGGGGTCGAGTTATAATTTTAACTCCTGGATATTATTGTATATATCTTGCAAAACAGCCTTCAGCTCATACATAACTTGTTCATTCCTATAACGTAACACCTTGTATCCTTTTCTCTCAAGATACTTATCACGAATAATATCTTTCTTTCTATATTCTTCCTCACCATGAATCCACCCATCAAGCTCTATTACTAAACGAACTTCATGAGAATAAAAATCTACAATATAGTAGTCAATGTTATACTGACGACGAAATTTAACTCCGAATTGCTTTGATCGTAAATACTTCCACAATTGCATTTCTGCTTCTGTTGGTTCATATCTAAGCTTCTTTCTTTTTTGTTTTAATGAAGATTTGTTTTGGTACCTCCCAATTTTTTCCATATTAGACCCCCTCTAACTCCCCCTGATAGGGGGAGAATTAATTCCTTCCATCTCTCTTTAGGAGAGAGAACTTTCTAAGAAAATTTATAATAAAACTCTCGCCCTTTTCAAAACATTCACCACACTCTTTTCGATATCTTTATACTCTGCTTCCAAAATCTGTGGCTTGGCCATAACAGAAACCATAAAACCATTTTTTATCTTGCCGTCTTTTATAAGCAATCTTACCACTTCTCTCATTTGTCTTTTGATCCGATTTCTCTTTACAGCACTTTTATGAATTTTTTTGCTAACCACAAATCCAATCAACGTTTTGTCTTTGGAATAATTCCGACGAGGATGTTTGTCTGGATCAACTTGCCATACTTTGGCTGTTACCACTTTTTCACCCACAAAAAAACCTTCTTTGAAGAGGATATCAAAATCTTTCATGTGTTTTAGGCGGTATTCTTTGGGAAGCATACTCAAAAATAGACAAGATACAGGAATCAATATACATCAGTATAAAATAAATTTGTATCTTATTCCATATATTTTGTATTTTAAAAACCCCTTAAGGGGTTTTTAACGTGTTTTACGCATTCTTTTGCCACTGCGCTCATCGCTTACAGTTAGCTTTTTGCGGCCTTTTTGGCGACGGCGTTTTAGCACATCGCGACCATCTTTGGATTTCATACGGCTACGAAAACCATGAGTCTTGGCGCGTTTGCGTTTTTTTGGTTGATAAGTTCTTTTTGGCATATTTTTTTATGAAGTCTTGGATTAGGCGTTCCACTTCCCAACCACTTGCAACGTCACAAATATACATTATTTAGCAAAAAAAGTCAAGGCTAAACAGAAAAACCACCTCTCGGTGGATATTTCTGCTCTATTTTTGCAAAAAATGGAATTGGCATGTTTGGTAGGTACATGCCGAACCTTATGAGACCTGGCACTCGTCGTAGAGGCCATGCCACCAGCTGCCCATGGCAGATAGGACGGCTTGGGCTCCGCAGACAAAGTCGGCTTGGCACACTCCGTGGCTTTGCAAAAGAGCTTGCTTCAACCCTTCCTGATGCCCGGGCTCCCAGACGTTGATGTGCTTATCCAAGAATTTTCGCAGGCCATTAGCCAGTGGTTTGTTATGGAAATCCTCAGAAAGCCTCTCCAAGAGGACCTTTACGACCAACAGCTCGGGACGAGCCGTAGCCTCCAGAGCATAGGCTGCCCCCAAGGAAAGTGACGAATTAGAACCGTTAATCGCATCTTCGACACTACCAAGAAAGCTACTTGTAGCCTTCGAGGAAATGGTATGGCGAACGGACAACCCCAAGCCTACCTGGAGTGTCCCTTCCAGCATCTCGTAGTGGGTAATACCCACACTGTCCGAGCCGAGTTCTTCGCCGATATTGCGGCTGAGCTCTAGCTCTACAGTCTTCAAACCACACCGACGCGCTGCATCCCTAGATCTCGTCAGAAACCGGACAATCTCCTTGGGAAAAAGAGTGTATTGAGCAACAACATACTCCAGGATCGCACGGTTGGTGTGGCGCGTGGTGAAGGGGTTCCCATCGACCTTTAGCTCAGCAGTGCTTGCCACGAGTGCGTCGATGGTCTGGATTGAATTTTTCATTAGAAGGATCTCTCTTGTCTACACCAACCAGATGGTTAGCGGCTCAAGCATTCTTTATCTTGAACAAGTCATTGTAACTTAATTTTACGTTTTTGTAAATATTAAACTGTATATTTATTGTTATTTATTTAAAATATGTTGACATTTAGCTAAAAAAATGATATAATTAATATTGACAAAAACATACAAATATGGATATTCACAAACAATTATCACAAATTGGTCTACACAAATCAGAAATTGAGGTTTACCTATACTTACTCGAAAATGGCATTTCTACCCCACCACAAATAGCCAAAGGCACCAAAATTGCTCGTACCAATTGCTACAATCTACTCCAAAGCCTAAAAGACAAAGGCCTAATCTTGGAACAAGAGAAAGGCAAAAGAAAAGCTTATATAGCTTCTGACCCAGAGGCAATTCTTCGCTCTATAGAGCAAAAAAAAGAAGCAGTAGAGAGAATTTTGCCAGATCTTCGCGCTCTCTATACCACCCAAAAAAACAAACCAACTATCAAATTTTACGAAGGTTTTGAGCAAATTAAAGAGATATACTGGCAAGCCACCCAAACAGAAAAGCTTTTGGCAATTGGGTCTACCAAACTACTAAGCGAAAAAGACCCTATTTTCTTTAAAAAATTTCAAGAAGAATTAAAAAGAAAAGAAGTTTTCTTGCAAGACATTATTACCAGCCAATCAGAAACTGTTGGTACAGAAGAAACCAAGCAAATTCTAAAAGGTTTTTATGATTTTCAAACTTTGCCTAGCAAATATCAGGACTTTCCTACCGACATACTAATTTGGGACAACCATATAGCCCTAGTAACACTAGCAGAACCAATCTTTGGAACAGTTATAACCAACCCACTTTTGGCTCAAACATTTAAGTACATTTTTGAAATGATTTGGGAAGCAAAAACAAAGGCTCTCTAGGCATTTATCCCCACAGTCCACACCTTATCCCCAAAAGACCCACATTTTGGCTAAATCTAGCCATTTTTGCTTTGTGCATTATGTGCTAAAATGCCTTTATTCGCCCAAAAAAGGAGTTTTTTTAGGCTAAAATAACCATTTATGACCAACTACGAAATCTGGCAAGCAGTTCTTGCTGAGTTTGAACTAAAAGTTTCCAAGGCTAATTTTACCACCTGGTTTAGAAACACAGGTATTGCCGGATACAGAGAGGGACAAGTCGTAATTTGTGTACCAAACACTTTTACCAAAAGCTGGTTAGAAAAAAAATACCACTCCGATTTGGTAAAGGTTCTAGAAAGAATAACCAACAAACCGGTTAAAAAAGTAGAATATAGAGTAGAAAACATCAAAAACATTCAAGAAGAAGAATGTTCTGTAAGCGAAGAACCTGTAGTTCCAGTATCTAGCCCAGCCACCCCGGTATACTCCCAACCAGAAGTATCCATGGGTTCACAATTTGGTCTAAATCCCAAATACAGCTTCGATACATTTGTAGTGGGCAAGGGCAATGAACTGGCTCACGCTGCTGCCCAAGCTGTAGCCGAACGCCCGGGCGAAGCTTATAACCCATTATTTATATACGGTGGCGTAGGACTAGGCAAAACTCACCTAATCCAAGCCGTGGGTCATACCATGCTCCAAAAAAATCCTAAAACAAAAATTCTCTACGTAAGCTCGGAAAAATTCACCAACGAATTTGTATCGGCAGTAAAAGAAGGTCGCGCCAAAGAATTTAAAGAAAGATACAGAAATGTAGATTTGCTCCTAATAGATGACATCCAGTTTATCGGCGGCAAAGAACAAACCCAAGAAGAATTTTTTCACACTTTCAACGAACTACACCAACAAGGTAAACAAGTAGTTCTAACTAGTGACCGACCACCAAAAGCCATTCCATCTCTAGAAGATCGTTTACGTAGCCGTTTTGAATGGGGTATGATCGCCGATGTGTCGTCACCAGATTTGGAAACCAGAGTTGCAATCCTCCAAACCAAATGTCAGGAAAAAAACTTTCCTTTATCAGAAGATTTGGTTCAAGTCACAGCAGCTACAATCCAAAGTAATATTCGTGAACTAGAAGGCGCCCTAAACAAAATAATCGCTTACCACGAATTAAAAAATATCAAACCAACCAAAGAGACCGTCAAATCTATTCTAAATAGTTTCGAAAGTCAAAGCATGAAAAAATCATTAACTCCAAGAGAGTTAATCAGCGAAGTGGCCAAGTTTTACGACATTTCTATAGAAGATATATTAGGCAAAAGCAGAGAGAAAAAATTGTCTTTTCCTAGACAAATTATAATGTACCTAATGAGAAACGAATTAAAAATGTCTTATCCGGCAATTGGAGTAGAGCTTGGAGGACGTGACCATACCACAGCCATGCACGCTCACACCAAAATTAGTACAGAACTGGAAAATGATCTAAAATTAAAACAAGAAATGGAAATGATAAAACAAAGAATGTATGTAGAGGTAGTTAGATAATGTTGATAACCTACGTATAAACTATTCAAAACCTACAAAAAATTATTAACAAAAAAACACACTTACCCACACACAAAAATAAAACAAAAAAATTAACCACAAACAAATAACAAAAGCTTCCAAAAAATATCAACACAAAAAAACAAGATTCTTTCCTAAAATAAAACAAAAAATATACTTATCAACACTATACACACCCCCAATAACAAAAATAAGTTAAATAAATATAAATTAATTAAATTATTTTAAAGTGGACAAACATGCCTGTCTCCAAACCATTGGAGTGTCTGTCAGAAAACTTTTTGTATGAAGTTTACATGTACAAAAGAAAACTTAAGCCATGTTTTGAGTTTGACTACCTCTTTGGCTAGCAAACAAAGCCACTTGCCTATTCTCATGAATGTTCAGATTCAGGTAACTGAATCAAAGGTTGAACTAATTACGACCAATTTGGAAATGGCTATCAAAACCAGCCTAAGAGCCAAGGTAGACGAAGTCGGTTCGTTTACTGTTCCAGCCAAAACTTTGGCTGATTATGTAAATTTGCTTAGCGATGAGCAAGTAGAAATTAGTCTAGATGGTCAAGAATTGATTGTAAAAAGTGGTAGTTCTAGTACCAAAATAAAAGGTGCTCCAGCAGACGATTTTCCGGTTATGCCAGAGGTAGAAGAAAACAATTCTTTTGCCATTGATGCTGGAAAATTTAAAGAAGGTTTGGCCAAAACTGTTTTGGCAGCTGCCAAAAACGAAATACGACCGGAACTTTCTGGTGTTTATGCTGGTTTTTTTACTGATAGATTCAAAGGTTTGGTTTTGGCCGCCACAGACTCTTATCGTTTGGCCGAATCCAGAGTTGATGTTGACCAAGGTGATTCGAATATCGCTGTAATTATTCCGGCGAGAACTGCTTATGAAATTATTAGATTAATTACTTCTACCAAAAACGAAGAAGCAGAATCTCAAGTAAGATTATTTGTTACCGAAAATCAAATTGCCATGCGTTATGATTCTTTTGAAATGACTTCTCGATTGGTAGATGGCAAGTATCCAGACTATGTGCAGATTGTACCTAGCTCTTTCAAATCAACTGCCACTTTCCCGGCTGACGTAATGATCAAAAAAATCAAAGCAGCTGGACTTTTTACCACTACTGGTGTTAATGCTGTTTCTTTTGATGTAAATGCCAAAGAGGGTAGTGTGGGAGTTTCTTCTACTAGCACCCAGACTGGTCAACACGATTCTAGTGTAGACGCCGAAGTGAAGGGAGAAGAAAATTCTATTTTGCTAAATCATAGGTATGTGTTAGATGGTTTGCAACAAATGGATGGGGAAGTTGATCTAAAGGTAAATAACCCAGAGTCGCCTTGTATGATTACTCCCAAGAGTGATGATAAATATTTGTATATTGTGATGCCGATACGGCAGTAGGGGGTGGTGTAACGCCACACAAATAATCACTAATTACTCGAATATAAAACCACCTGAGAAAGGTGGTTTTTGTATTGACAAAAATAATAATATTTGTTATGTTTATTTGTCACCTATTTGGTGAACCAGAGATCAGAAAGGAGAATGATTATGATCTCTTATTTTTTGAAGAAGTGGGTTTTCAACTCACTCTACCAGAATGCTGAGGCCAATGACACTGTAGCCTTGAACCAGAACTTGCGCAAGCATGTGGTGGTGTTGCTCCAATGCTTGATTGTGGTGCCTGGTACGATTGCCTCGATCTATCATGGAGGTGAAAATTCCCAACAGATCGTCATGTACGTATCTTTGGCAGCACAGGTCGCCGGCTTGGCCTGGTTTGTGGTAAGCTTCGCAGCTTTGCCACAGCGACATGGGGAAGCTGCCATGGTCATCACAAAGACCATGTTCTCTTCCTTCATTGCAGGGGTCTATTCGATCTTGGTCTTGTCTGCCATGGAAGCGCCCTTCGCTCTCTTTGTGGAGCTGCCGATCTACTGGTGGCTGTACAAGGCGGCGGCTCTCTACGATTCGGCCGATCTGTTGAAGATGGGCAAGGACGAAGAGGAACTCATGGCCGCTAGGTCTATTCGACGCATGGAAACCTTGCTCACGAAGATGGTTGACAGGCTTGATGTCCAAGTCGAATGACTTAAAACAAAAACCACCCCAACAAATTCCTTTGTACTTTTGTAAAAAAGTGTGTAGGAATGGGGTGGTTTTTTGTATTGACACAGACAATTTTTTGTGTTATATATTTTATCGTAACCCCACCATAATGGAAGGAGACATTCGTGAGTGATACTCTACACAAAGGCTTGCTGTCCGCAGGAGCCCCTCTTGTTGTCAGCTACAGCCTCAAGCCTCAAGTTGGTGGAACCCCCAATTTCATGGGAGGTAAAACGGCTTTGGCAGCCGTAGCGCAAGCTATCAATTTTGCCTCAGCCTCTCTCGGTACTGCCCAGATCATGATCGGCTCGTCCTATACCCTAGACCTCGAGAGTCTGGTAGAACAATGCCAGGGTGATCTTCAAGGAGTCTGCAACGCTCTGGCCAAGGAAGGAGAGTCTTTTACTGTCAGTGTGAAGTACGTTGGTTGCACCGACATTCTGATCGTAGACATAGACTATAGCAAGTCCTAGGCGCACAGCTCCTGTCCCAATCAGCAACTCACCAAAAAACCACCCCAACAAATTCCTTTGTACTTTTGTAAAAAAGTATGTAGGAATGGGGTGGTTTTTGTATTGACTATTTTTAATAATTGAGTTAATTTTCCACCAGTCTCAACTCGAGACTTTGGAGATCTGGAAAAGTGAAGAAGACTAAGTCTTACGAATATCATGACTTCAGCGGAATTGGGCATGAACTCATCTGCCCAGAAGGAGCTACCGGAGCGTTCGTACGCGGTCGCCATTCTGATTCGGTTCAGCATGGTAGCGATATGATTCGCGGTCTCAAACGCAACGGAATTGATCTCTGTAGGCGTGTTTCACCGGCCTACCACGACTTGATGGAAGGACTCTGTCGCCTATTGGGTACATACTCCTTCTATCGGGTCTGTAGTCGGTGTGCCCGTTCGCGAGAGACGACCAATCTGGTCTTTCCTGATTTGCCAGTTTTGGAATCTTCAGACGAACAGTCCACTCTGAATCCCTTTCGCTTGAGGGATCTGCCAGACCCAGATGGCGATGAGCGTGGCTGGCGCAAAGTGCAGGAGGCCAGAGGGAAGACCAAGCCAGAGCTACTGGATATGTTGGGCCGTGATCAAAACCTGCTCGGCTTCGAAGCGGCTCAAAGGTATGTTCAAGGGAACAAATCTTTCATGACTGCCGAAAGGTGGTCGAGTCAGGCCACCATCAGCTTTGATCACGAAGATGGCTTGTCGGTCTTGGCTGCGCACTGTGGCTTGCCGATGGATCAGCTCAATCTGCGTCACTGTGAAGCTTTTGTATTTTTTGTGGCCAAAGGGGAGGTGCTGGCGGTGCAACGCTTTAGTATGCACCGCGGTGGGGTGAGCAACTTGAAGCTCTCCTGAAGAGTACCAAGGGATGTGAAGTCTCTCTAAGAAAAAAACCACCCTCAAAATTCCTTATGAACTTTATTAGTTAAAGTTTGTAAGGAAGGGTGGTTTTTGTATTTTTATTTTACTTCTACTTTTAATTCTCCCCCACTTCTCACACCACTATCTGTAACCAGCTCTGTACTCAAAGTATAATTACTTTTGTCCGGGATTTCGTTCCATTTAAATGAGATTTGATTGTTAAACAAATCGGTAAAATTATTAACCGATCCAATTAATTCTTTGCCACCATTATTTTTTTGTTTGTAAAATTTTACCAGTTTAATCTCGTTAACTTTGAAAGGATTCAAAAAGAAAACCCGAGGAAATTGATTTTGTTCCAAACTAAGATTACTTTCTGCCCAACTTACATTGGCTGGTTCTACTCCGGCAGACATAGTAAATGGAATTTCTTGAATCATTCTATTGCCAATATCATCCTCTACAATAATTTCCATAACATGATTACCATCGGCTACTTCGGCCGCATAATAATTTAGATTAAACGGATGTTCGCGAACCACACCAACAAAACGATTATCAATTTTGTAAGTAACCTTGCTAACTCCGCGAGGAGCGCTAACGCGAATGTCGGTGTCAATTTGCCTACTGTTTAGAGTACTGCTTGGAGCTGGGAAAATTACATTAATACTTGGGATCAGTTCCAAAGAATGCAAATCATCGAATTCTGTTGGTGGCTCACCAAAAGCAATATCCCAATCTGGATTTTCTTCTCTTTTCCTTTTGACCCAATCTTGTATAGCCGTTTCCCAAACTTCGTATTGCGAATCGACTGTAGGATCGGTGGGTTCTTCTCCTCTTGGATCATCTTTTTTTACATAGTGCAAAATAGAATGTGGTGGAATAAAGGTACGCTCGACAATATAACTTTCTGGAGTAGAGCTGGTGGCTATCTTTCCGGTTAGTTTGTCTATAAGTAGGGTAACTCCACTACCACCAGTGCTACCTTTTAATATTGGTTTGGTTATTTCTTCGGTTTCTATTTCTGGAAAATTTTCATCGGGTGTTTCTGCCAGGGCCTCTCTCATATATTGATTCCAAATTGGGGCTGCCACTTTGCTACCACCAAAACCTCTTTTCATAGGGGTGTTGTTTGTGTTTCCGGCCCACACTCCGGTTACCAAGTTTGGGGTGTAACCAACTGTCCAAGCATCAATATAACCATTGGTAGTACCAGTTTTGGCAGCTACTGTTTTGCCTGGGATAGTTAAGATTCCATCTGCTCCAAAAGCATAAGCTCTGGCATTGTCATCGCTCAGTACATTGGAGATTGTAGCAGTTACCTTTTCTTCTAGCACTCTTTCGCCTTTTTTGCTTTTCCATTCGTACAGTGTGTCGCCATGGCCGTCTTCTACTTTTAGAATACTAACTGGTTCATTTTTTGTACCACCATTGGCAAAAATACTATAAGCACTTACATGTTCTAGCAATCTTACCTCTCCTCCACCCAGAACCAAAGATAGACCAAAATCTCCTTCTCCAAGCGTGCTGTAACCTAGTCTTTCAGAAAATTCTACTCCTTTTTTAGGGCCTACCAAGTAGAGCGTTTTTACAGCCGGAATATTTAGAGAACCTTGCAAAGCTTTGCGCATAGTTACCGAGCCGTGCTCTTTTAGATCATAGTTCAAGGGTTTGTAATCTTTGCCAGAGACAGCAAAATTGGTTTCTACATCAAACAAAACAGTTTCCGGAGTGTAACCTTTTTCAAAAGCAGCTGTGTAAACAATTGGTTTGAAAGATGAACCTGGTTGACGTAATCCTTGGGTAGCTACATTGAACTGGCCATCAATTTCGTCGTCCAAAAAATCTCTTGATCCAACCATAGCCAGGATATGACCATTGTTTGGGTTCATAGAAACTAGGGCAGCGTTATTAGCATTTGCTTCTTCAAAAACTTTTTCGGCTACTTCTGTAACTGCTTTATCTGCGGCTTGTTGTTTTTCCCAATCTAGAGTGGTAATAACTTTTAGTCCGCCAGTATCTACTGTTTGTTCTCCGTACAATTCATTTAATTGATCTTTTACATAAAAAACAAAATGAGGAGCGTCGATATTGCCGACTTTGTTTTTTAAACTAACTTCGGTGGCTTGGGCTGTATCGGCGGTATCTCTATCCAAAAAGCCTTCGGCCACCATACGTTCCAAAACAAAATCCCGGCGATCTTTTAGAGCTTTTTTGTTTCTTAGATATCTAGACGGAGCTTTTGGCAAACCGGCCAAAGTGGCCATTTCTTGCAAATCTAGTTCACTAACTGATTTGCCAAAGTAACTTTGGGCAGCCGATTCTACCCCGTAGTTGGTAGAACCATACGGAATTTCGTTGAAGTAAATTTTCAAAATTTGGTCTTTGGTATATTTTTGTTCCAGTCTTACGGACAAGATAGCTTCTTTTATTTTTCTGCTAATAGTTTGCTCATTTGTCAAAATAGCATTTTTTACCAATTGTTGGGTAAGGGTAGAAGTTCCTCTAGGTCTTTGTCTACGAATTACTCCATAAACAAAGGCTCTCATTATACTAAGCGGTCTAATTCCTTTGTGTTCGTAGAATTTGGTGTCTTCGGTAGCAATTACAGCGTTGATAAGATCTTGTGGAATATCTTCTAGATCAACCAAGGTTCTCTTTTGGTCAGCAAAAATTTCATAAAGTAAGTGTTCACCGGTTTTGTCGTAAATCTTGGTACTTTGGGCGATTTGCCTATCTGTTAGTCTATCTGGGTCTGGCAAATTGCGACTAATCCAAACTACATAAAAAGATGAAACAATAATGCCGATTACCCCGAAAGTGATAATACTTTTGGTTAGTTTTTTTCGCAAAGCTTTGCGTTTGGGGCTATTTTTTGGGTTTAGGCCTTTTCTGTCTAGCAATTTTCTCAATCTCTGCCACAACCACCCCAAAATTTTGAAAGGCAAAATTACCAAAAAACGCAATAATTTACTTAGGAAAATGATAATATTTTCGGCCAAAGGGTTATTTTTTGGCTTATTTAAGGTCTTTTTTGGTCTTTTTTGAAATTGTCTGTTTTCTGGTTCTGGTTTTTCTTCTATATATCCGTATTGTCTTCTACCAGAGCTATTTTGATCTTTCATAATTTATAAAAATGATAAGCCGAGTATATCACAACTTAACTCTTTTTTGTATAGATAAAATTTCGCTAAAATAAGGCAAAAAATTAGTTATAACCCTTGACAAAGGGGCTAAAATATGTTATACTGTTTACATAAAAAGTCAACAGCCCTAGGTATCTCTGCTTAGGGTTTTATAATAAAAAAATTATGAAATTGACTTTCAACTTGAAACAACTTATAGAAGACCTCTTGGTAAGAGCCATTGTGGTGTTTGTTTTTACCGCCGGTATTTTGGCTTTGGTGCCAGGGACTGTGGCGGCCAATAACAAGAATTTTCCAATTGCCGGAGACAGAGAACCAATTCGTACTACTTGGGTGGTAGCCACTGCTTATTCTAGCGATGTGGCCCAAACAGACGATACTCCTTGTATCCCAGCCAATGGTTATGATTTGTGTGAACACTACGAAAAATACGGTTATGGTAACTCTGTGGCTGCCAACTTTTTGCCTCTAGAAACTCAGGTAGCTTTGCCAGAACTGTTTGGAGATAAGCTATTTGTAGTCCGCGATCGTATGAATGCTAGGTATGGCGAAGGTAGAATTGATATTTGGATGCCTACAAAAGAAGAAGCCAAGACTTTTGGTGTGAAATACATTAAGATGGAGCAGTATGGTGGTGGTGTATGGAGAGCTAGAGTAGCTTCTAAGTAAATAACAATTAGCAAAAAACAAGGAACAAAGAACAATAAAACCCGGCCGAAAGGCCGGGTTTTATTGTAGTTAAGATTTATGTGTCAAGAGTCATGAAGTGGAGGTACGGGCGGGAATCGAACCCGCGAATAGGGGTTTTGCAGACCCCTGCCTTACCACTTGGCCACCGTACCATTTGTAAAATTTTAAAACTCTCTCTTAGAGAATTTGCTTGCTGTGGGACACAGCTTATCATAATCCTTACTTTTTTTCAAGGTGCGGATATGATACCATGGATTTACCAATTATATGAAAAAACGCTTAGTAATAATAGATGGTAACGCCATAATCCACCGGGCTTACCACGCTATACCCCCGCTTACAGTCAAAGACGGCACTATTGTAAACGCAGTTTACGGTTTTACATCTATGCTGCTAAAGGTGCTGGAAGATTTGGAACCTTCTCATTTGGCGGTTAGTTTTGATGTGGCCGGCAAAACTTTTCGTGATGAAATCTACGAAGATTACAAGGCAACCAGAACCAAAGCAGATCAAGATCTGTACGATCAAATTCCACTGGTTTACGAGGTAGTCGAAGCTTTTGATATTCCAATTTATACCAAAGAAGGTTATGAAGCCGATGATGTAATTGGGACTGTTTCTAGAGAAGTGGCCGACAACAAAACCAAATACAAAGAAGTAGACGAAGTAATGATTGTAACTGGAGACATGGATATGCTCCAGTTGGTAGACGATGGAGTAGTAAAAGTTTACGAGTTAAGAAAAGGACTTAGTGATATTGTAATTTTTGATGACAAGAAAGTGATTGAAAAATATGGTTTTGGGCCAGAGATGATTGTAGAGTACAAAGCTTTGCGAGGAGATGCATCGGACAATATTCCGGGAGTAAAAGGAGTAGGCGAAAAAACAGCTAAACTTTTGATAGAAAAAATTGGAGGAATTAAAGAAATCTACAAAGATTTGAAAAGTAAAAATTCCAAAATAAGAGAAGAATTTAAACCAGGCATAATTAAAAAATTAGAAGAAGGCGAAGACTCTGCCAAAATGAGTAAGGAACTGGCAACCATAGCCAAAAGTGTGAAAGGAATTGGATTTAAAATAGCAGACTGCGAGTTTGCAGCTGTGAATTTGGAGAGAGACAAAATCAAAAGCTTGTTTACAAAACTAGAGTTTTTTTCACTTTTGAAAAGAGTGCCTGGATTTAAGCAGGAGGGCAAAAAAACAAAAAAACAAGAAAGCAAATCTGGTAACAAAAAAACAAAATGTGAAGTTATAAGCGAAGATAATTTGAATGATTTTTTGAAACAGATTGAAAATGAAGAAGAGTTTGTTTGTCGAGAAATTATCGATGGTAAGAACATTTTGGAGTCTAGTTTGCTGGGATTGGTTTTTGTTTTTGGTGGTCAATCTTTTTATATAGATTTGAGCAAAGTTAAGAGCAAGAACAAGATTGAGAAGAATATTTTTGGAGACGAAAAAAAACTTTTAATTGGTCATGATTTAAAACAACTGGTAAAGGCTTTGCAATTAGAAAATATAGAAGTAAAAAACAAATTGTTTGATGTGATGGTAGCTAGTTATGTGGTTAATTCTAGCAACAGAAATCATGATCTAAAAAGCTTGGCTCTGCGAGAGTTGGGGGCAGAGTTGCCAGAGCAAAGTGATCAAGGAAGTTTGTTTGGAGTAGATCCAAACTTGGCAGCCGGAGAGCTGCAAATAGTTTCCGATCTTTATGAAAAGTTGGCCAAGGATCTAGAAGATTTTGAGGATCGAGGCATGTTTGATGACTTGGAGATGGATTTGATTCCGGTTTTGTCTGAAATGGAGTTAAACGGAATTGCGGTCGACACCAAAAGATTGGAAGAATTATCCAAACACGCTGCAGACAAAATTAAAAAATTAACTAAAAAAATTCACAAAGAAGCGGGTGAAGAATTTAATGTAGCTTCTTCTGTACAATTGCGAGAAATTCTTTTTGAAAAAATGGATTTGCCAACCGAAGGCATTAAAAAAGGGAAGACTGGTTATTCGACCGCGGCTTCGGAATTGGAAAAGCTGCGAGGAGTACATCCAATTATCAAGAATATAGAAGAGTTTCGAGAAATAGAAAAGTTACGAAATACTTATATAGATGTATTGCCCACGCTTATTAACAAAAAAACCGGTCGTATTCATACATCGTTTAACCAGACGGTGGCAGCCACTGGTAGATTGTCTAGTTCTGACCCAAATTTGCAAAACATTCCAATTCGTACCGAACTTGGTCGCGAAGTTCGTACCACGTTTGTGGCCGAGCCTGGTTACACACTTTTGGCGGCCGACTATTCGCAGATCGAACTAAGGATTGTAGCTTCGCTTGCCGAAGACAAAAAATTATTGGAAATTTTTACAAACAAAGAAGACGTGCATACGGCTACAGCCGCTGCAATAAACGGAGTAAAACCAGAAGAAGTGACCAAAGAAATGCGCTATGCTGCCAAAGAAGTTAATTTTGGGGTGCTTTATGGTATGGGCTCTTATGGACTGTCTTGGCGAGCCGGGATTCCACAGTGGCAGGCCAAAGAATTTATAGACAAATATTTTCGAGAATTTTCCGGAGTAAAAAATTATCTTGACCAGACTATTAAGTTTGTAAAAAAAGAAGGTTATGCCGAAACCTTGTTTGGCAGACGTAGGCAAATTCCAGAATTACAATCTAGTAATTATCAACTGCGAGCCGCCGGAGAAAGGATGGCTGTGAATATGCCTATTCAGGGTACAGCTGCCGACCTTATGAAGTTGGCTATGATAGAAGTTCATAAAAACTTGAAAGCACCTGCCCGCAAGGCAGGCGGGTTAAAACATGAAAGCAGTGATGTGAAAATGATTTTGCAAGTGCACGATGAATTGGTGCTAGAAGTAAAAAAAGGAATGGAAAAAGAGATTGGAGAATTGGTTAGAAAAGCTATGGTAGAGGTAGCCAAATTGCGGGTACCGATCGAGGTGAATGTGAGTTTTGGAAAGCGGTGGGGAGAACTGAAGTAAATTTTATATAAATATCTCTCCCCCTATTAGGGGGAGTAGGCCTGCCCCGATCGAAGCATCGGGGAGGGGGTCTGGAAGGTGATTTGCCCCTACTAAATCCTCCTAGTAGAGAAAAGAGTTATAAATATATTTTTTGATTAAAAAAAAGACCCTTGTTTAGGGTCTAGTTAGATTATTTTTTCTGAAGCGCCCCCGACTCCGCCTTGTTCCAAAACGCAGGTTGCGTATGGAGTACATAGGCGGAGCCGGAGGGCTCCCGTGTTCCGATCAGCTCAGCTTAGCTGGGCTTCTCTTGGCCCGAGGCGGCCGACGTTGTGTTGCCAGCAGGAATTGGTTTACATCCAAGCTACCACAAAAAGGAAAGTCTGTCAAGACCTATAGCCCAAGCGGCTGTGGAGTTAATATGGATCAAAAAAGAGGTTTTAATTTTTTTATAATAAAAAATACCCCCAAATAAGGGAGTTTTTTGAATATTTTTTTGTGAAGCGCCTCCGACTCCACCCTACATCTGATCCCGTGCGAACACAGGGGATGCTTTTTGGGTGGAGCCGGAGGGCCTCGGTCTAGAAGAGTTGCGAACCCGGCAGTTCGGGGTCTAGGCGGACTTTGCCTAGCAGCCCGGGTAGCCGGCGGCCCGTGAATCATCACGAGTTGACTCCTTTTTCGAAGCCCGCCGTAGCAAGTGCCTTGGCGGGTTTGTACTAACATTAACCATATCGTATATACCAAAATACGTCAATATCTTTCATTAATTTTGCTTATCGTTGAATTAGTTTTGCTAAAGAGCTAAAATAGAGCCTGCTAAATAAAAGACTTTTATGATTATTTTCTTATCTGGAAAAGATACTTACCGTAGCCGCCAGCATCTTACGAAGATGGTGAACAAATTTAAGCAAGATAGAGATCCACAAAGGCTAAATGTAGTTAAATTAGATTCTGCCAAAGAAAAGCCAGGAACAACTATGGAACAAATTTTGGCTATGCCATTTTTGGCCGAAAAAAGAATGATAGTTCTAGAAAATCTACTTAGCTCCAAACACAAAGAACTAATGGAAGAATTATTACAAAAAATAAAAGACAAAAAACTGCCAGAGACAAATATAATTATTTTTTGGGAGGGGACAGACAAGTTCAAAACCAAGGCCGCCAAAGCTTTGCAAGCAGAATTGAACAAAGAAAAATTTAGCCAACAATTTGACGAATTAAAAGGATGGCAGCTAAGTAATTGGATAAAAGAAGAAATTGCAAACAGAGGGGGAAAAATAGAAAATAACGCTTTGCAATATTTGGCTACCAACTTGCCAGGTGATATGTGGCAACTTAATTCGGTAATAGATCAATTGGTGGCTTATAAGAACGGGGAGATTGGGGTGGAAGATGTTATGTTGTTTTTGGAAGAGAAAGTAGACGATAATATTTTTAATTTGGTAGATAATATTGTAGCTGGCCGGAGCCAAGAAGCTTACAAAATGATTCGAGAGCAATATAGGATTGGCGAAGATGTACAGTTTATGTTTGCTATGATCTTGCGTCAGTTTAGAATTCTTTTGGAATTGAGAGATGTTTTTGAAAAAGAAGATTTGCTAGATAGCAATATCCTGGCCAAGAGACTAGAGCTGCATCCGTTTGTAGTAAAAAAATCTTTGCCAATGGTAAGAAAATACGATATGCCAACTTTGAAAGCGGCTTACCACCAATTGTTAGAGTTGGATATTGGTATAAAAACCGGCCAAGAGAATGGAGAAGTTCTTTTGGATTTGTTTGTTGGGAAAGTTTGTATCAATTAAGTCGAAGTATTTTTTTTCTTGAATCTGAATCCCGATTATGATCGGGATTCTTTCTTTTTTATAAAGAATACCGCCAAGATTGCCCCAAATAGATCAAATACCAAATCCAAACTACTGTTGTAGTAACCACCAACATTGGTTTCTGGAACTAGCAGAACGGCGACAAATTCGATTATTTCGTTTAGAGCGCCTGCCCCCAAGCCAATCATTACCAATAATATAGAAATTGTCGTCCAATTGAATTTGTCTTTTAAAAAAGGTTTTAGGAGTTCCCAACCAACTATGGTAGCAGCAGCAAAACCAAATAAGTGAACGAACTGGTCGTATTTTAGGACAATAGGTATTAGTTGCAAATTGTACATTACCGAGCCGTTTACCGGTACGTTGCCACCGGCCATGTGGAGTAGCCCCCAGATACTCAAGCCCCACAAGGCAGCTTTGCTTAGTCCTAGTTTTTCGTACTTTTGTAAAAGTAAGAAAAAAAAGAAAATAACAATAGAAACGTAAAACAGGAATTCTAAATTTCCATTTAGCAAAGCATAAAGCCCAAAGAGGGAAATATATATGCTATTGAAGATGATGAGGTTTTTGATAGATAATGATTTCACAGATTTTGATTATGGATTACACAGATTTTTTGAAGGGTTTAAAGCCTTGTTTTCTTAAATTAACTTCTGAAGTAAAAAGCGGTTCTGGAGAGGCGTCCCAATCAAACCAATCCCAACTTTATTTTTACTCTGCCTTACTTCTATATTGCAAAGCTTCGGCAATATGACTAGTTTCTATTTTATCCTTTTTCGACAAATCTGCAATAGTGCGAGCCAGTTTCAAAATTCTGTGATAACTTCTAGCAGATAAATGCATTTGGGTTACGGCTTGCTTTAGTAAACTAATCGATTGTTCATCCAATTTACAAAATTCTTTAATCTCTTTATTTTTCATTTCCGAATTGGTGGTAATGTTGGAATTTTTAAATCGAGTATTTTGCCTGTCTCTGGCTGCCATCACACGTTCAGCAATTTTGGTCGAAGATTCCTCCAGTTCATCTTTGGATAGTTTATCAAATTCTACTCGGGGGACCTCTACGTGCAAATCAATACGATCAAGAATTGGACCACTAACCTTTTTTTGATAGCGAATAATTTGGGTAGTAGAGCAAACACAGTTGCGGTCTGGGTCGCTAGCAAAGCCACAAGGGCAAGGATTTTGGCTGGCTACCAGAGTAAAGCTTGCCGGGAAGGTAATAGTGCCTTGAGCGCGAGAAATAGTCACAATGCCATCTTCGAGTGGTTGGCGCAAAGCTTCCAAAACAGTTCTGGGAAATTCTGGAAATTCGTCCAAAAACAAGACTCCACGATGCGACAAAGAAATTTCTCCAGGTCTAGGATATTTGCCACCACCAACTAGAGCTACACCACTGGCACTATGATGTGGTGAACGAAATGGTCTTTCTACAACTAGTGGTTTGCCATCGGGGAGCATGCCGGCAACCGAGTAAATTTTGGTTACTTCTATAGCTTCGTTGGCTGTCATTTTTGGCAAGATGCTGGGCAAGGTTCTGGCTAGCAAAGTTTTGCCAGAGCCGGGTGGGCCACTAAGTAAGATATTGTGAGCGCCGCTGGCAGCAATCTCTAGGGCTCTTTTTACAAATCCTTGGCCTTTTATATAAGCCATGTCCATGGTATTTGGATTGGCTTCGAACCATTCGTCTACTTGTTGATTTGGTGTTTTTTCAATTTCTTTTTCACCACGAATATGACTAACCAAGTCTTTGAAAGTTTCTACCGCATAAATTTCTACTCCTTCTATCAAACTAGCTTCACCAGCATTTACACTTGGCAAGAATAATTTTTTGTAACCGTTTTTTTGGGCAAAAATTGCAATTGGTAAAATTCCATTGGTGTGCCGTAGACTTCCGTCTAGTGCTAGCTCCCCAACAAAAATAGCATCGCTAAAATTTTCTATATTTAATTTTTCGGCAGCAGCATACATCCCTACAGCCATGGGAAGGTCGTATGCAGCTCCTTCTTTTCTTACATCGGCCGGAGCCAAATTTATAACCACACGAGAGTTACTAGGGAATTTTAATCCAGTGTTTTTCCAAGCCGTTCTTATTCGTTCTTTTGCTTCTTGGATAGCAGTGTCTGGTAGACCTACAATCTGGTAGCCTGGCCAACTGCCAGCAATATCTACTTCTACAGTTATAGGTGTGCATTCTAGTCCTAGAACTGCAGCCGAATTTACTTTGCAAAACATATCCTCCTTAATTTAGTTGATTAGTGATTGGTTGATTAGTTTGTTTTTTTCTTTACTATGTAAGATTTTTTATCTCTTAGCAAAAATGCTATTGCCCCTACTACAATAGAAACATCCGAGATATTGAAAACAGAGTTATAAACTCTTATATAGTCTATGGTAATACCAAACAGGACTCTGTCTATATAATTGGATATTGCCCCAGACAAAATTAGTATTAGAGCAAAAGGTAGTTGTTTATCCTTTTCGTACATCTTACCTAGAAGTATAAAAATTGCAAGTAAGATAAAAGGGGTAATAAAGATTAAAAGAAGATTGGGGATAGGCAAACCAAAAGCAATGCCATGATTACCCAGGTACTCCCAGCCTAGCCACGGTTCTATTAAGTATTTTTTAAAGCTTTGGTTGGCAAAGGCAAATAGTTTTAGTCCTTGATCAATTAACAAAATAAAAAAACCGCACATTAGCAACCAAAGTGTGCGGTTTTTGGAGATCATAAATATTTAGGACTCGTTGGTTAGAGTTTTTTTGCAGCTAACACAAGCTCCGGAAGTTGGTCTGGCGCGTAGTCTTTCTTCGCCAATTGGTTCGTCGCAATATTTGCAAATACCATAACTGCCATTGCCCAATCTATCCAAAGCTTTGTTTACATCGCGCAAGCTTTTTTCCAAGGTAATTTCTAGTGGTTTGTTGGCAGTGTATTGGGCTACTTCTCTGGCATTGTCATCGTCTTCGTCACCATATTCTGGAAAAGAAGCATTAAAATCTCCCTCTACATTGGGGTTTGGTTTGGTAAATTTGGCTAGCTCTTTTTCTAGGCTTTTCTTATCTTCTTCCAATTTGCTTTTTATTTCGTCTAGAAAGGCTTTTGGGTAGGGGCTATTCTTGGCCATATTTTTCAAATACTTTCGGTAACTAAGCTGTTACCTAATTTCCATCCCGACTAGGGCTTGTACTATTGAAGTATAGTTGAATAATTATAATAAAAAAAGCCCTGTTTGGCAAGCTTTGGGTTTTTGTTTTTTAAATTAAAAAAAGGCCGATCTGTAGCCCTAGGTAATAGTGTGGCTGATCGGCCAAACAGTCCTAGGATCACAATGGATGAATTGCTTCATACAGAGTAGGCGTCCTTAGGACGTTTTCTAACCCCTCTACCAGTCAGAGGTATGAGTCTCCTGGTGCGCAAGGCAGAGCACTTGGCACATAAGTCGGAGAGTACCATAACTAGGCTCGTCTCTTATTTTTTTTGCTTTTGTTTTTGTTTTCCATGCTTTGGCTTTCGGCAAATGTTTTTTTAGAAGATATTTTTGACGCCGATAAGCCACAAGGATGAGCCTGGTATAAGAGACTAGTAAAGGAGAATGATGTTCCTCACGATGTGAATCATGGGGAACAGATTTTTATCAAGGAACTAATATAAGTATAACATATTTGTTCAGTTTTGTCAATAGGGCTAGTTCTTGGCTAAAACTAGCTAAAAAAGTGGATTTTTTGGCAAAAAATTTGATTATAATAGTCTATACTTTTGTAAAATTTTGGGGAAAAGTGGAAAAGTTATCCCCAAACAACCTTAGTTTTACACAGCTTTATCCACAGTTGTGCAGGATATTGTATACAAATGGGGATAAAAACTGGGGATTTCTTCGTGGAAAAGGTTGTTGATGGAGGGGATTTTGCTAGTTTTAAAAAGTCTTAGAAAAGAAAAATATAGAGTTATTCACAAAAATCTACAGTTTTACACAGTTCTGTCCACATATGTATAGGATTGTGTATACAAAAAGGAGGTTTTTTTGGAGAAATTGGCTAGTTTTGCTTATTTGGCTAGGTTCTGCTAGTCTTTCTATAAGAGGGAATTTCCTCCAAGGAGAATATGAGATGAACGATTCGGAACGTGTTTGTAAGGCCCTTTCTAATACCTTAGATAGGAATCTAGGGGGGATGCTTGCTCCATACCACCCTATCAATCACAACGGTGATTGCTTTACGGAAGAGATGACAAGAGATCGTCTCATGTCTCTAGACTGGACAGCTTGCCCGGATCATCCGGACTCCCTAGAGTATAGCCTGATTTTTCAGGCAAAGGCGGGAGGCCTCGTCTCGGTAGAGAGAGCCGCCAAGTTGCCGAGAGAAACAGAGCTAGAGGTTGTCTACCAAAATGATCATCCGCTCAGCGGTGGGTATATGCTGCGCATCGTCGGTGCCGGCGACGGTGTGGTGGTTGACTGTGTGACGCTGGTCTTGATCTGCCTCGATCCTAGGAGGGAAAGGGTAGAGAAAATTGCTCCGGGAGATTTGAGTACTCCTACATGTATCGACATGACTCGTGTACAGGTGAGTCGTGGAGATATGATTTTGCCGCAAAAAGCCTTGGAGCTTGGCTTCGAGGTGGTGAGCGTTCGCTAACACCTTACTCATTTGCTCTTTTGGAAACTTGACTAAGCCTCAGGCTTCCACACAATCCACTATCTTTTTTAAATCTTAGAAAAGATATAGAAACAAAAAACACCGTGCTGGTGTTTTTTGTTTTGTTGGTGTTTTTTCTCAATATTGGTAGAATTGGTTTCTAAAGTTCTTTTTGGGAGTTAGGAGTACTGCATGAGATATTTTGAATATTTTTCTTTTCAGGATCTTTCGGGGAGGTTGGATCCTAGAGGTCTCGAAATATTTTTGAGTGTTGGATCCGAAGACGCGGCTGTCTTGGGGCGTTGGTTTCCGGCTGGTTCCAAGACTCTTGGTTTTACTTGGTGTAGAGAAGAGGGGCGCTTCTACATCAGCGGTCGAAAGATCTCTGTTTTCCCGGCTGTAGAGTTGTCGGGATTAAGCCTTTTTCTTTCTGCTGGCACGGCCAGTTTGGCTGTTGGAGCAGATTTGCAATTGGCTCAGCTTTTGAGAAAGGCGACCAAGATGGTCGAAACCGGAGAACCTCATGTTCATATCATTTTTCTGCAGTCTGATCCGACCTAAGCTTTGTATTTTTGAGTGACGAAACTTTTAAGGATCACTATTTTTTTGCTGCGGAATAAGGCTCGTTTCACTCTCGCAAACGTCCTCGCTGCAAAAATATTGATCCTTAAATAAAGTTTGTGATTTAAGATTGGTGGCTAGGTCGGACAACAACTCATTTGACAAAATCAGCAAAAGGTATATACTGTGTATATACAAAGTATTAACAAAGTATATATGAAAACTTCACTTTTAACAGTTAAAATTGATCCCAAACTAAAAGAAGATGCCAAGCAAGTAGCCAGTGATTTGGGGCTTAGCTTAAGCGCTCTAGTAATCGGCAAACTCCAAGAAGCGGTTCGTTCCAAAACAGTTCAGTTTAGTGCTGGCGAAGAACCTAGTGAAAGGTTGATTGAATCTATTCGTCAGGCCGAAGAAGATAGGAAAAATGGTGATTATTACTCTTTTGATGATCCAAAAGAGGCTTTGGCTTTTCTTGATAAAGTGAGGGAAGGGAAAATAGAGGTATGAGAATAGATTATTCCAAAGTTTTTATTAAACATTTACAAAAAGCTCCTATAAAGATTCAAAAGAAATTTAGGGAAAGGCTAGATTTATTTTCTGAGAATAAGTTAGATCCAATTTTACGCAATCATTTGCTAAAAGGTAAATGGAAAGGTTACCGATCAATAAATATAAACGGAGATTGGCGAGCTATTTATCATGATATGGGAGACGGAACGATTGAGTGGGTAGAATTTGTAGAAATTGGTACACACAGTGATTTATATAAATAAAACATCTTATTGCAAAGTAAGATGTTTTTTGACAAATTTTTTATATCTTGATAATGTCTCCTTGCTAATTTTTTAATAAGGAGGGTATGAAAAGATTTTCTTTTTTGATTTTGCCGACTCTTTTTTTGGGTGGCATTTTTTTATTTGCCAAAACTGTGTGGGGATCTGGTGGAAGTATTGTGATTAGTGAGGTGGGGGCTTATGAACCAAATGGTTATGAGTGGCTAGAAATTTATAATTATAGTGATTCTGATATAGATTTTAATAATTGGGTATTTTGGGAGAATAATACAAATCACAAAATAAATTTTAAAGACGGTGTTTCATCTATTTTGTCGGCTGGCGAGTATGCCATTGTTGCCGAAGACGATACCAAGTTTAAAGAAAAATACCCAGACGTAAATGTAAAAATATTTGATAGTTCGTGGGGAACATTAAAAGAGAGTGGAGAAGAAATTGGACTAAAAGATGAAACTGGTAATTTTGTAGAACAGTTTACATATATAAAAGCTTCTAACTTTTCTTTGGAAAGAAAAAATTTGGATACGCTAGACTATACTGCTACCAATTGGCAAGAACACCCAGACAGCCACACGGCCGGCCAGGCAAATTATTGGCAAACTAACTCGGGAACACCAGAGCAGACCGAAAATCAAAATTACGATTTGCGAATTAACGAATTTGTACCTAATCCCAACTCTGGAGAAAAAGAATGGATAGAAATTTATAATTTGGGTTTGGAGATAGATCTAAACAATTGGACTCTGAACGATGGAGTTGGAACAATTTATACTTTTTCTGAAATACTTGCTGCCGATCAAATTTTGGTAGTAGAGCTAAGTGGTAGCAAATTAAATAATGGGGGAGATATTGTGTCTTTGCTAAACTCGAATGGAGAAATTGTGGATTCTGTCACCTACGGCTCTTGGGACGACGGAGACACTAGTGACAATGCCCCGATTCCGGGAAAAGGAGAAAGTTTGGTTTGGTCAAATGGCATTTATATAATTAGTAGTAATCCTAGTAAAGGAAGCCTAGATTCAGAAAATTATGGATCGGAAAATGAAAATGGTGAATCACAAGATGAGGGAGAGTCTGTCGACTCTACAAACGAAGATTCTACCAGTGTAGGATCCGACTCTAGTGAAATTTTTGGTTTTGCAAAAAGTGATTTGGTGATAAACGAATTGGTGTCTGATCCGGACGATAGCGGAGTAGAGTTTGTAGAAATTTATAATAATTTGGACAAAGATGTAGATCTGGATGGTTGGTATATAGAAGAAGGTAGTGAGAGCAAAACTTTTTTGGAAGGCTCTATTTTGGCCAAAGGGTTTTTTGTTTTGGAAAAACCAAAAGGTAATTTGAACAATAGCGGAGATATTTTGTTTTTGTATAGTGAAAACGAAACATTGATAGATTCTGTCACTTACGGCAGTTGGGACGATGGTAATCTGGCCGACAATGCCCTAGCCGCAGACGACCCAAAAAGCTTGGCTAGGAAATTTGATGGAGCCGATGCAGATAATGATTTTTTTGATTTTTTTCCTACCACCGAAATTACCAAAGGTTTTCCAAATGTAATTGTTTTGGAAAGAGATTCACATATAAACGATGCGCAAACTTTGGACAATATTGATACAGAGATTAAAAAAATTGTTATAAACGAAGTTTTTCCCAATCCGGCTGGAGCAGATTCGGAAGAAGAATTTATAGAATTAGTAAATTTGGAAAATTCGGTAGTGGATTTGTCTGGTTGGAAATTGGGAGACAAAAGTAGCAAAAGATTTACTTTTGTCAACACACAGATTGCTGCTGGTGAACTTTTTGTTTTGAAAAGAGCCGAGACTGGCTTGGCACTAAACAACAGTGGGGGTGACCAAGTAAAGTTGTTTGATCAATATGGCTCTTTGGTTAGTAGTGTTTCTTATAAAAAATATGCAGAAGAAAATTATAGTTATTCTCTAAAAAATGGTGAATGGGAGTGGACAGAGGTACCTACTCCTCAAGAAGAAAATATTATTGTAACCAATAACCAAGCCCCGATTGCCAATATCTATACCGAAACCGAAGTTTTGTCTGGAGAAAAAATTATTTTTGATGCTTCTGATTCTTATGATCCCGAAGGAGATGAATTGGATTTTTTTTGGGAGTTTGGAGATGAAAAAAAAGGAGAAGGCGTGGTTGTTTCTCATTTTTATAATAAAGAGGGGATTTACACCGTAGAATTATTGGTAGTAGATAGCGAAGGTAATGAAAACAAAAAGAAAGTTTTGGTAAATGTCTTGGGCGAAGGGAGTGGTAGTTTGGATTTGGCTCAAGGAGATTTTTTACAAGACATCCAAATTACAGAAATTTTTCCCAACCCCGAAGGTTCGGATAGTACAGAATTTGTAGAAATTTATAATGCCGGGAACACCGAAATAAATTTGTCGGCTCTAAAAATAGATGACGAAGCTGGTGGTTCGGATCCTTATTTGCTTGGAAATAAAGTTATTTCGCCTGGAGAATATTTGATTTTTGGCAAGCGTGAAACTGGCTTGGCTTTTAACAACACCACCGATGGAGCTAGATTGCTTGATCTTAATAATTTGGTTTTGGCAGAAGTTTATTATGAAGATGTAATTACCGGAGCTAGTTTTGCTAGAGATGACAATGGAGTTTGGGGTTGGACCAGCGAACCAACTCCCGGAGCAAAGAATATTCTTGTTGACGCAACCATTCTTAAAACAATTAACTCTGGTTCTGGCAAAAAATCCAGCCAGCCGATTGTAGATATTTCGTTAGGACAAATTAGAGATTTTGATGCTGGTGACAAAGTTCATACTGTTGGCACTGTTGTAGTCGAACCGGGAATTTTTGGTTCGCAATATTTTTATATAGTAGACGAAGTTTTTGGTGTGCAGGTGTATATGCACAGCAAAGATTTTCCAAATTTGAAAATTGGAGATTTGGTAAGTGTGTCTGGAGAGATAAGCCAAGCTTATGGAGAAACTAGGCTAAAAGTAAAAACGAAAGATAATATCCAAAAAATAGATAGTATTGAAATTCCAAAAAGTAAACAAATAGATATTTACGAAATAGGTGAAACTTTGGAAGGTTCATTTGTATTTGTAAGTGGAGAAGTGACCGAATTAAAAACTTCTTATATGTATGTAGACGATGGTACCGAAGAAGTAAAAGTTTATTTTAAAAAAGGAACTGGGATTAGCAAAAAAGATTATGCTGTAGGAGAAATTGTAAAGGTAACAGGTTTGGTGGGGGAGTCTAGAAGTGGTTATCAACTTTTACCTAGGTCAAAGGATGATATAGAAAAAATAGGCTTTGCAGAAGATGTGGCTGTTACAAAAGAGGTGGCAGGCGGCAATGGAGAAAGCGAAGTGGCAGAAAAATATCTTACTGCCACGGCTGGTGGACTTACTTCTATTCTTATTGGTTTGTTTGCTAGGGCACGGGGGCTGGCTACGCTTGGCGCAGCCAAGAGATTTGGAGGTATGGCAGTGGGGTTGTTTTTTAGGAGGAGGGGGTAGCTTTTGTAAAAGTAGAACCTTTATAAATAGCAAGGCCGCTCGGTGGTATTCCGAACGGCCGTGCCAGGCAGCTTGTAGAAGGTTGGTTGTGGAGCCTAGAGCCCCTTGACCTTCTTGGGGTCGAGGTGGCTCCCGTCGGGCGGGAAGATGACGACGAGCTCTCCCACGATGGACGAGATGAAGCAGAGTCGCCTCTCTCCGATGTCGGACGGAGCGAAGATCGTCAGGTTCATCTGGTAGTCCGTTTTCTTGTCCTTGGACCACTCTCCGGGCGAGAGGCGCCCGCCGTCGCTCTTGGCGAGCCATTCGAACTCCACCTTGATCGTTCGATCTTCGATCCCGATCTTCTTGATCAGACCTCGGAAGAGGTAGTCTTCTTCCTCGTTCTGGATTTCCATGTCCCCGCCTACGTATTGGGCAAGGATCTCGTTGGTCAGCTGCATGGCTGTCCTTCTATGTTAGTTGTTCCACGATACCCTCGTGTAGGGGTTCAGAAAAAAAGTCCTAAACAGAAGATAATACTATAAAAAATCAGTATTGTCAAGTAGTAGGTAGTTAGAATCATTATTGTTCACGCTTAGTTAAAAAGAGCCAAACATGGTACAATCTACAACGTAAAGAGAATCTAAATTAAAATTTAGCTTGTCCACGTTGTAAACTGTGTTTGGCTTTTTTAAATTGCTATGAAAAAAATAAATTTAGTGAACAAACTTAACAAGGATCAAATAAAACTATTAGAAACATTCACCCAAGCTTGTCGTCATTCCATATTGCAAATGGTGACAAATGCTCAAAGCGGTCATCCAGGGGGTTCTTTGGGGATGGTAGATTATTTGGCTCTCCTATATACACAAATAATCGGTCAAACCGGAGAAAAAGTAATTGTTTCAAACGGTCATGTATCCCCAGCCGTTTATTCAGTTTTGGCTGAGATGGGGTATATAAACAAAGCCGACGTAGTAAAAAATTTTCGTAAAGCTGGGAGCAAATACGAGGGGCACGTAACTAGACACGTGTCGGGTGTGTGGTATGGCACCGGTCCTCTTGGAGCCGGAGTTTCGGCAGCAGCAGGATTTGCTTTGGCCGAGAAACTTACCCCCTCAGGCTCTGCGAGCCAGCTCTCCCTAGAAGGGGGAGCAAAAACTGTGCGTGAACCAAACAAAGTGTTTGCGACGGTGGGGGACGGAGAATCAGAAGAAGGTCAGGTCTATGAAATGATGAATTTTGCTGCCAAGTATAAGCTAGACAATTTGATTGTCTTTATGGATTACAATTATGTGCAATTAACCGATAGCTTGGAAGAGATAATGCCTATAGATCCCAAAGAAATTTGGTTGGCAGCCGGCTGGCAAGTGATAGAAGTAGATGGACATGATTTTCAAGATATGTGGCGAGGGATTAACAAGGCTTACAAAGTAAAAAACAAACCTGTGCTTTTGCTTGGAAAAACTGTAATGGGACAAGGAGTAGACTTTATGCAAAAAACCGGTGAAGCCAAAAAGGCTACTTGGCATGGCAAAGCTCCAAAACCAGAAGAGGCGAGAGAAGAATTAGCCAGGTTACAAATAACCAAAGAACAAAAACAATTTTTAGATAATTTTAGAAAAACAGTAAGTTACAAACCAAAGAAACCAAATTTTCCAAAAAGTTTGGCAAAAGTAAAAATTAAGTCTGGCACCCCCAAGCTCTACAAAGTAGACACTCTTACAGATTGTCGCAGTGCTTATGGAGCTGCTCTTCTCGACTTGGCCAAAAAGAACAAAAAAGTAATTGCCCTAACCGCCGATGTGGCTGGTTCGGTAAAAACCGATGGGGTAAAAAAAGAATTACCAAATCAACATATAGAGTGCGGTATTGCTGAGCAACACATGGTTTCTACTTCTGGAGGCACAAGTTTGTCTGGGCTAGTTCCTTTTTGTTCTACCTTTGGTGCTTTTATGACCAGTCGTGCCAAAGATCAAGTTAGGGTAAACGATATTAACGAAACCAATGTAAAAATGGTAGCCACTCACTCTGGACTCTCTGTAGGCGAAGACGGTCCGACTCACCAAGCTATAGACGATATGGGTTCTATGTTGGGACTTTATAATACTATGGTGGTGGAACCGGCCGATCCCAATCACACCGATCGGATTATCCGTTATATTGCCAGTCATTATGGTAATTTTTATGTACGCATGGGTAGACACAAAGTGCCTGTGCTTACCAAAGAAAACGGTGAGCCTTTTTACGACAAAAATTATAAATATGAGTATGGTAAATGTGATCTACTGAGAAAGGGATCTAGTTTAACTATTGTAGCTGGTGGTTCAATGGTCTCGGAAGCGATAAAAGCTAGAGAACTTTTAAAATCAGTTAGACTTCATACCAAAGTGGAGATTGTAGTGGCTAGTTCTATAAAAAAGTTTGATCAAACTCTGGTAGATTCTATAAAAAAGACCAAGCGAGTAATAACTGTAGAAGATCATACAATTTACTCTGGTTTGGGTAACCAAGTTGGTCACGTTATATTAGATAAAAAATTACCAATCAAAAATTTTATAAAAATGGGAACCAAAGATTATCAACTCTCTGGAACTTCTTTACAACTATACGAAGCAGCTGGAATTTCGGCGAGGCATATAAAAGACAAATGTGTTAAAATATTAGGTAGTAGAGAATAAGATTTAGATTAGGACTAAGATTTTGAAAAAGTAAAAGATATAGAAGAAAAATAAAAGGAATAGTATTTGTTTTTTTATTTTAGAAATTAAGAATTGAAAATTTAGAATTATAAATATGGATTTATTTGTTTTGGCACAAACCTGTGGCACAGTTGGTAAAGTCATTATTGCCTATACGGCTATAAGTGTGCACCAACGGGTAAGAAAAGAACACAAGATAGATGATAAAGTTTTTAAATACATGAGAAAAGAAAGAAAAGTGGCTTTTTTGGGGATCTTTCTTCTACTTGCAGAATACACTCTACACATGATGGATCGTTTTTTATAAATTTTTTATGAAGGAGAACGGGGCGGATATTGGATTGATTGGCTTGGCCACAATGGGCAAAGCTTTGTCTAGAAACATGGCCAACAAAAATTTTTCTGTATCTGTATACAATCGCACCACCCAAACCATGCAAGATTTTATTGCTGATTTTGGTACTGAAAATTTAAAAGGTTACAAGGATTTAAAATCATTTGTAAAATCAATCAAACGTCCTAGAAAAATAATGATAATGGTAAAAAATGGGAAACCCGTGGATTTGGTTATAGAAAGTTTGCTACCACATTTGCAAAAAAACGATATCATAATAGATGGGGGTAATTCTTTTTACAAAGATACTCAGAGAAGATTTTTTGAATTAAAAGAAAAGGGAATTCATTTTGTAGGTTGTGGTGTGTCTGGTGGAGAAGAAGGTGCTTTGAAGGGGCCCTCTCTTATGCCGGGGGGTAGCAAAAAAGCTTGGGCTAGCACCAAGAAAATTTTCGAAAGCATTGCGGCCGAAGATTTTTTGGGTTTTCCTTGCGTTACTTATATTGGAGAAAATGGAGCCGGACACTATGTAAAAATGGTACATAATGGAATCGAGTACGCTGTTATGCAGTTAATGGCAGAAACTTACGAAATTTATCGCAAGGTTTATGGTTTGTCTGCATTTCGGATTGGGGAGATTTTTTCCAGGATGAATCGTGGTAAGTTGGGTTCTTTTTTGTTTGAAATAGCTACACCAGTTTTACAAAAAAAGGACGAAGGCAAAGGTAAAAGTTTTCTTATATACAAAATATTGGATTCGGCAGGTAGCAAGGGAACCGGTAAGTGGACAGCAGTAGATGCTTTGGATCGGGGAGTGGCAACTCCTACAATTAGCCAAGCTGTTTTTTCTAGGTATATTTCTACAGAAAAGGAAACAAGGAAAAAATTAGAAAAAATTTATAAGCATAAGCACAAAAAGCATATGTCTTTGACCAAGTTTAATAAAGTGGTTGAGAATGCTTTGTATGTAGCAATCCTTTCTTCTTATGCCGAAGGGTATAGTCTGATTCAAAAAGCAGCTGTCGAAGAAAAATGGAATATAGATTTGGCAGAAGTGTCTAGAATTTGGGAAGGTGGTTGCATTATTCGCGCCAAATTATTAAATGTAATGCACCGAGCTTATGCCAATACCAAAGACAAAAGTAGACATGTTTTTGCTGTACCAGAAGTAGAAAAAATAATGAAGAAACACATTCCTGATTTACGAAAATTAGTATCGTCAACAGTATTAACCGGAATAAAAATTCCAGGCTTTTCTTCTTCTCTTTATTATTTTGAGGCTATGACAGAAGAAAGATTGCCTGCCAATTTTGTGCAAGGGCTTAGAGATTATTTTGGGGCTCATACTTACGAGAGGGTAGATAAAAAAGGTAGTTTTCATACAGATTGGAAATAAGAAATAAAGAAATTGAGAAATAGAGGGGGGATGGCATATATAAAAATAGATTTCTTTTATGTCAATTAGTAAAGTCTGCAAACCATTTGTTCTAACAATTTTTGGAGCATCTGGGGATTTGGCCAAAATAAAAATTTTTCCGAGTCTATATACTATGGCTCTACAAAAAAGGTTTCCTAAGAAATACCTGATTGTTGGGTTTGCCAGATCCAAAATGAGTTTGGAAGAATTTCGCAAAGAGTTTCGGGTGAGTGTAAAAAAATATACCAAGGGCAAAATAGATGAAAAAGTTTTAAGAGATTTGGTAAAACACGTTTATTATTTTTCCGGACAATACGACAAGCTGGAAAATTTTGTAGAGTACCAAAAATTTTTAAAGAAAAAAGGTAGAGCTGGTATGCCCCACATAGCATACCTTTCGGTTCCGCCGGTAGTTTTTCAACCCATTGTAAAAAATATTGCCGAATCTAGAAAAAGAAAAACAGAAGACATAAGAGTAGTAATAGAAAAACCATTTGGCTATGATCGGGAGTCAGCCGAAAGTATGTTTCATTTTGTTTCTAGATATTTCAAAGAGGAACAATTTTATTTGCTGGATCACTATCTTGGTAAGTCGCAAGTACAAAGTATATTAAACATGCGTCACTCCAACCGGATTTTGTCGCATATTCTTACTGGTAGTGAAATTGCCAATATTCAAATTACGGCTTTTGAAAAAATAGGCGTAGAACATAGAGTTGGATATTTTGAAGAGGTTGGTATTGTTCGCGATATGGTGCAGTCACATTTGTTGCAAGTTTTGGCGCTAGTGACTATGAACATCCCTACCAAAAAAACAGCCTCTAGTTTGCACAGAGAAAAATATGCCATCCTTTCGGCAATTAATTGTCCTACCCAACCAAAAAATGTAGTGCTTGGTCAGTACGAAGGTTATAAAAAACAAGTCGGCGTAAAGAAAAATTCTCGTACCAGTACTTTTGTTGCGGTTAGGCTTTTTTTGGACAAACAAGATTGGTCAAATGTTCCAATTTATATTCGTACGGGAAAAAAATTACATGAGAAACACACTTATGTGGTAGTTGAATTAAAAAAATTTGATTTTCAGTCGGCAAAAGAAGAACCAAATAGAATTATAATTGAATTTGCGCCAGAAGCTAGAATAAACATTACACTTGTTAACCTACAAGAAGGTGTAAAACAATACCAAAATATTACTACCGCCGATTCAATAGCTTGTAATATAGAAGGTTGTTTACCGGCTCATGCAGATCTTATAATGGACGTAATAAATAAAGAAAGAGTCCATTTTCTTAGTTTTCAAGAGGTAATAGCTTGTTGGAAAGTGGTAGATCAAATTACTGGAGCTGCTAGAAAAAAAAGAATAAAATTAGAGAGTTACAGACCCTGTGGCAAAGGCCCAATTTCTCAGAACAATCTACCTGCCAAAGATGGGTTTAAGTGGTACGATATTCATTGATGTACGAATTACGAATTATTCGAATTTACGAATGGTTGATTTATTTGTCTATTCGGACTATTCGTAATTCACACATATGCTAGAGACTTTTACAAATGAAAAAGATTGGATCGAGGCCTCGGTTCAGTTTTTTGGACAAGTTATAAATAATAATAACGAAGCTAGAATAGCTATTTCTGGTGGCAAAACCCCGGAACCTGTTTACGAAGCTTTGGCCGAAGCAGAGTTGGATTTTTCGGGTACAAAATTTTATCAAGTAGACGAGCGTTATGTTCTGGAAAATGATTTGGATTCAAACAAAGGTATGATTATGGACAGTCTAAAAAAGGCGGTAGCTGCTGGCGCCGAGTTTCATCATTTCGATACGACTTTGCCAATCCCAGAGGCTCTGGAAAATTATCAAAAAACTTTGGAAGAAGCAGTACCTTTTGATTTGTGTGTACTAGGGATTGGCACAGATGGGCATATAGCTTCTCTCTTTCGTCGAGGCTCGGCTATTTTTGAAAACAAAAAGTTAGTAGCCAATACTCATACCTATGAATTTGCTGTTTATGATCGACTAACTATAACTTTTCCAGCCATTATGCCAAGTCAAAAATTACTTTTATTGGTAGCTGGCAAAAATAAAAAAGAAGTTATAGAAGAATTGTTACACAAAGATTTTTCTATAGAGGATTTCCCAGCCAAAAAATTATTAGAGCATCCTGATTTGACTATTTATTTTGGTGACTATTAATGTTATGTACGAATTACGAATTATCCGAATTTACGAATGATTATTTTATTCGCATATTCGTACTATTCGTAATTCGTACATCTTTTTTTTATGAAAAAAGTTCACAACAAATTAATTATTCTTGATTTTGATCATACTATAATTAATACTAGTCTTCTTACAGAAGCTATTGCCGAGGAATTGCAAAAAGGTTTTGGTATTGGCAAAAATGAGTACAAAAAAGCAAGAGAAAAAGTAAAAAAATGTTGTGTTGTAGAAGATATAGACAAAGTAATTGCAGAATTACCAAATGAAAATAAAAAAGCTTTGCACGATACTTTTCATAGGGTAATAAAAGAGCAAGTAAAAGAATTTGTTTTTTCTGATGTTCAGAATTTTTTGAAAAAGCACAGAGATGAGTTTGATATTGTGGTAGTTACTCACGGCAACAAAGAATTACAGAGCGAAAAGATAAAGCATAGTGGTTTGCCAGAGTATGTAGAAAACAGAATAGATATCAAAGATAAAAGTTGGGTAGTATCTTCTTTAGAAAATGGGTATGAAGAAATTTATTTTATAGATGACAAAGCGCAGAATATAGAGGACGTAAAGAATAAACATCCGGAAGTAATTACCTATTTTTTGAAAAGACCGGAAGATTGTAAATATTGTAGTGTAAATTCAGATTCAAACTTTATAGATAAAGTAGTAGAAAATTTAGATTTTGAAATAAAGTGATTTTTTTTATTTGATTTTTGAATTTTATATTTTTTGGGGTGGCAGGCTCGCGACAATCGTCACGGCCTGCCTTTTTTATACCACTACCTATCATCGTAGTGCCATCCTTTCTGCGAGCTGTTTTGCTCGCCCCTCTAACACACAGTCGACAGCTTCGGACAAGCTTTCGACTGTGCTGTAGAGCGCCATCTCTAGATCTAGACGCTCTTGTCGTGGAATCGGTCCACGTACCGCCGAGAGAACCACCGTTTTTAGGTCGAAGCTGAGTAGCTCGTAGACTGTTCCCGTGCCAGGTAAAATGAACTCACGACAACCTTGGTTATATAGACGCATCAATAAGCCTTGATTGGCTGCTTGGCGAATTAGTTCGTGGTGTCGCAGTGGGAGTTGGTATGTTGTACCTAGGATATGTGGCCTTTGCCACAATCGTTCGGCCGGATCGATTACTCCCATCCAGAGGCGTAGTTCAATTGAGAGATATTTTGTACCTCCGCACCTCCTCTTCGAACTGGCGAATTTTTTCTGTAATGGTTTTGTCAAAGTGGATTGTCACTTCTACCTTCCTTTCTCTCTGTGAAATTGGCACAGAGAAAAACAGTATAGCAAATTTTAATAATTTTTCAAGCTTAGATTCATAAAAAAACAAAAACCCTCGTTTTGTTTCGAGGATTTTTGTGTTGTCGGAGTGAAAGGACTCGAACCTTCGACCCCTGCGTCCCAAACGCAGTGCTCTAGCCAACTGAGCTACACTCCGTTGTTACAATTAACCTCTGACCTTTGACATCTGATGCTTCAATTACGAAGTTAAATGTCAATTGTCAATTGTTAATTGTTTCAAATGTGCCGAGGGAGAGAATTGAACTCTCGACACGAGGATTTTCAGTCCACTGCTCTACCACTGAGCTACCTCGGCATATTTTAATAACCCTTAACTCCTGACAATTAACCTTTAACTATTTTTAGATAGAGTAAGGTGTTAATTGTCAGATGTTAAAAGTTTATTTGTGGACCAGACAGGACTCGAACCTGCCACCCCCGCCGTGCAAAGGCGGTGCTCTACCAGATGAGCTACTGGCCCGTATAAAACGGCCTTTGGCCATCGTGTGACCAGACCTTAGGGGATATATCTAGAGTCCCTTTGAAGGAGGACAATAAACGTGACAGCAGTATATCAATCAACTTAACAAATGTCAATATAATTTGGTCAAAATTACAACACGCCCCATGGTTGGGGCGTGTTGACTTGCCATACAGTGAATAAGTCGGGCAACTTAAATTCAATGTATAAGTTACATTATAACACAAGATATATATCTGTGTTATAGGAACAGTGGATAACCTCTGCTCCTAGAGCGGTAGACCAGATTCGAACTGGCGACCTCTTCCTTGGCAAGGAAGCGTTCTAGCCAACTGAACTACTACCGCCTAAGTGGGCAAAAATGCCCTAGTTGCGGGGGCGGGATTTGAACCCGCGACCTTCGGGTTATGGGCCCGACGAGCTGCCAGACTGCTCTACCCCGCGATATTGGATATTTATTGCAGTTTCGACAGTATAATCTATATCAAAAAAAAAATCAAGTGCTTCTGACAAATTTGTTAAAAATTATACACAAAGGCTTTTATTTGAAAATACAAAAATAAGCTAAATTATGCTATAATTTATGTATTCTAATAAAACTTCTTTTTTTATATAAGGTTTTCCCCTTATCAAGGAGAATGTGTTTCAAAAAAAATATTTAAAATTACTTTCGTTAGTCAGCAGTTTTATATTTGATTTGAAGAAAATACTGCTAAAAGCTAACCCTTTAATGACAATTGTTTTATCATTGTCTATTTCTGTTTTGGAAATGATTTTAGGAGTTATTTCGCTTCCACATTATCTTTACAAAACTTACAAGGTTGACCCTGATATATTCAACCAAGACGGTTTTTCGTATACCTTGTACAAATTTCGTCGTAGGATTGCCTTGTCTAGTGTTAGTGGAATTGTTTTTCTAATAGCATTTGTACTTTTTTCTAGTCTTTTTGTTTCTACTGATCCTACTTTTGCTGGAGCCAATACCACTATCCAATTTAGTAACGCCAGCGCTAGTGGGGGAGAAGGCACCACCTCTGTAAATATTCAAGTAGAATTAAATGCCAGCAGCGGGCAAGACCAGTCGGCTGATTATGCTGTGGTAGGTGGTACTGCTGATCCTGCAGATTATACTCTCGACGATGGGACAGTCACCGTTACTTCCGGAGGAACTACTGCCAATATTGGACTTACTATTACCGATGATTCTGTTTATGAGCAGCCAGAGACCATTATTATAGAATTAACCAACCCGACAGATGGTTCTATAGGAGCCAATTCATTTTTTACTTTTACCATTACCGACGACGATTTTCCAACTGTTAATTTTGCTACTTCATCCAAAGCCAACTTGCAAACAGATTGGTCTGGTGGACTTGGTGCTAGCACCAGTACGCAGTACAATGCCCAATCAAATATTGCAGTTACAACTACCGGGCAATTGAGTTTGGAAACTAGTTCTAGTAGTTGGTACAACAGTGCTTGGCCATATAGAAAAAAAATAACCATAGACCAGAATCAAGTATCGTCTACCCAAAGTAACTTTCCAGTTTTGGTTACTGGAGCTAATTTTGACTCTCACTTTTTTTCAAATATAAAAAGCGATGGTACGGATTTGGTATTTACCGCAGCCAATGGGACTACACTTTTGAATAGAGAAGTTGTAGCTGTTTCTTCTACAGTTAGCACTATGGAAGTTTGGGTAAATGTGACAAGTATTAGTGACGCAGCTGACACAGATATTTATGTTTATTATGGCAATCCAGCTGCCGCTGTTACCAATGACACCGGAACTTGGAATTCTAATTTCGAAGCGGTCTACCACTTCGAAGAAGACCCTAGCATCACTACCGATGGTTCTTGTGGAGGTAGTATTTATTCGGTTTGTGATTCTACTGCCAATGGAAATCATGGTACTTCTACCAGTTTTGCTACTGAATCGGCTACTACTACTCATCTTGGTACAGGGTATACTTTCGATGGTAGTAGTCAGTATATCAATGTTGGTCAAGATAGTAGCATAAGTACTCTTTCTCCAAAATCTGTTACCTTTTGGCTTAATCCAGATTCGGCTGCCGGCAATGGACGAAAGGCTGTTATTGCAAAAAGAGGGGGCAATTGTGCTGCCGGAGGAGATTGGTTTTTGGAATATGATGATTCCAATAATGTTTGGTTTAACGGCCAGTTTAATGCAGTAAACCAGGTGCTTAATATGGAAACAGATGGGCCTACTGATATTGAATCTGTTTCTGCCGATGCCAGTCTAACAGAGGATGTTTGGACTTATGCAGCTTCTGTTGTGGATTCATCTTATGTTCCATATTTTTATGCCAATGCCGTAGAGCTTGGTTATGCTCACAGACAAACAGGAACCGCTCCAAGTAGTGATCTTGATTGTGATTTGCAAATCGGGGTTGAGAGTGATGATTTGTATTTTTATGCTGGTGCCTTGGACGAAGTTAGGGTGTTGTCTACCAACCTAAGTAATCAATGGATAGAAACAGAATACAACAACCAATCTTCTCCAGGAACTTTTTATTCTGTGGCTAGTGTAGAAAATTATTATGTGGCTAGCGGTACTTTGACTTCAAATATTTTTAATATCGCTACAAGTACTCATGAATGGGGAGTGGTAAGGTATGTAGCCGATGGAGCTGTTAGCACTACTGTAAAGATTAGAACAGATAGTAATAGTGACATGAGTGGGGCCACTGCTTTTTCCAGCTGCAGCGTTATTACCAATGGAGATGATATTACTGGCAACAGTTGTGTTACCGATGGTCACCAATATGTGCAGTATCAAATTGGTTTGACCAGAGTTGCTACCACCACTCCAATTTTCAAAGAAATAGAAATAGAATATCTAGAAGAAAATAGTTTTTCTTATTTGGAAGATGCCGGAAGTTTTGTAATTACGGCCGCGATGTCTTCTAGTACTACCTCTACTGTGTCTGTGCCATATACTGTTGGGGGTACTGCTACGGCTGGTTCAGATCACTCACTTACCGATGGAACTATTAGTATTTCGGCTGGTTCACTTTCTGGTAGTGTGACAGTTTCTATTACCGATGAATCTACTTTTGAATCAGACGAAACTATCGTGGTGACTATGGGCACTCCAACCAATGCTGTGGCTGGATCAATTACTGTTGTAACTAGCACGATTGTAAACGATGATGCCGAAGGTAGCCAAAGTACTTTGGTTACCCCAAGCACCCCTACAGTCGGGACACCCACTCAAACCAGTTTGGATGTTACTATAAATGAATCTGGCAATGTAGCCACTACAGAGTTTGCTATTTACAATGTAACCGATAGCAATTATATAGATGCTAGTGGTGCTTCTAGTGCTACAGCTGTACACCAAACTACTTCTTCTTGGGGTGGAGCAGTTACTGTAACCGGTTTATCGGTTAATACCTCTTATCAATTTTTGGTACAAGGGCTGGATACCTCTGGAACTTCAGCCTCTTCTACTACCAGTACAGCTTCTTATACTTCTGTAGCTTCGGACAGACAATTGGCTACAGAGGATACTGCTACTGTAACTAGTGATCAAACTACAGTTACCATAGATGGAACTCCTGGTGGTAATACCGGTACTTTCACTTCACTTACAACCCCAGAAGGTATAGCTGAAACTCGTTCGGTTAGCCTGGATCTTGGTAGACTGTTGCAAACTAGACAAGTAAATATTTCGGAACAAATTTCTGCCACCAGACCATCGAACGATAGGGGAAGTGATTTTGGAATGACAATCCCGGCTTCTAGTGTGATAACAGCCGACTCCGATGATTGGGATGGACAAATCAAAATCCCTACAGTGATTGATGGTAATAGTTTGGTAACTCCACCTAGAGTGGGAACTATTAAATTAGCTATAAAGGTTGGTTCAGAATTAGCCCAACTCAATTTTGATAATGCTGTAAAACTGGTTTTCCCTGGCGAAGCCGGCGAAAGAGCCGCCTACCAAAGAGAAGGGGAAAATTCTTCTACCGAAATAACAACTATTTGTAACAGTCCTAGTGATTCAAACAATATCGTTGGTTCTGGTGAGTGTAAGGTAGACAGTGGTTTGGATCTTATAATTTGGACCAAACATTTAACAGATTATTTTACATTTAATCTGGGGGAAGGTGGTGGCTCTGCGGCTCCAGTAGCTAGAGTTAGCCCATCTAGCCCACAAGTAGATTTTGTACAAATAAATTATGGTGCCAAAGAAACAGATACTAGAGATGTAATAGTTAATTTAAATATTGTTGGGGCCATTGAAGTAGCTTTTTCAGAAAATAGTAATTTTAAAGAAGCTTCTTTTGTCCCGTTTGCTAGAGTGATGAAATGGCGTTTGCCTCCGGGAGATGGCCTCAAAACAATTTATGTTAGATTTAGAACTGCCAATGGAGCTACTGTAGACGATTTGGCTTATATTAAATTAAAAGAAGTAAAAATAGAAACACCCGTTGAGGATATTAATGTAGAAAAGCAAGAAGAAATTTTGGACGAAGAAGAAATAGAATGTTCTCTTGAGACAAAAAAACCATACAAGATTAAAGATGAACCAGCTGTATATTACATTACAGAAAGGTGTACTGGACAAGCTTTTAAAACTCCATTTGTTTACTTTGAATATTTTTCTTCTTGGTCAGAGGTAAATATTGTTTCTAGCGAAGATTTGGAAAAAATAAATAGAGATGAGGTTAAGTTTGTGCCAAACAAGTTGACTGTAAATGGAGCTTCTCTTATAAAAGTTTATGATTTGCCAAAAACTTATTTGGCACTTGAGAATATTTTGCATTGGATAAGAACAGAAAAAGTTTTTAATGCTTTGAATTTTACTTGGGATAAAGTAAGAGAAGTTACCGAAAATAGGATAGAAACTTTTGAAGTAGGTGAAAATATTACTACTACAAACACTGAAAAATATGCAGAATTAGAAGCCGTTAAAAAATTAATAGATAGTGGGGAGATTAGAGAAATTGTTATTGGAGAAAAAATAGAAGAGGAGACAAAAGTAGATATTGGTATAGAAGAAAAATTTAAGCGTACTATGAAAGTAGGTGATAGATCAGAAGAAGTAAAACTTTTGCAAGATTTTCTAAAAGAACTTGGATTCTTCACTTTCCCTCGTAGTACAGGTTATTATGGCAGCCTCACAGAGTCAGCCGTAAGAGCCTTTCAAGTTGATAACAACTTACCAACTACGGGGTTAGTTGATGATAATACTTTGGATAAGTTAAATAGTTTGTAGAACAACATTCATCAAAATTAAAAAACTCGCTAATTAAAGCGAGTTTTTTTAGAGCGAGCGACCGGAATCGAACCGGCATCATCGGCTTGGAAGGCCGAGGTAATAGCCATTATACAACGCTCGCGTGCTTGAATTGTTTCAAAATCCCGACCGTAGTCGGGATTGGAATGAATATATACTAATTGTTTTTTGTAAAAATGTCAATCTAGGCAAATCTATTGTAGATCCAAGCTAGTACCACACCACCAATAAAACCATCTATAAAACCCCAAATCGCCCCAATAATGGCTCCTAGAAAAGTAGCTTGGTAGCCTAGGTAAAGACTGGAACAAAGCTCTACTATAGCCCCACCCCATCCGGCCATAGCAGCCAAAGCTAGCAAAAACATTGCTCCGGCAGTGGTGAGACCTACGGCCAAACCAGCGGCTACGATGTTAATTTTGTGTAAACTCATATTTTCACCTCCTTTCTTTATTTTTGTAATTATACCCCAAAGTTATCAACTTTTAAAATTATAATTGGTCTGCTACAATGAAATGGCTATGAGGGGAATAAATACAACACAGCCAAGATATAAATTGCAAGAAACAGATCTAATTCATGGAGAGGACAAGCAATATGTACTAAGATTGCGTGACCTAGCCGAAGATGACAAACCAAGAGAACGTTTAATTGCAGGAGGGCCAGAGACATTATCGTCTGCTGAGCTTTTGGCTATTGTATTAAATACCGGTACTAGAAAAGAAGACGTCTTGGAAATGACCAAACGAGTAATGCAAGAATATGGTACTACTAGTATTGTTACCCAAAAGAACCCTCAAAAACTTCACGAAGAATTAGATATTCCAATTGTAAAGTCATGTCAGATCGTCGCCTGCTTCGAGCTAGGGCGGCGTTTTTTTGATAAAAAATCTGGTCGCAAGATGACTATTAGAAATGCCAGGCAAGTCAAAAATTATCTAAAAGATATGGCTTTTTTGAAAAAAGAACAATTGCGAGGTATCTATTTAAATAGTCGTTACCAAATTGTCCACGATGAAGTGATTTCAATTGGTTCACTTACGGCCAACATTGTTCACCCTAGAGAAGTTTTTCGGCCGGCTTTGGAAAATTCGGCTGCAGCTGTAATTATCGCTCACAACCATCCTTCTGGCAGTAGCAAACCGAGTGATGCGGATATTGTTATTACCAAACAAATTGTAGAAGCCGGAGAAATTTTGGGCATAGATGTACTAGATCATATTATTATCACCAAACATGGTTTTAGTAGTATTCCAACCAATATTAATTTTTAAACAAGAAAAAGTATGTATACAACCGCAAACAAAGTGAAAGCCGAAATTTCTACCCAAGATTTTGTGTTAGAACATAGTCAATTATTTGCTACAGAACTTTTTTATGACAAAGAATCCAAGGCTATTCGCAAGAGTACCCTAAAGCATATAAAAAACAATGATTACTTTGCTATTTTGGCTATGCTTATGGAACTTATTTCTGAAAAGGAAAAAATGTCAGGAAATGATCACAAAATTTTTGATAGTATCAAAAAGGAATTAATGTATTTGCATAATAATTATAAGATAATTAAAAAGAGTAAATAACTAAAATCTTAGTATTATTTTAGATTTTAGTTATTTTTAAAAATCTCACTTATACCGTGATAAATTCTTCTAAGTGTTACTTTTTGGCAGCAAAAAGTAACCAACCTGCCTGCCGGTAGGCAGGAAACTGCTGGGGTGCAAAACCGCTCACATTGCATAGGTAAAGTTTGTCTTTTCTAGTCGGGCGCTATAGTTGCCACCCCAGACCCCTTTATTTCATTTTTAGATATTGCGAAAATTAAATAATATTTACAAATAAAATAAATATAGTTTTAACTGTATTATTTTTTATTTAGCTACGTATTGACCAAAAAGTATTTTTATGCCAAAATTGGTTTTTGTATGAAGCATGTTTTACATATCCAAAAAAATAAAGATATCTTAGAAGCGCGTTTTGAAATAATTAGATTAATTCGTGAATTTTTTTGGTCGGAAAATTTTTTGGAAGTAGAGACTCCTAATATTGTAAATGTGCCAGGGCAGGAACCTTATCTAGATCCGATGAAAGTAGAGATTGAAAATGAGATAGGGGACAAACACATAGGATACCTGCACACGTCTCCAGAATATACTCTAAAAAAAATGCTGGCAGCTGGATTTGAAAATGTTTTTTCGATTAGTAAATGTTATAGAAACAAAGAAAGTTTTGGAGGATTGCATAATCCAGAGTTTACAATGTTGGAATTTTATCGAATGAACGTTGATTTTTATAAAATCATGGAAGATATTGAGAATTTATTATATTCTTTGAAAGAAAAAATTTCAGCAAATCATAAATCTAAAACCCGCCTGCCAAAGACTGGCACTGTCGGGCAGGTCATAAATCTAAAATCTTTCCACAAAATCCACATGCGAGATTTGTGGCAAAAATATGTGGGTGTCAATCTAGATGATTATTTAGATAAAGAAAGTTTACTTAATCTAGTCAACACAACTTACAATTTACAACTTGCTCCGGAAAGTTATAGTTACGAAGATTTGTTTTACAAAATTTTCCTTAATAAAATTGAACCAAATTTAATAGAGCCAACCATTGTGCATCATTATCCCGCTCAAATGTCTGCACTTTCAAAAATTTCTCAAGTTGATCCTAGATATGCCGAAAGGTTTGAGGTTTATATAAATGGGATAGAGATTGCCAATGCTTTTTCCGAATTAACTGATCAAAAAGAACAAGAGAATAGATTGGAAGAAGAAAAAAATTTAAGAAAAAATTTGGGCAAAGATTTGTACGAAATTGACAAAGAATTTTTGGAAGCAGTCAAAAATTTATCAAATTGCGCTGGTATTGCTCTTGGCGTAGACAGGCTAATTATGGTTTTGTTGGGTATTAATAATATAGATGATATTTTGGCATTGCCTATGTCAAAATTATTTACTATTGATTAGTCTCAATTTGTATGCTAATGTTTTTATGATTTAATGATTAAATATTTTAATGTTATGGGCGACACAACCAATATCAAAAAAGGTGCAGTTATCAAACATCAAAATGATTTGTATGTGGTAACCACCTTTCAATTTGTAAATCCAGGCAAAGGTTCTGCATTTACCAAAACAAAAATGAAAAGTATCTCCACTGGCAGAACCATAGAGATAACTTACAAAAGTGGGGAGTCTGTAGACACTGTGCAAGTACAAAGACAAAATATGCAATACTTGTACAAAACAGGCGATAAATATTCTTTTATGAACCAAGATACTTATGAGACTGTAGAAGTTGGAGAAGATATCTTGGGAGATGATGGCAAATTTTTGAAAGAAGGTTTGGATGTAATCGCTATCATGCACGAAGAAAATGTTGTGGCGATTGATTTGCCAAAGAAAATTACTTACAAAGTTATTACCGCCCCTCCGGCTGTAAAAGGGGACACTGCCAGTGGTAATGTAACCAAAGAGATAGAATTGGAAAATGGATTAAAAATTCAAGCTCCTATCTTTATAAAAGAAGATGAAGAAATTGTGGTAAATAGTGAGACCGGTGATTACGATGGTAGAAAGACAGATTAGATAAATAGAAATAAGTTCTAAGAAATAAGAAGCCCCCGATTTTGTCGGGGGTTTTTTACTCTTGAACTGTGGTCGTAAAACGTAACTTTAATTCTTTTCGCTGTTCTTTTTTTAACTCTTCAAAAGTGTGTTTTGTCCAAGCTTTATCTTTTATCACACTAGCCATCCAAGCTCCACCAAGCAAATGTGGCAGCATAACATAGTCAGCGCCTTTGTCGTACAGACTATCCAAATCCAGACTGTGGTACAAGTTGGCAATTATTTTGGTCTTTTTACTCTTTTGTCTGATATGACTAATCAGAGTTCTTTGGTCGTCTGGTTCTGGTAGAGTAGAAATTACTAGTTTAGCTTTTTCAAGTGGGAGTTCTTCTAAGAATTCTATATCAGCCGCATCCCCAAAAAATACCGGAATACCACGATGTTTTAGTTTTGAAACCGCATCCGGACTAAAGTCAACTACAGCAAATTTTATATTTTTTTCCTTTAGAGTTTCACAAATACGCCAGCCAATGCGGTGATAACCAAAAACCCAAACATCGTATTTTTCTACTTCTCCTTCTGTTTGTTGGAATCTGTCTTGCCCAAACCAGCTAAAGATCGGCAAAAGTTTTTGGTAGAGTTTTTCGTTGTAAGTAATAAGGTAAGAAGAAACAAAAATAGTAGTAAGAGCAATCATGGTATAAATTTGCATTTCGCTACCTTCTATGTGACCTGCTTGGATACCGGTAAATAGTAGTACAAAACCAAACTCACTTACTTGAGCTGCTGTTACCCCAGCTAAAAAGCTATTTCTTCTGGTAAAGCGACGAAGTCTATACATAATATAGAGAATAGCAGGGTTCCCAAGCAGTACAAATAATGATAGGAGCAAAGCAACCAAAATAGTTTTTTCTACTCCAACAAATTGCATTTGGCTGCCCAAGATTAAGAAGAACAAAACAATAAAGAAATCTCGGAGAGGTTTGATTTTGCTAATAATTTCTGGTTGGTATGTAGAAGAAGCCAAAGATATTCCGGCGACAATTGCTCCAATCTCTACAGAAAAACCAAACAGATGAACCAAGCTAGCCATACCAAAACACCAAGCGATGGTGAAAATAAATAGATACTCACTAGATGTCGCTACTCGATCTAAGATTTTTGGTAGCAAGAGTTTTGAGAAAAAATAGATTATAGCTACTACAGCCAACCCTTTGGCAAACAAAGTACTCATTATAAACGGTAGTGAAGTGGATTCGCCTAGCGTAGTAACCAAGACCATTATAATTACAGCAATAATGTCTTGGACTATCATCAGTCCAATTACGTTTCTACCATAAGTACTTTGCAAATCTTTTTTGTCTCCCAATAATTTGGTGATGATAATGGTGCTGGAAAAAGTGATAGCTATGGCCAAATATATATTCGATATTAGGGCAAAGTCACTAACAGTTTCTAATATCAAAAAACCTACAATACCGGTAAATAAGACTTGGCCAACACCTGTGATAAGGGCTGTTTTTCCGATTCTTTTTATATGGTCAAAGTTCAAGCTAAGTCCAACTACAAAAAGTAAAAGAACTACTCCTAGTTCGGCAAAAGCTTCGTAGGTGTGTACATCGTCTTGGATTAAATTTAGCAAGAGTGGGCCAGACACAATCCCAGCTACAATGTAAGCTACCATTAGTGGTTGGCGAAGTAAGCGAATAAAAAAAGCAATCATCACCGTGACGCCAAGAAGGGCACTCATTTGTAAGAATATGTTATCCATAAGTAGTGCCTATTATAACAAAAAAAATGTAATCGATAAATAAAAAACCTCGAGATAATTTCTCGAGGTTTTTTATTTATTTATTTTCTCTACCGTAGTTATCTTCTATACGAATGATATCGTCTTCTCCAAAATAGTTGCCAGTTTGCACTTCTATAAAAACCATATCATCTTTACTGTTATTCCCAATTCTATGTTTGGTTTCAACTGGGATGTCTACCGATTCTCCAGCCATAAGTTCAATTTTTTTGTCATCAATTATGGCATAAGCTTCGCCTTTGGCTATAAACCAGTGTTCGGCTCTACGTTTATGTGTTTGGTAACTTAGCAGATGACCTGGTTTAACCAGTAGTTCTTTTACCTTATATTTGTCAGTTTCTATTAATACTTTGTACCAACCCCATGGTTTTTCGACAAATTCATGATCGAGCTTTATTTGCTGTATCTCCATATTTATTTTTTCAAATATTTTCTAGTTAAGACTTTAGATAATTCTACGCCAGGTTGATCAAAAGCGTCAATATTGTAAAATTCTCCCAAAAAAGCCGTAGCCCCTTCAAAAAGCATAAAAAGTTGACCCAAATATTCTTCATTAACTTTTTCTATCTCTATTGTGATGTTTGGTCTGTCATTTTTTGTGTAAGAATCTGCGGTAGCTTTTTTTTCGGTATTCAAAAGTGTGGCAAAATCAATTCCTTTTAGAAATGAAACTTTTTCATTTTTTGGATAGAGTAGAGGGATTGGAACTTTCTTACCAAAATTTTTAATTTCTAAGAAAATAAAAAATTTATCATTTGGTCCTTCGTTGTAGAGTTGGCTTTGTGAGTGTTGATCTGTGGCGCCCAAGGCACTAACTGGAGTAATACCAATATTAACGACCTTATTTTTTCTATCTATCTTTTTCCCGATGCTTTCAGCCAAAAGTTGTCTGAACCAATCTGGTAAAAGCATTAATCTTTGTGAATAAGGCATTAATACATTCATTACTTTGCCTTTTTTATTTAATAAATATTGCATTGACGCAATTTGGAAGGGGAGATTGTTTTTTACATTTTTAGAAATGAATGATTCGCGCATTTCTCTCGACCCAGCTAGTAGTTTTTTAATATTAATACCACTAAGAGCCGCAGGTAATAATCCTACCGAAGACAAAACCGCAAACCTACCGCCAACTGGTCCATGATCAAAAATTTTTATATCTTCTTTTTCACAAACTTCGCGGAGCATTCTTTTCCCTGGGTTGGTAATGGCAACCATGTGGTTCTTGGGTTGCAGTTTTTTACCTTGTAATTTCTTTTTGAAATACATAAACAAGGCTATGGATTCTGGTGTGCCTCCGGATTTACTTACAACCAAGAACAAAGTTTTTTTGAAGTCTAGTATATCTTCTAATTCTTTAATCATGGTGGGATCAATGTTGTCTAGCACATGAACCTTTGGCCATTTTTGTTTTTTTTCTTCGTGACTGTAGAGTGGCAAAAGAGCTTTTTGCAAACAAATTGTTCCAAGTGCCGAACCTCCAATTCCGAGTACAACAATATTATTAAATTTACCATTTACACTTTTGGCATACTTTTCTATTTCAACTACTACACTGGCATCATCAACTATTTCATGAAAGTGTTGGTCTCGGGTTTTGAAGTTTTCTAGATGCTTCGATAAATTTTTACCAAAGTCGAGTATTTCTTTTTTTGATAAACCATGTTTTTTGGAGACTTTGTGAAGATTGATGGTATTTATTTTTAACATACTATTTATGTAACTATTGAATAGTAAACAGTAAATGGTTCTGTTTTTTACAGTTTACAAATTACTGTTTACTCTTAATTTTTTTCCAATCACTCAAAAATTTTTCCAAACCTTTGTCGGTCAAAGGGTGTTTGACTAATTTTTCAAAAATAGCTGGTGGAATAGTGGCAATGTCTGCCCCAAGTTTGGCAGCTTCTACTACGTGTTCTGGATGGCGGATACTGGCTGCTAAAATCTCGGTTTCAAATCCGTAGTTATCATAAATATCTACGATATCAGCTATTAGTCCCATGCCATCTTCGGAAATATCATCTAGCCTACCAACAAATGGACTCATAAGGGTAGCGCCAGCTTTGGCAGCCAAGAGGGCTTGGCTGGCGGAGAATACTAGAGTCACGTTAGTTTTGATTTTTTCTTTGGCAAATTGCTTGGTGGCAATGAGACCATCTGGGGTACAAGGTACTTTGACATGAATATTTTTGTGCCATTTGGCGTATTTGCGACCTTCTTTTAGCATCCCTTCCCAGTCGGTTGCTATCACTTCGGCACTAATCGGGCCGTTTACTATTTTTACAATTTCTTTGATTCTTTTTTCTAGGTTTACTCCCTCTTTGGCCAGTAGCGATGGATTGGTGGTTACTCCATCTACCATACCCCAGGCAGCGTATTTTTTAATGTCGTCGAGGTTTGCTGTATCTAAGAAAAATTTCATATAGGTAGGAATTTATGAATTATGCGAATTAAGTATAGTCAATTTTTATTTTACTTACAATTGTTAACTTAATACATAATAAACAACCAAAATCTGCAAAGCTAAGATGATTGCAATCCCAGCTTGAAAAGATATTTTTTTGGTTTTGTGGCGGAAAAATTGCATACCAAAGAGTGACCCTATAGAACCACCAATTAGGGTGATAAACCAAAGAGATTTTTCACTGACTCGGCGAGCTTTGAATCTGGATTGTAGTTTGTCCCAACCAAAAAAGAAAAATGAAAAAATGTTTATACTTAAAAAATATAGGATCAATATTTGATCCAATAAAGTTAGATTTAAAAAATATTGTAAATACATTACATGTGGTTAGTCACCTTGTCGCTGGTCATCTCTGGGAAATGAAATTTGCGGTCTACGTCGGCCAAGCGCAAAAGTTCGTGGCGAACTTTGTTGGGATTATGAACATTGTAAAAAACTATATCCAAATTTTGGGAAGCGGTTTTAATACTCACATTGCCATAGTTAAAAAAAGTAGCAAAGAAACCTTTGACATCTGTAGTAATATCTTGAATACGGAATAAATCTAACTCGGAAATGCTTCTGGAAAAAAGACCGAGTTGTTCTATATCTACAATTCGGTCGTTGGTTATAATCCATTCGTCTAGATAAAAATCTATAAATTGGGCAAAAAAGAAAATATAGATTACTAAGTAATAAATACTTACAAAGACTACTGCAAAACTATAAATAATTTCTCCACCAAGTAAATTTGGGAAAAGAGAGTTTATCATTAGATAAGATAAAATTGGTAAAGCCAGCAAAACCAAAAATAAAGTTAATTGAGGTACAAAAGTAATGGGGTGACGTCTTAGTACGTATTTTACCTGTTCGTAATTTTTTTGGTGAATGAGAGTTCTAACATCCATATTTTTAAAATAAATTTCTAGTACCTAGATCTATAATGGGCTGTGAAAAATCTATACTTCTTAAGAGTGCCCAGGTTACATATATAGTTAATATACCAGCCGCCGAGATAAAAAAAGTTACCAAAAAACTAGTGGCACTCATAGCTGCACTCATGGCAATGTGGTAAATATTAATAGCCAAGAAAATAAAAAATATGGCTACAAATATTAGATAAATTGGAATGAGAATAGATAAAGAAATCATGTTTTTTAATTTTAAATTATAAATTTTAAATCAATTTAAAATAAATAATTTTAATTTTTTTTGTTACAGCTTATTACTATTTTAGAAAAAATCAATGTTAATTCGTGAGCTTCTTTCCATAATACTCGTAATTTATCCATCTTTTGGTTGTTTGCGTTTGCTATCATTCTTAACCAGTGTTCAGTCTCTTTTGATTCTTTTTTGCAGATAGATATTTTATGTTTGAAGTCTCTTTTCGATTCCGATCCATTGGCCTCCATATAATTTGCTCCAATACTAGTTGCAGATCGGATTACTTGATCAACTAGTCTGTTGTTAACAATATCAGATTCCAGTTTCTTTACAAACTTTATCACTGATTCTCCAAAAATAGCGGTTCTTTCTTCTAAATCAAAAATTTTTTTGATTTCATTGTCCTCCTTTAGCATATTTAAAATTCTATATTTATAATTTAATTAAAATTTAAAATTTGTAATTAATTTATCATACCCAAATGCGTATAAGCTGCCGGGGTCGTCTTTCTCCCTCTCGGGGTACGCTCGAGCATTCCGATTTGGAGCAGGTATGGTTCGTAGATAGTTTCTATGGTGTCTATGTCTTCGGCTACGGCTGCTGCCAAAGTACTTAGCCCCACCGGCCCTCCATCAAATTTTTTGATAATAGCTTCCAAAAGTTTTCTATCCACTTGATCAAGCCCATGTTCATCTACTGCGAGCATTGAGAGAGCCGCATTGGTAACATTATTATCTATTTTACCATTGTGTTTGACTTCGGCGTAGTCCCGGACTCTTTTTAATAATCTGTTGGCGACACGCGGGGTACGTCTGGCTCGTTTGGCAATTTCTTGGCTGGCGGTTTCTTCTATAATTACATTTAGAATATTAGCATTTCTTTTTACAATTTTGTTGATGTCGTTATGTTCGTAAAAGTTAAGATGAAAAACGTGACCAAATCTATCGCGTAGGGGACTGGAAAGTAAATTTAGTTTGGTAGTTGCCCCAATCAAAGTGAATTTTTCTAGTGGCATACGCAGAGTTCGGGCAGCCGGGCCTTTGCCAACTATAATGTCTAGAGCATAGTCCTCCATAGCACTATAGAGAACTTCTTCTATAGTTTTGTTCATGCGGTGGATCTCGTCTATAAACAGAACATCTCCTTGTGAAAGATTGGATAATATAGCGGCCAAATCACCTACGCGTTCCAGAGCCGGACCAGCGGTAACACGGATATTTACGCCCATTTCTCTGGCAATAATGTTCGCCAAAGTAGTTTTGCCAAGACCTGGGTTTCCATATAACAAAGCATGTTCAATAGGTTCTTTTCGTTGTTTGGCCGCTGCCATAGATATAGAAAGAGGTTCTTTGATATGTTCTTGTCCAACAAAATCATCCAAGTTTTGTGGTCGCAAATTTATTTCAATTATTTCTTCGGTCGGACTTTCTTTTTCGGGGGTCACCAGTCTTTCGTTTGTATGAGATTCTTCTATCATAGTGTGGGTATTGTACTTTATGGAGTTGGCGAAAGCAATGTTCTTCTTATTTTTAAATTAAAGGATAATTACGGCTGCATTTTTTAGTCGTGAAATGGAACTTTCTATAAAATATAATGCCTGAGCACTTTGAATATTTGTTTGAAGCAAAACAGTGTGGATAACTTGTATAAAAGATTTTTTATTTGTTAATTTTTAAGCTTAATCAAGCACTTTTTGTAAAAATTTGGCGGGGTTTTTTGCAATGTGGTATAATGACACTTGCCTGCACAAAATACTACATCTTGTGGTCAAAAATATTTTAAACCACAAGATATGCCTTTTACATACTTGACAGGGAACGCCGAATAGGCGTTTTTATAACCTAATAATTTACGATTTTTGATTTGTAATTGTATCAACAAAATTAAATCTAAAATCATAAATCATTAATTCTACATTCATATGGGGCCAGTAGATTCCAAATTTATCCAAGGTCTACACCTTGGTCAAACCGAAGACGAACAAAGTAGTTTTACCTACAATCCAGATGGTTTGAAATTTAAAAGAGTTTTTAGCGAAGAGGGTAAAAGCCCCTTCGATATGGTGGAGTACGAAAAACGCAGCAGTGTAATTCGTGAGCCGGATGGCACGGTGGTTTTTGAAATGATTGATATAGAAATCCCAAAAGACTGGTCTCAAGTAGCTACAGATATTATGGCACAAAAATATTTCCGCAAAGCTGGCGTGCCACAATACAATCCAGACGGTACACCAAAGCTAGACGCTAACGGGTCTCCCATGCTTGGACCCGAAACTAGTGCCAAGCAAACAGTGCACCGTTTGGTAGGTACTTGGCGTTACTGGGGTGAAAAATATGCTTACTTTGCTAGTGCCAAAGATGCAGAAATTTTTTACGATGAGTTGGTAGTGATGTTGCTTAGACAAATGGCTGCGCCAAACTCGCCACAATGGTTTAATACAGGTTTGCAATGGGCTTATGGTATTACTGGCCCAGCCCAAGGTCACCACTATGTAGATCCAGATACTGGCAATCTAACTCGCTCTACCGATGCTTATACTCATCCTCAACCACACGCTTGTTTTATCCAATCTGTAAGAGATGATTTGGTAAACGAGGGTGGAATTATGGATTTGTGGACCCGCGAAGCTAGAATTTTCAAATATGGTTCTGGTACTGGATCCAACTTTTCCGGTATTCGTGGTAAAGGTGAACCTCTTTCTGGTGGGGGAACCAGTAGTGGGGTAATGAGTTTCCTTCGTATTGGTGATCGAGCTGCCGGAGCTATCAAATCTGGTGGTACTACCAGACGGGCTGCCAAGATGGTAATTCTCGACATTGACCATCCGGATGTAGAAACATTTGTTAACTGGAAAGTAGAAGAAGAAAAGAAAGTAGCCGCTCTTATTGCCGCTGGCTACCCATCTGATTACGAAGGCGAAGCTTATGATACTGTGTCTGGTCAAAACTCCAACAATTCTGTACGGGTACAACACAAATTTATGCACGCAGTTGAAAATGATGGTTCTTGGAATTTGACCTGGAGAACCGATGGTACTACTGCCAAAACTGTGAAAGCCAGAGAACTTTGGGAAAATATTGCCTTTGCTGCTTGGGCTTGTGCTGACCCTGGATTGCAGTACGATGGTACTATCAACGACTGGCATACTTGTCCGCAGTCTGGTCGTATCAATGGTAGTAATCCTTGTAGTGAATACATGTTTTTAGATGATACTGCTTGTAACCTAGCTTCTTTAAACATTGCCAAATTTTTTAACATCGACAAACAAGAATTTTTGGTAGACAATTTCAAACACGGTGCCAGACTATGGACCACTGTTTTGGAAATCAGTGTACTTATGGCGCAATTTCCTAGCAAAGAGATTGCTCAAATGAGTTATGAATTCCGTACTTTGGGTCTTGGCTACGCCAACATTGGATCTGTTCTTATGACCAGTGGTATTCCATACGAATCCGAAGAGGCTTATGCTTTTACTGGTTGTGTATCGGCTATTATGACTGGTGAAAGTTACAGAACCAGTGCCGAAATTGCCAAAGCCATGGGACCATTTCCAAAATTTGCTATCAACCGCGAAGACATGTTGCGGGTTATGCGCAATCATCGTCGAGCTGCCTTTAATGCTCCAGATAGTGAATATGAAAAATGTACTATCAAACCAGTTGGGATTAATCCAGAATATGCTCCAGCTTACATGCTAAGTGCTGCCAGAGAGAGTTGGAACGAAGCTTTGGAATGGGGAGAAAAACATGGTTATAGAAATGCTCAAACAACCTTGCTTGCTCCTACCGGAACAATTGGTCTACTTATGGATTGTGCTACTACCGGAGTAGAACCAGACTTTGCTTTGGTCAAATTCAAAAAACTTGCTGGTGGTGGGTACTTTAAAATTGTAAATCAAGCTGTCCCAGCAGCTCTTAAGAATCTCGATTATAGCGAAGCAGAAATTACCGACATTATTGACTACATGAAAGGTAAAGCCAATATCACAGATGCTCCACATATCAATGCTGAATCGCTAAAACAAAAAGGCTTTACCGACGAAGATTTGGAAAAACTAAACGGAGCTTTGGGAAGTGCTTTTGAAATTCAATTTGCCTTTAATGTTTGGACATTGGGTGAAGATTGTATGAAAAGAGTTGGTATCGAAGCTGCTCAGTATAATGACCCAAATTTCAACATGTTAACGGCTCTTGGTTTTACAGACGAACAAATTGACGAGGCCAATGATTATGTATGTGGAACCATGACTATAGAAGGTGCTCCTCATCTAAAAGACGAACATTACAAAATTTTTGACTGTGCCAATAAGTGTGGTAAAAAAGGCAAGAGATATATTGAATACATGGGACACATCAAGATGATGGCGGCTGCGCAACCTTTCTTATCCGGAGCTATTAGCAAAACCATCAACATGCCAAACGAGGTAACCGTAGAAGATGTAAAACACGCTTACAACGAATCTTGGAAACTTGGTTTGAAAGCTGTGGCTCTATACAGAGATGGTTGTAAACTTAGCCAACCATTGTCTACTTCTTCCAAGAAAAAAGACGAAGATGAAGAAAAAGTAGAAGCCAAAGCTGTAGAAACCACAGCTACAGCTAGCCAAGAAATGCAAGAAGCAGGTTTGGCTGGAGATGTTTCGGAAATTAGCCAAGCTATTGCCGAAGCCACCAAGATTTTGCACCAACATATCCCAGACTCACACGCTATGCCAACTTATGGTCGCGATGGTAGTGTAACCGACCACAGACTTTACTTGCATGGTGAAAAACGCAAACTTCCTGCCAAACGTAGTGGTATTACTATTTCTACTACTATTGGTAACCAAAAAGTTTGGCTTCGTACTGGTGAATACCCAGATGGTCGCTTGGCCGAAATCTTTATTGATATGTACAAAGAAGGCGCTGGCTTCCAAAGTCTATTAAATATGTTTGCCATTTCAATTTCTCTGGCTCTGCAATACGGTGTACCACTAGAGAGACTAGTAGACAAATTCACCTTTACCAGATTCGAACCGGCTGGCATGACAGACCATCCAAATATCAAAGTTTGTACTTCTGTAGTTGATTGGATTTTCCGAATACTTGGTATGGAATACTTGGGTAGAACAGATTTTGTGCAAGTGCAACCAAAAGGTATCCAAAAGAATAGATTTGAACAAATGGCACGACTAGCCGAGACTACCACCAAACAAGAGAGTATGTCTCTAGAAGTGACTAGCCCCACTACAGTAGAAGTAACAACTACCGAAGTTCAAGAAACTTTGATTGAGATAGAAGAGGATTCGAGCCAGCAAGACGCTATGGGAGCCGCACTTTCGGAAATGGATGGAGATGCTCCGGCTTGCCCTACTTGTGGTCATATTACTGTTCGCAATGGATCTTGTTACAAGTGTTTGAACTGTGGAGATAGTCTTGGTTGTAGTTAGTAAGTTGTAAGTTTTAAGAAGTAATATAAAAGTATTGATGGGGGAAATGACGGATAATCGATAATCAAAAGTTATAAAAACCGGCGTTATATAGCGTCGGTTTTTGGTTTTTTTGGCTTTGTTTAGGTAAATTTTAGATATTATTATAAGTGGTACTTGACAAGTGTACTAAAAAGGTGTATATATGATAGCAGTGGAAACTCGCCCAAAAGAAGCATCTCCAGCTACGGCGGTGTAAAAGAGGCGAGTATTAGGAGTGAACGTTGAAAATTATCAGTAAGTCTTGCCTTTTGGCAGGCATTTGGATTCTCCTTCTGGCCACCGCGTGTGGCGGGGAAACTTCCTCCGTATATGTCGACGTGGGGGGGGATACGGTGGCCATCGGCACCTCGAGTGCTGCGGTGACCCAAACCCTATGGTGCGGGCAGACCGGATCATCCGCTCAACCGGGGTTCGAGTTCGCCGTGAGGTGGATGGATCAGACCGGTCGACAGACGGGGGTGAGCTCCGCCTACCCAGTCTGCCTGGTCAACGGGCAGATGAGTACCAGCTTCGACCTCGGTTGGAGTGGCACTAGCCCCTACGCGAACACCGTGACGGTCTATCGCCCTGCTCGGCAAGTCCGAAGTGTACGAGTGAGCTGTCAGGGGCACAACCGAAGCAAGACCAGTCCCAGTGGGTGGGTGCTCGTTTCTGTCGGGGATACCCCTGTCGCCGTGCAGTTCTTCGACAGCGCGGGGCGGCTCATGGGGAAGGATATGTTCAAGATCCCGCTGGATCGTTCATGGGTGGATCTGGACAAGATGTCCCCGATCGCTTCCTACGAGACCGTGCGCATCGACCACGATCCACAATTCCTCGTGGCCAATTCACCGCGCTACGACCACGTGAGCTGCTCACTCCAGGTCACGGATAAGAAGTGACCTAGGGCTCCTTCGTGGAGTCTCCCCGCTCTTTCCTCACTCCGTCCGGAGTGAGATGAACTAAGGAAAAAAAGGAAACTAAGTCGCGTGGTCTCCGGATCGCGCGCATTCTCTCTTATAGAAAATTTGCTTATCAATTTTCTATAGAAGAAAACAAAAAACACTGCTTATGGTAGTGTTTTTTGTTTTCATTTGGACAAAATCCTTTTTCGTGTTTTAATGATTTTACCCGCCTGCCATCCTAATTTATCGGTAAGGCCTTGCGGGCAGGTGCTTTCAAGTCACCCTTCGGGTGATCAGTCGAAGGCTGGTTTTAATGCTTTATTGATATGAAAATATATACCAAAACTGGGGACTCTGGAGAAACTTCACTTTTTGGAGGCAAAAGAGTCAAAAAAAATTGTATTGAGATAGATGCCATTGGCGACATAGACGAAACCAATGCTTTTGTCGGTATTTTGGTTGCCGAATTACCAGAGAGTGGATTTGAAGAAGTTAAAGAAAAATTAAACCAAGTACAACACAAACTTTTTAACATAGGATCAAATGTAGCGGCCGTACAGATGTCTTTGGGAGAAATGCCCAAAATAGAAAAAAAAGATATAGAAGCTATGGAAAACTGGATAGATGAAATGCACGAATCTCTAGAACCTCTCAGCCAGTTTATTTTGCCAGGTGGGCACCCGGCTGCTGCCCATGCTTTTTTGGCCAGAGCTATTTGTCGTCGCGCCGAGAGAAGATTTGTCGATCTAAAGGTTAATTATCCAGAATTAGATCCACTATTGGGACAATATCTAAACAGACTTAGTGATGTCTTATTTGCTCTATCTCGTTATATAAATCAAAAAAGTGGAGTAGAGGATGTGACTTGGCAAAAGTAGTTTGGCTTGATTTTTGTAAAGAATAATGATATTCTCTTCACTACTGTCGCGGTGGTGGAATCGGTATACACGAGAGACTTAAAATCTCTTGCCCGCAAGGGCTTGCGGGTTCAAGTCCCGCCCGCGACACAGATTAACCCTATACCTCTTCGGTATGGGGTTTTAAATTTATTTTGAAACAAAAAAGCACGATTTCGATTCGTGCTTTTTTGGGTGTCTTTTAATTTTTCTTTAACTCTGTTTTGTAATAGTGACTATAGATAGACATGATAGAGAGGAAGAGGGCAGCGATAATGGGGCCGATAATAAATCCGGAAACGCCAAATAGTACGATACCACCCAGAGTTGAAAACAATACTACCAATGGATGCATCTCTGTATCTTTGCCAACTAATGGTGGGCGTAGCACATTGTCTATCATAGAAATAATAACTGTCCCTACTACTAGAATTGTAATTCCTTGCCAAATATTTCCCAGAGCCAACATAACTATACCGGCCGGTAGCCAAACAATAACCGAACCAATCGCCGGGATAATAGAGATAACGGTCATTACCACCCCCCAGACCAAAGCTCCTTGTATACCAGTGACCCAAAACAAAATACCACCGACCAAACCTTGGATACCACCAATGATAAATGTTCCTTTTAGCGTGGCAGCGCTGGTAGTACGAAATCTTTCGTAAAGCATTTTTTCGTATTTGTCACCAAGAGGAGACAAGTGCATTAGTCTTTTTAGCATGGTCTCTCCATCTTTGAAAAAGTAATAAAGAGTATAGAGCATGATAAAGAGCATGAATACAAAACGAACAGAATTTTGGGTGACGTTTTTTAGATTATCAAACAAAAATAGACTAATTGCTTTGGCTGCGCTGGCAGCATAAGTATTCCATTGTTCCTGGGCTGTTTGTAGGTATGGAGCCAGAGGAGTGTCTTGCAGCCAAGAGGCCAAACCTTGGACATTGCTTATCAAACCTCCGTTCAACAGAGCATTGTATAATCCAGCCGATTGCTGTACCAAGAGGATACTTAGCAAGACCAATGGCAAGAAAATAACTACGATCACCAATATCACACTTATAATAGCGCTAACTCCGGGCAGTTTGATAAAGTTGTGAATTTTTTTGTGAAAGGGGTGCAGCATTACGGCTAGAATAGCTGCCCAAAAGATGGGGTAGATAAAGGGGCGAACCAAGTACAAAAATAAAATCCCTAGTAGAATTATCAAACTAAAGAAAAATATGGTTCGCATGTGGCCAAAACCGAATTTTGATTTGGAGTTCATATTTTTTTGTTAAGTAGCGTTAGTATAACAAAAGTAAGAGGGATTGTCTCCTAATTTTAGTCTTGACAAAAATTGTCTGGCTCTGTATGTTCAGTCTATTCGCAACTTGCGAAGGGGGCAAAAAGATGGAAGCAGTAGCAATTGCTACTACCCTAGGACGATGCCACACAGAGGGAAAGGGGTGCAGGATCTATAAGAAAAATGATGGGTACGTAAGCCTTGTTCATGATGGGGACTTCAATGTCTTCTCAAACTGGTTGCAGGGGAATACTCCCGAAGGAAATCGAGTTTCTATTCCACTGTGCGATATTAGCAGGGTCGAGCTTCTCGACTAGCTGCCGGGGACGCTCTATCGCCAGCGCCCGTTGTAATCCTATCACAGCGGGCGCGGCAAAAATTCACTTATTGGATTTGAATTGAAAAAAACAAAACACCGGAATTTCCGGTGTTTTTTACTATTATAATTAAGTTTTAATTTATTATTTTTAAACTGAATTTTTAGAGGATGCTATATATGAAAGCTGAATTCTCCTCCAGACCCCCTCCAACTCCCCCTATTAGGGGGAGAGTGTTTTCAAAATTTAGCCTCTGCTTTTCGTACCGCATTTCTCATAATTTCTGGCAAAGCCGGGTGAATGTAGATCATTTTTTGCATAGTCCCTATCGTAGCATTCATAGTCATAAAAGCAATCGCAATATGCACCATGTTGCTGGCCTCTGCACCAATCATGTGAACCCCAATAAGCCTTTTATTTTTCTTATTAAAAATAAGTTTTACAAAACCACTCTCACTACGTAGAGCCATGCCCATAGCACTGTTTTCGTATCTATTTAGTCCTACCACATAATCAATTTTTTTGGCTTTGGCCTCTTCTTCTGTAAGACCAACTCCGGCTACTTGGGGGTTGGAAAAAATAGCATGGGGCATGGGTGGATAGCTAATAGCTTTTTTCTTTTTGTCTACATAAAGAGTTTTAAACAAGTATTCTCCTTCAAAATTTACTGAATGACGAAATAGATAACGGCCAATTACATCACCTAGAGCATAAACATCTTTTACACTGGTTTCCAAAAATTTGTTTACTTTTACAAATCCCTTGTCATCTATTTTTATTTTGGTATTTTTTAGTTCTAGGGTATCACTATTTGGGACTACTCCAGTGGCCACCAAAAGAGCATCTGCTTTTAGTACTTTCTTTTTGCCATTTTTGTCTTTTGTAGTTACAGAAAATATTTTGTTTTTGTAACTAATTTTTTCGGTATTTACTCCAAAATGAACTTTATGTCTTTTGGAAAATGTTTTTTCAAACTCATCTATAACTTCGCTATCTTCTCTGTTTACCATGCGACCACGAACCAAAAATTGAACATCTGTCCCTAAACCGGCATAAAAATGTCCTAATTCTACACCAATGTATCCTCCACCAATTACAATTAGCTTTTTGGGTTGTTTTGTATTTTGCAAAGCTTTTGTGCTGGTCATGTATGGGGTCCCTGCCAAGCCTGGAATATTTGGGATTCTTGGTCTGGCGCCCACAGCGATAAATATTTTTTTGGCAGTTATTTTTTTACCATTTACTTCTACCACTTTGTCCGATACAAATTTTGCTTCGTGGGGATAATAGTCTATATTTTTGTTTTTTTTGTAAGCTACGGCAATGCTATTCGAATCAGCTGTAATTTCTTTGTTTACTCTTGTTACTAATTTTTTCCAGTTCACACTAAATTTGCCAACTTTAATATCGAATTTGCCAGCTTCTGTAATTTCAGTAGCTACATCAGCCGGGTGGATCAGCATTTTCGATGGGATACAGCCACGGTTTAGACAAGTTCCGCCTAATTTGCTTTTTTCTATTACAGCTACTTTTAGACCCAATTTGGAAGGAGGTGTAACCAGCTTGGTGCCACCACCAGCTCCAATTACAATAATGTCGTAGGTTTTCATAAGACACAGATTTCACTAATTATATAAGATTATTACCGTAGAGCAATCCCGATTTTATATCGGGACGCAGATTTTATTAATGATTCGGAAGTCATCTCGGTAGGGATAGACAACCCTAGTAATTCTAGCACAGTTGGGGCGACTTGGTGCAGGTGGCCATTTTTGTGGATATCTAAATTAGTTCCAGCTACTACCAAAGGCACATCGTTAAAGGTATGAGCGGTGTGTGGTGATCCATCTGTCTCCATGTGTTCAATGTTGCCGTGGTCAGCCGTCAATACTATCTGATAACCATTTTTTTCGGCAACAGGAAAGATTTGGGATAAAGCCGTATCTACATGGTTGACAGCTACTTTGGCAGCAGCAAAGTCGCCACTATGGCCCACCATGTCACCATTGGCGATGTTGCAAGTAATTAGGTCAAAATGTTTTTGTGTCAAAGCTCTTACCAAAGATTTGGTGACTTCCGGCAAACTCATTTCTGGTTGGCTAGCATAATTTTTTAAACCAAGCGAAGGGACTATTAATCTTTCTTCATTTTTGTACTGTACTTCTTGGCCACCATTCAAAAAGTAAGTGACATGAGCATATTTTTCTGTCTCTGTTAATTTTAAATGTTTTAAACCTTGCTGGCTAACCCATTCGCCCAAATTATTTTTTGGAATTTGCCTTTCAAAAACTACACCGACCTTACAAAAATTTTCATCGTATCTAGCCATGCTGGTAAACAAAAGATTTTTTGGCACATTCAAATTTTTTTGTATACTGTTTGGAGCTTTTGCCAAAAAAAGTTTTACCAATTGTTTCATGCGGTCGGCACGAAAGTTGAAAAAAATGATATTATCATTGTCTTCAATTAGATCATTGGTAAATCTGGCAGGATTCATAAATTCGTCACCAATATTTTCGGTGTAATTTTTTTCTATATAACCAAGTGGAGTTAGGTCCGTTGTATTTTTTAATTTTGTCAAAGTTTCAAAAGTTTCTACAGTTCTATCCCAGTTTTCGGTTCTATCCATAGCAATAGCTCTGCCGGTAAGTGTAGCCACTCTCACATTTTTGTCTAAATTTTTTTCTAATACCTTCCAAAGTTTGTTGGCACTCATGGGAGCCATATCTCTACCATCCAAAAAAAGATGTAGCACCACATCTTTTATATTTTTATTTTTTGTCCATTCTATTAGAACCAAAAGGTGATTGATATGCGAATGCACTCCTCCATCCGACAACATACCAACCAAGTGCAGTTTACCTTGATTATCATTTATATTTTGTTCGATTTCTTCAAAAATCTTTTTATCAAAAAATTTATTTTTTTTGATATCTTCGTCTGCTGCAAAAGCGCTTGACTCTACCACCCGGCCAGCACCAATCGCAGTGTGGCCAACTTCTGAGTTTGACAAATGGCCAGGGGAGAGTCCTACTGATCCTTCTTTGGCCGAAAGAGTAGAAAAATTTTTGTGATTTGAGAGTTTGTCCCAATAAGGGGTTTTTGCTTGTAAAATTGCGTTGTGCGAGTAGTCTTTCCCTATACCCCAACCATCCAGGATTAAAAGTAGAACTTTGTTCATATTTAATTTATTTCTATTGAGATATGGTTTTTTAATAAAAGTAGGATAGCGATAATGGTTAAATGCAGTGACAGATCTTTCGACTTCGTTGCGCTTCGCTCAAGATAACGTTTATTATTTAGACAATTTGTTCTTTTTTTACAAATTTCCACTTGCCGGCTGGCAAGGTTCCCAACTTTAGATTACTCATGCGAGTGCGTTTGAGAGAAACTACGTGGTAGCCAAGACCACCAAACATTTTTCGGATTTGTCTATTTTTTCCTTCTTTTAGAATTACAGTTACTACAGTTCTTTTGCCGCGGTTGGATTCTTTTATTATTTTTATCCCTTTTACAAATCCATCTTCAATTCTCATGCCAGACTGCAATATTTTTTTGGCGTCTTTTCCTAGTGGTTTGTCTATAGTAACTTCGTACTCTTTTTCGTGTTCATACCGCGGATGAGTCAATTGGTTGGTTAGTTCGCCATCATTGGTAAGTAGCACCAAGCCTTCGGAATCTTTGTCTAGTCTACCAACTGGAAAAACTCTAGTTTCTAGCTTATTTCCTTTTTTAAGGCAATTTTTTGTTGTAAGAAGATCCATAACAGACTCACCCTGCTCGCTACTGGCACTGGTGATGTAATCGATTGGTTTGTGGAGGGCAATGTAGACATAATCTCCCCTCCTTGAGAAGGAGGGGCTGGGGGAGGTTGGTACCCCCTCTAACTCCCCCTTCTTAAGGGGGAGAACTTCTACCGTATCTTTTTCTGGATCTACTTTTAGACCCATTTCAGTAACCAGTTTTCCATTCAACTTTACTTTGCCAGTGCGAATTAGCTCTTCGGCTTTGCGGCGAGAACATATACCTAGATCGGCTATGTGTTTTTGTAATCTTATTTTTTCCATAGTGCTTTAGATAATACACCAATTACCTTGACAAAAGCAAAAATTTTTTGTAAGGTGCTATGACGTTTAGAGACGTCTACAAGGAGAATCTCATGTTTGGTTTTGGTAACATTTTCGCCCGTGGCCTGATGGCTCTCGGCAACCTGATTCGGTTTCGGCATCCGTTCTGCTACCAGGGCAATGTGGCCGTGATCGTGGGGACAGTGCCGGCACGCAACTACGATTCCGCTCTGGGCTGCCCAATTTCAGTTCGGGTAAACGGCGAGGAACATCATCTGGCTGTCGCTATGTACGGCGACTATCCAGACAATCCGCGAGAAGGGTTAGAAGCCTACCAAGAAGCTCTTTTCGGGATTTGCCTGACCCCAAGAGCCCAATTATGGGGTTGGCCCCCGATACCCCATTCGCATGTTTCTGGAGTCCCAGACCGGACTCTACTACGTGCCAGAGATCCTGGTTTGGGGTACTGGGGCGGACATGGCCTTTTGTAATGGCCTGGATATGGGATTCGTGCAGAGGCATATTGCTGAGCGAGAAAACCAACCATGGATCGATTTTCTGGCAGAAACCTCCGGGTATACGTCTGTCCCGACCAGCAAGATCGTCGAGCTCATGGGGGCGGGCGCAGCTCTCCGGCAGGTGCTCACGCCCAACCCTTTCACATTCTTGGACGTGAAAGAGGGCGGTGAGATCGTTCGCATTACGGGGCGTAGCACAGCTCACATGGTCGGCGCCTGGGAAGCGCCGAAGGGCAAGAGGTTCGATGGGCGTGACACGCCCTACGACGGCTTCACGCCGCGCTTCCGCGTGTTGCTCGAGCTGTACGGCCAGATCGACTACCCGTAAGCTCTTTAGGCCCAAAGGAGACTATAAAACCCTCGCACGGGTGACAAACTTTTTCTACAAGTTTTCGTCACACCAGTGTCGAGGGCTTCTTCATTTATGAGCTTAATTTGTACTGTCATTCCGAGGAGCCGTCCGTCTGAGCCTGCCCCGAGCGAAGTCGAAGGGGGAAAATCTATAATACTTTCAAATTGAGATTGCGACGGTCACTGTCGCTCCCTCCCACCAATTTGGCGGGTAGGCGCAGTGACAGGAGTTCTATTTCTTGTCGTGTTCGTCTTCTATTTCTCCAACCAATTCTTCTAGCACATCTTCCAAAGTGATTACTCCCAACGTTTTTCCTTTGTTGTCTTCTACTACGGCCATGTGAATGTTTTCTCTTTGAAATTCTCTTAATAAATCATCTAAATTTTTCTTTTTGTTTACTCGCAAAATTGGACGAATAATATTTTCTATTCTGGCTTTTTCTTTATTATGTTGCAGGGCAATTAGCACATCGCGAGAATGTACAAAACCAATAATATGATCCAAGTTTTTGTGAACAACTGGGAATCTGGTATGAGTAGATTTGGCAATTAGTTCGGCTGCTTCGGCTACAGATAGACGCTCTGGTATGGAAACAATTTTAGATTTATTGGTCATTATGTCTCTAGCTTGCAGATCATTTAGAGCAAAAAGCCTCTCGATCATTATTCTCTCGTCGTATTCAATAGTTCCTTGTTTTACCCCGGCGTGTGCCAAAGCTTTTAATTCGTCTTCACTAACTTTTTCTTCTTTTTGTTTGCCGGCAAATACATGAGTAACCCATTCTAAAACGATAATAAAAGGAAGCAAAATCCATTGCAAAAGTCGTATAACCGGTGCTGCCCAAATAGCAAATTTTTTGTTGTGACTGCTGGCGTAAGATTTTGGGACAATTTCTCCAAAGATCAAAACCAAGATAGTCATAACCCCGGTAGTCACCCCCAAGACTGCCGAAGCAAAAAATTCACTAGCCACAATAGTAGCTAGGGAAGCCGAGGCAATATTTACAATATTGTTGCCAATAAGAATCGTGATCAAAAGACGTCTGGGATTGTCTTTTAATTTTTTTACTAATTTTGCTCTAGGCAAATCTTTTTTTATCATGGTCGAGACTTTGGCTGGGGTGAGCGAAATAAAAGCCACCTCGGCCGAAGAGAAAAAGCCAGATAAAAAAAGTAGAACAAGTAATATAATTAAATTTGTCAGCATAGTTTTATTACCTTTAGTTTAGCTTTTTTTTGTAAATTTAACAAATTTTGTAAAGGTAATAATATTGACAAAGTGATTTTTTTTTGCTTATATAATGGCAGTTTTTGATAACTTACAACCCCACAAAGGAGGACATTGTGGATTCTTTGAAAAAAATTTCGTGGATGCTCGGTGGTGGATCTGTGGACTGGATCATGCGCTGCCTCGCGCTCGTAGGGGGCATCGTCGTCGCAGTACTAGGGGTAATTCCCAATGCCTTGCGTCGATGGAAGGCCATGATGCCCTCGGTCAAAGGTAAGAACGTCTTGATCGTCGGTGTCCAGAGTGGCAACATCGGCTTCTACATCGCCCAGTTCTGCGTGAGCCTTGGGGCACATGTCACCATCGCGTCACGGAACAAGAGTGGTCAGCTATCATCGCTAGCAGAGGTGATCGGAGAGGTTGGCACAGGCACGTGCCAGTATCTCACCATCGACGTAGCTAGCCGGGAAGACGACATCGTCCGTTCGTTGGAGGATCAGGCGGCATTCGACATCATCGTGTGGAGCGTCGCCTTCGTCAAGGATCTGGATATCATCTCCGCGGATGAAGAGGCTCTTCGAGAGAATGCGAGATCGTGTTTCGATATCAACGCTTCTGCGTACGCACATCTCATGCGCTCATTGATTCGTGCCGGCAAGCTTGGCAACGATGCACGGGTGCTCGTGATGAGCAGCCTGGCGGAGCGACTTGGGACGCGATCTGGCGCAGCGTACGCTGCTTCCAAAGCTGGTCTGCGTCGTCTGGCCGAGAGTCTGGAGATGTGGGCCAAGAAGAATGGTCACTCCTGGCGAACGACGTACGTCCTCTGCGGCGCGGTGAACACCGGGTTGTGGAATGACGACATGGATGTCGGCAAGAATGCACGACAGAAGATGGCAGACCCGGAGAAGGTTGCCAAAGCAGCCGTGGATGGCCTCATGCGGGGCAAGCGTGAGATCATCTTCGAGCCACCGATGTGGCTCATGCTCGTCTGGCGATCTTTAGGACTTGTCGATGAAGACACTGTTTATGGGGAAGGAGAAAAAGCGATCGAAGCGATTCGAAAGTGAGGACAACTAACCCCGCGCGCTGGCAGAATATGTCGGCGCGCGGGGGGAGGTTCAATTTTTATTGAAGTATATAAAAATAGTGTAAACCGACTCCAAAGTCGGATTTTTTATTTGACATTTTGGGTTTGAATTGGTTTTATAATGGTCGGTTTGGTCGGGGAAGGAAAAGAACTCGACTATTCCAGAAGGGATCCAGATGGAAATTTGGAGAGTAGAAGTGATCAACTATTTTCTTAGAATGGCCTTGAAGGTTTTCGAGTTGGCAGTCGTAGAAACGCTGTTGTGGATGATCTTGGCCATTTTGGGAGTAGGAGTTTTGCTCTATCTCGCTTTGGTAGATCGCGATATGGCCCACTTCGTTCTGATGGCCATTCGAGACGCCCTCTTGGAAGGAGGACAAGAGGTGAGAATTTTTACCCAAAGACTCTTCCAAGGGGCTTGGGGTAATCTGGAGAATCATGGAGGACTCGACGGTTTGGTTGGAGGATTTGCCGACCGTTTGTTGGCCCGGTTTACTCCACCATTTTCCCTCTATTAGAATCGTATCACGGGGCTGCACATCTTTTGTGTGTAGATGCGATTCCTTAAATTCAAAAAAAACTGCACTTTTTGGGTGCAGGTTTTTTATTTTGGTTAATAGCGATAATGCTCCGGCTTATACGGTCCTTCTTTTTTTACACCAATATAATCTGCTTGTTCAGCCGTTAATTCTGTCAGCTTCACACCAATTTTTTCTAAGTGTAATCTGGCAACTTCTTCGTCCAATTCTTTTGGCAGTCTGTAAACTTTGTTTTCATATTTATCTTTGTTCTTCCAAAGTTCTAATTGAGCTAGAGTTTGATTGGAAAAAGAGTTACTCATTACAAAACTTGGGTGGCCAGTAGCACAGCCCAAATTCATTAATCGTCCTTCTGCCAATAAGAAAATTTCATTGCCAGCATCAAAAGTATATTTGTCTACTTGTGGTTTGATAGTTTCTCTTTTGGCCTTGGAATTATTTAAAGCTTCTACTTGGATTTCATTATCAAAGTGACCAATGTTACATACAATCGCTTGGTTTTTCATTTTTTCCATATGTTCCAATCGGATTACGTCTTTGTTTCCGGTGGTAGTAACATAGATATCTGCTTCGCCTAGCGTGTCTTCTAGAGTAGTAACTTCGTAACCTTCTACTGCCGCTTGGAGAGCACAGATTGGGTCGATTTCGGTTACAATTACTCTGGCACCTTGGCCACGAAGAGCTTGGGCAGAGCCTTTGCCCACGTCACCATAACCGCAGACTACAGCTACTTTGCCCCCAATCATTACATCCATGGCTCGGTTTAACCCATCGATTACACTATGGCGACAACCATAAATATTATCGAACTTACTTTTGGTTACAGAATCATTAACATTGATAGCTGGAAAAAGAAGTTCTCCTTTTTCTTCCATTTGGTAGAGGCGGTGGATACCAGTGGTAGTTTCTTCCGACACCCCTCTTATACCTTCGGCCACTTTGGTCCAGCGAGTAGAGTTCTTTCCGTATTCGTTTTTTAGCAGCTTCATTAGCTCGCGAAAGTCTTCGCCCTCATCACTGTAGTCTTTTTCTAGGATACTTGGATTCTTTTCAGCTTCGACACCTTTGTGGATTAAAAGTGTGGCGTCTGATCCATCGTCTACTATCATGTCTGGCCCTTTTCCGTCTCCAAAGTCCAAAGCTCTTTCTGTACACCACCAGTACTCCTCTAGTGTTTCACCTTTCCAAGCAAAGACAGAAATACCAGCGGCGGCAATGGCAGCAGCAGCGTGATCTTGGGTAGAGAAAATATTGCAACTTACCCAGCGCACATTGGCTCCTAAGTCTACTAAAGTTTCAATAAGTACAGCAGTTTGCACAGTCATGTGTAGACTCCCCATTATGTTTACATCTTGCAAAGGTTTTTCGGCAGCATACTTTTTCCTTATAGACATAAGGCCTGGCATTTCTTCTTCGGCAATTTTAATTTCTTTGCGTCCCCAGTCGGCAAGAGTAATATCAGCTACTTTATAATTGGATGTTTCATTCATATAGTATGTGCGAATTACGAAATTTACGAATTATTTTTATTTATGTACGAATTACGAATAGTGCGAATTTACGAATTATTATAGTTGTGATTTATTATTCTTTTTATAGCGACACCCTTGTGGGTGAAGCAAGCAATTAAAGCTAATTTTTTATTTAATACTTCAGTATACTGTTTTGTCTGAGATATTATTGAGTGTGGTACAAATTTATCTCTTTTTAATTCTAATACTATTTTATCCTCTATTAAAAAATCTAAAAAGTATTTGCCTATTAATTTATTATGAAATTTTACTGGCACATATACTTGTTCATTAAATTTGAGTCCAGCTTGTTTTAAAGCTATAGCCGTGGCTTTTTGATAATAGCTTTCTTTGTGGCCACCTCCAAGTTGATTTGAAACTTGAAACAGTACCCCGTTTATTTTAAAGCTTAAATCCGGATAAATTAGATCATTTCGTTTAAGTCTATATTTCCCCTCCATAGTAGTTTATTCATACAAAATTACCCAGACACCCTATCACAATTGTTCCCATATCCGCAAATGTTTTATCAAATAGTTTATTCGTAAATTCGCACTATTCGTAATTCGTACATCTGTAATGTTCCTAATTCGTACATTTCTATCCTCTTACCATAACAAATCCAATGTAACCAATATAGAGAAGCACCAGCATAATGGCCTCGCCACGGTCTAGCCTATGACCATCTTTGCCACCGTTAAACATAGCAAAAAATAGGACTACTGCTGCTCCACCAGCAACCATAATATCGGTGTTTACTGCCGGCCCTACGGCCATCGGAGAAATAATTGGGGTAATACCAAGTACCCACAAAACATTGAAAAGGTTTGATCCAACTACATTTCCTACAGCCAGATCTACATGGCCTTTGTAAGCGGCAATTGCCGAAGTAACCAACTCTGGCAGAGAGGTCCCGATAGCTGTAATAGTAAGACCAATAAAAAGTTCAGATAGCCCGGCCAGTCTAGCCAAGATAATTCCATTGTCTACCAAAAGTTTACCTCCAAATGTTAGTCCTAAAATACCAGCAATTATTAATGTAATGGATTTTGACCAACTATGAACCTCTACATTTTCTCTACTTCCTTCGGCTTTTGTTAGGCCATAGGTGTAGTAGATAAAAATGATAAAGAAAGAAATAAGTACCAAACCATCGGCCTGAGTTAACATGTTTTTTCCACCTCCACCAATAGTAGTATCATTGGCCAAAAAGAATAAAACCAAAACTGCCAAAATCCCAAAAGGAATTTCTTTCCAAACAGTGGAACTTTTTACTGTTAAAGGTCTTATTATCCCGGCTATACCTAGGACCAAGAGGATGTTTGATATATTTGAACCCAAGATATTACCAATTGCGATGTCGGAAGAACCTTTTAGAGCCGAAAAGATATTTACAATTAATTCTGGTGCCGAAGTTCCAAAGGCCACAACTGTAAGACCTATTACAATGGTAGATACATTCATTTTTCTAGCCATGCTAGCGGCTCCACGGACAAATAAATCCCCACCAAAGAGTAATACAGCTAGACCGACAATCACTAAGATAATTGATAAAAGCATAATACAGAGTTATGTATAATGGGTTCATTATATAGGGTAGGGGAAGGTTTTTCAATCTGTTAGATAATGGAATTGTTGGGACAGTTGTTTTTTATTTTAATATTATCTTTTGTCCATAAACCTTTTCGTATCTCTTTTCAAATTCTTCTATAGTATATTCATGATTTTGTGTGCCGTATTTTTCTACGGCATAGGTAGCAGCTACACTGCCCACCTGGCCACAGACTTGTAGATTTTCTCCATTTGCATAGGCAGTAAAAAATCCGGCTCGGTAAGCATCACCGGCGCCGGTGGGATCGTCTACAGATAGAGCTTGGCAAGGTTGTATCTCTAAAATTTCGTCTTTGGTACGGATTATAGATCCTTTGTCTCCCAAAGTAAGTATCATTATTTCTACATGTTTTAGCATTTCTTCTGGACCCCAACCGGTTTTTTCTTGAATCATTTTCATTTCGTAGTCATTGGCAATTAAAAATTTGGCTTGACCTACCAAGAGCATTAATTCCTGGGCAGAAAAAGCTGTAATTTGTTGACCTGGGTCAAATACAACTGGAATATTTTTTTCAGCACATTCTTTTACATGTTTTATCATAGCGTCTTTGTCGGTTGGGCCGACTATAGCTACATCAATTTTTTCTTCTACGTTTTTTACATGTAGCCCTGTTGCTTCGCTACCAGCACCAGGATAAAAGGCAATTATCTGATTGTCGTCTTTGTCTGTAGTAATGTGAGCCGAAGAAGTATATTTGTCTTTTGACAAAGGCATATATTTGGTAGCAATTTCAAAAGAATTCATTCTATCGATATAGTCTTGCCCATCTAGTCCAAGCGGGGCCATGATAATTGGGTCGCCACCAAGTAATTTTGTAGTATAGGCCATGTTGGCCGCGCAGCCACCATATTCTTTTTTTAATTTATCTACTACAAAAGAAACATTTAGAATATGTATTTGGTCTGGCAAAATATGATTTTTGAAACTGTCTGGAAAAGCCATGATGTAGTCGTAGGCGAGAGAGCCGGAGAAGAGGAGGGACATAGTAGTTAGGTGGTTAGGGAATTAGGTGATTAGTTATTAGGTTTTTGTTTGTAGTTACCCTGAGCGAAGTCGAAGGATCTTTTTGTAAACAAATTATTTATTGATATTATTCAAAAAATTATTATAAAGTTTAATTAACTCTTTGATATTTTTGGCAATAGATTCAAACTCAAACTGATCTATTGATTTGATCGGCACAATTTTTCCGGAGGTGTGGGTGAGAAAAGCGCCGTCAAAATTGTTAATCTCTTTTAGCTCAACAGCTTCTTCCTTTTGCTCAAATCCATTTTCTAAGGCACATTCTAGTACTGTTTGCCTAGTAATGCCATTCAATATTTTATCTTCCTGGGCACTGTACAGGGTTTTGTCTTTTATCGCAAAAAAATTAGACCTAGTCCCTTCCAGAATATTACCGTTTTTATCTAGCAGCAGAGCATCGTGAGCACCGGCTGCTTTGGCCTCTCTAAAAATCAGATAACTGGGCAGCATATTTAAAGATTTGGCGTTTGGCAAAAATCTTTCGTAGGTTTTGGCAATAGTATGTACTCCAATTTTGTAAAATTTTTTATCCAAAAATTTTGGAGCCAGCATCATTATATACAAATTGGCTTCGGCCGCTGTTTTGCCCCCAAGCAAGATCATTTTTATATTGATAGATTCTTGGTTGTTTTTTTCTTTCAAATCCAAAATATAAGATTTGATTATTTCATGAGAAAACGTATGTTCTAGACCTAGTATTTCGGCCGATTCAAACAATCTTGCAATATGCTTATCCAAAAAGAAAATTTTGTCATTTCTTAATTTAATTGTTTCATAAACCCCGAAACCATAAGTAAGTTCTATGTTTTTTATAGAGATTTTGGCATCTGTTTCTTTTATCAAATTTCCATTGTGTGAGATAAATAATTCCATACTAGAAAAATGCCACTATTTATAGGTAGTGGCATTTGTAATTTAGTTTTCTTCGGTTGTTTCGGCAGATTTTACTCCGTAATTTATGTCTGGAGTAACTATTCCTCCGTTGGCTACAATAGCTTCTTCCAAAAGAGCCGAAAATCCACTACTGCTTCCGGGAGCTTGGATAAGTTCTCCGTTTAATAAAAATGAAGGAGTGGAGTTTAATTTGAGTTTGTTGGCACTAGAAAGATCAGACAAAACAGCATCTCTGGACTCTGTATTGGAGTAGTCGCTAGTAAATTGATCTATGTCCAATCCAAGTTCTTCTGCATAAGATACAAAAAATCCGTCTGGGCTGCCGTGGCCGGCTGACCAAAAGTTTTGTTTCTCATAAAGAATGTCGTGCATTTCCCAGAACTTGCCTTGCTTACCGGCGGCTTCGGAGGCTCTGGCAGCAGGCAAGGCGTGAGGATGAATTTGTGTAAGAGGGAAGTGGCGATAAACAAAATTTACCGAACTACCATATTTGCTTTGCATTTCTTTTAGGACTGCTTGGTAGGCCGAACAAGCGGGGCATTGGAAGTCGCCATATTCTATCAAAGTTACTTTGGCTTCGCTGTTTCCTTTGGTCCAATCTTCGGCATTTACTTCTGTGGGGTTACCTTCGAAATTGCTGGCAGCTCCACCACGATTGGCCAAGATATCTAGTAGAACAAATAGTCCGATTAGCGCTATTACATAGATAGTAAAATTGGATTTCTTTTTTGCCATATTTTAGGTTATTAGTATATTAGTGATTTTGGTATTTGTGGATTGGTTTTCATATCTTAACGGAGTTAAGCAAGTAGTTCAAGGTCTGGATAACATTTAATATGTGCGAATTCCGAATTCCGACTACGTCGGTACGAATATACGAATACTAGAAATTATTCATCAATATTCTATTTAGAATATTCGTAAATTCGTATCATTCGTAATTCGTACATTCTTTTTATTCTTTCCGTATCGCCACAATCGGATCCATGCTGGCAGCTTTTTTGGCTGGATAAATCCCAAAGATAAGGCCAACTGCAGTAGCAAAACCGAGACTTAGGAAAATAGAAAAGATCGAAATAGAAAATTGCCAGTTTAGCCCAAAAGATTGAGCCAAAATACTAATTACAAAAGATATAATTACCCCAATAATTAAACCAAAAATTCCACCAAACAAAGTTATTACAATCGCTTCAGTCAAAAATTGCCATAGAATATCTTTTTTAGAAGCCCCGACCGCTTTTCTAAGTCCAATTTCAAAAGTGCGTTCGGCTACAGATACGTACATTACATTCATAATTCCTACTCCGGCTACGGCCAGAGAGATTGCTGCCAGCCCTACCAATAGCCAAGTAATACCTAGAAAAATAGTGTCTACGATTGCCATAGACTCTTCCATAGTAATTACTGCAAAGTCATCTTTGTCTGGATCTGTAATGTCGTGGCGCTCTCTTACTAGCCAGCGCATTTCTTCGGCAGTAATTTCGGCAATATCATTGTTTATGGTTTGGGCGACTATAAATAAAACATGATCAATCCCCATTATTTTTTTCTGTACCGTTTTTAGAGGGATATAAGCCACTTCGTCAAAATTGAAAAATCCAGTCACCCCACGTCTTTTCATTACGCCAACCACTCTATAACTTTTTTTGTCTACTTTTACTGTTTTTCCAACCGGATTATCATTAAAAAACAAATCTTCGGCCAGGTCTGCGCCCAGAACTATTATTTGGGCTGTAGAATTATTTTCTTCTTCAGTAAAACTTCTACCGTTGCCAATTTCTCCTTTGTCGATTTCAAAAAAACCTGGAGTTACTGCAAACAAAGTTGGTCTTTTTCTCTGATCTTGGTAACTAATAGTGGATTGTCCAATTACACCAGAATAAACTCTTTTTATATTATCTAGTTTTTCTATTGCCTCGGCATCGTCTTCGGTAAGGGTGGTAATGCTAACTCCCCTGGCAATACCGGCGGCATTTTCTTGCGAGACTTGTTTTGTTGCTGGAACTTTTATTTCTACCTCTATCCAATCGTCTCCAAAAGATTCTACTTCTCCAAGCACCAACCCTTTTAGTGCATTACCTGCCGACAATACAATAATAACTAGGGCAATACCAATGGTAATACCAAACAAAGTCAAGACAGTTCGGCTACGGTTTTTGCGCAGAACTTGCCAAACTATGGGTAGAGCGATGTTTTTTATGTTTTTCATTTTAGCGTTTAGGTAGTAGCGTATAGCGTTTAGTTTTTTAAAATCCTAAACGCTATACGCTAAAAACTATTCGCTTACTCATAATGTAATGCTTCGATTGGATTCAACTTGGCAGCAGCTCTAGCCGGAGCCACTCCAAAAAGTAGACCAATTATCCCGGCAATAAATACAGATACGACAATTGCAATAGGAGAAATTATAAAATCGTAATTGTAACCTAGATAATTTACCACTACAGAAATAAGATAAGACAGCAGCGTTCCACCTATAATACCGATAATTCCACCCAGAATAGACAATACCACTGTCTCAAACAAAAATTGCAAAAGAATATCTCTATTCGTAGCTCCTACAGCCTTGCGTAAGCCAACTTCTCGGGTTTTTTCTTTTACCGCAATTAGCATGATGTTCATAATCCCCACACCACCTACAAAAAGCGAAACGGCAGCGATAGCTACCAAGAAGAATCTAATGGCATTGGTCACGTTGGTTAAAATATCCAAAAAGTCAGCTGTGTTTCTTACAGAAAAATCTTCTTCATCATGTCGTTCAATAAGAGTCTTTTTAACCTCTTCAACTGTTTGTGGAATTCTTTTTTCTTCGTCAACTCTTAATCGAATAAAAGAAACATGTTTGATCCCCAAGAGTTTTTGTTGGGCTGTTTTTAGGGGGATATAGGCAGATTGGTTGGGATTTTCAAAAAAAGTAGAAGCTTTTGGTTCTAGTACTCCAATAATTTTGAATCTTTTTTTCTTTAGTCTTATGGATTCTCCAACTGGATTTTGATTGCCAAAAATTTCTTCGGCCAAATCTGCTCCAAGTACCATTAGATTTTCGGCAGCATTGGCTTCGTCTTCTGTAAAAAATCTTCCTTTTGCAATTTTTACTCTTTCAACTTTTTGGTAACTTTCTGTAGTACCGGTGTAGGTAATAGCTTTTTCAAAATCACCCCAACTAAAGACATCGTTTCCTGTAGTGTACGCAGCCACGTGTTCGGCATGGGCTACATTACTTTTTTTTTCAAGTGCTAGCGCATCTTCGTAGGTAAGCGTAGTAATAACAATACCAAAAGCCGCTGCCGGTGGACCATCTTCTTCAGAAGATCCTGGCAAGATAGCGATCATGTCGGTTCCTTGTTGTTCTATTTGGTTGGTAATCAAACTCTGCGCTCCGGCTCCAATAGACATTACCAATACTACTGCCCCAATTCCAATCACAAGACCAAGCATAGTCAAAAAAGAACGGCGTTTGTGAGCCGATAAAGATTGTAATGACAAATGTAAGGCAGATTTTATTTTCAGAGATTAGCGTTTAGCTGTTAGTGTCTAGTGTTTAGCCAATAGTGATGTAAGTAAGTTAAAAACTAAACGCTAGACGCTATAAGCTACCTACTATTAATTATTTTTTCAATTGTCCATTTTCAGATAATCTTTGTTTTCCATTTTTTTTGTCAGAAGTGATTTTGCCGTCTTTGATATGGATAATTCTTTTGGCGTGTTTGGCAGTGTCTTCTTCGTGGGTTACCATTATTACGGTACGGCCTTTTTTATTAATATCTTGTAGAATTTTCAAAATTTGATTTCCAGATTTGGAATCCAAATTACCAGTTGGTTCGTCGGCAAAAATTATGTCCGGGTCATTTACCAAAGCTCTGGCTATGGCTACTCGTTGTTTTTCTCCACCAGATAATTGATTGGATAAGTAATCTTTTCTATGAGATAGGCCCACAGATTCAATCGCTTTTTCAGCAAGTTTTTCACTGTCTTTTTCGCCGCTATAAATTAGAGGAAGTATAACATTTTCCATTACTGTGGTCCTTGGCAAAAGATTAAAAGATTGAAAAACAAAACCCACACTTTTGTTTCTCATTTTGGCAAGTTCTGCGTCGGCAATACTGCTTACATCTTTGCCACTGTATTTATATTGTCCGCTTGTGGTTGTGTCCAAAAAACTTAGTATATGCATCAAAGTAGATTTGCCAGAACCACTTGGACCCATAATCGCCACAAATTCTCCTTTTTCTATAGAAAAAGAAATCCCATGCAATATTTTGGTGACCACATCTTCGGTTTGATATTCTTTATGAATATCTTTTACATCTATTAGAGTAGTCATATTATTCCTCCTCTTCTTTTATAAAAGTGATAATTTCTTGGCCTTCTTCTAAACCAGATAATATTTCCATCAAACCATCGTCTCCTTTTAGACCAGCTGTAATTTCTTGTTTTTCAAAACTACCAATATTTGGATTGGTCAAAATTCTAATAAATTTTTTGCCAGCTTCGTTTATAATAGCGCGCTGGGGAACTACCAAAACATTATCTTTTTTTTCTGTAATTATACGAACATTAGCAGTCATTCCTGGTTTTATTTTGTCTTCGGAACTATCGTCGAAAACTATTTTTGTTTTGTAATAAATTACTCCGGAAATTTCGGTTTCGGCTGGTTCTATAGATACTACATGTCCGGCAAAAATTACGTCATCTCCAAAAGCATCCAAAGTAATTTCAGCACTATCATCTATAGATATTTTGGCAATGTTCGATTCGGAAATATCTACTTCTATATTTCTCTCGGGTGAAATTATGGTTAATATTGTTTGATTGGCCACAGCATTTTCACCAACTTCTACATCTATTTTAGAAATCACGCCACTTTCAATAGCTTTTAGAATAGTTTTATCAAAATTTTCTTGGGCATTAAATAAGGCTGCCCGTTGCTTGTCTACATCGGCTCGCAAACTAGCCAAATCAACCTCTCTTGGTTTGGCAATTAATTTTTGGTGAGCAGCATTGGCCTCGTTCAAAGCCGCTTGTTTTATTAGCACACTGGCTTCGGCTACTTGCTCATCGATCTCAGCTTGTCTTTTGGCACTTTCCAGATCTGCCAAAGCTTTGTTGTAGGCAATTTGTTTGGCAGACAAAGTATTTTTGGCAGTGTCTACAGCTTGTCTATCGTTTGTTAGGCTGGTGTTTTTGGTGTTTAGATTGGCAATTTCCGTAGTAATATTGCTTTTCAAAGTATCCAATTCTGATTGAGTGAGGCCACTTCCACTGCTAGTAAAATTAAGAAGGTTTTTGGTGTCATTCAAATGATTGCGTACAGTACTTATGGCACTTTTGGCTTGTATGGTGGCCATTAGTATATTGGTTTCGTCTTCGGCTCCGGTGATATTGTTTACAAATAGTTGTAAATTATTTTTTTCTTGTCTGGCGTTTATATAAGAACTTCTAGCTACATTTAATTCATCACTACCAATATTTCCCAACAATTCTTCAAAGTCGTCATTGGCTACAGTATTGTCTATACCCAAAATATTATCAGATTCACGCAGAGCATCGTTAATTGTGGGGAGTGTACTTAGCAAAGTATTGTATAGATCGGCGTAAGCATCGGATACTAGGCGGCTAGTGCCAATATCTTGAATTTCTTGTAGATCATTTTGAGCAGTTTCTTTGGCACTTTCTGCTGTCTCTATTTTGGTTTGAGAACTAATAATGGTTTGTTCTTTTTGAGCTTTGGTTTGTTCTAGAGAGGCTTCGGCCTTGGCTATGTTGGCTAGCGATTGATCAATCTCTTCTTGGCTCACACCGGTTATCTTTAGATTCAAATCTGCCAAAGCCTTGTTTAGAGCAGCTCTAGCTTGTTGCAAATTGCTCAACTGAGCAGTATTGTTAATCTTGGCAATTTGATCTCCTTTTTTTACGTTGTCACCTACTTCTTTTAGAATTTCTACAACTTTGCCACTCATTTCAAAACCAGAATTGATTTCCAAAGAGGCTGTGACTGTACCAGTTTCTTCTACCGATTGTACTAAATTTATTTTTTCTACAGTAGTAGAAGAAAATTCTACTTTTTTGGTTCTATTTAAAAATAGAAAAACCAAGACAACTAACAAAATTATTGTAGTTGTAACTACGATCCATTTTAATTTATTTTTCATATACGTATATTATACTATTTTTATATATTAAAAAAAAGGACTTTTGTCCTTTTTTATGTAGTCATCTTTTACTTTGCTTTTTTTGCCAAATTTTCTACTTTTTTTAACCACTTTTTTCTTTTTTCATCACTAGAAGCTCTAACTTTGGAAAAAACTGTTCTAGAAACAGGGAAAAATCCGCAGAAAACCAAAGTGCCATATTTCAAACTTTTCCAAAAAGCATCAAAGGCTACGATATTGGTAAGTATCTTTGGGCCGTCTTGGGTGTAGATCACCCTAGCGCTTCTCCCTTTCAAGAGTCTTTCTGGCAGAGGCAATAGAGAACCTTTTTTGTATTTGAAAGCAAAACCTGGAGTAATGGTTCTATCTATAAATCCTTTAAATAGTGCTGGCACCATCATCCACCAGACTGGAGTAACTATTACCAAGTGATTACACCAACTAATATTCTCTTGAGCAGTTTGGAGATCTTCTTCCAAAATATTGTCTCGGTATCTGGTTTTTAAAATTGGGTCAAACTTTAGATCGCGCAAAACAATTTTTTTTACTGCATGACCAGCATCTCTGGCAGATTTTTCATAAATGTCACAAATAGCATCAGAAAAAGAACCAGCTCGACTATGCGCATCTATAATTAGTATATTTTTTTGTTTCATACTTCAGATATTTTTTTAGAATTTGTAGCAATTTTTTCGTCGTCTGTAAAAAAGTGCTTAATAGCAAATAGAATCGCCAACGAAGACACACCCAAAATCAAGGCCCAAAAATCACTTTCTAGAAGCAATAATTTTCTGGCCACCAAAAATACTGCCAATTCGATAATAGTATCCAAACAGTAAGAAAATAATAGTCTGGCTACCTCTACCCCAATAGCCAACTGCAAAATCACTCTTAGCATATGGGTAAAGGTTTCCATGTTGGTCCAGTCAGCATTAGCAAGTTCTATTACTTGGTAAGCTGTAGCTACTAGTACGGCTATTATTACAATCGATCCTAGTAGGATCTCTACCCAATGCAAAACATTCTTGGCATTGGTTTTTAGGACAGTGGGTTTTTTATTTCTCAATCTTTTTATCATAATTTAATTTTTTACTTGTAGAGTTTATATTAGCTTAATAATTGCTTATGTACAATGGTTACTATATAGTATAAAAAATACTCTTAATTATAAATGTATGAAAACAATGACTTGCAAAGAGCTGGGCGGAGCTTGTGAAATTTACTTTCAAGCAGATAGTTTTGAAAAAATGGGTGAACTTAGCAAACAACATGGTATGGAAATGTTTCAAAAAGGTGACAAAGCTCACTTGGAAGCTATGAGCAAAATGAAAGAGATGATGAGTGAACCTGGCAAAATGGAGGAGTGGTTTCTTGGCAAGAAAAAGGAGTTCGAGGCTTTGCCAGAAGTTTAAAGTAAGGGAGTAATACTTTCTTACTTTTAATCATATGGATACCATAGTAAAAGCAACAACAAAAGGTCAAATTACCATCCCGGCAAAATGGAGAAATCGTTTTAATACAGATCGTTTTTTAATAAGTGCAAAAGATACTCATTTGGAAATTAAACCCATAGATTTGGACAAGATAGATCAAGATAAGGAATACACAGTTTTTGATGCTATTCGCGATAACAAAGGAAAAGGAATAAAAGCAAAAGATTTGGCAAAGATCCTGAAAAAGAAGATTTAGTTTTATGGACAAGATATAAAAATTATTTAGAAAAATAACCAAAAAACAGAGACAATTACTTTTGTCTATAATAGAAAAATTATTAAATAAAGAAACAAAGGGTTTGAATATAAAAAAAGTAAAAGGTACAGATTTTTATAGACTGAGATCTGGTAGATTTAGAATAATTTTTCACAAAGAGAATAAAGATGTGATTATTGACTCAATCAAATTAAGAGATGAGAAAACATATAAGTAGTATAAATTTTTTTAAATAAAAGCTCCCCTAAATTTAGGGGAGCTTTTGGTTTGTAGTTTAGGTTTTTGCCCTAGGGGCTTTGGTGTGTTACCGTAGAGGTCGCTTTCGCCCTTTGGGCTTCAGCGTACCGTTGGCGGAGAGAGAGGGATTCGAACCCTCGGTTCGCTAAATTGCGAACACCGCTTTTCGAGAGCGGCACCTTAAACCAGCTCAGACATCTCTCCATAGGTGACTTAGAATAAATTATTTTGTAAAAAAAATAAAGTGCCTAGGGCACGGTGAAGTAGGTGGGGCCGATTGGGCTGCTAGGCTCACTCTGTTTTGAGGAGTATGCCTGGCCAAGCTTCGCGAATCGGCCGCTCTGGAGGATATTTGATGGGGATCTTTTTTCCGAACCACAGTCCAGGTCTTTCTTCTCTCCAAATTACTTTGGAGGTAAGTCTTTGCCTTTGGGTGAATTCTGTCCATCGTCCTTCACGCATGATTTGTGTAAAGACTTTGATAGTCTCGTCCACTTGTCTGCTCAAAGCCTCTGCCTGTCTTTTGGCAAGGGCTCTGACGACCTTCCGCTCTACATAAGAATATATGATAATTAGCAGAGGAATACACCAAAGAAAGGTTGTGAACCACCAATTAAAATCCTTGTCCATACTGGACCTCCTTACTTTCTACCCTACTAAATCAAAACAATTTTGGCAATAATGTTGCAAAAACAAAAAACTCTCATATGAGAGTTTTTTGTTTACTTTTGGACTGCAGTGCAAAAGAATGGGGACACGCTATTATTTTTGGCCGGCGTGTGAGCGGCTAAGAAAGTTGGTAGGTTGCCGAGTCTATTAGTTATTGACTATTTTTAGCAGGTGCCAGCTTTCTCCTAAAGAGCTAGACGATTTTTGATAAGCTGCCAATTTTTGGCAATCATATCGTCACCTTGGCGGGGAATGTCTCGGATTTCCAGCATCAGCTTGCCGTCTCTCACACGCAAACGCTCCCACCACCAGACAGAACGTAGGAACAGATCCATGTCTCTCGGTGGCTCGGTTGCCACAGAGAGAGCTGGTATGCGGCGGGCTGGTTGGCTGTTTTTTCGATCCATAAAGACTTTTTTACGTAGCAACTCACGCCAGTATTTGTCAAAACAGGTTGGGGTTGCCCCGTAGCGATTCGTTTCGTAGCCTGCTTTTGACTTGTCAATGTAGCTACGCCAGATTTGTTCCGATTCTGTGGCAGGCCAGCCGTTTGCATTTCGGAGTGGTTGGAGCACTTGTACGAAATCAAAAGCCTCTTCGATGCTTGTAACATCTATGGTGTACTGGACACAGGCAATGTGCCCCAAGCTTTGGAGGATTTCACCATCAAGTTCCAGCCAGATCTGGTCACGTTTGTCTGGCATCAGCAGGGTATTGGCATCGGTCAAACCATCATAATGCTTGGTCAAGGCCTTGGCTCCGACATTGGTTCCGGCTTGCTTGAGTTGTCCAAGCACCTGATAAGTTTCTTTGAGTAGTCCCTTATACTCCTCAATTCTTGCCGGAGGAGTATTGAGTTCCAAGTTGGACCAGCCCAGTTCATACATAAGTGAGAACTGACCATTGCCCACCTCTACAACTACTCCGTTGCTTTCTTCTTGAATCTTCCAACCAGGAAGTTGGCTCATAGCTCTCATCATGGCCTGAGACTGATCGAATGAGATTGGCTCTGCCGAATCAGCTTTTACGAACAGAGTCTCCACCTCTACGCCGAACATCCGGGAACTGGGAGTACAAGTTTTTGCACGGGTGAAGTATTGTGCTAGATTGGAAGCGTCTGTTTGCTCGTCTAGGCCGTTTTCGCGAGCAAAGCGATCATACTCATCCCAACCATACCCGGGCATCCATCTATTCCACGCCATTTTTTTCTCCTTTACCTGTTCTGTTTAGAACAGGTCACTTTCTTTATTACGACAAAGAAAGTGCTTGTTCTAAATTAATTTTTTTAAGTTTGTAAGCTAGTATGTTTTCGTAATCATAACTACCAATAAATATTGGAGTGAAAGTTTTATTTTTTATTTTTACTTCCACAAACTCCTTTAGTTCAATCGATATTGGGCATTCTGATTTTTTTAGTGGTTCATACATTAAATAGATTTTTTTCTGTTTAAGCCTTTCTCTCCAGCCAATTTTTTCTCTTTCTAAATAATTTTTCAAAAAATCCGTTAGGATTAGTTCTAATTTATTTTTTATGCGGGGATTATTTTTTTCACCAGATTCTATTTCTATTCCGCAAGAAAAAAATTCACTAAGAGAACCTTGTTGTTCTTTTGTAATACTTGGCCAGAGCACTATTCTAGAAATTTTGAACATGGAAGCAAGCTTAAAATTTTCTAGAGTTGGATTGGTTATAATAATGAATATGCCAGTATTCTTTATTGAGCCATGCAAATCAATAGTGTATCGATAGTTTTCACTTTTTTTAATAAGTTCGGCTGCTCGCCTTTTTTCGTAGATCGAACTGTCCAAATCTCCAGGGGCACTACGGTTTAGATCAGCCTCAAATTCACGTGTTCCTTTGCTTAGAGCTGGTGGATTGCCAATAACAGAGTCGAAATCAAATTCGCTTTGATCAAGTTTTTGGAGTACCTCTACCCCGATTGTTTCATCACCGTGGGTGGCACCTATAAATAATAAATCTTTCTTCATATATGTAATATTAATTTTGTGGCGCGCCCTGGTTCTGCCCCAGGAACTCTCACTTCACTTGTGAGAATGATAGCTGTTTTCACCACCGCACCTTTTATAAATTAAGAATTATGAATTTTTGTTAATAAATAAAAAATCGCTTGATATAGCGATTTGTGAGACCTCAAAATAAAATCTGGCTAGAGATTTACTCGAGGTCTTTTTTATGATGTGATTTTTTAAAAGTTGGTTGGTTCATATTTTGTATTAACGTATTACTACATTAATACAAGAGTTTGAAAATGTCAAGATTGTTTGTGTGGATAAACAAAAAAAGCGTTACTTACGCTTTTTTTCATTTTTTCTATAGAGGGCTGCTTGGTAACCACCTTCGCCGTGTTTGAGCCAGTGGGCTACTCGGCTTACGGTTGCTGTAGAGAGTCCGGTTTTTTCGGCTATTTCTCTATAGGGAGTACCTTTGTTTATCATCTCGGCAGCTTGCCAACGAGTAGAAATTTCGTCTAGTTCGTCTAGGGTCATTAGGTCTCGCAAGAAGTTAATCATTTCGGCTTCTTCTGGCAAGGACAAAAAGGCTTTGGCCAAGCGTTTAAGTTTTGGAGTCTTCCAAGTTTTCATAGTTTTTTGTTAGCTAACATTGGTAATTTCTAGAATTACTCCATAGAGGCCTTCTGCGTCTTTTGTTACAGAAATCGAAAAAGTGACATTGTCTTCTTTTGTTACAAATTTTTTTTCATCTATTTCTATACTAGAATCAAGGTTTGTTTTTCTGTCTCTATTTCTTTCTCCCAAATATTTTTTGGCTTGGTTTAGAGAATCTAGAATGCTACGGCTATGTTTAATCCCAGCAAATATTTCAAAGACTCCTTCACAAACCGCAATTATCTCATTTTTTTCTTTTAACTCTTCCAAAGGAATATTGATTACTTTTTGGGTTTCGCTGGATTCAACGATTGCTTGCACATCGTTTGGGGCTTCGGCATTGAAGCCTATTATTTTTCCAAACTGTGCTCCATCTGCAGTTTCAAATTTTATTATGTCGTCAATTTTTAATCCTTTTGTGTCTGGCCAACCAGCTTGGCCCTCTTTGGCTGTTTCTTTTATTCTTGCAAAATCATATCCTCCCTTTATCTCTCTGCCCATAGACTTGGATAAACATTAAACTTACTACTAACCAAAATAACATAGCTAGGTCATTTTTTATATAGGGGGAGTCTACTAGGCCGTGGACAAGTATTGTAGCCATACTGGCTAGTAAACAGTGAACAGTAAACAGTGAATGGTTTTGAATTTTGTTTTTGATTGCAGAAAAGCCTGTTTTAAAAAACCAAACAATAATTCCTAAAAATCCTACCAAGCCAAGTAGGCCTAGGTTTACGTACATAGTTAAAAATATATTGTGTGGGTGGTGAAAGATTTCTATGCCTTCGCCAGCAACAGTTTTGTGATAGGGGATTATTTTTTCTGAGTAAGAAGCTAGTCCTGTTCCAAACACAGGATTGTCTTGGAGTAATTCTACTGCTTCTTGCCACATGGCTATACGGATTTGGCCGGAGCGATCTTGGAGGAGGATCTCTTCGCGGATGCCGGCGAGGCTAGAGAGACCAAAGAGGCTTGAGACTGTTACTAGGCCAATTATTATAGAAGGCCAACGGGTTTTTTTGTTTAAAATTAGTAATAATCCGATACCAGCAGCTAGGCCTACCAAGGCGCCGGTGGATTTGGCAAAAAGAATAGCCAGGGGGGAGGTGACAAGAAATAAGATTTCAGTAAACAGTAAACAGTAAACAGTAAATTGATTTACAGTAGATTGTCTTATTTTTTTGTATGTTTTGTTTAGTGAATAAATAGCCAAGGGATATATTGGTGCTAAATAGAGGCCAATCCCATTGGGGAAGCCATACCAGGCAGTTACTCTGTAGGTATTGTTGTTTTCCCAAAAGTCGTAGGGCACCATCCAGCCAGTGAATTTTTGGAATATTGCAAAAAGGGCTGTGATTAGGCCGGAGAGGATTAGGGCAAATATAATAACTTCCCAAGTTTTGTCACAGACCCCCTCTGCCCGCTCGCTCCGACTCGCGTGGTCTCCCCCTTTAAGGGGGAGAAATTTGTCGATGCTAACAAGTATGAGAAAAAGCAAAATTGGTTCTACATAAAAGGCCTTCCATTCACCAAGAGCAGGCTTAAGGTCCGATGAAATGAAGATAGAGATCTTGGCGGCTAGGAGGAAAAGAGATATTGAAAAAAATAAGAATTTATTTTTTTGGTAAATGGTAAATGGTAAACGATAAATGGATTTTATTTTATGTTGCCTCACTCTTTCAATTATAAAAACAGTAAGTAAAATTAAAAACATTATTTCCAAAAAAGTAGTGGGGATTCCAAAAATTTTAAATCTAATTAGATAAGTTGGCAACAAAAAAAAGAAAATACCAAGTCCCCAAAAGAATTTTTGCCAAGCAACAAAAGCAAAACAAGTAAAAAAAATAATTGTTGACACAATATGTAGTGTGTCCATAAGAAAAATCTGCTATAATATAAACGCTATGAATATTGTAGCAATAAGAAGACAGCTAAACAAATACCGAGACGAATTTGTACTTGGTAGTATTGTGTTTGTAATTTCTAGTATTTTCTTTTTGTTTGTGCAATCTGCAGAAACTCAATCTTGTGAAAATTTGCAACCCGGACAAATATTTTCGGTAGAAGGTAGTTCGGCGGTTTATTTTTTGAATGCAAATTTGGAGAGACTTTATTTTCCAAACTCAGAAGTTTTTTATAGCTGGTACGAAGATTTTTCCGAAGTGGTAAAAATATCAGGATCTTGTGTAGATCAATACCAAAGTCCAAAAGAAGCTCCGTTTGGAGTTAATTATAGACCAGGATCAAAGTTGGTAAAGACCACTACTTCCAACGATGTTTATGCTGTTTTGCCTGGTAACAAAATAAAAAAAATAGATAGCGAAGAAGTGGCCGAAAGTTTGTATGGCAGTGATTGGTCTAGTTTGGTTCGTGATATCCCCGAAGTTTATTGGTCCAATTTTGTAGTAGAAACTGGTACTGTTAGTCATTTGCCTCACAATGGAATGCTTTTGCAGAGATTGGGCGATGAATCTGTTTATATAGTAGAAGAAAACAAACTTAAAAAAGTAATTGGGGAGTTGAACGAAAAATTGGAACAGGATATCCGAACTCTACTAGATTCTATTTTTTCGGTTATGGAACAAGGTGAATCTGTTTTGTCCGGAGCGATTATAGCTAATCCAGCTCAAGATGGTTTGACAAAAAAATTAACTGACAAAAAAGAAATTTCACAAAAGAAAAAAATTGAAGAGAGTATGACAATGGTAGTTACTGTTCCAGAAAATACTTTTTTACAAGACAAAATTTTGGTATATACCTATCAAAAAGAAGAACCTTTTGTTATGAACAGTGTTGGAGGTGGGGCTTATAGTGTAGATTTGCCGGCGAGTGAATTGAACTTCTTGACCAAAGATGGTTCGGATAGAGTTTTGAAATATAGATATGCCAGAAATGGTTATGGATTTGCCGGTGCAGAATATTTGGAACCAGATACTCAAGATTATTTTGAGACAGAAAGAGGAAGAGAAGTGATTTTCGATACCAACAAACAACAATTAGACAATATAGAAAGATGGCGCTTTTTGCCACAAGAAAAAATTGAAAAAGATAGTTTGCCAGATTTGGAACCGGCTGGAACTTTTTTGCGTAGGGTAAACAATATTACTTTTCGGGCTGGTCAGGGTATACAGGATTTTTATATAGAAGATTTTGATGATCATTTTGTAAGTACGGCGTCTCACATGAAAAGATTTGGTTCGGATTGGGCTGTGCTTTATCCAAGTTGGGATTGGGATATAGATACAGATATACCAACCCTCACCAACAATCTAGAATATCCCGATGAAAAATTATTAAAACAAATTAGAGATTACAAAGAGGGGGAAGTAAGTGTAATAGTGGCTCCAAAAATTTGTTGTAGCAAAATTGATACAGAAAATAAAGACGAAGCTTGGTGGCAATCTTACTTTGCCGAAGTAGAAAGATTTTATTTTCATGAGGCGTGGTTGGCAGAAACTACCAAAGCCGAATCTTTTGTAATTAATTTTGCCGACGTAGGGGTTACCGCTGACTTGGAAGAAAATATTCAGAATATAGAAAAAGAAGCTTGGGGTAGAATCGTGAACGAAGTTAAAAAAGTTTATAGCGGAGAAGTGGGACAATCCCTATGGAATAGTGAAGAATTTTCAACTAGTGGATTAAATATTGATCCAAATTTTATCACTTGGGCAAAGGATTTGGATTTTTTCTATGTATTTGTAAATAGAGAACTTAGTTCTTCTTCTAATCCATTAAAAAGTAAGTTGAGAGAAACTGCTGAAAATGAGTTGGATAAATTGGAAGTTTTGTACAATGTGCTGGCCAAACCGGTAATGGTAGAGACAGAGTATCCTTCTTTGCAAAGATCTTGGAGAGGATATAATTACCAAAAAGAACAAAATGAAAATTGTCATGTTTTGAATGCCGAAGATGATTGTGAAACTGTTTTTTCGGAAGAAGCTCAGTCTAGAGCTCTACATGCTTTTTGGCAATCTATGGGGGACAGGCCTTGGATTATTGGCTATATAGAAGCCGGTTATTGGCAATGGGAAATGCCTAGACTTACAGATGCTTCTATTCGTGGTAAATCGGCCGAAGATTTGTGGAGTGCTTGGTCTGGGTTTGTAAAATCACAGCAAGTAGAAACTATAGAAGCTATAACTTGTACACAAAATAGTGCGCCAGTATTTGTAAATGATTTTACCGATTTGGATATGATAGAAAATATCCTACCGCCAAGTAGTAGTGGAACAGAAGTAAATACCGAAGCTACCTTACTAATAGACGGAGGAGCCAATGTGCCGGTATACGCCCCAACAGATATTACACTTAAAACTGGTAATTTTTATCTAGAAAATAATCAGCTCTTTTACAAAATGAATTTTGAAGTCTCTTGTGAGGTAACTATTAGTTTTGATTATATTAGATTCCCAGTAGATAAAATTAGAAATGTCTTCCCAAGGAATCCTAGCCAACAAAAAGAAGCTAAGGCAGACAGTGTAGCCGAAGTAAATATAAAGGCCGGAGAATTGATTGGCTATACTACTGGTGACACCGATGGTAACTGGAGCGTTGGACTTTGGAATAGTGATAGACCAAATCATTTGTCGGAATTGTACGAAAGCGATAAGTTTACCAAAGCTGGTTGTGTGTTTGATTATTTTGGTGAATCTGTAAGAGATGCTTATTACAATAAGTTTTTGGGAGAGCCAGGAGAATTTTGTAAACAAGAAGTAGTTTTACTGGCAGATTAAAAAAATTTATAATCAAAAAACCACCCAAATATCTGGGTGGTTTTTGTTTTTGATATTTTTTAGACCAAACCAACCAAGGGTTTTATTTTTTGAGTATCTTTTTCAACTCGTTTAACTCGTTCTCCCATAAAGGTTAGTTCTTCATCTTTTTTCTTGGCTAGTTTTACTAGGATGTCAATATTGTCTGAGATTTTTCTAATATCTGATTTTGTAGCCATGTTTTCTTTGAGCCATTCGATATCTGTCTTGTTATCAACAACAGCTCTGGCAATACTATCCAGTTGTTCATCTTGATCGTTTAATTTTTTCATGACTTTGTCGGACATAAGGTTCTATTCTAAATATATCCATAATATACCGATAAGATTCAGTAGTTGTCAATCTTTTTATCTTTTACCAATTATTTCTCTTAAAGTCTCTTTGGAAATTACTTTTAGAATATAAACAAAAAATCCGTAAACTATGGCGGCAACAGGGATGATGACAAAGATATTCCAGTTGGCAAAATAGCCATTTGCATCGGTTAAAACTTTTGTAGAAATATAGACAGCATAACCCATGGCCAAGCTAGCCAAAATTATTTTAAAAAAATTTAAAAGTTTTAATGAGTGGCCGGTGTAGTGTCTGATTACAAAAAATAAAAGAATGCCGGCATAAAGTTCGGAAAAAACAGACATCCAGGCGGCGCCAAGTAAGCCAAAAATAGGAATAAAAATTAAGTATCCGGCTAGTGTAATCACAGCATTTGAAATATAGATCCACATGGTTTGTTTTTGTTTGTCTATGGCTACAGCGGTATGGCCAAAGACAGCACCCAAGTAAACTCCGAATACTGCTACAGAGAGTATGGCCAAAATATAAGAAGAATCAGCGAATTCTTGTCCGGCAATTAGAGTCATAATAGGGTTTGATAGAGCAATGGTGCCGACCAGCATTGGGACTGCCACCAGCATCATAGAATCAAATGATTGTTGGAAACGATGTTTGAATTCGGCTTTGTCTCCTCGAGACCAAGAGTATGCCAAGAGTGGTAACAGTACTCCCATTAGCATCATGGCACTCTGGGTGAGGATGTCTAGGACTCGGTAAGCAGCTCCGTATACCCCAACTTCGCTTTGTGATACAAATAGTGAAAGCAAAACTACATCACCTTTTAGATAAACAACATTGAATATAATGGAAATAGCGATTGGCCACATTTTTTTTATTATGGCAATTATTATTTCTTTGTCCCAAGCAAAGCCAACACTAGTTTCTTTTTTGCCCCTAAGCCAGAGGATTAGTGTGTAAATCAAACTAGAAACAGTGACGGCGCCCATAATTGACAAGTAACCATAGCCAAATTTTATTAACAAAAATATTCCTACTACCAAACCAACTCTCCCAATAACTTCGCCAATAGCTTGCACATACATTTTTAGTTTGGTTTGGTATAAGCCAATCAAAACTTGGTTCATGGCAATAGCTACAAAAGAAATACTGGTAAAGCCAATAGCGATTTTTATTTCTTTTTCATAAGGGAAAAAGAGAGCTAGTAGCGGAGCCAAGCCAAGAAATATAATTGCTGTAAAAAATCGAAAGGCCAGTAAGTTTTGAAAAAGTTTTTTCTTTTCGAATTTTGGTTCGCTCATCATTTGGGCGGTAACTGGGGTCATGCCAAAGTCGGTCATAATGCCAACGAATTGCAAAAAAGAAATTGCTGTAACATACCAACCAAATTGTTCTGTCCCTAAATGTCTCGCCATCATGCCAAAAGCTAATAATCCCAAAAGTGTAGAAATTATTTTTCCAACTATTTGGACAGCGGTATTGTGAGCTATTTTTTTGGTGGTGGTCATAGTTGTTAGCAAGTTTCCTCCCCTAGTAGGGGAGGATCAAGGTGGGGTTAAAAAGGTATTAATTAATCTTACTTTTTATATCTTCTAAAACATTTTCTAATTCATATAGTATTTGTTCATTTCTGTATCTTATTACTGTAAATCCTAATTTTTCTAAATATTCTTGTCTGTATTTGTCGTAATTTTTTTGTTCTGCATGAATATGTCCATCAATTTCTATTATCAGTTTTAATTTATGGCAGTAAAAATCTACTATAAACTTTCCTATGCCATATTGCCTTCTAAATTTTACACCAAGCTGGCTAGATCTAAGTTTCTGCCAAATTATATACTCTGATTTTGTTTGATTTTTTCTTAAGGTTCTTCTTTGGCTAATTTGCTTTGGTTTATTTGAAAAAGATTTATTATTTTTCATATTGTTTAACCCCCTCCAACTCCCCCTACCAGGGGGAGAGATTAGTTTATCTATTCTACCATTATATTTGTTAAATAAAAAAATCGGCCTGTTGCCGTTTTGTTTTTTGGTTAATTTGTTCATGCCAGCCCCGCGCGCGAGTTCACATAGG
>CAYFPM010000002.1:290682-306756 GCA_964345045.1 uncultured Gammaproteobacteria bacterium
AGGCGGGGTCGCTACTGGCGGCCGACGATCTCGATCGGCTCGTCCATGAAGTCGTGGACGACGACACCGTCGTCCGCGTTGACAAAGTCGACCACGCGGCCGTCTTTGTCGAACCATACTTGGCCGATGAACTCGGCCTCGGGGGTATCGGCCCAAGCGCGGTGCTGGGCGACGGCCTCGATCGAGTCACCGACGAAGCTCGTCGGCTCGTTCGCCGCCGAGTTGTCGTCGCTGCCGCAGGCGGCGGCGATGAGAAGTAGGACGATGACGGTGGCGGTGATAAGGTCGGTGTTGGTGATGGTAATGCTGGCGTTCATGATGGTTTTCTCCCCGGCGCTTAGTTAGCACCAGAATCCGTGTCCCGACCAAGTCGGGACAGAAAAAAGGTTGTCGATTCAGTCTAGCAGGGCCACGCGTCGAACATCGTGTCCTCCGTTGTAGCGATTTTGAGTCCTTTGTTGCAAAGATCGAAACTTTTACCTAGGTACGGACTCGTAAATACCTGGGATAGATGATTTGCCTAAATTTAGGCAAAAAATCATCCACTCCAGTTATTTTTTGGCTTATTTTAGCCAAATTTATTTTGTCTTAATCTAGCTTTTTACTAGAAAACAACAAAGTATAGCAAAAAAAAGCGAGTTTGTCAATGCTTGAGCTTCCTCCTCTTATTTCATTTTTAATATTTTTTCTAGAAGAAAATAGATTTTTTTATTTATATATTTTGGATGTTTGCCAAAGGACATAATTTATCAACATTGGAGCCCTCCAATTTGAATGCTATAATATGTGTGTTATGACTTTTAAACTAACAAAGCAAATTTTATTTATCTCAGCATTTTTGTTGAGCTTTTTTGTAGCCGCTCCTACTTTGGCAGCCGATCCCAAACCAAACATTCAACATAGTGCGGTAGCTGTAAAATACGCCGGGCAATCGATTCCAGATCCAATTGAGATTGAAGCCGGGGCAAGCAAAACAGTAATCATGAAGTTCAAAAACGTAGGCACCGAAACTCTAAATTCACTAAGCCAACATCTCAACGGTTACAAACACGTTTCGGCTTATACTATGGAACCACGCTATCGTAAGTCTGATTTTGCAGGTACTAACTGGATTAGCAAATCGCAAACAGCTTCTATTACCAAAGATACCAAGCCAGGAGAAATTGCCGAGTTAGCTATAGTCCTAAAAGCTCCAGAAGAATTAGGTACTTACACCGAAGAGTTTTATTTGGCTGCCGAGAATTACACTTGGGTAAAAGGTGGTTATTTCTTTTTGAAAGTAAAGGTGGTGGAGAAGAAAGAAACTCAGACTACCGAGACCCCTCCCCAGCCCTCCCCTACGAGGGGAGGGAGCGGTGACTCTGCTCCGACGGAAGAAGATGTTGCCAAACCGCAAGCTCGTAAATTTATTCAGAGCAAAAAAAGTGTAGAGGCCAAAGGTGGAGAGAGAATAGATTTTGTTTTGGCTTTTCAAAATTCTGGAGATGTACCTTGGAAAGAATACAAACTGATATCCAATCAACCTACCGCTTTGGCAGCTGCCAATACCAAGCTTAGTTTTGCCGATGAGGTATGGCTCGATAGCAAAACCGTAGTTGCAAAAAATAGCGAAGTAATTCCTGGTAAGTTTTTTAGAGAAAAAGTTTACTTTCGAGCTCCAGCCAAAAAGGGTACTTATACAGCTCGTTTTACTTTGCACGTAGACGGAATAGATATGGAAGATGCTTTGGTAGAAATTCCGGTTACCGTTACTGCCGACGCTCCAAGCCATTACCAAACTCCAAAATCAGATTCTAATAATTCTGATGTGCAGGCTAGCTATCGTTTGGCCAGTGAGTCAAAAATTAGGGTTGGTTTGTGGCGACCGGAGACTTTTGTGCAGTTCAAATCAACAGAAGATCCTTATGAAGTTTTTGCCGGCAGTGTAAAAGTTGGAGAATTGCCAGTAGGCAAGCTGGGAGTACTAAAAATTAAAAATGGTAAATATTCTTTTAAAGGAGGAGCTCTTAATTTTGAAACTGATGATTACATTAGACTAGAACCAAAGAATAACCCATACGCAGTATTTGAAATTTTGAATTATAAAAGATTGGTTACTTGGAAAGGGCCAGCCAACTTTAATAAATATAGAGGAGCAATGGAGTATAGAAGAGGAGAAATAAAAGATGATGTGTGGGTGGTGAACGAACTATTTCTAGAAGACTATGTAGAAGGAATTGGCGAAAACAGTAATAATTCTCCAGCCGAATATCTAAAAGCTCAAAGTGTGGCGCAGCGTAGTTATGCTTATGCTACGATTCAGTCGGACAAATATGGAATTTTTGATGTGGTAGCCACCACCGGTGATCAGCTTTATTTGGGTTATGAAAATGAAAAAATAATGGGCAATTTTGTAAAAGCGGTAAAAGCCACTAGAGGCCAAATGGTGACTTATGACAATAACATTGTAATTACCCCATACTTTGCTCGTACCAATTGTCGTACTCTGGCTTGGACAGAAAAATGGGGTGGAAAAACCAAACCTTGGTTAGTATCTGTGCCAACCAATTATGATTGTGCCAGAGGATTGAGACTGTTTGGTCATGGTGTGGGCATGAGTCAGATTGATGCTTCTATAAGAGCCAAAAAAGAAGGTTTGGGTTGGAGAGATTTGGTAAAGTATTATTATACTGGGGTGGAGATTGAGAAAGTTTATGAATAGGCCTGAGAGGCTAGAAAAGCTAAAAAAGCCGGAAAGGCTTTTTTTGATAATTGATAAATGAATTTGTCGCGCGAACCCCGTGGTTGTGGGGTGGGGTTCGCACGCTGTTTGACTCGGTCACTTGGGGGATTTGTCCGCTTGTTTGGAGTTCAGATTGACCAGGACCGTGAGGGCTCCCAGTATGAACCCAGTGCCAATAGTCAGTACGATGTGGATCAGCCAAGCCAGATCGCCGACTTGGTCTATGACCTCTCCGACCAGAGCCCTATCGGCAATTCGTACAAGCCCCAGGATCATGATCCCGACCACAATTAGCAAGAGCTTCTCGACAGCATTCAGTTTTTTCATGACCATCTCCTTAATTTATTAAATACTAAATTAATACATACTTGTCAATCTTTGTTTAAAAATTTTATAGTTGATATTATTTCCTTTTCTGCTATTCTAAACTTGATATTTATTAAAGCCTCTTAAGCCTTTCTAGTTTTTCTAGCCTCTAAAATATGAATAATAAAATAGAACAAGCCATAGAAGATATAAAGTCTGGCAAGATGATAATTGTGCTAGACGACGAAGACCGTGAGAACGAGGGAGACTTGGTAATTGCTGCCGAACACATAACCCCGGAGAAAATGGCTTTTATAATTCGCCACACTGGTGGTGTAGTTTGTTTATCACTAGACAATGAGATAGCCAACAAAATAGATTTGCCTCCAATGGTAGACCGAAATACTTCCAAAAGAGAAACCCCTTTTACCGTAAGTATAGAGGCAAACGAAGGCGTAACTACTGGTATTTCGGCCGAAGATAGGACCAAAACAATTTTGACTGCTATAGACGAAAATGCAAAACCAGAAGATTTATCTAGACCAGGACATGTGTTCCCGTTGCGTGCCCAAGATGGTGGAGTGCTATGGAGAGCTGGGCATACCGAAGCTTCGGTAGACCTTTGCAAAATTGCCGGGCAAAAGCCAGCGGCAGTTATTAGTGAACTAATGCACGACAATGGCACTATGATGCGTGGAGAGGAATTGAAAAGTTTTGCCGAAGAACATAATTTAACAGTAATTTCCGTAGCCGACATTATTGCCTATCGTCATAAACACGAGAACTTTATAAAATTAGAAGCAGAAACAATTTTGCACACCAGTACTGGTGATTGGCAGATGAAAGTTTATCGCGATACCCTGCACGATGCCGAGCAGATTGCTTTGATAAAAGGAGAAATTAATTCGGAAGAGCCAATTTTGGTTCGGGTGCATTCGGAATGTTTTACTGGGGACACCCTTGGATCACTCCACTGCGACTGTGGTCCTCAGCTACAATCAGCTATGCAAACCATTGCCAAAAAAGGTAGTGGGATAATTCTTTATATGAAGCAAGAAGGTAGAGGAATTGGATTGATAAACAAAATAAAAGCTTATGAATTGCAAAGAACTATTGGTCTCGACACAGTAGAAGCAAATATTAAACTTGGTTTCCCAGAAGATTTGCGTGAGTATGGAGTGGGAGCTCAGATACTTTGTGATTTGGGACTTAAAAAAATTAAATTAATGACCAATAATCCTAAAAAAATGAGTGGAATAGAAGGTTATGGTTTGGAAATTATGGAGCAGGTTCCGGTTGAAATTGAGCCAGGGGAATTTAATAAAAATTATTTGAAAGTTAAGAAAGATAAAATGGGGCATAAACTTAATAATGTCTAATTTTAAATTTCTAAAATTTTTGCAACGTCATCCTTTACGACTTCAGTTTTGAATAAAAAACAGATCTTTCACTTCACTGCGTTTCGTTCAAGATGACGTTTGGGTGGATTATGAGTTTAAACATAGACCAAAAATACATGCAAGAATGCCTAAAGCTCGCTCGCAAAGGGGCTGGTTTTGTGGGTTCCAATCCTATGGTGGGGTGTGTAATTGTAAAAGGTGGGGAAGTGATTGGAAGAGGCTATTATAAAAAATTTGGTGGGGACCATGCCGAGGTAATGGCTTTGAAAAATGCTATAAGAAAAAAAAAGAAAGTTTCTGGCGCCACGGTTTACCTTACCCTTGAGCCGCATTCCTTTCACGGCAAGACTCCTCCGTGTACCGATGCTCTAATAAATGCAAAAGTTAAAAAAGTTATAATTGGCACTAAAGACCCGAATCCAAAAGTGGCTGGCCAGGGGATTGCCAAGCTTAAAGAAGCAGGCATAAAGGTGGAAATTGGAGTCCTCGAAAAAGAGTGCAAAGGATTGATTGAAACTTTTGCCAAGTACATTGTTACTGGCCAGCCTTTTGTCTTGTTGAAAATAGCTCTTACCAAAGACTTCGCACTTAGTTTAAAAAAGGGGGAAAGAAGTAAACTTAGCTCGGAAAAATCTAATAAAAAAGTACAGCAATTGCGCCAAGCTTATGATGCTATTGGGGTAGGAGTTAATACAGTTTTGGTAGATAATCCTTTGCTAACTTGTAGGCTTGTAACCCCCTCCCAACCTCCCCCTACAAGGGGGAGGAGTATTGAGAGGAATCCAACTAGAATAATTTTTGATACTAAATTTAAAACTTCTGAAAAAGCAAAACTCTTGAAACAACCGGGAGGGACGATTATTTTTGTGGGAGAAAAATTTTCCAAAAGCAAAAAAAATAAATTTGAAACGGAGTTTAAAAATGTTAGAGTGGTTGAAATGCCTTTGGATAGGTTTGGGAATCTTAATTTAAAAAAAATATTTGCATGGTTGGGTAAAAATAAAATTACCAGTATAATGATAGAAGGTGGAGCAAAGGTAGCCAATGAAATTTTACAAAACAATTTGGCCGACAAAGTAATTGCTATATTAACACCACACCAAAGTGAAGACAAAAATGCTCCAAGAATTGAATTTGAAATTTTCAAAAAGTATTTTGAACAGGCGAAGTTTGAAAAAGTAGGGGAGGATATTTGGATGGTTACTAGTGTGTAGGTCGTAGTTTGTAGTTGGTAGTATCCCTACTCACTACAACCTAATACCTAATTACTAATTTATGAAAGCAACTTGGCATGGCAAGGTAATTGCCGAAAGTGACAAAACCATTGAGATAGAAGGGAATCAATATTTCCCACCAGATTCTATTAACAAAGAATTTTTTAAGAAATCTGACTACCATACTACCTGCCCTTGGAAAGGGAAAGCCAGCTACTACCATGTAGAAGTAGCGGGAGAAACCAATGAGAATGCTGCTTGGTATTATCCAGTCCCAATAGAAGGTTCAGTAGAAAAAGTAGGCTCTGATTTTGCCAATTATGTGGCATTTTGGAATGGTGTGGAGGTAGTTTCATAAAGCATTAATAATAAAAAGAACCTGGGGTAAACCAGGTTCTTTTTATTTTTAACTATTTTATTTTTGTTCTTTTTGTTCAGTATTTTCAATAGCTTCTTTTTCTCCCGGTTTACCTTTTACTTCTTCTGGAGCTTCGCCAGCTTTTACGGCTTCCCAAATTTTTTCTTTAATTTCTTTCATCATCTTAGGATGTTCTTTTAGAAACAGTTTGGCTTTTTCACGTCCCACTCCCAATTTTTCTTCGCCAAAGCTGTAACTATTTCCAGACTTATTGATAATTTGGTGAGCTACGCCAGTGTCTAGCATGTCGCCAGCTACAGAAATTCCTTCGTTGTACATGATATCAAATTCGGTAGTGCGGAATGGAGCTGCTACTTTGTTTTTTACAACTTTTACTTTTACTCGGTTCCCAATTACTTTATCAGCTTGTTTAATTTGAGCACTGCGGCGTACTTCGATTCTTACAGAAGAATAAAATTTAAGGGCATTACCACCAGTAGTTGTTTCTGGATTGCCAAAGAACACACCAATCTTGTGACGAATTTGGTTGATAAAAATTACTACAGTATGACTTTTATTTACTACACCAGTTAACTTTCTCAAAGCTTGGCTCATAAGTCTGGCTTGCAGACCCATGTGAGAGTCTCCCATCTCACCTTCGATTTCGGCTTTTGGCACCAGAGCCGCTACCGAGTCTACTACTATTACATCAACTGCATTGGAGCGTACCAGGGTTTCCAAAATTTCCAAAGCTTGTTCACCAGTATCTGGCTGGGAGATAAGCATGTTGTCTACATCTACTCCTATTTTTCTAGCATAGTCTGGGTCTAGGGCGTGTTCGGCATCGATAAAGGCGGCCACTCCACCAGTTTTTTGGACTTCGGAAATAATGTGTTGAGCCAAAGTAGTTTTACCACTGGCTTCTGGACCAAATACTTCGATAATTCTACCACGTGGTACACCGCCTACCCCCAAGGCGATGTCTAGTGAAGTAGAGCCTGTGGGTACAGCATCTACTTTCATAGCTTGGGCTTCGCCAAATTTCATAATAGAATTTTCACCGTATTTTTGTTTGATTTGATCAATTGCGCTTTGGGCAGCTTGGAACTTACCATCTATTTCTGTCTTACTATTGTTTGATTTTGCCATATTTTTAAATCAATGGTTTAAAATCGTAGTCATAACAGGACTTTTTTATGAACTATGACTATATAAGTTAGAGTTTTTGGGGGTTTAAAAAAGGGTTTATTAACCCTTTTCTCGTAATAGAATACAGTTTAGTTTTTTGACTGTCAAACGAATATTTTGGTGGACAACTTTATTAATTTAGAGTGAACTTGACGTCTTCTTTTACAATTACATGTCTAGTGTCATCGCTAACTTTGCCGTGTCTTTTTTTGGCTGAGATTACCAAGGTATTTATGCCGGGGGAGAGATCCAGAACTTCTTCGAATTTTCCAGAACCATTGGTAAAAACTTCTTGACCATTTATATAAACTCGGGCTTCTTCGGCAGCTTCTCCGTATACCATTACTACCGGATTTTCGGTTATATAGCCATTTCTTGGACCATGTACTAACAGCTTGGGTGGTTTTACAATTTCTCGTACTTGAAAACCCAGATAACCAACTACACCAAGTACTACTATTGCCAAACCAAGCCCACGAAAAACAGCTGGTAAATTTTGTAAACTATATTTTTTTACTCTTCTTACCTTTCTCTCTACATGACTTTTTTTGTTGGTAGTTTCTTCAATTACAAATTGTTTCAAAATTGGCTCTGGAGAAATACCTACAGCCGCTGCATATTCTCTTACAAAGTTTTTTTGGTAAACCAAAGCATAAGGAATATCTTCGAAACGACATTCTTCCAAAGCTTCCAAGTGTTTTTTGCTGATTTTGGTAATTCTAGATAATTGGTTTAAGCCAATCCCAGCAGCTTCTCTGGCTTCTTTTAACCGGAAGCAAACACGTTTGGTTTTTTTGAGTTCTCTTTTTTTAAAATCCCCCATATATCATGAAAACAAATTTGAATAGTTCGTAGTTTTTGGTTCATCGTTCATAGCCAATCGGTTTACTTGGATTTTATGAACCATTGGCTATTGGCCATGAACTAGTTAGTTTCTAACTATGGTGATATTTTGTATTTTTTTGGTTTGTGGTCTTCTTCATCCTCATCTTCATCGTCTTCTAACTCTTCATCTTCATCCTCAAATTCTTCATCTTCTTCTAGTTCTTCTTCGTCCTCATCCTCATATTCCTCTTCTGCATCGTCTTCTAATTCGTCATCATCTTCCTCCTCCTCTTCCTCGAACTCATTTTCTTCGTCGTATTCTTCATCTTCTTCCTCTATTTCTCCATCATTAATTTCTTCATCTTTTTCTTTTACCACGCCAGAGCTCGCCGCAGAATAAGCGTCGGCGGGTTCTTCTTCAACTTCACTATCTTTGAACACATTTAGCTCTCCACCAGCTTCGCTACCAGGACTCTCTACTCCTCTTGGCATTGTATCATTTATTTCGTCTTCGGTCACGAAAACTTCACGAGGTTTGGCGCCATCGGCCGGACCAATTACGCCAGCGGCTTCTAGCTCATCTAGAATTCTGGCTGCTCTAGCATAACCAATTTTTAATTTGCGTTGCAAAAATGAGGCACTGGCTTTGCCGGCTTCTACCACAGCTTGCTTGGCATCTTCAAACAAGTTATCTTGGTCATCACTAGGTCCGCCAAACATGTTCATGGTACCACCAGATTGTTTTTCTACAATTGATTCGTCGTATTCTGGTTTTTTGCCACCTTTTAGATAATCAACTACAGATTTTAGTTCTGCTTCGGAAATAAAAGCACCTTGAATACGAACCGGTTTGGATAGTTCTGCAGTTTGGAATAGCATGTCTCCACGCCCCATTAATTTTTCGGCTCCGACAGTATCTAGAATAGTTCTAGAGTCAGTGGCCGAAGCAACAGAAAAAGCAATTCTAGCTGGGATATTGGCTTTCATAAGACCGGTAATAACATCCACACTAGGTCTTTGGGTGGCCAAGATCAAATGGATTCCTACGGCTCTAGCCATTTGTGCCAAACGAATAATACCCGCTTCTACCTCGCCAGCTGCTGTTGCCATTAGATCTGCTAATTCGTCAATTACAAATACAATGTGTGGAATTTTGTCGTTTGGGAATTTTTCATTATAAGAATCAATATTTCTACTTCCAACTTGGGAGAGAACTTCGAATCTTCTTTCCATCTCGCCAATTGTCCATTTCAAAGCATTTACAGTTTTTTGGGTGTTGGTGATAACTGGGGTCAAAAGGTGGGGGATACCATTGTACAAAGTCAATTCTACTCGTTTTGGATCCACCATAATCATACGCAAAGTTTCGGCAGTATTTTGGAAAAGTAGACTCATTAAAATAGTGTTTACACAGACAGTCTTACCACTACCAGTAGCCCCGGCCACAAGCAAGTGAGGCATACGTGGCAAATTGCCGAACCAAGTTTTTCCAGCTACGTCCTTGCCAAGAGCAATCATCATGTCGTGTTCGCGAGATACAAATTCTTTTGATTCCAAAAGTTCTTTGAAACTAACCATGGCAGTTTTTTCGTTTGGAACTTCTATACCTACCAAAGATTTCCCTGGGATAGGAGCTTCGATACGAATAGGGTGAGCAGCTAGAGCCAAAGCTAGGTCGTTTGATAGACCGGTGATTTTTGATAGTTTAATTCCTTTTCGTGGTTTTAGTGTAAATTGAGTAACAGTAGGACCAACTCTTACTTCTCCCATATCTACTTCAATTCCAAATTCTGCCAAGGTTTCTTCGATAATATCTTTGTTTGATTCAATATCCCCACTAGTTGGTTTGCCTTTTTTAGAAGAAAGTAATTTGGTTTTAGGCAAGGGTTTGATAATTACATTTTGTGCCCAAGCTGGAGTTTGGGTAGGATCCCCAGCCGGTTGATTTGTGGCTGGTTTTTGTGAAGTATTGGGGTTTTTTTCCTCTTCTTCAATTTCTTCATCATCTTCATACTCTTCGTCTTCATCGTCTTCTTCTTCATAATCATAATTTTCTTTATTTTCTTGGGATTTTCTTTTGGAGAAAAATCTTTCTTCTTCCTCTTCGTCCTCGTCATCATACTCTTCATACTCATCCTCTTCTTCGTATTCTTCTTCCTCTTCGTTTTCGGCGTCAGATACTTTTTGCATTACTCCAAAAATACTTTTTCCAAATGTTCCAAATTTATTAACTAATCGTTTGTGAACTTCCAAGAAGTGAACGATTAGTGTATTGAACATAAGGAGTACCGAAACCATAGCTAGTCCGGCAAGAAGTACATAAGAAGCAATAGCTCCAAGATAAGTTTTTAGTGGCCAGGCTACCATGCCAAAAAGTCCTCCGCCATTACCTAGTACAGTTTGGGCCCACATATCGTCTATGTTGAAATGAATGTGAAATAAACCAGACAAGGTAAGAAAAAATAAAAAAGCGCCAATGCCATGGGTAGAACGGTAATCGTACTCTACGTCTTTTACAAAAAACCAAGCAATTATCAAAGTAATAATAGGAGTTGTATAGCGAATTTCTCCAAACAAAAAGGCCAAAACTCCAGTATTTAAAATATAGCCGAGTGGTCCGGCTTGATCAAAAAAACTAAGGATAATTATAATTGCAAAAACAACTAAAACAATTGCAATAATCCCGCGTGACAAAACGGGATCAAAGCTAGGTTGATTTTTTTTGCTAGGTCTACCTCTTTTGGCCATATAGTTGCAGATATTTTACCATCCTAGCTGTCTACAAACAAGAGAAAGGATGTGACTATACAAAAAACTCTTTTAAACATTTTTAAAATATGCTATTATCAGGACACATATTAAAATAGTTCTTCTCGACAATTATGAAAGACAGAAAAAAAGTTTTTTTAGGAGTGGCTTTGTTGGGCATAATGATTTGGGGGATCAATTTGGTATTTGCAACCAATCCTCCATTGGCTGATTTTTCGGTAAATACATACTTGTCTCAAACAGATTGGAGTGGTGGAGTCGGTACTAATACTAGTACTCAATACAGTTCTATTACCAATATAGACGATTCTACTGCCGGTCAATTTGGGGTAAGTAGTACTGTCTATGGAGGTTCTTGGTACAACAGCTCTTGGACCAAAAGAAGAGCTATTGAAGTAAATCCAAATTATGTTTCTTCTACACAAACAAATTTTCCGGTTCTCTTAACCGAAGATAATTTTGATGCGGCTTTTTTTAACGACATTAAAAGCGATGGATCAGATATTGTGTTTACTGCTAGTGATGGGACCACTGTTTTGCCACGTGAAATAGTATCTGTGTCTACTGGTTCAAATACCTTGGAAGCTTATGCTAGGCTCTCTAGCATTTCGAGTTCGGCTACTACTACTTTTTATGTTTACTATGCCAATTCTAGCGCTTCGGAGAGTAATTCTTCTACTGTTTGGTCAAACTATGCTGCTGTCTGGCACCTGAATGAAGATCCTTCTATTAGTACCGATGGTGCTTGTGGAGGGGGGAGTTATGATGTTTGTGACTCTTCTGGCAATGGTAACCACGCTACTTCTACCAACATGACCAATTCTTCCAATGTAACCGGTAAAGTTGGTAATGCGATTAGATTTTTCGAAAGTGATAATAGTTGGTTAAACTTTGGGAGTGATGCTTCGATTGGGGATATGGGAGATTTTAGTACCAGTTTTTGGATACAACACGATGGCACCTCTCAGAGTGATTCTTCTGGTCGTGTTATGCAAAAAAGTTTTGGTCAATGTGGTGGTGGTGGATGGTTTGTTTCTTTTGATGATGATGGAGGAATTTATAACTCTAGTACCTATAGTGATGATGCTGTAGCGCCTTCTTTTATGTTTGATGTAGATAGTAGTGGTACAGGTCATTATGATTATATGGAGGGTGGGCACCTTACAGCCAACACTTGGCATCACACCAGTATTCTTTGGGATAATAATTTTGCTGCCGGTAGCGCTAGATACTTGGTAAATGGAGCTTCTGTAGCTTTGGGGCATGAGAGAGTTGGTTCTGGTAGTAGTATTGACGACACCAGCTGTGAATTGTTTATGGGGAATCTTCCTACTAATATTAGACGCTTGGATGCTATTTTGGACGAAGTGCGTATTATGTCTACACCGGCTTCTACCAGCTATGCCGCTACCGAATACCAGAGTCAATCTTCGTCTTCTCTTTTTGCTGTAGTTGGTGGGGTAGAGACAGATCCAACGGCTACTTCTACCTTGGTTTCGGCTATTTATGATCTTAATTCTACTTCCAAAGATTGGTCTACTATTCGCTGGAGTAGTACCGACGATAGCAATACTGTTGTAAAAGTTAGAACCGATAGCAGTAGTGATATGAGCGGAGCTACAGCTTTTGGTAGTTGTACGGCGGTATCTCAAGATGCCGACATTACTAGCAACAGTTGTGTAACAGATGGTCATAGATATATTCAATACCAAGTAGAATTAACTGATTCGGCAGTGGTTCTTTCGGATATAGATATTGTGGCTATAGATGGAGTCACCACTGCTAGTGTAGCCGAAGACGCTGGTAGTGCCACTATTACTGTTAGCCTAGACGAAACTAGCGCTTCTGACGTAACTGTGCCATATACAGTTAGTGGAACAGCTACTTCTGGTAGTGATCACGATTTGTCAGATGGTAGTGTTACTATTACGGCCGGTCAATCTACAGGTACTATCACGGTTAACCTAACAGACGACAATACTGCAGAATCGGATGAAACCATTATTGTGACCATGGGGACACCGACCAATGCTAGCCAAGGTAGTCAAACTACCTACACTATTACTATTACAGACGACGATACTCCAAACTATGTAAGACTCTCTACCGATACCAATAGTGCTAGTGAAAATAGTGGTACCGTTACCATTACCGCTACTCTAGACACGGCAGCAAATGCTACTACATATATAAACCTAGCTACTTCTGGCTCGGCCACAGTTACTACAGATTATACTTTGTCTAGTACTACTATTAGTATTGCCGCTAGCGCTACCACCGGAACTATTACTCTCACCGGAGTAACCGATTCTACTACCGAAGATCCAGAATTGGCCTTGCTCGATATTAATTCGATTACTGGTGGGAGTGCTACAGAATATCAAACTCAACAAGAAGCTATAAGTATCTTAGACTACGCCGGTCCATTAGATGTTACTTCTTATCACACTGCTTTTAACCAGTCCGATCCAGATACTGTTGGTCAATACGAAGTTTTTGAAATTAGTTTGGAACATCCGGTTGATTATGGTGGTATGAATAATGTAAGAGATGTTACTGTTACCACTACGTTTACCGGGCCAAATGGTTTGTCGCAGACTGTAAATGGTTTTTATTTTGGTTCTGTTACTAGCACACTTACCAACGAAGCTACTTCTATTTGGAAGGTTAGATTTACTTCTTCTACCATAGGTAACTGGACCTACACTTATCAATTTGGAAGAGATTCAACTTACGAAGAGAGTATCGGTTCCGGAGCTTTTAGTATTACCAGTAGCGATAGAGACGGTTTTATAAGAAAACACACTACCAATCCATACCTTTGGAAAACTGAAAATACTAATGAATACTTTCAGGTTCATGGTTTTGGGGATTGTTTATACCGTGGACAAGATGTGTTCAAGATGGATGGAGGGGATGCTGATGGACCATTTCGTGAAGAAGGTACAGATTATGATCATTGGTCCGACATCTACCGAGAAATTGGTTACAATACTTTTCGTTTACAAAATTACAATTGTTCACAAAACTTAGCCGATGAAAATGGTGACAATTATAATTTTGAAGTGGCTCAGTATTTTGACCACACTATAGACCGTATGCACCGAGATGAATTCCATATAATGTTTGGTATTTGGGGATTTACTTTTAGTGGATCAGAGCCTATTGGTGTACAGCCTTCACCAACTCTTAGCACTGTACAAGAATTTTATGATTATATCGTGGCTCGTTATGGAGCTTATGTAGATTGGTGGGAATTAGAAAATGAATTACAACATAATGTAGCTTCTGAAATTGCTTTTGTTACTTCTTCTCTTAACTATATTAGTAGTATTGATCCATATAATCACCCGATGAATACCAACTACTACTACGATGACCGCGTTTCTAATGATATTTCCAGCGAACTTACAGAAATAGAGTTTTTAACACCTCATGATTTTAGTGATCCATCGGACTACACAATTTTTGGAATTGCCACCAGTACTGCTGCTAATTTCAAATCTATAGATAGTACAGGTAAGCCAATTTTTTATGGTGAGCTGGGTTTTTATACTAGCAATTGGGTGCCAGATTCTGTGCGTATAAATCGTCTTCGCTCTTTGTCGTACCTTATGAGTGAGATGGGGTACTTTCAATGGAACCATTCTAATGCTACGGCCACTATTGTAAATGGAGCAGCTGCTAATTACTTGGGTTTGGCAGAAAGAAAATCAATGTCTTTTGTGCATTGGTTCTGGGATTTGGTAACCCAGTACGATACGACAATAGCTCCAGTTTCGGTTGGTAACGATACGCAGATAAATGCTTTGGCGGTAACATCTACCGAATCGATTGGTATTTATGTTAACAATTATAATCGTGTGATCCAACCACAAACCGGTGAGACAGTCACTTTGAATGCTCCTTTTTCTGGTACGGGGTATTGGATTTTGCCAGAAAGTGGAGAAGTGGTTTCTACCACTAGCTTTACTGCTGGTAATAATGTTTTTTCTGTCCCTGGTTTTGATATAGACTTGGCTTTGTACGGTACAGCTAGCTCATCACTCGATACCAAACCATTGGCTATGGTGGATATAACTAATTCACAAGACGATGGAGACATGGACAACGATAGTGATACAGATTATGGTCCAGACTCACAAGAATATGGGGTGTCTAGTACGCCGTTTGGAGTTGTTCCACTTACTTTGGATTTTAATGCGGCTAGTTCTTCGGATCTAGACGGTGGGTCACTTACTTATGCTTGGGATTTTGGTGATGGTAATACTTCTACCAACGTTGCTCCTACTCACACTTATACCACCAAGGGTAAATATATCGCCAAATTAACAGTAACAGATGACGAAGGACATAGTTCATTTATGACTTTTGTTGTTCGTGCCGAGGCCGATGAAAATCCAGGCTCCAATGATGCTCCGTATTTTAATCCTCCATACACCAATACTTATAATGTTCGAGAAGGGGATTATCTAAGAATTACCAACTATAATAGAGGTGATCCAGAGCAGGCTAGTGCTGGAGCTTCTTATACATTTTCTACGCTTGCCAGTGCCAATAATGTTATTCGTGGTTTGCTTAACTCAGTTACGACTCTGCCATCGGGAGCTTCGTTTAGTACTTCTACCGGAGCCGAGGACGTAGTTGATTTTTCTTGGGTGCCAACGTTTGATCAAGCTGGTACGTATAGTTTTACCATGACTATTACAGATGATGGTGGTCTTACTGATTCAGAAACTTATACAGTTAATGTTTTGGAAGCCGGAGATGTGGAGTTAGATATTACTACTACTTCTCTAGCCCTAACAGAAGATGGAACTCTAACTAATATGGCGATTGCTCTCTCTTCTCGACCAACTTCTACTGTAACAGTGGCTCTAGCCAATGCCGATCAAAATCTAACATTATCTACTTCGAGTATTAGCTTTACAACCTCTACTTGGAAAACTCCGGTAGCCGTGACGGTTAGTGCTACAGATGATTCCACCTATGAAACTGCTCATACTGGTACGGTTAGCTATACTGTTACCCAAGGTAGCGGAGGATCTTACGACGGTCTTAGCGTGGCCGATACCGACTTTACTATTACCGACAACGAAAGTAGTTTTGGAGTTACTGTAGCTACCACCAATTTGGCAGTAACCGAAGGGAGCACCACAGATACATACACAATTGTATTAGATAGCGGCCCAACCAGTACAGTAACTATCACCATAGATGGTGGAGACGATCTTAGTGTTTCCCCCACCAGCATAACATTCACGAGTAGCACCTACGATACGCCCCAAACCA
>CAYFPM010000003.1:0-229673 GCA_964345045.1 uncultured Gammaproteobacteria bacterium
TGGTTTGGGGCGTATCGTAGGTGCTACTCGTGAATGTTATGCTGGTGGGGGAAACTTGTAATTCATTACTTGCAGAAGAAAGCAAGATTGTAACTGTAGATGTTGGGGCAGCACCCAACGCGATCGTATAAGTAGCTGTTGTCCCAGCTTCGGAAATAGCCAGGCTTGAAGTACTTACTGTAATTGAAGCAGCGTCATTATCGGTAATAGTGGTTGTTACATTTGATACAGAAATTCCATCATAAGATCCACCAGATTGAGAAACACTATGTGTAATCACTCCGGAGTGCGTTCCTTCTACAAGATTATCATCTATGGCCGTGATCGTCACAGTAACCGGAGTATTATAATTGGAAGAGGTAAAAGCAATAGAACTGGTAGAAAGAGAAATTTGCGAATCAGTACTGGTGGATAGAGCCACTGTTACAGTTGAACTTGGAGAGGATGTAAGAGCAAGAGTATAACTGGCAGTTGTCCCCGATTCAGAAACAGCAAGACTTGATGTAGTAACTGTTACATCATAAGAAACTGCAGAAGTTTGAGCCACTGCTACTGTCCCCAAAAAATTAGTTGGCAACGACACTTGTAAAGTTTCTCCTTCTGTAATACTGGTTGTGCTAGTAACAGTGGTGTTAATGGCCGCTTCGTCAGTATAAGAAATTTGATAATCCCCTGCAGGAAGACCTTGCACAGAATAATCTCCTCCATTACCCGAAGCATCACCTACTTCAGAAATCACCTTGTACATACAGTCATTACCTACAAAAGCAAGATTATTAAATCTACTATAAGTAGTTGTTTGGCTCGATCCTATACGCAAATCACCCGAACGTATATTACTAGTAAACTGTTTAATCATACGAGTATTTGGAGATTCAGATATGGTCACAGGAGGTGTACTGGTATTGATATGATATAAATTACTATTCGGGGTCCAGTTAATAACACCAAAGGCATCAACTTGCCAGCTGCTATTATTACCAGAGACTACATCATCATAAAGATCTGTATAATTATAATAATATCCATTACGATTATTATTTGATCCATTTGAAGTATATGGACTAACCCACCACTCTAGCATCCCCGTACGCCAACCATTGGTACTGGCAGTACCAGCAAGTGTTGAAAGAATACTTCGATTAGTAGCTTCACCTGTATTTCTTTTTTGATAATTATGATAGGATGCTTCGCTCAAATATTGAGCTACCTTTGTAGGGTTGACTGCTAGCATCGCCGATAGATATGAATTTACATTATTCACATTGGTCACAGATGGACCAATAAACTCTGGCCTATACCCATTTGCAGCCAATAAATCTCCAGTAGATACCAAGACATTCCCTAGCTGTGTTCCCGTCCATACACTCGTATCAATACCTCCAGCTGAATTTTGTGTGTAATCAGGCTCAAGCATAATCTCTACAGCATCAGGTATCCAACCATAGGTAGTATGAAAATGCTGAAAAGCAGCCAACATATATTCTGCATATTCATTTGGATTATTATAGTATTCAATAGTACTACTGGTTGTTTGTTTAAAATCAACAAAATTAAGATTGACATAAAGTTGTTCCCCACGCTCCTGAAGGAGATAACTTCGATAAACATTCACTAAATTTGCTATTCGAGCATCAACATAAGAAAAATAAAAACTACTAGTTGAATTAATACTACTTGAGTCAGCATTATCATTAATACTCGTATAACGATCAGACAACCAATTGCTAAAAGAAATACCATTTGGATCACTTGGAGATGTATAGTTCAAAAGTACCCGGGGGTATTCATCTGTTGGTCTTTCTGAATCTGGAAAAGTTTCCAAACGAATACGGTTAATGCCCACATCTCGTGCTGTTGCCAACAAAACTGGATTAGTCCAATTAGTAAGATGATTATTATACATAGCAGCATCTTCGTCTTGTGCCAAATAATCCACCGCTTCCCAAGCATGCCAGGTCTGATAAGTAGTCCCCGGATCAATAGCAATATTATTGGCCAAAACACCAGCACTAGAAGTAGCCACAGATGTAAACGAACAATTATTGGTCAGAGCAGTATGAGTACGTGCAACAGTCTCTACAGAAGATGCCGAGCTGGTTCCAATATCAGTAACCATTGATACTCGAAAATTATAAGTTGTACCATCATTTAATCCAGTAACTGTTTCGTTTGTTATAGACGGACTAGTAGTACTAAATACAGTATAACTAGAACTTGTAGACACTTTATATTCTACAACATTATGCTGGATAGTGTAGCCGCTAGAAGTGGTTATATCCCAATCCAAAAAAACACCCGAAGCCAAAGATACGGCCGAGGTAGCAAAAGTCGGAATAGCAACATCATTATCTTGAACTGTAATCAAATAACTAGACAAATTTCCAGATTGTCCATTGGTCAAAGACCCCATTGAAAGAGAAATTGTTTCGTCGCCTTCTCCAACAGCATCATCTGTAATACTAATCGATACTGTATCGGATAACTGTCCCGCAGAAATAGTAATAGAATTACCTGAAACAGTATAATCATTACCAGACGTGGCACTGCCCGATAGAGTAAAAGGAACTACCACATCCGATGCAGAAACTTCATCAATAGAAGCTGTTACTACTACACTCCCCACCGATTCAGACACAGCAGCAGAAGCTGCGCCAAGTGTTTGTATTGTAATGTCTTGAAATACAGTTGAAGTTGACATAAGTTCAACTTGGTACTGAACATATCTCTCACCATCGGTAACACAGTTATTTGTAGAAATATCAGCATCATCGGAAACAGCATTACAACTAGCAAAGGCGGTCGCCCCACTCATAGCACTATCATTGCTACTACGTACTTTTACTTGAGTATTACTATCATCACTAGTAGTCCAACGAACGGTACCCCAAGTATGCGATGTACCACCTGTATCAAATATTGCCGAGACCAAGGTACTAGTGGTAAATCCATCCGTACTAGAAGCCATTTCACTGCCTACACTATAAAATGTAGATGGGCTACTTTGATTGTTATATTCCGTAGCAATATAAGAAGAACTCCAAACTCCTGCACTATTTATACGTACTTCATCAATGTCACCAGAAAAAAGTTCATTAGTGGCATCTGCCCCACCAATAAATACAGAGCCATCGGCTACTGCTGGAGAATTTAACCCAGTATGAACACTAGAAGAAACTACAGCTCCATCGACATACAATTGAAATGTTGTCGTTGTAGCCTCATAGTCTACGGTCATATGCACATGATACCATGAGGAATTTGAAGCAATAACAGTTGAGGCCGAAGTGATATCGGGGTAACTATTTGGTCCGCCAGCAGTATAAAAATAGCCAGAAAACTCGCTATTGTTTGTTGGTGCCAAATCATAGTTATTATTCCAAAAATTTGGATTACCGTTTTTATTAATAATACGAGATGTCTGTGCGGTTGGATTGACCCGTACCCAAGCAGACAAACTAAAATCTGCAGCGGCATCTAGAGAATTATTGGTATCAGCAATTTCCAAATAAGTATTTGTTCCATTAAAATTAACAGCTGAACCAATCTGACCAGTTACTGATGTGGGATTATTTTGAAAAGTACCAGTATTACTATTGGCCGTAGAATCCAAAGCTTGATTGGGAGCTTGAGTAGGATCTTCGTTCATGTGTTGAACCAAATCATACTGTGAACTATTCCACACCGTAGCACTGTTGGCGACAGATGTGCCCGAATTACCATAGTATATAAATATATCTGTATCGCCAGAAGAAGAAAGGGTTGGCACCCGTACCCACGCTTCTAGTGTCTGAGCTGTAGTACTTACAGCTACAATTTCACGATCTAGTAATGTGGTACCGTCACTAGATGTAAACACAATATCCATACCATCGGTGCGGATAGCAGAAAAAAATGAACTATCTAAATTCGCTTCTGTAATCAAAACTGGAAAATTTGTTTGAGTTGAAGATACTTGCGTCGCATCTATCGTAATTTGCCTACGATATCCCCAAGACGAATTGTACCAAGTTGTGCTAGTTGCTGATATTTGACCGGCCGTAGAAGTAACTGTATTGGTTGAAGCACTACTATATTGGGTACTTGTATTGGTTCCCAATCCTCCACTCCAGTCCGTTTGTGTCAAAAAATTTGATGTTGCAAAATTAACAACCGGAGGATTGGAAGCCAAGAGCTTGGCTGTATAAAAAATTCCTACTAAAAATAAAAAAAAGACAAAAAATAATGTCATCCCTCTTCTATAAAAAAGACCCCTTGAATATTTTTTTTCTTCCATATTAAAGATAATAACAATTCCTCAATTTTATTGAGTTATTTGTATGTTAACTATCTTTAACAGAAAGTTATAAATTTAAATTTTAATAAAATTATTTTTGTTTATTTATTTCCTTTTGAATATTTTTCCATTGGGAACTGACTAACTTTACAATCATATCTCTGGTTTTTTCTGCCAAGCCATTCTCAACTGCATATTTGTTTACCACTTCTCTTACCATAGCTACATATTTTTGTTTATTCATTTTTTTCCATTCGTCACTAGCCATTACAGTTTTTTTTACTTCTTCATAAACTTCGGCAGATTGATCCAACAATTTTTCTTTTACTTCTTTGCCTTTTGGGGTAAGGCTCATCCAGGCCATGCCAGCACCAAGTAAACCTCCCAAGACAAAACCCTTTTTAAATTTACCCATATATTACAAATTTATAATTACTAAACTTTGACTAGCTAAATTATACAAAAAAGTGAAAAAAACATCAACTTCACAAATTTTGGCCTTAATCTTAGTCTTAATCTCAATCCTACCCACTACATAATCTCCTCATAAACTTTTACTAATCTCTTGGCAACTTCTTCCCAACTATATTTGTCTACAGCAATTTGTCTTACCTTTTCTCTCCAACCTGCAATATTTTCTTTACTAGCAAAAAATCCCAAAATAGCCTCTGCCAATTTGTCCGCCTGGTTTGCTTCTACTACCAATCCCCCATCTTTGGCAACAGATCGAACCCCTGGCAAATCACTGGCTACCACAGGAACTCCACTAGCCATAGCCTCCAAAAGGACCATACCAAAAGCTTCTCCCCGAGTAATAGAAGGCAAGACTGCCAAGTCCGCCATATTATAATAATATGGTAATTCTTGATCCGAAACAAAGCCAGCAAATTTAACTCTGTCTTTTAATCCATAAGCGATTGATTTTAATTCAAAGCCATCTTTCAATTCTCCCCCGCCCACAAACACAGCCTGCAAATCAATCTCTTGTTTTTTGATAAACAATAGAGCCTCTAGCAAAACTGAAACTCCTTTGAAATAGTGTGCTCTATCCATTCCGCCCACAAATACTATAGTTGGTGTATCTATATCTAATCCATGTTTTTCAAATAAAGCTTCTGTTTTTTCTCTAGGTTTAAATTTTTCTACATCTACCCCAAATGGTATTTCCAGCCATTTGTCCTGATTATCTTTATAAATTTGGGCAGCATCACTTGATTTTATATAATCAAAAGAGCTGGCAATTAATCTGTCGGCCGAACCTAATATTCTGGGCATCCAATATCTGGCATAAATATCAAAAACCAAACCTTTCCAACCCTGAGCTCTGTTATCCATATGATATGTAATAACAAAAGGTGTATCTGGATTTTGTTTCTTCCAGCGGCGTATCAAATTGGCAGTACCAAAAAATGGATAATGCAAATGAACCAAATCAAAATCACTTAACTCTTTGCCAATTTGTGGCAATCTGGCAGCATTGCCATAAGATAGACTTGGCCTTAGTCTTTTGGCATAATCTATTTCTTTTTGTAATTTTTCTTCATGAACAGGTTCAACTTCTTCTTCTATTTGTTTTACTTCTTTTTCTTCGTAAACTCCGGGAGTAAATACGGCTACATCATGACCAAGTTTACTAAGATTGCTAGCTGTATTAAAAACAGCATTGCCCATGCCACTGTAGTATGGAGGATAAGAACAAACTATGTGAGCAATTTTCATAATAATCAATAGAACTTTAAATCAAAAAATCATTAAAACAACTATAAAATTGATTTAATGCTTTAATGATCTTGTGCTTTTTTGAAGTGCTTTTCTTCGTACTACCTTCGTTACATCTCTATTTATTTTTTCTATTTTTATATGAAGCTTAAAAATTAAGAAAAATAAAACCGCAATTGAGATATAAATTACCAAATCTGAACCACGACCAATCCCAATATTGTCGGCAATTAGCTGAGTACTATTTGGCCACACTACAGCCACAGCAACAAGCACCCAAAACAAAGACCAAAACAAAGCTCCGGACAAGCTAAGAATACCGTCCTTTTTTCTTTTGAAAACGTTTACAATTGCGAATAGTGCAAATAAAACGAATAAAGTTTGGAACGCGAACATAATAATAAAAATTTAAAATACTAATCAACCAATAAACTAATTAACTAAACACCTAACTAACATACTTACCAAACCAAAGATCTTTTATAATTTCAAACGCTCCTCTCCCCTTTTGTCCATATTCACTATAAGACACCTGCACTGGAAATTCAACCACCTCTAAATTGTGCTTTTTGGCCAAAATTGGAATTTCACTAGCGTGAGCCATTCTATTTTGGGTAATTATAATCGAATCCAAAGCTTTTTTATTCAAAATACGAAAACCATTGTGAGCATCGGTATGATCCAGACCATGAAAAATTTTGTGAAATAATCTTGCCAAAGGATGAATAAAATATTTTTTAAACCAAGGCATACTAGAGTTGCCCCCCAAAAATCTAGAACCAAACAAAATATCTGCTTGACTAGATTTTAATTTTTCCAAAGCTGGCTTAATATCGCTCACCGCAAATTGATTATCTCCATCAAAATGAAGCACATACCCTGCTCCCAAATTTCTGGCATACTCATGACCTGTTTCTATAGCAGCTCCTTGACCACGATTAATTTGGTGAGAAATAACTATGGCTCCAGCTTCTTTTGCCAACGTTGGGGTCTGGTCGAGGGAAGCATCGTCCACCACAATTACTTTATCGACATGATCAAAAAGGCTCCGCACTACGGAACCTATGTTCTTTTCTTCATTGTAAGCTGGCACAATCGCTACAAACATGTATTTAATTTTAAATTTGTAATTTTAAATTTTAAAACTTTGTTTAAACAAATGCCTTAATCTAATGTGAAATTGCTACGATTTTTTTGAAGATGCTTTGCAATGAAAGAAACAGCCTAAATATTATCTAGCTATTGCCTACACCCTACTCCCTAATCCCTAGTTTTACTTAAACTGCAAAACTTCTTTGTTGGCTATGGCGTAATCAATAGTTTTTCTTAGTCCATCTTGGACTCTTACCAATGGGATCCAACCAAGCATCTCTTTGGCACGACGCAAATCTGGAATACCTTTAGCTGTTAAAAAAACCAATGGATCTTCGTATACAATTTTTGAACTTGATCTAGTCATCTGGATAATGGCATCTGCAATGTCCGACATTTTAAAAATTTGATCAGAACCCAAATTGATCAAAGATACTTGAGGCCCAGTGTGCATCAATTTAACCAATCCGTCAACCATATCGGACACATAACACAAAGTCTGATCCATATCTCCATCACCATAAATTACCAAATCTTTACCTTCCAAAGCATTTAAAATAAAATCTGGAATTAAATGGCCGTCTCGCAAACGCATTCTAGGACCATAGGTGGTAAAAACTCGACCGATTTTGGCATCTATCCCGTAAACTTGTTTGTACGTAGCTACACAAGTTTCGGCAAACCGTTTGCCCTCGTCGTAGCAACCACGTGGCGAAAGATGATCTACAATACCCTCGTCTGTTTCGGCAAAGATTCTTCTCTCTGGAGTAGCCGGACCATATACTACAGAACTAGAACTAAAAACATATTTTGATCTATATTTCACAGCCAAATCCAAAGTAGAAATCATCGAGCTAGAATTTGCCCACAGAGAATTCATTTTCTTGGCTTCGAAATTTTTGGGGCTGGTGGGACAAGCCAAGTGATAGATTTCTTGTACTCCTTGATACTTTACACCAAATTTATCCAATTCATCGAAATCATCTAGATTTATAGGTTTGTTTACATCGTATTTTATAAATTCAAAATCTGGGTATTGCAACAAATGATCTATATTTTGGATAGTAGAGCTAGAAAGATCATCCATACAAATTACCTTGGCTTCTTTCAACAGTCTTTCGCAAAGATGAGAACCCAAAAAACCGGCACCTCCGGTGACCAAAACATTTTTCTTTTGAAAAATTGGATTATCTTCCATATAGCAAATTATATCACAAGAAAATGGTGAAAGGTAACTCTAGTTTGCAAACACCTTCAAATTATTACCAGAAAATTTTATAGTTTCTAATTTTTTAGCTTTTCTATTCCAAACTCGAATGTCTTGATCCCCAGTTTTGGGTGCTACCACAATATCGTCCGATCCATCCATATTGTAATCTCCTACCAATAGATCTACTCCTCTAGTATAGGTAGTCCCATAAGAGAAAAACTTTCGCAGTAACCGACCATTTTCATTGTAAAAAACCAAATAAGGAGTTTCTCCCTTTGCTGCGGCTAGCACATACTCGTCGATTCCATCGCCATTTATATCTCCAGATTCTATCAAAGCTCTATTTTTTACAAAATCCAAATCTTTTTTAAACTTTATATTTTTTTCAGCATCAAAATGATACAGAGAAACCACTGAATTTAATTTGTAAACTGCCAAAACTTGATCTAGCCCTCCTATAATATTGTAAACAGAACTGTTAACTCCGCCATGTCTTTGGCTTATTTTGTTTTCATCTAATTTTTCACCACTTAGACTATATACGCTATACACAATATCCGAGGCATAATCTGGAGAGACAATTATCTCTTCTGCCTCGTCTCCATAAACATTTCCTACAGAAAAATTTTGCTTACCAAAAGATTCTATTGTCCAACTGTTTCGAAAAGCCCAATCTTTGTTATAAAAACTAACTTTGGCTGTATCTTTATTTGTTTGCTCAATTGTCACATAGCCATCTTTGGTGGCAGCCACATCATCTATATTTTTCAAGATACTAGATTGGTTTTTGGTTAAATTTTTTGAATACTTTTTGTTAATAATTTCTCCGGTATTTAAATCGGTAATATTTATAGAATGCAAAGTCTTGGTATTGGAAATTTGAGACAAAGCAAAATCAACGACTTTGTTTATTTGCAAAAGCCCAGCTCCATAAAAATTTTCATAAGCTTCTACATCTGCCGGAGGAGTTCTATGTACATTGTCCAAAATAGCACTATAAATTTGGTCTGGTCCCCAACTAGGTTGGATAGATTTGACCAAGGCGGCTGTACCTGCCACAAATGGAGCTGCAAAAGATGTTCCTTTCCAACCACCACCGTATTTTTCGGTCAAACCATACCTAGGAGCATAACGCATGGTGCTAGCAATATTTACTCCCGGAGCAGTAATATCTATACAATTGGAACCTACATTGGAAAAAGGAGCCAAATAATGATCTTCTCCAATAGCACTAACCCCCAAAACCCACTGTTTATCTACATAAGAATCTGCACAAATTGGATAAACAGGAGATATATTTAGAGCCAATCTATTGTTGCCAGACGCAGCCACTACTACCACACCATTGTCATAGGCATATTTGATAGAATCTCTTACTCCATCGTCTACATCTCCAACCAAACTAATATTTATAACATCGGCCCCATTGTCTACCGCATATCGAATAGCATAAGAAAGTGGTTTAAGGTCTCCTACTCCAGCCTGCTCCAAAGCTTTTACATTCATTAATCGAACCTGCCAATTTACCCCTGCCCCACTATTTAGATTGTTGCCCACAGCTCCTACAATTCCGGCAACCAGTGTACCATGATGAATACTATCTTCTACAGCCGATTGTATAGTTACCCGTGGTCTAGGATCATTGTCCCCTTTTAATTCTTCTGGTTCAAACAATCCATTGCCATTTTCATCTTTGCCAGAAAAATCCCAGCCCCAAACATCGTCTATATAACCATTGTTATCATCGTCTATATTATTGTCTGGGATTTCATCTTCGTTTTTCCAGGCATTTGGAAATATATCCGGATGAAAGGTATCAAAACCATTGTCTACAATCGCTACCACTACTTCTTTGCTACCAGTAGATTTTTCCCAAGCCTCAAAAGCTTTTATATCTTCGTATGGCCATTTTTTGGACAAATCCGGGTCATTTGGCACTAGAGCATTTACAGACGTCGGCAAGGCCAAAATAATGGCTAAAAATAGATAAATTTTTTTCATATAAATAAATACAGCAGCCAGTGCAAAAACATTGACTTTTTGTTATAATTATGCTAATAATAAACAGCTTTATTATAATTTATAATCAAGCAAATTTCAATTTGTGAATAACATAATTATTATGAAAGTAAAGATATTAGTAACTGGCGGAACTTTTGATAAAGAATACAATGAATTAAATGGATCTTTGTTTTTTAAAGATACCCACTTACCAGAAATGTTGTCTTTGGGTAGATCCAAAGTTCCTGTAGAAACCGAAATTCTTATGATGATAGATAGCCTAGATATGCAAGAAAATGATAGAGCTCTAATTATTGAAAACATCAAAAAAAGCAAAGAAGACAAAATTGTGATTACTCACGGGACTGATACTATGGTAGAAACTGCCAAAGCTATAGCTAGTAAAATAAAAGACAAAACAATAGTATTGGTAGGAGCCATGATTCCTTACAAATTTGGTAGTTCCGATGGATTATTCAATCTAGGTTCGGCTCTAGCTTATGCCCAAACACTTCCAAACGGGGTATATATTTCTATGAACGGTCTATATTTTTCACATGATAATTGTCGCAAAAACAAAGAGGCTGGTTATTTTGAAAAAATAAAATAATTAACATGAAACTAATTTATAGAACAAAACAAATTATATTGGCAATTGGAGATTTGCTTAGTTTTGTTTTTGGTTTTTGGTTGGCTCTCTTAGTAAGAAATTTGGAAACTCCCGAATGGAGCCAAATAGAACTCCATATTCCCCTATTTAGTTTGCTGTTTTTACTCTGGATAATTTTTAACTACATCAATGGTCTTTATGATCTAGAGAGAAACACCGGAGACCGATCTTTTTACAAAAATTTTGCCGAAACCACCGGCCTGTCTCTTTTGCTTAGTATTATTTTCTTCTACTTACTCAATTCAGTTATTGCTCCCAAAACAATTTTGCTTTTGAATATCTTGTTTGGCTATGGACTTAGCTTGGTTTGGAGAATTTTTTATAAAAAAACTTTTGCCGGCAAAGCCTTACTTACCAAAGTTCTAATGGTTGGTCACAGCGAAGAAGTAGACTTTTTGCTAGATATTACCAAACGCAGACCAGAAAAAGGTTATGAAATTGTGGCTCTGGTTGACCCCGAAACTACAGCCAACAAAAAATCTGGTGTCCCTGTTTATCACAATTTGGAAGAAATGAAAAAAATCATTGCCAAATATGGAATCGATCTAGTTATCATTGTGCCACATATCCAAAAAAACAAGGCTAGTGAAAAACAGATTTATGAACTACTTTTTACAAAAGTTCAAATTAGTGATTTGCCAACTTTTTACGAAATTATCACCGGCCGTATCCCTCCTTCTACTTTTTCCGAAGGTTGGTTTTTGCAACACTTAACAAAAAAAGAAAAACCCCTCTATGACAAAGTGAGAATTATTATTGACTACTTTGTAGCTACAATATTATCTATTTTTGTTTTGGCTATCTTGCCGGTTATTGCCCTGCTTATAAAAATAACTTCCAAAGGTCCGGTTTTTATAAAACAAAAAAGAGTAGGACAAAATGGTCGTGAATTTGTCCTATACAAATTTCGTTCTATGTATACCTTGTCTGCCGATGGCAGTGCCGAACTTGGCGAAGTTCAGTTTGCCACGAGAGGTGACAAACGTATTACCCCGATTGGCCGATTTCTTCGCAAAGCTAGAATTGATGAATTGCCACAAGTTCTGAACTTGCTAAAAAGAGACGTTACTTTGATTGGTCCTAGACCCGAGAGACCAGAAATTGTTCGGGAACTTGAAAAAAACATGTCTTATTATCCTTTGCGTCATTTGGTGCGTCCAGGTTTAACTGGCTGGGCACTTATAAACCAAGGTTATACAGACGATTATGACAAATCTTTGCAAAAATTGCAGTATGATCTTTATTATATAAAGAATAGATCTTTTGCCCTAGACATAGTTATTTCCTTGCGTACTCTTAATGTTTTGCTAAGGTTGATGGGGCAGTAAAATTTTAATGTCCAATTACAAATTTTAAATTTTTAAACTACTGAGCTGACACTCAGTTTTTTGTTCTATAGACAAAGTTTTGACTTAAATAATTCGACTATCAATGCTAATAATTTTGCTCAATTTAGCTAAATTTTGACCAAAATGTCTTGACAAAAGGCATTTTTTATGTTATACTGCTTTGTTAGTTTCTGCTTTTTCTTAAGTAGAAAAACGATTTAAAAATATAATTTTTGTGTTTTTGGATCGTTCTTTCTATAGCCTACAACCTGGGGGTATCCCCCATTCAATCAACAGGGCTTTGCCCAAAGGAGCAAGAGATGCGAAACTTCGCGCTCGTCATCGCCATTCTGATCACGTGTGTCGCCACCATCAGTGGCTGCACCAAGAACAAGACCGAGGAGAAGCAGAAGTCGATCACCACTTCTGAGAGCTACTTCGGAGGTGACTGGCTTTCCGCAGTCCCCGACTGCGATCCCCTGAACGCAGCCATCAACCCCGATGCCATGGAGGTCGAGGACGGGATCGACAACAACTGCAACGGCCTCATTGACACGGCCGAGTTGTCGGTCGACGTCCTCACCGACATCGAGAGACTCGGGGAGGTGCGCAAGCGCTTCTTCGACAGTGCCTTTGTCCGCAATGGCCCCCCGAAGGAGGAGGACGGCTGCTACAGCGGAAGAGCCTTCATTCGGGCCCTCTGGGCCATGGCCACCGACGAGAAGAGCGTCAAGAACGCCTCCGGCCTGGTCGGCGAGGCCTACAACGTCGAACTCAAGCTTGTGCAGAATGCCGATCTCTCTTCCAAGGACTGGGAGGAGATCTGGTACCAGACCGCGAAGCACATGCTCCCGGAACTGGTCGCCTATTGCGAGCCCACGCTCGACGTGGGCAACATGAGGTTCACGGCCACTTCGACGGGTAGCGGAGGCTTCCACGAAGTCTACTGGCAGATGAACGAGCTGGAGCTCGTTCACAAGCTCTACCCGGGCACGGAGAGCCCAGAGGACGCGGCCGAGACGATCGTACTCTTCGGGAACCTGCCGTACCCGATGAGCCCTGACAAATATCGCCACTACCACGAGCTTTCAAAGGTGGTCTTCCGCCACCTGGTCGAACTCAAGCAGAAAGGGAAGGACGACTTGCCCTACCTCATGAAGTTCTTCCCGGTCGGAGATGGTTCGCCATCCGATTGGATCGGGCCGACACTCGAAGAGAAACTCTGCAAGGAAACGGACCGCACCATCGAGGAGCGGGAAAAGTTCCTCGCCGTCGTGAGACGCCGTGTGAACAACAACGTCCTGTTTCAAAAGATCCGAGACAGGGACGACGGCAGTCCGACATTCCCGCCGAACATGTCGGTAGAAGACTACTGCCGAGTGTGGAAGTAGGTTCCCCACCATCTTTTCTGTGCCATAGGGTGCACAGATCGCAGAAGATGTAAAACATTCACAACCCAAACAAGGAGATCCCCATGTGCAACTGCGATGTGCCTGGGAACCAACTATTATTTTTACAAAGTTAAAAATAATTGAGGACAAAAAAACTGAGTTAGTACTCAGTTTTTTTGTTTAATTAATTCCTCCCCTATTAGGGGAGGCTAGCCCGCCTGCCTTGCTTCCCGATTTATCGGGATGCGGGCAGGGTGGGGTCAAATCGTCTACCAGCCCCCCTCTGTCTCCCCCTAATAGGGGGAGAACTTTATTTCAATTTTTCGAATCTACCCAATCCCCCACAATTCCTTCATCTGTTTTATCCCTTCTTCCAAATTAATCTTTGGCTCCCAGCCAAGCATTTCTTTGGCTCTGGTGTTGTCTGCTCTGGCATAGCGTGGATCTCCTGCTCTAGGATCTATGTTTGTAGTTGGTCCACCAATCAACTCAGCCAGTTGATTGACTGAGTATGGACTATTGTTTCCAATATTTATCATTTCCCCTTTGCCAACTTTGTCACTAGTCATAGCCAAGATATTGGCTTCTACAGCATCGTCTACATGAGTATAGTCACGGAAGTATTCTCCATCTCCACAAATAGTCATAGATTCACCATTTTGCAATTGGCGCAAGAACTTGCCAATTACTAGGGCATAAGCTCCTTCCGGATCCATGTGCGGACCATAAATATTAAAATAACAAAGTGAAACCGTTTCTAATCCATAAAGACTAGAAAAAAGTCGGCAGTATTCTTGACCAGCCAATTTTTGCAAAGCATAGGGGCTAAGCGGATTCTTCTTCATATTTTCTTTTAGAGCAATTGGTTCGTCTGATCCATAGACCGAAGAAGAAGTAGCAAATATAACTCTTTTTACTCCAGCATCTTTGGCAGAAAGAAGCACATTAAGAGTTCCATTCAAGTTGTGATCATTGGTAATATCCGGATGCTCAACAGAATAAGGTACCCGTGGCACAGCCGCTTCGTGAAAAACACCATCAACTCCTATTACTGCTTTTTTGACATCTTCCAAATTTCTTATATCTCCTTCTATATATTCCACACCGTCAATTTTTCTTTCTGGAAATTTTTCAAAATCTCCAGCCGAAAAATTATCAAGCACGCGCACATCATGTCCGTCACGCTTTAATCTTTTTACAATGTTGGTACCGATAAACCCGGCACCGCCTGTTACTAAGTATTTCATATTTTTTTTAGTCATACTGAGCGGAGCGCAGCGGAGTCGAAGTATCCCGTTTATAACGAACGAGATCCTTCGCTAGCGCTCAGGATGACTACACTTAAGACAATTAATTTTCAAGTTATTTTATAAAAGGACTCCCCACCGCAATTATACCAAATCCGGCTTTTTGCAAATCATCGTACTTGTGTTGCAGCATTCTACGGCCATCCATTAACAAAGTATTTGGTTTGGCGTGTTCTATAAGCAAATCTCCCAAACTACGAAATTGTGGCCAGTCGGTGGCTATTATTACTACATCGGCTTCGGCGATAGCTTCTTTTTCAGAGTTAGTATAAACCATTTTTTCTGACTCTGGAAAATTGTATTTGAAAAAATCCATAGCAGCCGGATCATAAGCTTGAATTTTTTTCACTCCCGAACCAAGCAAAATCTCGGCGATGTTTAAGCTTGGTGAGTTGCGAGTATCATTGGTATCTCGTTTGAAAGCTAGTCCAACCAAGGCTACGGTTTTGTCGCCCCACTCTATTCCGGCATCACGACCAGCTCTATCCAAAAAATTTTGCAATTGTCTTTTGTTGGCCCCATATGTTTCGTCTACAATCTCGGAATTTTTGCCAGCGTCACGCAATTGATGAGATAGGGATCTGGCATCTTTTATAAAACAGCTACCTCCGGCATAAAGACTATCATAAAATCCCCAATTACCAATTCTTTCATCACCAGTAATTATTTTACGAAGCTGTTCAAAATTTACATCGTCAAAAGCTTCGCTAGTGCGACCAATTACATCAAAACAAACGGCTAGTTTGTTGAAAAGATAAAAATTGGCCAACAGCTTACCGGCAGCAGATTCTTTTGGGTTTACTTCTAGATATTTTACAGTAGCCGAACTATAGAATCTGTCGTATACGCCTCGCATTATGGCAAAATCTTTTTCACTCCAAGCTCCTACTACTACTCTGTCGGGACGAATGGAACCTTCTATAGCTTTGCCCTCTACCAAAAATTCTGGGTTAGAAACTACACCATAATTTTTTACCCCCGCTTCGTCCATAATTTTGGCAGTTTGATCTACCATATCTATGGGCACGGTGCTTTTGTTTACTAGTACTACGTATTTTTCTTGGCTCCCATTATTTCTTTCTTTCAAAACTGTGGCCAATTGTTCGGCGGCTTTGTGATAGTATTCCAAATTGCTTTCGCCTGTCTCTCCAATTTCTGGAGTTGGCAAACACATAAAAATAGCATCAACATTGTCTAAAAAGGCTGTTACTTCCGAATAATCGGTAGTAAAACTAATGCGATCTTTGTGTCTTTGGAGTAGCTCTGCCAAACCTTCTTCGTAGATTACAGAATCTATTTGGTTTTTATCTCCCGAGCCTAATTTTTTTATTTTGTTTTCGTCTATATCAAAAACCAAAGTAGTGTGTCCACTATCTGCAGACACAGCTGCCGAACAAGCGCCTACAAAACCAGATCCAATATATAAAATATTCATAATATAAATGCTTGAAATGCCAAAAAAGCTAGAGAGGCTTTTAAGGCTTTTATGGGGGATACTATAGCAATTTGGATGTTTATTTTCAAGGGTTTTTGATAAATAGTTCTTGGTTCTTAGTTCAAAGTTATTAGTTAAGAGTACAGCTAAAATAATGCTAATTAGAAATTGCAACGGTCTCTGCCTTCGCTAGATTCACTATTACATATTGCCAACTGCCTATACCCCAAAAAAACACGAAGGCCGGGCTGCTTTTTGCAACTCGGCCGGGCAGATACTGCCTTTCTCAGCATCTGCGCGTTTACCCACTCACCTATGTCTACATCCGTTTTCACTATTTGCCCCTCCCAGAGCATGTTTACTCGTTGTCGTCTCCACCCAAAACCTCTACAAGTGGCACATCGCGAACAGTGTCGGCCACTTGTACATCTAGTATCTCCGGGACTCCCGGGTCGGTCTGCACATCTGCCTCAAATGGCGGATGCAGCTCCTCGAGCCGACGACCTGGGACTGTATCCTTGTTCGCAGTCATTCTCCTCTGGGTTCTTCGGCTGGCACTGGCTAGCGGCCCTGGGTGCCGCTGGTCTGGCTCGGTGGTGCGCCTGGCTTGCCTAATTAGGAATTGAGCCAATTCTTCGTCTATGTCTGGGTCAAACCCTAGGCCCTCTCTATGGGGGGCTGGCGGGGCGACCAAACCAGGTGGTGCTTTGGCTTCTTCCATGTCACTTAGGATCTTGCCTAGCTCTGGAGCCGGGACAATATCTACAGGAGTGACCTCGCGCAAGTAGGGCGGCAAGCTGCTAGACTCTCTGGGCTGAGCCGGCATAGCCAAACCTTTGGCTAACTCTTGGGGCGAACTTGCATTCGCCCTGCCGACCATAGCCAGCGAGGTAAGCGCTGCCAAGAGAGCAACAACAGCTGTACCAATCAGGCTTTGTCGGCGAGATAGTACGCCGAGGAACCCTAGGGAAAGTATGGTGGCCAAAGCCACCAGTGTGGGTAACACTAGGAAACGCAATCTTTTCAAAACGCTTCCCTTCCTTTCTCCACCATTTCGGTGGCCTAGGTATTCTTTGGCAAAAATAGCTAGGAGACAGAAATGGTGTGAATTGTTACCTATTTTCAGTATGGCTTTATTTTTTCTTTTTTGTCAAGAGCTTTGGGCCAAAATATTGACTTTTGGCTAATTTTAGTGTAGGTTTCAAATAATCTAGTTTGAGTAAAAAAGCTCAAACAGAAAGCTCTTTTGAGAGGTAAAAAGTGAAACTTACCATCACCAACCCCGACCACGCCTCCTACATCACCAGCCTCGACAACCAAAGATTCGCCGATGTACTCGTGGGAGAAGCCCCGAACATTCACTTCAACGATGGCAGGGCGGACAACCCGGTCATGCAGCTGTTGTGGACAGATCCCCAGACTATCGTAGATATCTGCACCCTGGCCCTGCCCAAGGCAGAGCAAATGGAGACGTCCACCCACGTGAAACAAGAACGCCAGGCCGCCATCTATGTATTGATGGTCGATGCATATCGGCGACTGTGGCAAGCAGAAACCTCTACTTCTAGGAAGATGTCTCTAGATGCGCAAGTCGCAGATATCTTCGAAAAAGCTCAGAGCCTGGTCGAGAAACTCGAGGAACACGATGTTGACAGAGCCAATAGGCTCACCGGATCTATGAATCACAACCGTATCCAGATGCTGGTTTCTACCGGCAAATACCTAGATGCTACCAAGCTCCACGACGAAAACGCTCGCCTCGCAAGAGAAGTGAATGATTTCCCCACCTTCGACCGAGAAGAACTTCGTGCCGCCGTACACGCCGCCAATCACCAACTGTGTTTTGGTGATCGCAGCGATATGGTCGGAGACCCAGACAGGTTGATAGATTGGGACTTGGCCGTACGCCAGGCTCAAGAGACAGCTCTGCATGTTGCAAGTCAATATGCAGACCAAGAAGAACACATCGCCATGGCCATCGAGGCACTTCTCTACGCTATTCGAATGGACTGGTTGTCTAGGAGTGATCGCGACAACACGGCCTATATCCAACAAATCTCCGCCATGATGAGCGGGAACGAAGGCTTGCAAAAAGCCTTTGGCTGGATGCACACGATCCTGGGGGCAGCCCAACTCATTCATTCCTTCAAGAATTGGGGGGAGGAGGTAATCGTTGAAGCCGAAAAAGCCATCGCCAGAATGAAGGAAATCGGGGACAACGAAGATATCCCCATGCCCTACCGCACCGAAGCCATGCTCTGTATGGCGCAGCTGTCCAGCGCTCTAGGCCATTTCATCAGCCAAAACAGGTTCGGTTCCCATGGAGGCGCAACCATCCCCCAGTACCCGGACAGAATGCGGGCAGCCTACGAAGAAGCTGCCTCTATCCTACAGAAGCTCCAGAACCTGCAAGGTAGCCTGGCCTGGAAGGACGTAGCCACTATCATGGACAAGAGGCACCTCCCCAACGTACTCAAGTATTGCGCGGGATAACATCAAAAAAGCAACCTACCTCTCAACCGTTCTAAAGTTTAATTAGATTTAAATTTTTAGACCGGCCCCCTTCCCTTTGTTTATAAAAAATTTGTAACCAAAGGAAAACAAAAAACTACTGATATGTTCAGTAGTTTTTTGTTAGTAAAGTCATCCTGAGCGGAGTGAGTCTGAAAGACGAACACAGTCGATCCGATGCTTGCGATACGGATTCTCCGACGCAAGGTACGGAGTCCGTATTGAAACATCGGACCGTACTGTAAACGTCGGAAAGGATCCCGGTTGAAGTCCAAAGAGATTCTTCGCTAACGCTCAGAATGACTATAACTAATCAATCAGATTCTCACTACAACCTACCCCCTACTCACTAACAACATTCTTCGGATCTTCTCCCAAAGATTTGGTATAACCTTCGTTTCTGGTGTGGTGAGCATTGATCCCCTGCCATTCCGGATGAGCCAAACAAATACTAAGAACTTCGTTAAGTCCATAAAAACCACCTCGGGCTTCACAACTTTCAATCAATAATCGCAAAAATTCAAAATCTTCCGGAGTATCCAAAGTCCAACGATGATTAGAAAAATCTTCTGTATTGGCTATATTAAAAAGTTTAAACTTGTCCGGATGCTTCCAGATATAAGGCATTACGTGTTCACGCTCGGAATTAAGCTTGGCTTCTTTCCAAGCTTTTTCGAGGGCTGCAAAAGAAACCACCTCTGTATCAAGTCCATCTGGAAAAGTTGGTGGCTGAGTGTTTGATACATAATCATACTCCCCATCCAAAAAAGCTTGAATAACTCTATCTGTAACTTGCGGATCAAGCACCGGGCAATCTCCTGTAACACGCACAATTACATCGGCCTTGGACTGAATAGCAGCATGATAATATCTATCTAGCACATCTACCTCACTACCTCTATAATGTGGAATTCCTTTTTCTACTGCCCAATCGGCCAAAACATCGTCGGCATGGCTGGTAGTAGTAGCCAACCAAACATCATTTGCCAATCGAGACATTCTAGCTCTTTCTATCACGCGCTCTACTATGGGTTTGCCGGCTATGTCCATCATCATCTTACCTGGCAATCTGGTAGAGCCCATCCTGGCTTGAATTATAATTACAACTTTCATAAAAAATTAATAAACAGTCATCCTGAGTCGCAGGTGAAGGATCCCAGTGGAAGTCCAAAGAGACCCTTTCCGACGTTTACAGTACGGTCCGATGTTTCAATACGGACTCCGTACCTTGCGTCGGAGAATCCGTATTGCAAGCATCGGATCGACTTCGCTGTGCTTCGCTCAGGATGACTCTAGGTTAGACGTTTAAACCCACTATGAGCCACAGGGCCTTCCAGCATTTCTTCTACTTTATTATTTTCAATCGCATCTTTCAAGAGGGCAAATACTTTGTCGACTGTATCTAAAAATTTCTTTACGTGTTCTTCTTTGTGAGCATAACTAACATATACCGAGGCCGAAGCTAGTATGCCGCGTTTCAACATTTCTTGGGTATAAAGAGTTCTTATCTCTTGTCTGTTTTCATAATCAAAAAGAAACGTTACCAAAGCCGGTGGCCCCATAGTAGTAATTTTTAGACCATGTTTTTCGGCAAGTTTGTCCCAACCTTCCCAAATCATATTACCAATTTTTTCAATATGTTCTGGCACATTTTCTTTTTCTAATTTTTTTATAGTGGCAAGGGCCGCTACTGGGCCAATACGTTCGGTCCAATAAGTACTGCTAATAAAAGTATTTTGTGAAGCATCCATCACCTCGCTATTACCAATTACAGCCGACATAGGGAAACCATTGCTCATACCTTTGGCAAAAACAGCTATGTCTGGTTCGACTCCATAAACTATATGCATTCCTCCTACATTTTTGCGCCAAGCAGAAGTTACTTCGTCAAAAATCAAAACAGCTCCAATTTTGTCTGCAATCTGTCGCACCTTTTGTAAGAAATCATTTTCTGGTTCATTGTGACGCACTGGCTCCATTACAATCACCCCAATATCATTATTTTCTTTTACAATTTCTTCTAATTGTTCGATCTTATTATATTCAAAAGGTACTGCCGAACCATGTAATCCACGTACCACGCCTTTTGGTTCGAGCCCCGGGATAAGATGTCCGTCCAGGTTACTGTCGGAGGCTAGATTACTAGCCAAGTACCAATCATGCCAACCATGATAACCACAAAAAGCCACAGTACCTTTGCCACTTTTGGCTCGACCAATACGCACGGCAATAGACAAAGCTTCACCACCAGTTCTGGCATAGCGCACCATACTAGCCCAGGGGTGCAGTTCAATTAGCTTTTCGGCTAGGTCTACTTCTTCCGGGCAGTTAAGAGTTGTCATACTTCCCCGCTCTATCGCATCTACCACAGCCGCATTTACATCTGGATCGGCATAGCCCAGCACACAAGACCCAATCCCCATGTAAGACATGTCCATATAAGTATTACCATCCATATCTGTTACTTCACAACCTTTGGCATCGGTGTAGTAAGCTGGCCACTGGTCTGGCAAAAACATTTCTGCTCGTTTGGACAAAAGTTGTGATCCTCCCGGCAAAATCTTTTTGGCTTCTTGCCAACGTTTTAGGGTTTTTTCTCTACTCATAAAAAAATTATAAATTTACAAATTTATTACTCTCACTAGATTCTTTGGCAGCACAAATAAGTTTTAAAACTTCTGCCCCTTTTCTTACTGGAGTTTGTGTTTCTTTTCTATTTTCCACACACTGCAAAAATTCTTTGGTTTGAGATATATACATATCATTCAAATCATAATTTTCCGGCAATGCAAAAATTTTTTCGTCTTCATCTTTGATTTTCAAAACAATACTCTTTTTGTTGGTATCCCAAATCATAGTGCCATTTTCGCCAAAAAATTCAAAATTACGTTGGTAAAATCTTTGCAAATAATCCAAATGAATTTCTCCAATTGCTCCATTTTCAAATTTTAATAAAACCTCGGCCACGTCTTCGGTATCTACTGTTACTTGTCCAACTCTATCGGCCATACAAGCCACTTGATTAACTTTTCCCAAAAACCAAGTTAGATAATCAAATTCGTGTGAATCAAGCAAAACTCCTCCCCCTAATTTTTTGTTGGCACTATAACCTTGTTTGTGATCTTCCCATGGATGCCAATCTGGTAAGTACTGCCCAAACTGACAACGCGCCGACAAAATTTTTCCAAGTACATTGCTATCCAAAACCTCTTTCATTTTTTTAAAAAGTGGATAGTACTTCCAGTTGCTGCCCACCATGCTGATTACTTTTTTACTCTCCACCAATTCAATTAGTTTATCAACATTGTCCAAATTGTGAGACAATGGTTTTTCTACAAAAACATCAGAATCATTTTCTACACAAAAAATTGCTTGCTCTGTATGAAATCGAGAGGGAGAACAAACAAAAGCAATGTCATAGTTATTACTTTTGTAAGCATCTTCCAAAGATGACGCAGTTTTTACAGAAAATTCTTTTTCTATATCTCCTCTTCTGTCTGGATTGGTCTCTACAACTGTAAGGTTCTTTTCTCCCAAACTCAAAAGATTGCGCAAGTGTCTTTTGCCAATAGAACCTCCACCAATTATTAAAATTTTTTTCATAGTGTGTTAAAAGGCTAGAAAGGCTGAAGAAGCTTTAGAGGCTAGACAAAGGTTTTCAAAGGTTTTCAAACCTCTCCAGCCTTTCTAGCTTCTTTAGCTTTTAAAATATTCTTCGTATTCTTCTTTACCATAAGTATCTGGCTTTTCTGGATCAAAAACAGTTGAACGATACTCTACAAAGCTTACATCTGTCAAAGCTTTCATTTCGTGCCAAATACCTGGTTCAATTGTTAGCATATCCCCTTCTTCCAATCGGACTGTGATCTCTTCTCCTGTTTTACCGTTTTTAGCATAAAGTTCCGTCTTACCGGAAATCAAAAAGAAAAGTTCTGGATTTTTGGAAGGGTCATCTCCTTTGTGAAAATGACCTGCAAAAGAAACCCCGGCTTTTCTAGTATAGGCAGAGACTTGTAGACCAGACAAACCCTGAAAAACTTGATAGGTGTTGCCCCGCGGATCGCCTGGTTTTACGGGTTCTATTTTTTTTATTTCTACACCTTTCATATTAGTTTTCTTTTTCAATTTTTAAAATATACTTCTTACCATTTAGCTCAAAAAAGGCTGGATATTTTTCGTTATCTACCACCCGCAAAAGATTAAACTGTTCGGCAATTGTTTTGTTTGGATCAAGTTCACTGTCTTTTGCGCTTCTTTTTTTGTAAAAACTTTCTTCTCCAGATTGTTCTTGCCCCTCTACATCTGGATAAGCTTGCACAAACTGCACAATCAATTCATTAATTTTTTCGCCCTGCACTTGGTGCAACTCCTCCAGCAATTCATGTCCTTTAAACTGCATTTTATTTTGCATAAAAATTTGTCCGGCATCTACAGCGTCTTCGGCTTCAAAAAGTGTATTTACCACTTCGTTTTTTCCTTCTAGGATTGTCCAAGTTAATGGTGACCAACCTTTGCCAGCTGGCAAGTTGCTAGAGTGAACTACCAAACTAAGTTTGTTTCTATCTCTTACATCTTTTTTTATTAATTTTTCACAACTAAGAAAAAAAGCCAAATCACCTGTAGTAACTTCGTCAACAGTATGAACCAACAAAACCTCGTTTCCTAAATCTTGCAAATCTTTTTGCAATTTTTGAGCGTGCTTATAAAACCAACTCTTTGGATTGTCCATTAAAAGTGTTATTTTCATAAAATTCACTAGATCATTAAATCATGAAAGCTTAAAAACAAATAATAAACTTTGTTTTCTTACTTTATTGTCACCTTCTGGGTGATCAGCCGAAGGCTGGCTTTTTTGTTTTATTGTTTTATTGTTTTAAAATACTCTATATTCTTAATATCATTTTCCAGTCCTTTGCCAGATTTTGGAGTTTCAAAAGCCAAATAAACCACTTTGTCTTTTGCATATTCTTCTATAGTCTCTCGTATCCATTTTACATCAAATTCTGCTTCCCACAAATCTAGGTGCTGGTCAATAGGACTACGCAAATCACAACCGGAGATATGCATATATTCTGGTTCTATCTCCCCCAAAATCTCTAACAAAAATTCTTTATACGGTTTATCGTGATAAACTGCCGCTTTTATACTTTTGCAGATGTCCAAACAAATCTTTTTTTGTTTACTAATTTCTATAATATCGTCTATATTAGTTCCAAATTTTCTATTTTCTCCACCAAGCGGACTAATCACCGGCATGGTTTCTATAATTATTCTTTCATCATTTAGTTTTTTTAAATTCTCCCAAAAGCTTCCTGGATTATGATTATTTGCCGGATGAACCACGATTCTAGGAGCTTCAAAAAAATCAGTCAATTCCCTAGTCATTTGCCAAGCAGGTTCTTGTTCTTTGGTTAGAAAAAAATCATGAAAACCAGCCTTGTCCAAATGACCAATATGAGTTGCTAAAACCGGTATTTGTTTCAATTTTTCCAATGCCAAATAATCATGAGCTACTTCGCTATTACTATAAATTTCTACAAAATCAAATTCTTCTCGCTTGTGACGCTCTACGGCTTCTTCAAACCAATCTGTATTATTCGACCAAATTTTTAAACCATATTTAATCATACTAGCTAATCAAATCGTTATTTAGAGGAGTCCCTTTTTCTATATCATCTTTTGCATTTTTACCCAATATTTCTTCTAAGAATTTTGGAGCCATACCAGTGCCAGGACGAATAATCCTCAAATTTTCTTTGGTAAACTTTTCACCAGCCTTTATATCTTTTACTACAAAAATAGATTGACGCAAATGTTTGGCATTGTATTCTTCTTTTTGGTTGGCCGGGCCGTAATGCACTTTGCCCAATCTTTTTTCAACTTCACGAATTTTTTCTATCATTTCTTTTAATTGTGTTGGGGTAACCGAAAAATCCGAATCAGGAGTCTCCCCCATATTTTCTGGTACTACATGTTTTTCTATAAATTTGGCTCCTGCCAAAACAGCTTGCGCAGCCGTATCAACTCCTCCAATATTTTCGGAAAATCCTGGAACAATATTATATTTATTTTCCAAATCTTTAATTGTTTTCAAGTTGAGAGTTTCGTACTCCGGGATTTCGGAATAAGTAGTACTACAATGCATTACAGCCAAATCCTTGGTACCGTTTTCACGCAATGTTTTTATAGCCAAATCTATTTCTTCTTCATTTGCAAAACCAACAGACATAAGCACTGGTTTGCCAGTTTTGGCTACTTTTTTCAAAAGCGGGATATGTGGAACTTCGTAAGAAGCAATTTTATACATTCCTACGTCGATCTTTTCCATAAAATCTACTGAGGTAAGGTCGTACACTGTAGAAAAAAAGAATACGCCAGCTTTTTCTGCTTCTTCTTTTAACTGGGGCAACCAATCCCACGGGGTGTAAGCTTTTTTATACAAATCATAAAGTTTCCACCCTTTCCAAGGATTTTCATCGCCTTGCATTACAAAACCTGTCTTGTCACAATCTATTGTTAGTGTGTCTGGAGTATATGTTTGAAATTTGACAGCATCGGCTCCGGCAGCGGCAGCAGCATGAATCACTTCTATTGCTTTGTCTAATTTTTGATTATGATTGGCCGAGACTTCGGCAATCACAAAGCATGGAGCATCACCACCAACTTCCCTATCCCCTTTTGGAGTTTTTAAGATAAATGACATAAGTAGGCTATTGATTTTTTAAAATAAAGTATTTAGTACAGTTAACTTTTTACAAACTACTTAGTTAGAGCTTGAAATAATAATTTCAATTTACTTACTTTGTATGATTGAACTTCCGTGTTTTAATGTTTAAATGTTTTCATGATTTAAGGATTACCCTCTCACATTAGCATTATGATGCGTTAAATAATTACGCGCCATAATTGGACTCTGGTCGGTAAAATTAAAAATACTTCCGGCAGCTACTGCAGTAGCCCCAGCTTCGAAACCTTTTTGAAAATCAGACAATTCTCCTACTCCACCGGCAGCAATAACAGGGATAGAAACATTTTTTGTTATCGATTTTACCAGTTCCAAATCTAGCCCCTGCATAGTCCCATCAAAATCAATCGAAGTAATCATTATTTCCCCTGCCCCTAATTTTTCGACTTCTTTGGCCCAAGCGACAGGATCTAGCCCTGTACCTTTTTGTCCGCTGTGGGTATAAACTTCGTATTCATTATTTTTATTTTTTTTGACATCTATAGAAACTACTATGGTAGAGCTACCAAATTTTTTAGCAGCTTTTTCTACAAGTCCTTCTATTTCTACGGCAGCCGTATTAATTATTACTTTGTCGGCTCCGGATTTCAAAATCTCTCTTATATCTTCCAAAGAATTAATCCCTCCACCTACTCCAAAAGGCATAAAAGTTTCTTCTGCAGCAGCCGAAACAATATCCAAAAGAGTTCCCCTTTTTTCTTGGCTAGCCGATATATCCAAAAACAAAAGTTCATCTGCTCTTTGGGCATTGTAAACTCTAGAAGCAGTTACAGGGTCCCCTACATCACGAGATTCACCAAACTTAACCGTCTTTATCATGCGACCATTTTTTAGAAGTAAAATTGGAATGATTCTGTTTTTCAACATACCTACCTAACTTTTTGTACTCAAATAAGTTTTTAAAGCTTTCTTAATATATTGTCTACCCCAACCAATTTTAAAAAATTTTTCTCGTGCTTTTGCGTCCTCTTTATGAGAATAGGCTTCATAGTAAACTAACTTAAATGGTCTTCTTGGTGCAGTAAAAAAACTCTTTCCTTCATTGTGCTCAACAGATCTTCTTTGTAGATCATTAGTATAACCTGTATAAAAATTACTATCTTTCATACTCTCTAAAATATAAACATAATACATACAAATGTACAAAACGTTAGACGGGATAATCAACAAAGTTTTCTAAAATTTGCAAACCGTCTTTTTGACTTTTTTCCGGATGGAATTGTGTAGCAAAAATATTATCTTTTTCAATAGAGGCAACGAACTTTTGTCCATAGTCACAAATAGAAGAAACAATGTCCTTGTCTTTTGGTTCAAAATAATAACTGTGAACAAAATAAAAATCTGATCCGTTTTTTACTTTCTCAAAAATTTTACTTTCCTTTTTTAACTCTATATTATCCCAACCAACATGTGGGACTCGAACGTCTTTATTTGAAAGTAATTTTACTTCTGCCTCAACAAAACCAAGTCCTTCATGTTCACCAAATTCAAAACTCTTTTGGGCCAAAAGTTGCATCCCCAAACAAATTCCCAAAAATGGTTTTTTGTCCCCCAAGATTTCTTCTTCCAAGACTTTGTCCAATTCAAGTTCTTTTAATTTTTTAATCCCATCGGCAAAAGCTCCTACTCCTGGCAAAACTATTTTATTAGCTTTAGCTATTTTGGATTTGTCATTTGTAATCACTACTTCTCCACCAACATATTCCAAAGCTTTGGCAATAGAAGCCAAGTTGCCCATACCATAATCAATTATTGCAATCATAACTGTCTGTATACATTATGTCTGTATTTTGTAGCTTCAAAATCATAATTACTATGCAAATATTCAAAAAACCATTCTGGAATACTTGCTTCTGTTTCTACTGGTATCAAAATAATTTCTGGCTTATTTTTTGCAAATGAATTGGTAATCTCTTCTACTGCACCAGGATTTTCTACAAAGTAAGAACTAAAATATCTACCCGGAGCAGAACGTTCGGAGTAATAGTATATTTGCCCATTATGAATTCCCCAGTGGTAAATATAATCTTCTGGATTGGTAATTTCTTTGGCATAGATCCCCAAATCTTTCATTGGAGCTTCGTTTAAATTTTTCAAATACTTTCTAGTGGTGTGATAATAATTAGTTTCAAATGGGATATAGAAAAGCAACAAACTAAGAATTACACCCACAGTCAAAATTTTCTGATTCTTTTTATCTTTTAAATGAGGCTTTATTACTTTGCCACCAATACCTTGTTCTGTAAGCATAATCTTGCCAATAACAAAACTAATCACAATACCAAACACAATTGCCCAAGAAGGAATAAAAGATTTGTAATGATGATCCAAATATCTTCCTTGAGCATTGTACATTACAAAATCACTAAGCGCCCAAACCAAAATTGGGATATAAAGAGAAATTTTATTTTTTAATTTATCTTTCAAAACTACAAAGCCCAAAAGAGTAGCTGTCAAAAACCACAACTTGTCATTGAAAAAATGTCTAAAGAAACCAGAAATTCTGGTAATGGCACTTCCGGCTGTAATACCAAACAAAATCTGCCAAGCCCCTTCGTAATAATCTTGCCAGGTTCCACCAGACCATAAAATTGGTAAATAAATCAAAACCATAGCCAAAACTCCACCAACGGCACTTAACAAAAATTGTTTAAACAAAAATCCAAACTGTTTGCCACCTAAATAAACATGAAAAGCCAAAAGTGGGAAAGCATCTAATAGCGCAATTTGTTTGGTAGAAACTGCTGCCCCAAAAGAAGCTCCACTAAGAATTATCCATAAAGCAGCTTTGTTTTTGGACTTTGCAACATAAGCAAGAAGTACAAACCATACCGACAAAAGTCTAAACAAGTTCATAAAAGTTTCTGTCTCGGCAAAACCACCGTCTACACTAGCAAGTGGCATGGTAAGCATAAAAATAATAAGGGCAAACAGAGCAGCTCTTTTTTCGCTTAATCTTTTGGTAATATCATAAAGAACCAAGCCAGACAAAACTACAAAGATAATAGCCAAAAATCTTGGGAACCAAACATTAATCCCAAAAAGTAAGTGTGATAATGCAAACACCAGATAAACAAATGGTGTCTTGCTTTCTACTGTCCCACTATATGGCAATATTCCTTCGTCCACCCAAACTCTACCCATAAATGCCCAAGTGCCCTCGTCGTTTCCCATAGGCAAACCCAAAAAAGAAACTATAGAAAGTAAAAAAACTCCCAAAACCAAAATAAAAATTTTGTTGGTAATTAAGTTATATATTTTGTCCAAATGTTTTGCTGCTTTCATAATTTTTTTGGAATATTTTACATTGAAAGTTTTTTTCTTCAAAAGATTCCTGCCTACCGGCAGGCAGGTCTCACTCTACGGGTTCGAAATGACAATTTTTAAGTTAATTAATTGCTCATTGTTCTTTGTTCATTGTTCTTTAATTTAACAAAGACATATTTAACAGTGAGCCAAGTCATACCCAATCCAAGCTTGGCGGCTTTCCAGACAGTACCGGTGTATTGAGAATCTCCAATTCTTGGCAAATACATTACCGGAATTTCTACAATTTTTAATTTTCTACGCAAAATCCAAATCATCATTTCGGGAGAAAATTTACCATCCCCTTTGGAGTTTGGAAAAAGATCAATTATTTTTTGCAAAGCATCCTTTCTTATTAATCTATAAGTACAACCAACATCTGTAATAGTGTGTCCATTGTGCAGTACTTCCAAAAGTTTGGCCAAACCCCAGTTGCCAAGCCTTACCAGCCAAGGCATAAATGCCCCAGACCAAATTGTAGCTCTGGCAGTACGAGTACCAAATACTACTTCAAAATCTTCACTATACAACAAAAATTTGTGCAAATCTTTGGCTGTAAAAGTTCCATCTACCTCGGTCATTATAATCAAGTCTCCGGTAGCTTCTTTCAAAGCTCTCATATAACCATGACCATAACCTTGTTTTGGCTCATGTACATATGTAGCTTTGGTAGCCAAAATTTCTGCTTTGGTATTGCCTACGGCATTGTTATCAACGGCAATAACTTCGTCCACAAAACCAGTGTCAAAAAATTGATTAATCACTTGCCTGACCGATTTTTCTTCGTTGTATGTAGAAAAAACTACACTAACTTTTTTCCCTCTATACATAATTTATTTTATCCAAGTTTCTTGGTCTGGTAATTTTGGTCCGGTTTTAGTTTGTTTAGGATCATGTAGCCAAGGTTTTACAGCATGGCGTTTGGTGATTTCATAAAATTTTTCTTCGGAAATTTCTAACCAATCCAAAAGAACATCCAAGCTAGCCGGGCGCAAACCTTCCCACTCTTCTATCATTTTCATGCCTTCTTCTCTTGTCAATCTTCCGTTTCGTATATCTATAGAGGCCAAATGACTCATACGACCATAACCACGTTTGATAAATTTGAGATAATCTTGTACCCCCTGTAATTTATCTTCTATTTTTTCATAATTGTATTCTGGTGGAACTCCCTCTACCACATCGCCTTGCCAACCCAATTCTTTTTTTATTATCTCTACTTGTTTTTTTACATCCCAAGGTTGGTAACTCCCCAAACAGACAGAACGACAGTTAATAGCTTTGAGATCTTTTCTGGCTGGATAGGTATGGTATTTCAAATCATTCAAAGTGTACTCTGGATCACCTGGTTTGCCATATACCGGATCATTGAGAAAACCAACCATGTCTTGAGCCGTGATGCCCATATTTACAAACATATTAAACCTAGTTTCATCCACTTCTTCTACTTCGTCGTATTTGTAATAACTAGTGTACTCTGCCGAAGGTTCGCCCCAGATCACCAATGGCACATTAAATTTGATTGCCATGTGCATAGGAAACGCAAAAATTCCGGTTTCTTGATACCAATAAATATTTCCTTTTCTCTCTAGCCCAATTCGCATTAATTTTTTTACCAACTTCCAATTGGTTTGGTAAGAAATAAAATCCACGCCAAGTTTTTTCAAAGTTCTTTCTCTGTTGGCGACAGTCTTTGGGCGGATCATTTGGTGATCATACATTACAACCAAAGGTTTCAATCCATAATCGTGAACCAAAGAATAAACTTGGTAAGTACTATCTTTGCCACCACTAAATGGCACAATACAATCGTAGGCATATTTACCACGATATTCGTCTAATAATTTTTTGAATTCTTCTTTTTTTTCTTCCCAATTTATTTCTTCGTGTTTGCGATCTATATTTTTACAAGCACTACAAACTCCAGCATCATCAAACATGATGCTTTCTTGTGTCTCTGGCATTACACATCTAGTGCAACGAATTAAATCTTTTGGATTACTAATTATTCTTTCGTTCATATTGTATATTGCTATTATTTTTGTTTTTTCATCCAAACCTGATCAAATTTTTTACCATTGTGGTCTAGGGCTTGTTTGTCTGTTTTGTAAATTTCAAAACCAGATTTTTCGTAAACTTTTATAGCGGCTTTGTTTTCGCTAATCACTCCAAGGTTTACTTCTTTTATACCCAAATATTCAAAGGCAAAACTAACAATCGCTTTTACTACCTCGGTAGCCACTCCCTTGCCCCAATAATTTCTTTCGCCAATTATTATACCCATTGTAGCACAGCTTTTGGCAAAATCGATTGGTTCTAGTTTTACATTGCCAATATGATTATTATTTTCCTTATCAAAAATTCCAAAAAACAAACATCCGGGACTTTCATTTTTTTCTTTTATATAATTTTTCAACTCTGCCAAAGTAGTGTCTCTAGTTTCCAAATATTGATTTACAATCGGATCTTTTAACCAGCTTACATATTTTTCCGAAGCATCTGTTTCTTCCAAAACTCTCAAGACAAATCTATCTGTTTCTATTTTTGTTTTGTAATTTTCTAAATTTTTCATGCCACCAATTTTTTAACTATATTAATTACTTTGTCTTGATCTTCTGCGCTCAAGTCCGGATAGATTGGCAAAGAAATAATATTTTCATACAGATCTTCTGCTACAGGGGTCAAACCTTTTTTATAACCTAACTTTTGAAAATGTGGATGGTGATTGGTTGGCACATGATGAACTTGCACACCTATCCCGGCCTCTCTTAATTTTTTAAATATTTCTCCTCTTTTGCCATGCAAATCATTAATTAATCTAATTACATACAAATGCCAAGCTGATTTTACGTTTTCATTATCTTTTTCTGGAATTTCTATGTTTTTCAAATTTGCAAAAGCTTCGTTATATTTTCTTACAATTTCTCTTCTTTTGTTTACAAAATCATCTAATCTCTTTAATTGACTAACCCCTAGAGCCGCTCCCAAATCTGTAAGTCTGTAATTTTGTCCCAAAAAGTGTTGTTCAAAATACCAATCTCCTGGAGATTCTATTTCCAAATTTTCTTTGGTAATGCCGTGGGTTACAAACATTTTCATTTTTTTGTAAAATTCTTCGCTATTTGTAAGCACGGCTCCACCTTCGCCCGTAGTAATATTTTTGGCAGGATGGAAACTAAAAGTTGTAAAGTCTGAGATTGAACCTATTTTTTCTCCCTTGTATGTAGCCCCCAGAGCTTGGCAAGCATCTTCTATTACTAGTAAATTATGCTTTTTGGCAATCTCTTTTATTTTTTCCAATTCTACTGGGCGACCAGTAAAATCAATCGGTACAATCGCTTTGGTTTTTTCTGTAATTTTTTCTTCTATTTTGTTTGGGTCCAAATTGCCATTTGGCAAAGTATCTACAAAAACCGGCTTGGCTCCCAACCACAAACCAACATTACTAGTAGCCGGAAAAGTAAGTGTACTTGTAATAAATTCATCTCCTTGAGAAATTTCGGCGGCAAAAAAAGCGGCTTGCAAAGCTGCCGTACCGCTATTCATTACTACAGCATAATTGGCACCACAATATTTTGCCAAATTATTTTCAAATTCTGCTATTTTTGGACCCTGAGTCAATCTGTCGGAGCGCAAAACATCGAGTACAGCCTCGATGTCTTCTTGATTTATAGACTGACGGGCGTATGGAATCATAATTTATCAATTAAATCCATTAATTTTTGGTTATCGAGCCAATCATGATTGTTGTCACTGGCATAGATATAGCCTTCTCCCGGCACTTTGCCATCGCCATAATTATTTTGGTCCCACCAATCATGCTCTGGCAAAATCACAAAGTGATCATCGTATTCTTTGGCATGGCGAGATTCTTCTTCGGTAAGTAGGGTTTCATGAATTTTTTCTCCTGGTCTAATACCTACCATATCTAGTTCGGCATTTGGCGCTAGAACTTGGATAAATTCTTTTACATTCATGCTTGGAATTTTTGGGACAAATATTTCTCCACCTTTCATACGTTCCATAGCTTTTAGGACAAAAGCTACTCCCTGATCAAGAGTGATCCAAAATCTAGTCATCTCTGCATGAGTCAATGGAATTCTACCTAGTTTTTCTTTTTCTTTTATTACATGGTATAGGCTTCCGCGGCTACCTAACACATTTCCATATCTGGCAACTGCAAATTTGGTTCCGCCTTCTCCAGAGTAGGCATTACCGGTAATTGCTAATTTTTCGGCACAAGCTTTGGTAGCACCGTATAGGTTGGCGGGGTTGGCGGCTTTGTCGGTAGAGATTAACAAAACTTTTTCTACGCCTTGGTCTAGAGCAGCATTGATTACGTTTTGGGTTCCCAAAATATTGGTTTTTACAGCTTCAAATGGGTTGTACTCTACCATTGGAACTTGTTTTAGAGCTGCGCCATGAAATACAAAATCTACTATACGAAAAGCTCTATCTAGTCTTTCTTTATCGCGAATGTCGCCTATAAAAAAACGCAAGCGACCATCTGGATCTGGTATATTGGCTTGCATTTGGGATTGTTTTAGCTCGTCGCGGCTAAATACTATGATACGAGCGGCGTTGCTATGTTCTAGCAGGATTCTGGTACAGGCTTGACCAAAAGAACCGGTTCCACCGGTGATTAGGACTGTCTTTCCATCCAAATATGATAATGACATAATTTTGCTAATTTGAGGCAATTATAATGCATTTAAGCTTAGCAGATGTGGTTTTAAAAAGCAAGCGTAAAACTTGGCTTTTTTTTGGCTAAAATAAGTAAAATTTTAGGAAAAATTCAAGGAGTAATCTTGACAATAAAGTTTTTTTATGATATTTTTTGCAGTCGTATAGTCTCTTGCTTGGGTGTGTCATAAGAGAACGGGGAAAGCAGATCGATAACCCCAACCAACTCCCCCCAAGGGAGAAAGGAACTCCTCTATGGCACGTCCCCTGCACTACGACAAACACGGCAATCCCGACTTCGACTGGGACGATTGGGATCCCATTGCGGAAAGAAAACCGCAACCTCCAATCGTAATGTCGCCAGAAGAGGCTGCAAGGTATGGAGAACTCCAACTGCGCGCCTGGGAAAGTGACGGTGAAGTCCAAATGTCGGCTCTCGCCGACGAAGAGGGCGAGGAACCCGAGTCCGAGTAGTAGTCTGGGAGGCCTGGCTTTGTGCATTGCACAGAGCCAGGCCACCACTTACATCAATCAAAAAACTGAGTAGACCTCAGTTTTTTTATTTATTATTTAAACTTTCTCTTCCAAAAGCCCAGCCTCTTTGCAAGCATCGGCCGCCCCTTTTACCTGACGAAAAGTAAGACCAGATTTTTTAGCAATGTCTAGTAGCGAATGCTTACCATCTGCATAATTTAGCATCCAAAAAACAGCCGCTTCATTTAGACTAACACCACCTTGTGGTGCTCCAATTTGACGATAAAGACCACGCCTACCAAGCTGTGGCTCCCCTTTTGGCGCTAGAGATTGATAAGTTTTGTTGTTGTCTAGTACAAAAAGAATTTCAATATATTTTTCCAAAGTATCGGCTAGAGTCTCTGGACTTTGGGTAGACAAATTATCGGCCGAGGTGTGATACTCGGGAAAGTGAACATACACCGTGCGCATAAGCGAACCAAATGGCAGATTGAATCCAGGCGAACACCACTGGCGTTCATCACTCCCTTCGGCCGGGTTAAAGTCAATCAGATCAAATTTACAACCAAAATCTTCTAAAACTTTTTCAGCTGCCAAATCCACTTCATTATTACCTTCTCTAGATTTTTTGTAAGTTAGGGTCTCTCCCTTATCCCCCACACAAGTTACTACCAAACCATGTTTAATCCTTTCTACAGTGTTTTCATTTTGTGCCAGCCAGGTGATAGAACCAATTGTTTCCGGAATAAACAAAAGTCTGTAAGTAAAATGACGATCCTTATTTTGCAAATATTTGGTAAGTTCTGTAAGTAGTACCACGCCACTAAGATTGTCATTGCACATCGATGGGTGGCAAACATAACAGTTCATTACGATTTCTTCGTCAGTTTCCCCCGGCAAAACCAATTCTCCATAAGTAAGATTTCCATCTTCTAGAGAGGAATCTATAAAAACTTCATATTCACCATCTTCCAATTTATCAAAATCATTTTGAGACAAACAAAATCCCCAGTTCTCTTTGTAATAACTAGTGGCATACGGAATCCAATCCGGATGGTCTGGCAAAGTACGCAAATGTTCTTTTAGTTCATTTAGTTGCATCTTTTGGTGAATCGGTGTGCTGTAGTTAAGAACGTGTAAATTGTTTTTTTGAAAATCAATTATTTTCTCCCCTTTTTCATTTTTTACCCAAGCATCTTTTATATTCCATTCCTTTGGCACTTTCCAATCAAAAACCGGTGTGCCAGTTGGAACATTCTTAATTTCAATTGGGATATGTTCTTTTATAATTTCCAAAGTTTCTCTAACTCCTGCCCCCGTAATACTACGACAAATAGGAAAAAGTCTCTCCATAAGAGAGTACATATCATCCCCCATTTTTTGCAATGTTTGTTTTTCTAGCATAAATTTTTATTGATTAACTACGATATAAGTTTTGAAATCAATGTCATTGCGAGGAATGTAGCAACGTCGCAATCTATAATATTTTCTATATGAGATTGCCATGGCGTTCTTTCAGACGCCTCGCAATGACAAACCCAACAATCAAAACAGACAGGCTAATTTATTAAACTAATATCAAAAATTTAATTATTTCTGCTCCAAAAAAAACCCAATATCTTTGTCTAATAATTTTTTCCCTTCTGCAAACAAATCTTCTGAATCCACACAATAAATTCTTGAATTCCCCAATTTTACTTCTTTCATAATCTGCTTTTCCAACAAATAATTTTCCAATCTATCCAGATCAGCCAAAGCGTTCATATCTAGTTTTCTAACAAAAAAAGTATAATCATCTTCCCATTGTTTATCTCCATTTTTTATAACTCCGTGAAAATTTTTCAAATATCGGTACGGCACCCCATATACTTGTTCAATATAATGGACAAAAGTACAAGCTTGAAAAGGCGCTCCCAAAAAAACCAGTTTCCCTTTTTGTTTATGAAATTTTTCAAATATTGTCCCTTTGCCAAAAGAGTCTTTGTTTATACTAAGCAAAGTATTTTTGTCCTTACCCGATACTGCCACAGAAAACATTGGTTGTAAACTCCTCTCAAATTTGTGGTGTCGAATTACATAATTGGTAAGCGCTCCAACTGTAGAATTTTTTTCATCTATATCAAAAATTTTTCCTTCGCAAAAACTATAACTAAAAGTAGGGATAATCACATTGCCAGTTTCTCCTACGCTTTGTAAAAGTTGATCTACAATAGATTCAAAAAAATCTTTCTTGCCGGCAACAGCTAACTTACCAAACACACTTACATCCGAATGCACCATTATAGTATCCCCATTTTCCACACCACAATCCAAAAGTGCCCGAGAAAAATCTTGGTCTGTTATAACTTTATTTTCTATTTTATACAAATCCATAAAAGCATTAAAACAATTCCCCCACTACAACTCATTGCATCATGCCGCAGCATTGCGAAGGCGGACAATCTACAAACTAAAAAGACACCCACCTTACCAATCTGTCTACCATAAACATACCATCCCAAGGAGAATCAAAAAATGTCATCTTACCAAAAGATACAGCACGATCAATCCCCTTCCTGGTTATTTTTTCTAGCAAATATTCTTTGTCACCAGATAGAGCGTAACCCAATGTTTGTTTGCCTCTGTCTGTTATCAATTCTGAAATACTTGCCAAATCATCTACTTCACGCAAAGTAATAACTCTAGATCCATAAGCTGGCGCCAAATTTTTTTCATTATCAAACAAAACTGTCCAATCTGTATTTTTGGAATGAATAGTTTTGGCCAACATACTGTATTTGGCACGAGCAGTTAGAATATCCATATTCTTTTTGGCATCTACAGTGGATTTTGGAATTAATTTTTTGCCTACAAAATCCAATGCCAAACCAAGTTCTTCTGCCAAATTTTCCAAACCAACATTACTACCCTTTTCGACAAAAATTGTATGTGGAGAAGAACATGCCATTTGATCAAACGTGCAAATATCCAAAGCAATTTTTTTGGCAATCTCTTTGTACTTTGGCATAGTTTCTTTGTCTATTATCCCCAAAGAATACTTTGGCCCTAGCATAATGTCTTCGCAATGAACATTTTTTGCCAGACTACCAATTGCTTCTATAGCTTCTCTTCCACCCCAAGCTATCCTCATGTCTGCAGATTGAGAAAAAGTTTCTTGAATCTTTCTTTCGTTTCTGTCTATTAAAACCACAGCAATGGTTTGCAAAAATTCTTCTCCCTTTATTTTGCTTGTGTTAATTTTGGCCATTTCTACCAAAAGTTCTACAAACATATCATAAGCTCGTACAGATGGTTTGACGATCGAAACATTTTTGGTGAGCATCGCCAAAAGGAGTGAATAAAAACCAAGCAATGGGGCATTGCCTGCTACCCAATGCATAATCAAACCTCTGGGTTGAGCATGATATTTTTTATTACGCCCAAAATCCACAAAACCATCCAAAACTTTTTCATCGCCTCGAAAAGAAATTTGTAAAATTTCAAGCAAATTATCTTTTTTCATAAAAGACGACAAAGCCTTTATATAAGGCATTCTTTTTTGCAAATTTTTGTCTGCTTGCCAGGTTGTCCCAACCATGTCAAAAAATTCCAAAATATCATTGACTTCTAGATCGTGGATATATTCTCTTTTTTTCAAAATATTTTCAACCAAAATATTAGGTTCTACCAGTTCTTTATTTACTCTTTTTGAATTTTCAAAAATAATCTTGGCACTCATACTTTTATTAAATATAAGACATGTTTAGTTTTATAAATTATTATTTTGAAATATCACATCAATACTTTGTTCATTTATAATTTAGAATTTAAAATTTGTTATATTGTATCTCCACAACCTTTTACCTCTGCTGCTTCGTGACGTTTACGAAAAACAAAATACTTTCCTTTGCGACCACACTTACAATTGTCCAAACCCATTATCTCCCCCACATCATCACTAAGTATAGAAATTCCCGGATAACTATTTGGAACCGGACTTACAAATTGCATTAACCCAGGTTCTCCTACTTGGCAAACAGATAAGTTCGATAAATTTCGCATAACTATATCACTATAAGCAGAAACATGTTTGTAACCTTCTTTACAATCTGAGTAAACAGTCCCAAGCTGCTCGGTCATACCATACATATCAATCACATTACTTTTGGACATACCAAAAATTTTAGAGGCTTTATCGTTAAAATCATCTTTGGATACAGCCAAATCTTTTAGTTTTTTCCAACCACCAATGTGCAACAAAATTTTGTCTTTTGGTAATTTAGCAAACAATTCACTATTTTCTTTCATAACCAAATACATTACCCAAGTAAAACCAAACAAAACTACACTATCATATTTGGATATTTTTTCTATTGTTTCTGCCAAAGCACTTTTATCCAATTGCAAATCCTCGTCCAAAACAAAATGAAATTCTTTGGCAAATGGCAACAAACCTCTGATGGCCGACCCTCGCGAACTTACATTATTATCTATAGATTTTATTGTTTTTTTACAATCAAAAACCACAAAAGGTTGTCTCTCTCCAATACTGTCTGCCATAATTTTGGTCAAAGCTTTTCTCTGTCTGTCTATGGTAGTTTGGTCGAGCAAAACTGTACTGGGCTTGTTTCCAGAAGTAGAACTAGAATGAATGATTTTCTTTATGTCTTCTTTTTTACCAGTCAATAAATCCAATTCTTTAAAAAGCCCCACGGGCAAATATGGCAAATCCTCAATTTCAAAATCACTATTTGGATCAAATTTTATATTATCCAAAAATTTTTTGTATTGCTCACTATTTTTATAATGATACAAAACAGCTTCTTTTATAGCTACCAAAAAATCTTTTCTGTCGGCAGAATTATATGGTTCTTTTGTAAGCAGTTCATCAATCAAGGCCATATTTTTCTTTTAGAAAATTTCTTTTTATTTTACCATTATCAGTCTTTGGTATTTCTTTTACAAAAAGAATCTTGTTAGGAATTTTGTAACTATCTAATTTTGGACGACAGTAGCTAATAATTTCTTCTGCAGTTAATTCTTTTTCATCGTTCAAAACTACACAAGAAACAATTATTGGTTGAAAATTACTTTTTGCGATAAAAGAAGCCACATCTTCTACGGCATTCAACAATCTGATTGTATTATCTACTTCGTGTAGACTAAATCTTTCTCCACCAATATCGGCCATATCATCTACTCTACCAGAAATAAACAAAAAATCTTCTTCGTCAAAAAACCCCATATCTCCGGTATACATCCAACCATCCTTAAACTTTTCTTTGGTTTTGTCTGGATTTTTGTAATAACCTGGTACAACATGATCCCCCTTTATTCTTATTTCACCAATTTTTTTTGCTTCTATTTTATTGTTATTCTCATCTACCACCTCTACCATTACATTTGGACTAGCTTGTCCAACCGAAGTCAATTTGTCTCTATGATTATTAAAATGAAAAAAAGTAGAACGCGAAGCTTCTGTTAATCCATAATAAGTATAAAAATTTGTATTTGGTAAATTATCTAATATTTTGGTTGTTATTTCTGGTGGCATAGGCCCGGTATTGGTACATATTTTTTTTAGTGTTTCTCCGGCTTTGGCAAAATAATCCAAAAAATAGTTGGTTAATTGAGACAAAGTCAAAGGAGTGGCTGCAAAAAAAGTAGCTTTGTATTTTGTTATGTCTTCGGCTACTTGTTTCAAATTGGTACCAGCATTGCTAATAATAACTGTACCCCCAACCAAAAACATACTATACACATTCCCAAGTCCAAAAGAATGATAAAACGGCAAAATTGCGTAGTAAATATCATTTTCTTTAAATTGCAAATACTCTTGAATGTTTCTGTTGGCAGAAAGCACAACTTGGTGTGGTAACTCCACAGCTTTTTGGGCAGAAGTGGTGCCAGATGTAAAAAGCATTGCCACCAAGTCTGATTTTTTTATTTCTTTTAGCGTATCATTATTTTTAATATCAGAAGCCAAGACTATTTTTTGATTTATATCTTGATTATGAAAAATTCTTTCTAATTTTGGAAATAATTTTTCATTGGTAATAATTGTAACTGGTTGAAGCAAGTTTATTTGATTTTTCAAATTTTCTTCTGAGACACGCAAAGATATTGGCATAGCAGTCATACCGGCTGCCAAAATACCAAAATATGTAACTAACCAATCTATGGAGTTTTCCATATACAAACCAACTACTTCATTCTTGTTTCCATATTTAAGCAAAGAAGCAGCCACTCTAGTGGCTGCTTGGTAAACTTCGTTATAAGTTAATTTTTCTTCTTTGCAAATTAGCGCAATTTTACTACCATGGTTTTGAGCGCTATTTAGCAGCAAAGAAAAAACCGATTTCATAAATCAAAATTGAAAATATATTTAAGCTTTTTTCTTGTTTACCAAATCTACAAAATCTTGAGCATTCTTTACCTCTACAATTTCATCCATTTCCAAACTTACACCCAAATCATTTTCTATACCAGAAACCAATTCCATATGCGAAAAAGAATCCCAATCTTGATATTCTTCTTGATTCTTTTTTGGATCATAATTTTCAAAACTTAACTCTGGAAATATATTTAGAAAAATTTCTTTTATTTTTTGTTCTACTTCGTTCATATATTAGCTAATCATCTATTATTACAAAGGCGATGGCGCTTTTTTGGCTGTGAGACAAACTTACCCTTGCTATTTTGTCTGTATATTTTGAAATATCCAAACTTGGCATGCCTTTTTTATTGTTTTCTACAATAATTTTTTTATAATTAATTTCTTCTTCTGTAACCGTGCTAAGTGCTTTTACAGCCGCTTCTTTGGCAGCAAATCTAGCTGCCAAATGTCTCTCTGGTTTGGTCTGTGAAAAACAATAATCTAGTTCATTTTGATCAAAAACTCTTTGTAAGAAAGGTTCTTTATCGTACTCAAACTTGGCAAACCTGTCAATTTCTACAATATCTACTCCTATCCCCAAAACAGACATACTAAAAAAGAGCGTAGATAAATGGGGACAAGGCACTACTTTGCCCAAAAACAATAACAGCTCCAACTATTATTAACAAAAATATAATTGGTGCCATCCACCAAGCTTTTCTTACTTTCAAAAAATCCCAAACTTCCAGAAGTAATGATTTGTTTTTGTGTTCTTCCATATTTTTAAATCCTAAATAAAAAATCTAAAATGCTAAATATATTATTGATCCAGCTTCTGCAAAATATTTTCTGCCGCCAATTGATGGCCAGATTCATTCCAATGAGCATCTATATCAAAATACAGTTTACGATCTTTATCGTCTCGAAAAGCCGGGGTCAAATCAATGCTGGTAGTTTTTTCAAAATCTTTAGAAATATTTTTAATCAAATCAAAACCAAAAGCTTCATTATCCAAAAAGTTTCTATCAGAAAAAGCTCTTTCAAATTCTTCTCTATATACCAATTCTCTAGATGGCATGGCCACCAATACTATTTTTTCTATGTCATCTCTTTTTTCTAATTTTTCTAATATTCCTCGCAAAGCTTTTTCAAATTTTACATGATCTTCTAATAAAAAAGAAATAGATGCTCCACGGTTGGTGTACAGTCTCATTCCACTTTCCAAAACTACAAATTTTCTACCGCTCAAAATTAATTTTTTAATTTGTCCCAAGGCTGAATATCTAAATTTAAAACGTTCAAAAAAACGAATTTTCTTTACACTAGCAAGCATTTCATTTTCGTACAAACTTGGCAATTCTTCTGCCGGGATTGGTTTTTCTAAATCATTGGCAAAAATGCTAATAAAAATTGTTTTGTCTATATTGTTTTCTGGTATAAAATCTTTGGCCAAAATTTGGTACTGAGCCATACCATATCCTCCTACTCCAAAAGTAACTACTTCTTCTTGTAATTTTTCTCCAATCAAACCATAGTAAGTTTTGTTTCTATCTACCCAAGAACCATGAGTAAAAGAATCCCCAATAAAAAATTTGGAAACTTGGCTATAATCCACACCTCTATTTCTAAAACCTAATTCGTCTGAGCTATAAACGCCACTAATATTATCTTCTGGCCAAGGAACTTCAAAATTTTCCAAGTTTGGTCTAGTTGTATAACCAAGAGTATCATTATCTGCCAAAAAATTCTGGAAAAAATTTATTCTCTCTGGAGTAGCTGTTTTTGGCAAAAATATTCCAGAAGCCATAATAAATATTTCCCCAAAAAAATAAATGATTAGCAAAAGCAAAACATTTTTCCAATTATTTTTTATAAAGTTCACAGAACTTATTGTTTTGAACAAAAACAAAGTTCCAAATACAGCCAAGGTAACCTGAAAAATAGAAATCAAAATATTTACAGCTTTAGATTCTATAATATTGTCTGGACTAATTAAGTGAGCCACCACTGTGGGGCTAAATGTTACTGCCAAAAGCAAAAACACCCCCCCCAAAATTTTTGTATACAAGTTAATCTTTAGCATAACTTAATTGTACATAATATACTTATATAATCTGTGTAATCTCATGAAAATCTACGGAATCAGCGTTCTAGTCTTTGGCATAAATTTCACTATCCCACATGTCTTTTTTATTATCACTACGTTTAATCAAAAAAATCCCCATTACCAAATAGTCTATCCCGGTTCCCATCATACATCTATAAGCATCGTGTGGTGTACAAACAATCGGTTCACCTCGAATATTAAAAGAAGTATTAATAAGAATTGGGATTCCAGAATATTCACCAAATTTTTTGATTAAATCATAATAAAGTTTATTTTGTTTTCTTCTTACAGTTTGCAATCTACCACTACCATCTACATGAGTCACTGCTGGAATTTTTTCTCTCCACTCTTCGCGCACAGGATAAACCATAAGCATATAATCTGTAGGTTCTGGTACTGGATCATCGCAATCAAAGTAAGTCAGGGCATCGTCAGCACAAACGACAGGGGCAAAAGGACGAAATTTTTCTCTATGCTTTACCTTTAGATTTAAAATTTCTTGCATATCTCTATTGGTAGCATTGGACAATATACTTCTAGAGCCCAAAGCTCTTGGCCCCCACTCCATTTCACCTTGAAACCAACCAATCACGTTGTCTTTGTGAATAAGTTTGGCAGTTTCTTCTACCAACTCTTCGTTGTTAACAAAAGACTTATAGGTAATTTCATTTTTATCAAGATAGGTTCGTATTTCATTATTTGTAAAAGAAGGCCCCAAATAGCTATTTTTATAAGGCTCTTCTCTTGGATTTTCCAAAATCGTATGCCAAATATAAACAGCTACCCCCAAACTTGTACCCCCATCACCAGCATCTGGTTGGATCCAAATATTTTTAAATGGTGTTTGACGTAAAATTTTTCCATTGTACACACTGTTTAGAGCCACACCTCCGGCCATTACCAAATTTTCACAATTAGTTTCTTTGTGTATATGTTGCAAAATCTTGGTAATAATATCTTCTGTAACCATTTGCAAAGCAGCTGCGATATCTCTATGTCTATCTGTTAGTGCACTCTCACCTACTCTTACTGGCCCACCCAATAGCTTACAAAGCTTGTCCGATGGCATACGATCGGCATAATGATATTTGAAATAACTAAGATCCAATCTATAACTACCATCATTTTTTACATCTATTATTTGTTTTAATTTTTTGTAAAAAACATTTTTTTCTCTATCCATTATACCATAAGGCGATAGCCCCATTACTTTGTACTCGGAATTGTTTACACTAAAACCAAGATAAGCTGTAATAGTAGAATAAAGTAATCCCAAAGAATGTGGAAAATCTATACTTTTTTGCAGAGTTATTTCATTTTCTTCTCCAACTCCATAAGTAGTAGTGTTCCACTCACCCACTCCATCTATAGTAAGTATGGCAGATTTTTTGAATGGGCTAACCAAAAAAGCACTAGCTGCATGCGAGAGATGATGTTCTACAAAAAGGATAGGACCTTTGTAACCCAATTCTTTTTTAATTATTTTTGGAACACGTAATTTTTCGTTTATCCAAGAAGGCAAAGAAGAAACAAAAGTTTTTAGACTTTTTGGAAACATCTCCAAATGCTGAGACAAAACTCTTTCAAACTTTAAAAATGGTTTCTCATAAAAACCAATATATTTGATATCCTCTATACCAATCCCCTCTTTTTCCAAACACCATTTAATCGCATTTTTGGGGAATCTAGTATCATGTTTTTTTCTGCTAAATCTTTCTTCTTGAGCAGCTGCTACAACCTGACCATTTTTTAACAATGCAGCAGAAGAATCATGATAAAAACAACTTATTCCTAATATATACATAAGCTAAAACTGTCGATAATACTCACCAATTTTTTTCTTTTTCAAATCAAAATCTTGCCAGTAGGTATCTGATTCTTTATCTAGTTTGGTTTTTAAAAACTTTTTTTTGAATAGTTTGGCCAGTACGGTTGTAATTCCAACTCCCAAAAAATAAACAACAGACAACAGTACAGAATTAACAAAAACTGCGATTGACTTGGCAAATAATTCCATGCCCTTTCTAAATTCTTTTAATATCTGCTTAAAGTTCATAACTTACAAAACTTCTTCTTTTAACCAATACCCCACAGCCGCAATTATGGCTGTAATAATAGCCAAGTCATAAATATCCCAAGTTTGTGGCAGCTTGTCCAAAAAAGTAAGGATAAAATAAAGTACTGTAGTAAAAATCAAATATCCAAACAAAAAACCAATTCCATTTGTAAAACTTAATCTTGATTTTGTATTCATACTAACTTTTTTTGAAAAGTGAAGCTAAAAATCCCAAACTCAAAAAAGCCAGACCAACAAAAAAGAAAGTCAAAGCTACTACAATGGTCCCAAGAGAATGAACCATAACTCCTAGAACAAAAAAAGCCAAAGCTGCTAAAAATGGGAAAAAAGACAAAAGTAAAAATAGCTTAATCGGGTTGTACCTAGCAATAATCTCTACCATGATTTGCATGGTACGCAAAGAATCTTGAAAATATCTTACCTTAGATTTTCCTTTTCTAACTTCGTAATTAATTGGTACATATTTTACAAAGTAGTGTTTCAAAAAGAAAATCAGAGTTGAAGAAGTTGTAAAAGAAAATTTATTGGAAAGTTCTGGTAAGTGCGGTTTGATTACACTTTTTCTAATTACTCGAAATCCAGAATTAATATCTGGAATTCTATTACCTACCACAAACTCACTCATTATTTTGAAAAAAAATCTAGCGATTCTTTTGGTTAGGTTTGGGATATAAGCTCTACCTTGTCTCGCACCTACTACCATATCTATCCCTTTGTCAAATTCACTAACTAACTTTGGGATATCTGCTATTGGGTAAGTTGCATCAGCATCTGTAATTACCACACATTCGTTTTGGGCAGCCTCTATTCCTCGTTTCAAAGAAAAACCATATCCCATGTTGACTGGGTTATTTATAACTTTGGCTTGATAATCTTTGGCTATTTCTTCTGTTTTGTCTAGAGAAGCATCGTTAACTACAATCACTTCAAAATCTCTATCTATCAATACAGACTTTAATTTTTCCAAAACTTCAGCAATACCTTTTTCTTCGTTGTAGGCCGGGATCACAACCGAAACATTAGTCATAATTTAATTCTTAATATTTCTCTTATATAAGCGAAGTTTACAGGTTTCTATAAAAAATTCAAGGCCAAACCCCAAGAGTAAAAATAAGGCTGGAAAAGATGGCATACGGTAACGTACATGGCTGGCCGGCCCCAAGGTAAGGAGGATAAAATACAAAGAAAGTGCTACTAATAAAACTAACTTGTAACCATACTTTTGCCAATTGTTTTTGTTTGCAAAACTAAAGAGTATGAGTAGATAAATAAGTGACCAAAGAGCCAAACTAAAAAATAAAATAGCTTGAAAGATATCAAATTTCTTAAAAACATTTATCAAGCCAAGAGGCCCTTTGGTTAGCAGTGTTTCTGTATAACTCACCCGCGCTATTTTTCTTTCTACTCCCATTACATCTTCCAGTATATATTCATACCCTGTTCCTAGCATAGCTGGCACAGCCGAAACTGTATAAAATTTGGCAACAGACAAAGGATCTTTTTTTATAATTTCTTTGGTTTCTTCTACTAGTTCATCGTAGTATTTAAAATTATTTATAACATCTTCGTATCTGTAATCTGGAGTTCGTTCTACAAATCTTTGCCAATGCAGTTTGGCAGCATCTATGTAACCCAAATTTTCTTCTTTCATTACAACTATTGGCGCTACCCTGGCAAAAAGCATAAACGAATCAATGTTTGTAATTTTGCTTCTACCAAAAGTTTGTTCTTGTCGCAAAAGCCATGGAGACAAAACTAATACAAAAACCAAAAGCAGTACAAATGTATGAAAAACAAATTTTTGCCAATCTCTAACTTGAAATAACAAATATCTGATTGCCAAAAGTATAATTATAAATATTGGCAAATACAAAGCTACAGGTCTTGTAAGTACCAACAAACCAAGCAATACTCCGGAAATTATTATGTCTTTGCAATTTTTTGTTTGTGAATAGTAACGACCAAAAAAATAAATAAATAAAATTAGTAAAAAATTAAAGAATGTCTCGGTAGTAGCCAAAACAGCAGTCATAAGCATGTATGGCTCGAAAATATAAATAAGACCTACAAGCTTACCAACTCGCTCTGAAAAAAACATTTTGCCAATTTGATAAAGCAAAACAGCAGAAAAGCTAGCCAAGATATTTTGTAAAATTATAATTGCCCAAATATCTGAACCGGGTATTAATTTGGCCAATACCAAAAATATAGGATAAAGCGGTGTCCGATAAGCACTAGGCATTCCATCTCTGCTAAAGCCTTCGCCAATAAGCAAACTATCTGCCAAGTTCAAATAACTATGGGCATCCTCGTTTTCAAACCACAAAATTGATTCACCAAATTTTTGGTATAGAAAAATGCTTACTAAAAGATGAATTAAAAAAGAAGCTACAAAAATTTTGGTAGCAAATTGGTGTTGTTTTAAAAAATCTTTAATCTTATTCATTTTATTTTTTCAAAACGGCAGTAGAACCATACCCAAAATTACGCATAATTGACCATGCTCGCATTTTGTCTAAAAATTTTACAAACGGCAAAAGAGAAACAAAAAATGGTAGACAAATAGTACTGGCTTCGAAATGTTCTAACTTAAAACCAACTTTTCTAAAATGTCTTTTCATTACCCAAGGATAACGGAATATATGGATAAGATCTTTGTTCCCTACATAACCTTCGTTGGCTCCTTCGCCAAATATGCCAAACAAAATTTTGAAAAATCCCCAAGGAATAGCGAGCAATGATCTTTTGGATTTTTCCCAAAAACTACCATGACCAACTTGGATCATGCTACACAGATTAAGCGCAGAAGGAAGTGCAATTACTGCTTTTTTCTTGGTAACTCTATAAACTTCTCTCAAACCTTTGTGAAAATCTGGCAGATGCTCTAGCACATGAGAACTAACAACGGCATCAAAACTATTGTCGGGAAAAGCCAAATTTTCGGCATCGCCTACCATAAAATTGGTTTTGTCTTCTACTCCCCAATCTTTGGCCAACTTCTTGGCAGCCTCTATATTTGGAGCAGATATATCTACCCCGGTTACTTCTATCCCCTCTTTGGCCAAAAGGCAAGACAAAACTCCATCACCACAACCCGCATCTAGCACCATTTCACCTTTGTAAATTTGTCTAATTACAGATTGGTATTGCGATATATGCGCATAACGACGCAACGCATTTTTCGAAGCAAACCGCTTGTCATGAATATGGTCAGCGTATTTGGTATAAATTTCTTTGTTGTCTTTTGTCTGAGGCATAAGCAAGTTGTTCCTCCCCTATTAGGGGAGGTTAGGAGGGGTCCTTATATAGATAAATTTTTTATATAAAAGATTATATCATTAATAACATTATCAAGCTCGTATTTAATTTGTTCATTCCTGTATCTCAAAACAAAATATCCGTTTTGTTGTAAATATTTTTGTCTAATTATATCTTTCTTTTTATTTTCTTTTTCTGCATGTATGTACCCATCTATTTCTATTATCAATTTCAACTCATGAGAATAAAAATCTACAATATAATAATCAATGTTAAACTGTCTTCTAAATTTAACCCCCAGTTGTTTTGCTTTTAATTTATACCACAATATTTTTTCCGCTTCAGTTTGACAAGTTCTTAGACACCTTCTTCTTTTTTTAAAAGATGCTTTATTCTGGTAACGACCGATTGATTTCATATTGACCCCCACTTACTCCCCCTGATAGGGGGAGAATTAACTTTTACTCTTATAATTCTCTATAATCTGTTTAATTGTTACATCCCAACTAAACGTAGACATAACTTTGTTGTAACTAGCTTCACCAAATTCTTTTCTTTTTTCTTCATTTGAGAGCAACTCATTAACTTTGTCAGCCAAATTTTGTTTCCTTTCTTCACTTGTATCCATTGGGGCATCATAATCAGAATTTTCCCAATCAACTAGTTTCACCAGATAGCCCGTTTTGTTATCTTCTACCATTTCCAAATAACCACCAACTCTACTGGCAACAAGTGCTTTTTTCATAGCCATAGCCTCTAGACAAGCCAAACTGGTTGATTCGGCAGTAGAAGGAAAAACCACAACTTTGGCCAAAGATAAATAACCTGGAACCAGTTTGTTTTCTACTTTTCCAACAAAATCAAAATGTTTTCTTACTCCCAATTCTTCTGCTCTTTGTTTGAGATATTCTTCTAATTGACCATAACCAACCAAGACAAATTTTACATCTTTGTTTTTTTCTACAATTTTTGGGCTAGACTCTACCAAAAATTGTATTCCATTTTTAGGAACCAATCTTCTTACAGTCAAAACAACTTTGTTGTCTTTGTATTTTTCTTCCAAATCAGTTGGTATTTCGGTCTTTTGAAAAGTTTCTAGATCAACGGCATTTGGAATATACTTAATCTTTTTTTCACTAGTATATTTTTTGGCAATGTCTACAAAATCTTGGCAAGAAGCAATTATATAATCGGAAACTTTTAGCGAAAACCATCTGTAAAAACTATGTACCAATCCATAAACAAAATTATTTCCAGGTAGATCAAGAATACCTCTTCCCTGCAAAGTTATGGCAAATGGTTTTTTCTTGAAAATATTATAAATCCCGGCGTAAGCAGCAAACTTGTGCGAATATACTGCATGGATTATATCGACTTCGTCCAAAAACTTTTTAAGTTCTTTATAAAATTTAATCTTGCCTTTTAGCCCTTTGCCAAAATCTACTCTGGTGGTATTGAAATCATCCTGGTAATCTTTGGTGTTTTTTTCGTCTAGTGTAAACACACTTACTTCATAACCACTTTTTTGTAGATACTTGGCCAAATTGTAGGCATAAACTTCTGCTCCCCCAATTCTTGGCAAATACCAATCAATTACAATTCCTATTTTTTTCATACTTACTTTATATTATTTTCCTCAAACCATTTTATAGTTTTTTTTAAATTACTTTCCAAATCATGACTAGGATTGTAATCAAAATCTTCTTTTGCTTGGTCAATATCTGCCAAGCGACGACTAATATGATCCCAGCTCCGTCTATCTTTATACTCTATATTAGCTTGATTATTTGTTAATTTATTAATAGTCTCGGCAAGCTCCTTTATAGTTACTTCCTGTCCCGAGCCAATATTATATATCTTTCCTTTACTTTTGTCAGATGAGGCTGCCAAAATTGTACCTTCTACTGTATCTTCTATATAGGTAAAATCTCTTGTTTCACTGCCATCACCAGTAATTATCAAAGGTTTGCCAGACTTTGCCAAAGCAACAAAATTGGGGATTACGTTTCTATACTGCCCGGGTCTCTCGGCCGGTCCATAAGAATTGAAATAACGCAATACCACAGTATTCAAACCATGATGATCATGAAAAAACTTGGTGTAATGTTCTCCTAATAATTTGCTAATAGCATAGGGAGTATCCAAGTTTCCAGGATTGTTTGATTCTTTCAAAGCTCCTTCGGCATTGCCATATACACAAGAAGAAGAAGCATAGACAAATTTGTCTACTTTTTTTTCTATACATTTTTGCAAAATTTTTAGTGTTCCGAATCCATTGGTTTGCAAATCTTTTTCGGGGTGGTCTACTGAATTTTGATTGGCAAAATGAGCTGCCATGTGAAAAACAATATTTATTCCATTTTCAAAAGCTTTTGCCAAGGTAGCATCATCGGCTACTGAACCCCGAACAAAGTTTACTTTGCTTTCATCTATATTTTCCAAAAAACCAGAACTAAGATCGTCTACAACTACAACCTCGCTAGGTTTGTACTCAAACAATCTATTTACCAAACGACTACCAATTGCTCCAGCCCCGCCCGTCACAAGTATTTTTTTGTTTTCTAATTGCATATTACAAATATTTTTCCCAATCATTAACAATATTTTTATAAAAATCTTGCACAATTTCCTTACTTTTATCAAACTTTAACTTTTTTATTTTGTCTAGTTTTCTTTGCATATCTTTTTTTGCATTTCTATTCAACGCCCAAACTCTGTATGCTTCATAAAGTTTTTTGTCAGCATAAAAAGAAATAATATCTGCATCTTCAATTATTTCTGCTTCAATTGAGTTTACGTTACCTGTAAAAAAATTTTTCAATAATTCTGATTGATAGTCTTTTAGATTTAAAGAATTTACAAAATCCTCACAAACCACCCAAGCCAACTCTGCATGTCTTTCTTTTAAAGTTTCTTCATCTGCTTCATAAGTTTTACCAATATCATGAAGAAGTCCTCCTATAATTAATATTTCCTTATCACATTTCATTGCTTCAGCAATTTTTTCAGATAATTCGGCTACTTTTAAACTATGGTTATACATGATTGTCCAGTCATCAAAACTATAATGTGGTTTCTCTTCAAATGCCTTTTTTATATAGTCTCTTGTTTTTTCTATGTTACTCATAATTATTCCCCCAACAAATAATAATCCGAGTCTAATTTCCTATTACTCCACAAATTCTTGGTATCAAAAATCCATTTTTGTTTGGACAAATCAATTTCTTTGTAAACATCATGATCGGTTACCACTACAATCCCCTCTGCTTTTTGCAAAAACTCTTCAAGTGAAATAAGTTCGTGTGCAAAATTTTCTACCAAAGCATCTGTTACCACAACCTCGAAACCTTTTTCTTCTAAACCTTTTATAATAGTCGTGGCCGGAGTTTCGCGAGAATCATCTACATTTTTTTTGTAAGCTACTCCCAAAACACCAATTGTTTTACTATCGTGTTTGTTGGCAATATCACTCACCTTCTCTACAATTTTTTGTGGTTGATTATCGTTTATATTTCTACTATTTGTAATAAGCTTGGAAACACTTTCGTTGCCAGCAGTAAGAAACCAAGGATCAATAGCAATACAATGTCCACCTACGCCAGGACCTGGGGTATGTACATTTACTCTAGGATGTTTGTTGGCAAGCTCTATTAATTCCCACACATTCGTGCCAAATTTTTCTGCCAAATCTGCCAATTCGTTGGCAAAAGCAATATTTATATCACGATAAGTATTTTCTACCAACTTTACCATCTCCGCGGTTTTGCAGTCTGTCAAAAACATTTCTCCTTTTACAAAAGATGAATACAGCTCTTTGGTAGCGTTTTGACTTTTTTGATCTATACCACCAATAATACGATCATTGTTTATCATTTCGTCTATAGTATTGCCCGGGATAGCTTTTTCCGAAACATAGGCCAAATCAAAATCTTCTCCTGCCTGAAGATTATTTTGTGCCAAAATTTTTCCCAAAACATTTTCTGTTGTTCCCGGGGCTACGGTTGATTCCAAAATTACCAAATTTCCTTTTTTCAAAATTGAGAGCAAAGCTTCACCAGCTTTTTTTATATAACTATCATCACAAGTTTTGTCTGTTTTTACTGGAGTAGGTACCGCAATTACAAAGACTTCTGCCTCGCTTAAACTAGTAGTAGGTGTAAAATTTGTTCTTGCTTCTGCAAACAATTCTTTCATTCCAACCTCTTCAAATGGAAGTTCCCCTTTTTGCAAAGTATTTATTTTGTTTTCATCAATATCATAACCAAAAACCTTGTGACCATTTTTGGCCAAGAGTAAGGCTGTTGGCAAACCAATATAACCAAGTCCAATTACACAAACTTTCATAGTTTAATAGTATTCATCCTGAGCGTCAGCGAAGGATCTCTTCGGACTAAGGCTAGGATATTTCTTCCGACTTTAATCAAAATCAAGACAGTTGATTAAAATCATTAATTAAAATATCTACAATCTTTTTGGCGGCATCCCCTTTTCCATAAAGAGGTTTCCAATCATGATTTTTTTCGAGCATTTCTTTGGCACCTGCCAAAATATTTTCCGGTGTTGTCCCGACTATTCTATTGTAACCATGATCAACTGTTTCCGGACGTTCGGTATTGTCTCGTACGGTTATACATGGAGTTTGCAAAATACTAGCTTCTTCTTGCAAACCACCAGAATCGGTAATAATCAAAGCAGCATTTTTTTGTAGATGCAAAGATTCAAAAAATCCAACCGGTTCAATTACTTCTATGGTTCCCGGAATAATAATCCCTTGATCAGCAATTATTTTTTTGGTTCTAGGATGCATTGGGTAAATTATTTTCAAACCAGTTTCTTTGCCTACCAAATCAATCCCTTCCAAAATCCCCAAAAGTCTTTTTTTGTCATCCACATTTTCTTGACGATGAGCAGTGACTACAATATATTTTTCTTTTTCCAAACCAAGCTTGTCCAATATATCCGAACTTTCGGCTTGTTCTAGGTGGTGCATCACAGCATCTACAATAGTATTGCCTGTTACATGAATTCTGTTTTGTTCATTGGCTTCGCGAAGCAAATAATCTTTGGCTTTGTCGCTAGGCGCAAACAAAAAATCAGCCATATGATCGGCATGAATACGATTGATTTCTTCTGTCATACCACGATCAAAACTGCGAAGGCCGGCCTCTACATGCCCCAATTTCATTGGCATGTTTATCGGGTTGGTTTTTAGTTTGCTCACAGCAATAGAGGCTGCCAAAACAGTATTGGTATCTCCCTGTACCAAAACTACATTGGGTTTTTCTTCTAAAAGTAATCCTTCAATTTCAATTAACATTTTACCAGTATGCTCGGATTGTCTAATCGGTGAACTAGATTTGATTGCCAAATTATATTTTGGTTCTGGAAAACCAAGTTGCTCATAAAAAAGTCTATCCATTTCGTACGAATAATGCTGCCCGGTATGTACCACAAAATAATCAAGCTCTGCTTCTTGGCAGGCTCTAATAATTGGACTCATTTTTATTATCTCTGGTCTGGTTCCCAGTACAAAAGCAATCTTCATAATTTAGGTTTTCAATTCTTTCTTTTCTTCCTTTTGGGCAAACCACTTTTCTAGTTCGTTTGCTTCTTTGGAGTAAGAGCCAACTGGAAAATTTTTTTCTACATCTGTGGCTCCATTTTTGTTTAACTGAAATATAACAGTATTTATTTTACTTTTTTTGTCTGGGACAACTCCTTCGTTCCACCAATACACATGACCAAGTTTGTCTCCAAACATAGACAAAAGTTGTTTTACTCCTCCGTCTAGTTGTCCTTTGTCAAATTTTAATTTTTCTTCTGGTGGAAAAAGTCCAAAACTAATCAAAACCAAAGCTCCATCTTTGGCTACTCTAATAATCTCGTCTACCACCTTTTGGGCATTGTAAGAATAAGTAATAGTAGCTCCGGAAAAAACAGTGTCAAAAGTATTGTCTGCAAATTTCATGTCGTGCATGTCCATCATTTTTATTTTTGGACTGTATGTAAACAAATCTATACCCTCGACATCTCTAAAACCTTGTGCTTCCAATAACAAAACTTCTCCTTCGTTTTTTGGACCAATCGAAAGTAACTTGCCTTTTTTGTTCAAAGTTGGCACAGAAAGCAAAGGATAAATTAATTTTTCCAATCTACCACGGCTAAACTGAAACAAACGCAAATTATCACGAAAATTGTGTTGGATCACATGACGATTGTGAGAAGTTTCCGGAGTCAAATTTATTTCGTCAATTTTTCCTTTTTTCTTGGCCAAAAAATAAAATAGACGTAAAACAAATTTGGACCACACTACAAATCTGGATTGGCGAAACCAATCTAAAAATGTACCCAAAAAAAGTGAATGATGTGGATAAAAAATCCTCCACCAACCTTTATGGTGTTTCATATAGCTAAGAGCTGGGATAAGGTGTCCGGCCAATGGAACTTTTTGTCCCAACCACTCTACCCAAACATTGTAGCCCGGACCACGAAAAACAGCCGGAACTGCAGGCTGGGTATGCTGTCCGCTCAAAATTGTGCCGGTTTTTTTGTTGACATGAAAAAACAAAGTTCCAAGAGTATTACCGGTATGGTTTACAGTCAAAGAACCTCTCCCGTCAGTTTTTTTGAGTAATTCTCTACCAGCTTGGCCAAAGTGAGTGTCTACATTTATCGCTACCGATCCAAATGGTTCCATGGTTACAGACTCACCAGTCAAACTTTCTCCTTGCAAATTGTGTAGAACCGGAGTAAAGCTAACTTTGTCGTAGTAATCTGCTTCGGTAGCATGATTAAATACCGCTACTCTGGTTTGTACTTCTTCGCTATCGTGCACAGCCGAACAAAACATGACAAATCTTTTTTTATCTTTTTTTCCAGTTACATTAATGCTTTTGTGTCCGGCTGTTAAAATTTGTGCTGCCGAGTCTGGTCCCCACCAAGTAGACATGTGGTGCATGTGTTTGTTGTTTAGGGGAATTGTTTTGTCTTTGTTGGTTACCATGGCTTGGAAACTACCTTCAAATTGAGTAATGCCAGCTTTTTCCAATTCGGCATTGGCATCTAGATTCATCCATTCACCAGGAGCCAACTCTAACACGACTGGTTCCAAACCATTTGGCAAATTACCACTTTTGTCCAAAAGTAGTCCTACTACTATTTCTGTTTCATCTGTAGGATTTACATAACGAAAAGTGTTGCTATGTTCTATACCATCGACAAATACGTAACTAGAAAAAATACAAAGATCTTCTGGCTCCAAGTGTTTACGCCAATTGCGTTTATCTTTGTAATTATTTGTTTCTAATTGTGTTTGAGTTTGGTCCATAAAAATTACAAATGCTCTCCAAGAACATAAATATCATTGGTCTGGATCATAATTGGTCTATGCAAAATATTTTTTCCTACTATATGAATAGCATAAGGTTTGTCTTCTACATGTGCTTCTACTCCGGGCAAGTCTGTAAACAAATCTAATTTTCTACATTCCAAACCATTTAGTGGATCCAAAGTAATAGTATGTTTTTTTCGTTCATGATTAATAAAAGTTAATGACACCGGACTACAACCTTTGTGACCATATTTTTGAAAGCGACAAGAACTACCCAAAATTAATTTTGGATAGAAATTTTTGGGAGTCATAATGCTAGTACTCATATGATCAAAATCAAAATGAGCAGCTTTGGGGGAACTTCCGAGGCAGTGTCCCATCAAGCGTTTTTGGGTACCAGGGATATAATATTCTGGAAAAAATATTGATCCATACTGTGTACTGATTATTTCTTTGCCATCTTTGTCTCTAATTTGGGTATGGATAATACCGTGTGTATCCAAACCTTCTATATCCGATACTTCTATAACAGCTGTTTCTGATTTGGAAAAAGTTCCTTCTTTGGTAGCCGCCAAATCTCCATTGGCTTTGTAAAATTTCATCTCCCATTCTACTCTAAAAGGGCCATCATTAAACAAAGGAAAATAATTATGCAAAAAAACTCTGGTTTTGAAACCATAGTCATTTATATAGTAATTGATACACCCCTTGGAAAGAAGTTTTTTACAGGCTGTTAGAAGAGGGTTTTTTAATTTGGATTGTAAACTGTTCAAAAAAACCGGATTTTTGTCTACAGCACTCATAATTATTCTTTAAGCCCTAGTATTCTACTTAGCCAGGCCAAGGCTGTCAAGAAATTTTTACTATTTTTTAGGCAAAAAATAGCTTTTCAATTCTTCAAAACCCCACAACCTATGTTATGGATTTTTGAAGGTGTTCAAGTCATTCTGTTTTGGAGAACAACTTGAACAAAGAAAAGAACGTTTTTACAAGCTAGTTTCATCTGGATGATGAAGGTGGCTTGGTTTTGGTTTATGGCACAGCTTGCGGAGTTTCTCCCGGGCAGCAGAGAGCGCCATTGTCGGTAATATAGGTGCCCTGGGCGCAGCCATAGACCAGTGGCGCGCTTGGCGTACCTAGGTAGCGCAGTTCATTGCCCGACCAGATTTCTACTCCGGTCACCGAGTTGGCATCCGGGGCATTGTACGAGCCACCAGTCCCCGGCCATTGATCGTAGACATGGGGAGGATTGGAGACGTAGGAGCACGTACTACAAATCTGATCGCTAGGGATACCCGAGACGTCGTTGCCATCGACCACACACGAAGCCAACCAGTATCTCCCAGTTGTTGGAATAGGCGTCGGTCCTCGGTAATGCAAGAACTCGGTCCAAGTGCACATATGCGAACCATTTCCGCAAGAGACATGGGCACTGCACTGGTCGAAGTTGGTACTCCAGCTAGATGTAGCACAGCCAACCATCATGCTGTCTGGGTAGACATCTTCGGTGTTGTAACCCGAGGCGCAAGTGGCCGGAGCGAGTGGAGCTGCTGCTCCAGAATCTGGTTCGACTCCGGTGTCCGGAGTGCCGGTGTCAGGGGCTTCTCCAGAGTCTACGCTTCCACTATCTACTGTTGCTATTCCAGAATCTAGACTCCCGCTGTCGGTGATTCCCCCATCGCTGCTTGTGAAGATTTGAGGAGTGGCTCCGTAGCAACACAGGGCTCCGTTGTAGTCAACGTAGGTGCCTTGGGCACTGCCGTAGACAGCCGAAGTAGTTAGTGTTCCCAGGTGACGCGGGTCTCCATTGGGTCCCCAGATTTCTACGCCAGTGTAAGAGTTGGTGTTGGGGGCATTGAAGGCCACCCCACCTTCTTGCCACTGATCGTGGACATGAGGGGGATTGGAAACTTGGGCGCAAGAACTACAGATTTGGTCAGTCGGAGTGCCGGGGTTGTCGTCCCCATCAGTGACGCACGAGGCTAGCCAAAAGCGTTCTTGGGTGTAGACTTGGCTGCCGCCGCTGTAGTGATTGAACTCGCTCCAAGTGCACATATGGGAATTGTCTCCACAAGAGACAGGGGCGTCGCACTGGTTGTAACCATTGCTCCAATTCAAGGTAGAGCAACCGATCATCATGCTTGTTCCAGGAATTGCTTCCGTGGGATGACCGGGAGCGCAAGTGGCTACTGCGGGGATACCGCTATCTGCTACTCCGGCGTCTACTTGAACGTTGGCTTGGCTGGCAGCTGGGAGAGGCGTAGTGCCTGGGCAACACATGGCGCCGTTTTCTGCAAGCGATGTGGGTTGAACCGAAGCATAGGCCAAAGGACCGCTCGACGAACCCAAACGACGACGTCCTGAACCTGGCCAGAGTTCTACACCGGCTACGGCATGAGGATCTGCATGCCCAAAGCTGGTACCGTCTTCGTGCCATTGATACTCAAAGTACATGGTCGAAGCGATGTTTTGGCAGTTGTAGCTACAAATCTCGTTGGTGGGCAAAGTCACCAGGGCTTCGGGGCTGTCGTGTACACAAGAGGCTAGCCAATACCGACCAATGGCCGGAATGGGAGTGTTTCCACGGTAGTAGACATACTCGTCCCCAGTGCACATATGTGAGTTGCCTCCGCAAAAGCCGTTGGCTCGGCACTGGTTGCGTCCTTCTGTCTTTCCACCACAACCGACCATACCGGGAATAGCGTAGTCCGGGTTAGTGGTTTTCTCGTACCCTGCAGCACAACTGGCGTAGGTGATGCTGGGGTCGAGTGTGGGCGCGGTGCAGGTGCTGGTTTCTGTTGGCGAGACGCGTGGATCTTGGGTGCAGGTCTCGGTATTGACCAGTTCGCAAACGCGGTTGTGGGTATTGTCTACTCCACACTCTAGTGGGTAGGCAGAACAAACCCAGTCGTTGTCTGCTACGGTACACGACCGCATCGGGGTACAAGTGCTGGTCTCGGTAGGAGCCAGTCCCATGGTGTCGACACAAAGAACGTCGAGCTTTTGGCAGTCTCGACTTTGGGTGCCCAGGTAGTTGCAGCGGTCGTACTCGCCACAGCTCCAGTCATCTGCCGTACAGGGATCTGTGCTTTCTATGGCCGTAAGGCTTACGGCTCCGAGTTCCCTGACTTGGTTGGTGGCGGTATGGAGGCTTCGAGCCAGGATAGTGTAGTTTCCGGGGAGTGGATGCTCTAGGCTGACTCGGTGGTGGAGTTGTCCTTGGCCACCTCCGGTGGTGGGCACGGTGTAGGGGCCGGTGAGGAACGACAGGTCGTGTCGTTTGGCTCCGTTGTAGTAGACTTCGTAGTAGGTGTAGATGTCTCCGGGGGAGACGTTATGAATTTGAAAGTACAGGTAGTATTCCGGCCAGCCGGCGTAGATGGTGGTTGGCGGGATACATTCGTACTGGTTATTTATTTGGTTGTAGGTGGCATTTCCTTCGCAGAGGATGGCGGTGCCAGCCTGGCCAAAGCCAGTGCTCGAGGGATTGAGGTTGGCATCTGATCCGCTGGTTTGCAGGTGAAACAGGCTGGTGGAATCTAGCCCGTAGATGCCGGGTAGTGTAGACGTGGCTCCGAGGTAGGAACTAGTACACAGATTAGTTCCGGTGGAACTATTCTCTAGACAGTTCGTACCAGAGGGTGGATTGTTAGAACCGCTGGTAGCCACTTCGCAAACTCCCACTCCGCTGGGGAGGCCGTATCTTCCGCCTTGGGCAGGATTGCAGACTAGGCCGCTGGCACACTCCGTATCGCTCTCGCAGTGGCCCTCGCCAGCCTGGCACTGGCAGCCGCTGGAGCAATAGTAGTAATCTCCGTTTAGGTAGCCAGTGAGGCAGCGGGTGCCATCCGTGGCTCCGGGAACGGATGCTAGTCTAAGTGCTCCTCCCTGGGGGTTGTATGCGAGATTGGACAAACCCGTATCTACCGTATAGGAAGGAATACCTCCAAGGGGGATTCTTTTTATTCGGTAATCGAACTCGAAACTGGGTTGGCTGGGCCAAGAAATTCCGCCTGTTTGGACGAACACTTCGAATCTCCATTTGGTCCAAACTTGTCCGGGTTGGCTATTGGCCAAAGCGTTATGGATTGTGATATTGGGCATCACATGTTTATAGATCACCAGAGTTCCATTGGAAACGCTGCTCCAGGCTGGATCCCAGTTAACGTTGATCCAGTTGGTCTCCTCGACCCATTCTCCTCGGCTTTCTTCTCCCCCGTTATCTGTTTCTCTATGTCCTACAACTCTAATACGTACCAGCTGGTCTCTCACACGCAGTTGGATTGCGGTGTAAGGGCTTTCGGTTTCGTAGAAGTCATAAAACGGAACCAGGGGATCGGAATCGTTCCCATCGTTTGACAAACCTGCTCCAAATCTATTTGACAAGGGCAGGCAGCTTACGGGATTCCCAGAACTGTCTTGAGTGTAATGAACGCACGTCGTCGGGTTCGGGAGGATTGTGTAAGAAGCCGTTGGATTATACAAAGTATTGTTTGAAAGATATTGATTACCAGCAACCAAGTTGGCATATCCAGATATAGGCTCAGGTTTTACGCCTACACCATTACAATACAATGCAAAATGCAAATGCATACCAGGACTCAGCGAACATGCAGATCCAGACACATTTCCAGTATTCCCAACAACTCCAATTTGCTGTCCCTGAAAAACATACTGACCATCTTGCACAAGCACACTATCAAGATGAGCATATCGAGTTTTGCACTCACCATGATTAATCAGAACAGCATTACCATAACCACCGCTGTTTGGGGTGGGAACAGCGACAACTCCCTCTGCTGCAGCAAGAATGGGTTTCCCAATCGAATTGCAACCCGACTCAATAAAATCTACAGCATAACGATCGTCAGAGGTGTCCCCACCATAATCGATATGAGAAGCAATATTATATCCTCTAGTAAGAATCCAACTCTCACCACTCGGGAACGGCAATCTCATATCCGGTACAGAGGCAGAGGCTTTCACAACAAAAAGCATCTGAATCTGAATAGCCAAGAGGATGGTTGAGATAACAAACCTATACAAAACATCTACCTGCGCGGAATAGAAAACAAATGTCTTCTAACTACACACAGCGCTTGTGTGTAGTACAAAAAACATTTGAATTCCAAATAATTTAATTATTTTATTGATGAAAAAATATTATTAGCGATATTTTTAATATCGTCAATTTTATCTAAACTATCCCCTGAAAAAACAAGTACAAAATTTCTTAGACCACTGTATTTTAAATAACCCGAAGAACCATAGATTACATTATTATCTTCCTTAATATAACCTCCAGAACCTAAAATCCTAAAAAACTTTTTACCTTTGATTTCTAAAAATTCGAATTCATCTATGTCAATATGTTGCGAGAAAAATTTTTTTATATCATCTTCATTTTCATATAAGGGATTAAAATATATTGGCAAACCTTCCCCAATCCCTTCAGAAAAATCATCCGAAAAAAAAGCTAAGTTCAATCTATGTTTATTATTTATATTATTAAAACTTATAAGTAATCTTTTCCCTTTATCAAACCCTTTTAACTCTTTCTGAACACCCATTAATTCATACCCCCCCGGATACCGAAACCTAATCCCCAACTCTTCACTTTCAAAAGTCTTCCAATCACTAGTATCCACTTCATCACTACCACCACTAACAATACTCTCTCCATTCAGCACTTTCTCACCCATCCCAAACAAACCATCTTCATAAAGATAAATACCAAAACCAAATACTAAGACAAGAATAATTACGACTAAACCAATAACTTTAGATTTTTTCATATAAATAGATTATACAAATAATTTAGAGTTCAATTATACCACGAAGCTACAAAGCTAGGGGAATAAAAAAATCTCCTTGGGCAGGAGGGTAACAATCTTCTCTATTTTCCCCTCCCTGTTATTTAGGGAGAAATTATCATGGGGTGAAAAAATTGTCAAGTTAACTAGAAACAAAATCCCCCAAAACCTCCCTATTTTTTAGGCAAAAACATAGATATTTGCAATTGACAATCACCCCTTATTTCTATATAATTTCCGCATAAATTACGAACAAAATAAGCAAAAAATTAAATAAAAAACTGTGACTGTAAGCAAATACCAAAAAGCCTACGACAAAAACAAAGAAGGCGTTTTGAACAAATCGATCCGAGCCGGCAAATGGCTAACCATAGATTTTTTTGTCCGCAAACTACTTAACTTTGCGCCTTTTTTTATTTTGGCCAGACTCCTTACCCCGGCCGACTTTGGAGCCTTGGCTATTATTTTGCTGGTTCCCAGATTTTTGCAATCCACCAGCGAGACCGGCCTGGCCACGGCAGCTATCCAAAAAGGAGGCGACCCTATAAAATATCTCAATCCCATTTGGACTCTTAACATCCTCCGTAGCCTTATCATTGCCATTGTCGTATTTTTGGCTGGCCCTTATATTGCCAATTTTTACAATGCTCAATCCGTAGTCTGGCCAATTAGGTTTGGTGGAATTTTTATTGTTATCTACCAATTATCCAATATTGGTGAGATTTGGTTTACCAAAGAATTAGATTTCAAAAAAGTTTTTATAAGAAATACCATCAAAACAACTGTTTATGCAGTAGTAAGCGTTGGAGTAGCTCTTATTTATCCAAACTATTGGGCTTTGGTTATCGCTACCCTGGCTCTACACATTTCCGAAACCATCTCTACTTATTTTTTGCATCCGTATAGACCAAAACTATCGTTTGAATTTGGAAAACTAAAAGAACTAACCGGTTATAGCAAATGGATAGTCGGCCAGATCTGGCTAGAACAACTATACAATTTTGCCGAAAGCTCTATAGTAGCGCGCACCACCAATACCTCGGCTCTGGGTTTGCATAGCAAAGCTCGCAACCTGGCTTCTATAGCTCCCGGATCCGTAGCCTCGGTAATTACCATGATTAGTTTACCGGCTTATGCCAAGATCAAAGAGTCCAAAGAAAAAATCGTAGAAGGACTCAAAAAAAGTTTGGACTTACTTTTTGTATCTATTATTCCGGTAATTGTAGTTATGATTGTAGGTGGAGGCAAGATTGTAGAGGTCTTACTTGGGGACCAATGGATCCCGATGACCAATCCTCTACGAATTTTCTTGGTCTTTTTTACTTTGTCTGCCCTAGTAGACATTGCTCACAAACTTTTCAATGGCATTGGTTTTCCAGACAAAAAGGTAAAACTAGATACAGTCAAAATTGTAGTAACAGTTTTGCTATTACTTATCCTAACTCCAAAATACGGAATCGTAGGAGCGGCCAGCGCCATTACTATTGGACTACTACCCTCTTTTGCACTTAGTGTTTGGTATTTGATAAAAATTACCGGTATTAGTTTGTGGAGTATTTCGGTAAGAATATTGTCTCCCTTGGCATTGTCTTTATTAGTTTTGTCTCCGGCTATTATTTGGAAAGATACTGTTTTAACTTATTCAAATCTGCTTTTACTTTTGCTAATTGCTCTAGGAGGAATAGTTTATGCAGGTATAATCTGGTTGGTAGGAATCAAATTCCAAAAAGGACCTTATAACACTATCAAACTTATTCTTAAGACTTTACCGAAGACCTAGTATGAAAGCATTAATGGTATACCAAGGACAATACACCAAGATGGGGCACGCTGTGGCCAAGCTCTTGCACCAAAAACATGGAGTGACAGAATTTTGTGCTTATGTGTTTATGGCAGACTCTACCGCCTGGCTAAGAAAACAAACCGATCTAAAATACAACCAAATTTTGGCTGATCACGAATTGCATGAATTGTACAAAAAAGAAAAAGTTGATACAGAATGGATCAAAAACTTCGAAGACAAATATGCTCCACCACAGTTGTGGCATTATCTGTATTCGGACAAAAAACTAATGTACTCCATTGGTCCAAAAGAAGAAACTACTACTATTATTGATCCGCTTTATCCTCACGAGGATTTGTTAAAAATTTTTCAAGCTAGAGCCAAGGCTATAGAAAAAATGCTTCTAGAAGAAAAACCGGATTTTTTGCTTTTCTTTGCTATTGGTTCACTTGGTCACTTAATTCTTTATCATGTAGCCAAAAAACTTGGAATCAAAGTTTTGAATATTGATTTTCCTAGAGTTGGCAACCGCATGTGTGTGTCGGAAGACTACAACACTCTAACTGGCGTAGAAAAATTTTATCAAGATTTTGAAAAAGCAACCGAAAAAACCGAGTATCACGAACAAGCCGAAAAATTAATTAAAAAATTCCGCGAGACAGGTTCTTTGGATTTGGAATACATGGCAGTAAACAATGATCTAAGAAATCCAGACAATCCACTTCTAAAAAATCCCAAAAGAATTATCAAAATTTTTACTTATCTTTTTAAACTTACCAAAGACTATAGACGAAACAAAGGCAAGTTTAACTACGGTATGACTAACCAACACCCTTTGCGTTTTGTTGGTCATGCTCTAAAAAGGCATCTAAGAAGACTAAAAGGAGTAAAAGATCTATACGACGAACCAGATTGGAACGAAGACTATGCTTTTTTCCCTGTTCATTATGAACCAGAGTTAGCACTACTACTTCTCTCCCCTTTTCATTTTGATCAACTGGCCATTATCCGCCAGATTGCTCGGGCATTGCCACTACACTACAAACTGTATGTCAAAGAGCATCCGGCTATGATATTTCGTCGTTCTAGAAAGTATTATGAGGAGCTAAAGAAAATACCAAATGTAAAACTAGTACCTCATACTGTTTCTAGTTTTGAACTAGCAAAAAATTGTAATCTAATGACTTTGATTTCTGGTACAGCCGGTTGGGAGGCTTCTATCCTTGGCAAACCAGTTATTACTTTTGGCGAAGTTTATTACAATGCTTTGTCTTTTGTAAAAAGAGCCAAAGCTTTGGAAGACTTGCCTAGATTGGTAAAAGATCAAGTGGAAAATTTTGCTTACAACGAAAAAGAAATGCAAAACATGGTAGCCGCTGTATTCAAGGATTCTTTTCCCTATAATTTTGCCGGGCTTTGGTATGAAAATGATATTGAAAAAATAATGAAAGACGAAGGCGTGCAAGAATTTTGCAAACGTATTGTTGAAAAAGCAAAATCATAAAAACATTATCCCGACTTTGGTCGGGACTTCGCCTGTGGGCTCAGAACTTGAAAACACTAGAACATTAAATCATTCTTTCTGTGAAACAAGTGGACAAAAACAAAAATCATGAAAACAATTATTTTACTACCGACTTACAACGAAAAAGAAAATATTGGTCAAATTGTGCCGGATATTTTTGCAGCTGTACCGGAAACTCATATTTTGGTAATTGACGACAACTCGCCAGATGGCACAGCCGAGGTGGTAAAAGAAATGCAATCCAAATTCTCTAATTTGCATTTGCTAAATAGAGAAAAAAAAGAAGGCTTGGGCAAAGCCTATGTAGATGGTTACAAAAAAGTTTTTGCCGATTTGGGAGATGTAGAGGTAATCTGTATGATGGATGCAGATTTTTCTCATCACCCAAAATACTTACCCGGTATATTTGCCAAAATGAAAGAATATGATTTTGTAATTGGTTCTCGTTACAACAAAGAAGGAGCAATTGAAGGTTGGGAGAAAAAACGTGAATGGCTTAGTAAGTTGGGTAATTTGTATGTACGATCTATCACTCGTATGCCGATTATGGATGCTACTAGTGGATTCGAATGTATGCGAGTTGAAAAATTAAAACAGATAGAATTTTCGCAATTTGATCCATCTGGTTATGCTTTTCAGATTTATTTGAAATATAAAATGTGGAAAATGGGGACAAAGATTTATGAATATCCGATTTGTTTTTTTTCTCGTAGAAATGGTGAATCAAAAATTTCTTGGAAGATTGTTTTGGAAGGGTTGCTTATTCCGTGGAGGTTGAAGTAGAAAACAAAAAACAGCCCTTTTACAGTGCTGTTTTTTACAAAATTATTTTTGTTTTTTCAAATGCCGCTTCAATCGCCAAATCTTCATAAGCCCGGTAAAAGCATTTTTAATCTCTTTGAAATTGAGAGAACTTTCGCCTCTTACCCTGTTTACAAACACAGTCGGCACTTCTCCCACTACAAGATCGCGATAATAAACACTCACCAAAATTTCACTAAGTGGAATAAAACCAGTACCTAGTCGGCCACAATGTTTTACAATAATATCACTAGCTCGCTTGGAATAAACTCGGAAACCATTGGTGTAGTCCGAAACCGGTACTTGCAAAGTAAGTTTGGTAAGAATATTCGAAAGTTTGGAAAAAATTCTTCTCGAGAGTGGCCAATTTTCAATTCTACTTTCTGGCAAATATCTGGCTGCAATAAGCAAATCCAAATTTTCTTTTTGCAAATAATCTACCAACTGCGGAATCTGACTAGGTGGATGAGAAAAATCTGCGTCCATTTCTACTACAATCTTGCAATCCCTATCAATCAATTTCCTTACTCCGGCAATAACTGCCGAACCACGCCCCCCTTTTTCCTTTCGGTGTACCAAACCTACTCCAGGCAAATCTACTCCTTTTACAGCCTTGGAAGTCTCATCGTTTGGAGAATCATCTACTACCAATACATCTGCTTCTGGTATATACTTTTTTACTTCCTTTATTAACTGGGCGATATTTTCTCCTTCGTTATAAGAAGGAATTACCACACCTACTTTTTTACTCGTTTTATTTTCCATAAATAACAATTACAATCACGAAAAAAATACTGTTATCTCAATGCAAATTTAAAAATATAATTCTTAATCTCAAATACTACTAACTACAACCTACCCCCTACAACCTAAATATCTAATTACTGTTTACTTTCTAGATACACTCCAAACACTTTATCAATATATTCAATTTCATCTTCTCGAAGAGAAGGGTGACACCCAATATAAAAACCATTTTTGTTGATATGATCTGCTACAGGATGTTCGTCGGTCATATCACCAAAGGCTTCAATTACAAATGGTTGGTTGATTAATGGCAAAATGTGTCTGGTTTCTATATTGTGCAATTCCAAATAATGAGCAAAGTCATCGCGATTAATACCACTGTCTTTGTTGATCAAAATTGGGAACATCATAAATACATGTTTGTAATCTTCTCCCCAACTAGGCAATTGCAGTTGCTCGTATTTTGACAAAACCTCAATTAATTTTTTGGCATTACTTTGTCTCTTACTAATTTCGTCTTCTATCCCATCTTCCATTTGTGCCAAACCAATAGCAGCTTCCATCTCGGTGGCGCGAAAACTATAACCAGGACGAACAAACGAAAATCTACGATTTACAATCTGCTTTAACTCATCGCTGCTTTTGCCTTTGTCATCGTCTATTTGCATATAAATACCATCGCGTCCGTGGTTGGCCAAGCTACGCAAAATCACAGCTAGCTCCGGATTATTGGTAGTAGCAAAACCACCAACTCCTGTAGCCATGATATGAGCTTGATAAGTAGAATAACAACCAATATCACCAAAGCTACCAACTGGTTTGCCCTTTATGGCCGCAAACGAAGACTCACAGGCATCTTCAATCACTCGCAAATCATGTTTGCCTGCAATCTCCATTATTTTTTCCATGTCAGAAGCCAAGCCACACAAATGTGTTGGCAAGATTGCTTTGGTTTTGCTAGTAATTTTTTCTGCTATTTTTTCTGGATCAATATTGTAAGTCTTGGGATCTACATCTACAAAAACCGGAGTTAATCTATTGTGAGTCACCACATTAACGTCCGAGACAAAAGTTATAGATGGAATAATTACCTCGTCCCCATCTTCCCATTTGTAAAATTCTTTCAAAGCTGCCAAAGAGATCCGCAAAGCACTGGTTCCACTATTTACAAAAATTGCAAATTTGGCATTGTGAGCTTTGGCAAACTCTGCTTCCAAAGTTTTGGTAAAAGGACCATAGCTAAGTCTATTGGTGTCCAAAGCTTTGTTGACATATTCTTTTACCCTAGGTGAAAGTTCACAAGTTCCCACCCCTATTTGGGTAGGCCATTTTTCAATTTTTTGGGTTTCTTCCATATTATTGTTTTTGTTAGGTTTGCTTATTCTACCCAAGAGACGGCTTTTTTTCAAGAGCAAATCCAGGCTATAAGCAAGTAGCAAAAATAGGTACGGATAAGCCAAAATTCTATACCTCACATAAACAGATGGGCCTAGAGCAAAAACAGAAAAATAAGCCACCATTCCTAACAAAAAAACAGCGCTAAGTAAATTTTTCTTATTTTTTCTATCTATTAACAAAGCGGAAATTATCAAAATATAAATCAAAAACCAAACAGCCAACCCAAATACAAAAATCAAATTAAATAAATCAAATTTGAATATCCCTGCAAAAAATTGACCATACTCTTTTTGACGCAAAAGTTCTGTAAAGTTTGGCTTGTTTACACTTCTTTCCAAGCCTACTGTTTCTAGTATCCGATCATAGCCTGTGGCAAAAAAAGCCGAAGTTCCCGACAAAATATAATACTTCGAAACAACCGGCCAATGCTGTAAAACTTTTGTTTTTATTTCTTTTCTCAATTCTTGGTCATACAACAAAGTATGCTCCATTTTGAATCTATCAAAATTTTCTATTTTTTCTGGTAATTCTTTTATTAATTTGTCTACAGCTTCTCTGTAGGTAATATTGTGTTCAGTAGCTTCTGCCAATGGCAAAGTACGAAAATAAAGTACAAAAGTATCTACATTCGAAAGACGCCAAGAATTAAAAACCGATTTTTGACGAATAGCCCAAGGAAAAATAACTGCCAAAAAAGTAATTAAAAAAGCCAAAAAAGATAATAGTAATTTTTGCCAAGATAATTTTTTTAAAAAAGAAATAACCAATAGGACTACAAGAACCAAAGCCGGAGTGTACTGAGTGATAGGTCTGGTAAGCGTCGCAAGTCCAAAACAAAACCCTACCAAAAGTAAATAATTATGATCAGATTTAACCAACCAAAATTTAACTAGAAAATAAACTGCCCACAAAACCAACATTAGAAAAAGTGATTCGGACAAAGCCGCACTGTTTAAAAACAACAACAAAGGTTCTAGAGTAAAAAAGATGGTCGCCAACTTGGCAATTCTTTTGGAAAAAAGCAACTCCCCTATTTTGTAAACCAACACCGTAGAAATACCAAAAAACACAAACTGCCCCAAAACCAAAAAACCAATTGGTAAGCCAAAAATATAAAACAAAGATAAATAAAGTGGATAAAGCGGGGTTCTAAGGGCAGATGTAAATTCATACATCATAAAACCATTTCCCTTGGCGATATTTTCTGCCAGGCTCAGGTAACCATGTGTATCCGAATTACCAACTACAAAAAAATCTCCACCAAACTTGGAAACAAGCAGCAAAGAAATTAAACTATTCAAAAATATAGATATACAAAAAACCAGTGTTTCAAACTGATATTTTTGTATTATGTTTCTTATATTCCTCACAAACAAAAACTTACAACTGAATCTTCTCCAATTTTATCTATAATTTATAAACCACGATATCACCAAATTCTATTACCTTTTCCAAACCAAATCTATTATCTATTTCCCATTCTGGATTGTCTTTTTTGTCCCAGACCAGATACTCCACCGGATATCGTTTTAAAAATTCTATAAAATTATCATCTGTTAGTTTGGTATATTTTTCTACAGCATTTTCTATTACACTATCTGGGAAACAACCCAGACATACATCTGGTAAAAATCTATATTGATAAGCAAAGACATAATCACTAATCTCATTTCTGTTTGCCTCGGCATAAATTGCAAAAGTGCTGGTTGGAATAGCCCCCAAATATTTATAAGCCAAATAACCATCCAAAAGTCTTTCATTGGGAGCCAAAGTATAAACCGTACTGCCAGTATAATAAGAATCTCCATGGCTAGCAGCCGACAAAAATTCGGACATGCGGTGCGAAGTAAAAAACGGAGTGGCAACTTTTGTTTCTTGGTCAACCCATTCCAAAAACGGCGCATATCTTTGTTCTTCTACTACTGTTGGCAAAGCTGTTTTGTAGCCAGTATATTGTGACAAAAATCCATTGTAAAAAGCCAAGGCAACTAGGATAATCCCCAATACAAGCTTGGCAAAACGATCTTTATTAATTTTACCTACCAGAAAAAAAGCAAAAGTAACCAAAAATATAATTACAAGTGGAGTATTGTAATACCAATGATAGTGATGATTGAAAAGATATAATCCAGTAATAACTTGTTCATTTACCACTACAACCCCTGCTATAAAAAAGGCCGTAAAAAAAGTTCTAATATTTTTTTCAAACCATTTTCTAGTTAACAAAAACAAAACAAAAGTAACCAAAACCACTCTACTAAGATTTAATTGCCTGGTATGAACAAAACCAAATCTCGGTGAAGACTCTGCATACCAATCATGAGAACGCAAACCAAAAACATGCAGCAAATATGGCAGCCCCATAATACTAGCCCCAAGAGAAACAAAAAATACTTTTTTGGCTTGTTCTTTTTCTTTGTTAAAAAGATAAATCAAAAACAAAATTCCGTTTAACGCAAAAATAAATGTCCAGGTATAAAGATAAACATAAAAAGACAAACCCAAAATAACCGTGGCAAAAATACCATAATAGGTTTGTTCTCTACTTTGTAGAAAACGCCAAAAAAATGTGAGGTAAGCAAAAAAGAACAAAGAACTAACTTGCGGATTAATTGGCCGTCCATAATCTATAAAGCTTCCTGCACCAGACCAAGCGCTTGGTTTTAAAATATTCAAAATATGACTTGGATTGAGAAACGCCGAACCCAATATGATAAGTGGAGCACTAACCAAACCAATATATTTTTTGTTGGTTAATGAAAAAGAAAACAAGTAAATAAAAAATGCTAACAAAGTTATAATAATGAATCTAGCTACCATAACAGCTTCTATGGCAGAGATACCAAACAATTTACCAAAATTAGCAATAATATTTGGAGAAAGCGGTGGAAACAAATACGGTTCTTCTTTTAGGTCGGCAAAAAAAGGATTGCCCAAATCACTATACCCATCGTAAACCTCTTGCACCTGAGCTACATAGTGCGCTTCTGTATTGTGTTTTAGCATGTCTACCCCCTTGTAATTATCACTAAAACGAAAAATTACAGGTGGCAAAGCTATCAACAATCCAATAAACACAGATAAAACAATTGCCAAAAAATGCTCTCTAAAAAAATTTCTAATCATATTATTTTTTTTCAAAAATCACATAGGATCCTTTTTGATCCGACCTATTATAGTACATTTCTAATTTTGTTGCATTGTTATTTAGATATTGATTGGCAGTAGGTTCTCCAGAGATTATGTAGTCTGGCAAATTGCCCGTAGCAAATATATCTTCGCCAAAAGCAATATAAGGATTCATTTGCATACGTTGTGATATATCTTGGCCTTTTAGCAAAAACCATAATTCTGGTTTGTCCACTACAAAAATACTTTTGTCAAAATGTGAACTTGAAATTTCTTGAGCCAATTCTCTTGGAATTGGATTGTAATAAAGTTTATTGTCTCTTTGGGCTATCAAATGTATGGATTGTACCAAAACCAAAGCTAACACTATATAAGTACCAAACTTGAGCAAATTTCTTTTGTGATAGGCTGATAAGACAGTAAAAATCGAAATTGGGAAAAACAAAAGTAAAACCAAATGAGCTGGAAATAAATATCGAAACCAACCCGAAGTACCTAAGAAAAATTTTATATTAAATAAAACAAAAATAAACAGAAGCACTTCTACCTGTTTTATTTTTTTATTTTTTGTTTGCAAAATAATAAAAATCGAGAAAAAGAAAGTTAGAATTGTAAAATGTAATAAAGTTGAATCCAAAATAAAATTGGACAAAGCAATTTTTTCTTCTGTTCCTACATTGTAGGGATTTGAATAATATTGCCAAATCTGTTGCAAATCTTGAGAAACAAATCCCTCTGGAAGAAGTGTTCTAAGCCACACCAAAAGTGGCAAGGCTGCCCCAAAAGCTAGATACAACCATCTTTTTATAAAAAGTTTTTTATAATAAATAGCTCTAATTATTTCCGAAAAACCAAGTGCTCCCAAGATAACAAGATAAAAAACTTTGGTGCTGGCCGCCAAACCAAAAAATAGACCCGCCAAAAATATCTGCCAGTTCTTTTCTTTTTTAAAAAAAATCAAAGCAAGCAATAAATAAAATAGTCCCGGCACTTCTCCCAAGCCCCCACTAAGACCATTGCCATAAAAAGGCAAAAAGGTTACTACCAGAGCTAGCATTGGCAAAACAAATTTTGTTCCATATGTTTCTTTTATCAGCTTGGCAGAGGCCCACAAAAAACCGAGCAAAAACAAAATCATGATTATCTGTGCTTGCCACAATCCCACCCCAAACAATTTAAAAGACAAAATTACAAAACCAATCAGCGGATAATTGGTACTAATAAAAAGCGGCCTACTTTCTATATATTGATCTTGTGAAAGTCGTAAGCTATAAACTCCATCTTCTACATAAGTTTTGGCCAAGCCCAGATTTACTCCATTATCAAACCAAGGGGATGGGCTGTCTGGGAACCCCCAAAAAACTGCTATCAAAAAAGTACTGATAACGGCTAACCAAGCTAATAATTTGATTTTACCTAGCTTGGCCAATCTCAATGAAAAAAATAAAACCACCAAATCTTTAATAGTACGAGGAATTCTTTTGGAAATATTGTAAGTGGTTTTTCTTCTCTCTTCACACACTACCGGAACTTCTTGGGTTTTTAACCCGGCGTGTTGGGCTCTCAATACAAATTCTGTATCAAAAATTTCTTTCTCAGTCTTGCATTCTTTTATTATGGGTTTTATTTTTTCAGTTACTATTAATTTCATACCATGAGTATCGGTGCCAGAAAAATCAAAAGCTTTTTGCAAAAGCCAATTAAAAGTTTTGGTAATTGATCTACGCAAAAAAGGTCTGGTATCTTCTGCCCCCGGAGCTGTTTTTGACCCCACAATCATATCCAAATTTTCTTTGTATAGTAAATCCAAAGCTTTTTTTACAAATGGTACGTCCCAAAAATCTATATTAAATAAGACTGTATATTTGGAATTATTTTGTAACAAACCTTCTTTCAAAGCTTTGCCATAACCAGCTTCTGGCAAATGAATTGTTCTAACTTTGGGGAATTTATCAACCATTTTTTCCGCTATACTCTTGGTACGATCAAAACTACCATTTTCTACCAAAAAAATTTCATAATCCAAATCTGAAAAGTTTTTCTCCATTTCCAAAAACATTCTCTCTACTTCTTTTTCGAGAATAGCTTCTTCATTATAGATTGGGACTACTAATGATAGTTCTTTCATATCCATTTGTTATACCACATTTGAAAAACTAATAAATTCCAAATTTTTCTACCATTATCTTTTTGCAAACTCATGTGCTCGTCAATAATATTCTTTACTTCTTTTTCATCAAAAAAACCAGTGTTTTTTATGTTTTCATTAGACAAAGTCTCTAGTGTAAAATCTTTTAATTCCTTGGTAAACCACTTGGAAAGTGGTACCCCAAAACCTTGTTTTTTTCTATATATAATTTCCTTGGGCAATTTGTCCTTCATTAACTCTTTCAAAAGATGCTTAGTTTCAAAACCCTTTAGATGATAATTATATGGGAGAGACGTTACCAAGTCAACGAATTGATAATCTAAAAAAGGAGCTCGTACTTCTAGTGAATTAGCCATACTAGCTCGGTCAACCTTTACCAAAACTTGATCCATAAGATATGTTCGCATATAAACTTTTGCCAACTGCTGCAATCGAGGAGCATCTTTTACCGAAAAAAAATAATTTTCAATCTCTTTGTAAATATTATTTTCTTCTTTATTTTTTATTAATTTATTTCTTGAATTTTTTGAGAAAGATCCCATCCAATCGTGATGAATATGTTCGTCTTCACTAGACAAGCCTGCCAAAAGTCTATCTAGTTTAAAACCAAAATTAAAACGATCATGCGATGTGCCAATCATTTTTCTAACTTGTTTTAAAAAAACTTCTCCTAACTTATGGTTAAAAAATGGCAACATTTGTTCGGCAAAAAAAGTTGGATAACCAAAAAACAATTCGTCTCCCCCATCTCCTCCCAAGGCCACGGTTACTTTTCCCCTAGTAAATTTGGAGAGCAAATATGTAGGGATTACCGAATAATCGGCTACTGGTTCATCAAATATATCTGGAACTTTTTCTACTACATCCAAAGCTTCTTTGGCCGACAAAATATGTTCATAATGATCTGTTTTCAAAAAATCTGCTACTTGCCTAGCATAATTACTTTCATCATAACTTTTTTCTTCAAAACCAATACTAAAAGTTTTTATTTTTTGATTGGAATTTTTTTGGGCGTAGTAAGCAATAGTTGAACTGTCTAGCCCTCCGGAAAGAAAAATTCCAAGTGGCACATCTGCTACCAATCTTTTTTTGGTAGCCTCCGACAAGCAGTTTTCGAGAAGTTCCAAAGCTTCCTCTTTGTTACATTCTTTTTTTTGTTCAAAACTTATATCCCAAAACTTTTTCTTGTTTATCTTACTATTTTTTAATTGTAGGTAATGTCCTGGTTCCAATTTGTAAACATTTTCAAAAATAGTATTTGGAGTTGGGATATAATCAAAAGCCAGGTATTGTTCCAATGATCTAAGATTGATTTGTTTTTTGAAACTTGGGTGTGCTACCAAAGATTTTAATTCTGAACCGAACATAAAAGTTTGTCCAAACATAGCCCAGTACAATGGCTTTTTGCCCATTTTGTCTCTAGCCAAAATTAGATTTTTGTTTGCTTTATTATAAATTGCCAAAGCAAACATTCCGTTAAATTTGGCAAAACAGTCTACACCAAAGATTTTGTAAGCTGCCAAGACCACTTCTGTATCACTTTGACTTTTAAATTTGTAACCAAATTTTATTAATTCTTTTTTTAATTCTTGAAAATTATATATTTCACCGTTGAAAACTATTACCAAATTTTGATCCAAAGATACCATAGGTTGATGCCCAAGTGTGCTGGTGTCTATAATAGAAAGCCTTCTGTGTCCCAAGCCAAGATTATTTTCTACAAAAAAACCAACATCGTCTGGCCCACGATGTTTTATAGAATTAGTCATGCTCTCCAAAATTTCTCTTGTACCTTGACCAAAATAGCCGGCAATTCCACACATAATTAATCTAAAAATTTCAAAATGTTTTCCACCCTTTTGTCCCAAGTGTAAGCTTTCACTTTTTTAGAGGCTTCTTCTACAATATCTTCTATTGATTTTCCTCCAACCAAAGCTATTTTTATCCCTATCGCCAAAGCTTCGGGATTGTCTGGTTCTACCAAAACAGAATTTTTTTCATCTAGTATTTCTCTTATAGATGGCAAATCAGAAGCTACAATTGGTCTATTGGCAGCCATATATTCAAACAATTTCATTGGCGATGTATATTGTTTGGATATTTTGCTTTCTCCACTATTTGGCAAAACCAAAACATCGGCAGCACACATATATTCTGGGATAGTCTCATATTTTTTATGTCCAAGAACTAATACATTTTCAAATCTTCTTGTTTTTATTTTTTGTGTGAAGCTAGCAATATCTTTGTCTGTTCCACCGACAAACACGAGAATTTCGTCTTTAAAAAAATTAGAAGCTTCTAACAAAGTATGTGCTCCTTTCCATTTGTATAAGTGGCCTGTGTAAAGAATTAATTTTTTTTCTAGTGGGAGATTAAGTTCTTTTCTACATCCTTCTTTTGTTTTTTTTATAGAAAATTTATTGATATCTACAGCATCAGGAGCTACAAAAATTTCTGCATTTTTATTTTTATCCAAAAACTTTTGCTTTAATGGCTCTGTTATCACTATTATCTTGTACACTTTTAGCAAAAGTTTTGTGTAAATCTTGCTTTTTATTTTTGGAAAATTATGAGCTTCAAAAACCATTCTTCGTTTTTTGGATAAAAAAAATATTGGTAGTAAATCTCTGGTATAAACAAAATCATATTCATGATTGTGTTTTTTTGTATAAATAAAAACTGACAAAGCAAAACTTAAACTCTGCAAATAAAAAGCAAATCTACCAAATACTTTATCTAACTTAATTACATCCCAACAAAATATTTTTTTGACTCCAAAAGTTTTGGGGATATTATAATAATCAAAAATATCAGTGTGTATATTGTTTTTTCTTTTTGGCAAAAGTAAAGTAACTTCTCTACCAGAGTTGGCAAAAGCTTCACACATTTTGGCAATCTGAATACCATGCGCTTTTTCGGTAGGCATCCTAGCATTTGCTATGTACAATATTTTTTTATTCATTTGTGTTTAGCTTAATAATATAAACATCTGGCCCCAAATATTTATCTTTTGATTGCCATATTTTGGCAAAAGAAAGCCCTGATCCATCGGTTGGAATATCATTTACAGGATCATCATTTACAAATCCATTATACACCTTAATTACCTCTCCCAAAGAATCAATGTCCACATTTACACCCTTGGTCTTGGCAAAATCTGGATCAAGAACCAAATATTCAAAATTATTATTTTTTAAATAATCAGCAAAATTGCTATAAAAATCTTTGGCAACTACTTCATTTAGATTAAGAGCAAAAAAAATCTTATTATTTCTATATTCTTTAGCCAGTCTTTTTTCAGCCAAATCTATTTTACGAATTGAAGCTGGTTCTATTTTTTCTTTTTCTAAGACAGCTTCTCTGTTGGCAGGCAATCTGGTAAGTGGAGCAAGCACTACTACTTTGGTGTCCTCCTCTATGTTTTGCAAAAAATAATTTCTAGCTGCTGTTCTAGAATCTTCTAACTGACTAAAAAACATACTGGTTGGCAAAATCAAAGCTAGCCAAACAATTACAGTAATCGCAGCTTGAAGTTTCTGAGATTTATTTGGCAAAACTTGTAAAAAATTATTCAAACTATATCCGGCGACTAGTGCAAAAAGTGGATAAAGAATCAAAATAAAACGACTGACATCTAAAAAAAGATAATAAAAAATAGCGATATAAAAAATTACAAAAGAAAATATGGCTAAAAAATAGCCTCGTTTTTTCAAAAACAACATCAAAAAACCAGCTATTATAAAAAATAAAAATACAGGTTCTCTATTTAATATGTCTATCAAATAAAAATTGTAACTACCAAAAAGACCTACCAAAGTTTTGCCTTTTGTTATAGCTTCGCTTGCTCCTTCTGCTACATAGAATCCTCGTGGCCAAACCAAGTAAGCTAGCCCAGAAAGAGAAAAAAATCCTAACAAAGCTTGCCAAGACCAAGGCTTCTTTAATTCTTTTGTTATAGCAAGTTTATCTACAAACAAAAACCAAAACAAAATAAAAATTGTCAAAAGACCAACTTGGAGACTAATACCAATTCCTAGGCCGGCAAGAAGACAAGCCAATAAATATTTTTTTTCTTTGCCCCAAGTTTTGTGAGACAAAAAATAAATAATTAAAGAAAATACAAAAGTTGCCGGCACCCAATGTCTCGCCCAATGTGAGAACAAAACATGCAAAATACTAAAAGACAAAAAGGCGGCTGACAAATAAGCTATTCTTTCATTTTGAAAAATATTCTTGGCAGTTTTGTAAACTACCAAAATGGTAAGTACCCCCAAAATTACACTAATTAGGCGGGCAGATATAAATAAAGTAGATAAATCTAAAATTGAATAATCCACAAATTGCTGCAAGCTGCCCGAAAAAAATAAAAATTTTGCTCCAAGAATAATTACAAAAGGAAGTAGATAAATATAAGAAATATAAGGTGTGTAATAAAAAATTCCTTTAAAAACTTCGTCGTGTAACGACGGAAGCAATGTTTTTAGCTCAATCATTTTTAATGAACCAAATATAAAAGAAGGTTCATCGGCAATTAACCAGAGAGGCAAACCATAAGAAATTCCAAGCAATCTATAGATAATCCCCAAAAACAAAATTATTCCAATTGGAGTTGAGATAAATTTAAATATATCTTTTATTTTTGTTTTCATACTTTGAAAATATCGGCTTCTTCTCTAGACAACCATGCTTTTAATGACTCGGCATTTTGATCGCGAAGAGATAAAGTTGGATTTTCTATTGGCCAATTTATATCTAAGTCAGGATCATTCCAAGCTATATTTGATTCACCATTTTGGTTATATAGCGCAGTATACTGATACTCTACTTCGGCCAAGTCCCCCAAAACACAAAAACCAGAAGCAAAGCCTGGTGGAACATAAAGTAATTTTTTGTTGTGACTGCTCAATTCAAATCCCAACCATTCTCCAAGTGTAGCGGAATTCTTGCGAATGTCTGCCGCTACTACAAAAGCATCTCCGTTTATAATTCTAATCAATTTGCCCAAAGGCTGATCGTATTGAAAATGTAAACCACGTAATATTTTGCCAACAGAACGACTGTGATTGGTTTGGACAAAATTAAGACGAAGACCTGCTTCGGCAAAATAATCTTGCCGAAAAACTTCCATAAAAAAACCTCTTTCATCTCCCTTTACTTCCGGCTCTATCAAAAACAAACCCTTCAATTTTGTTTCTTTTACATTCATATATAAAAACTTAGGCAAAAAACCAACTACTAATCCCCTAAAAACTAGCACCTAGTTAATACCATTGTCCTTTTGATTGCTTTTCGTAATGATCTAAAAATTCTTTTTTAGTTTTTATTTTTTGCCACCACTCTCTGTTGTCTAGATACCAATCTACTACAGCTCCCAAACTTTTTTCCAAACTATGCGCTGGTTGCCAACCAAGTTCTGTTCTTAATTTGGTAGAATCCGGGGCATATCTGGTATCTGCTCCAGGCCTATCGTTTATATGTTCTTTGTGTAAATCCAAATCAATATTAAGTTTGTTTGCAATCAGGCTCAAAACTTCCAAATTGGTTTTTTGTTCTCCGGAAATATTGTAAGTTTCAAATAATGGAGCCCGGTGCATTACAGTATCAACCGCATTACAAAAATCTTGCACATGAATCCAAGTACGCACATGATCTCCCTTGCCATGTACTGGCACTTTTTTACCTTCTATAAAATTGGAGATAGCCAATGGAATTAATTTTTCCGGATATTGGTAAGGACCATAATTGTTTGATCCACGCACAATTATAGCCGGTACTTCGTGAGTTCTAATAAAAGATTGCACTACCAAGTCAGCAGCCGCTTTGGAAGAAGAATACGGATTAGATGGTTTTAGCGGAGAATCTTCGGTGGAGACACCATCTTCTACACAACCATAAATTTCGTCGGTAGAAATGTGCACCAATCTCTCACTACCATATTTGCGAACGGCTTCTATAATAGATCTGGTACCCCCAATATTAGTACGAATAAAATCGTTCATACTAATAATAGAACGATCGACATGAGTTTCGGCTGCAAAGTTTACTACGATATTGAATTTATGTTTTTGAAAAAGAATATCGAGCAATCTATCATCACAAATATCTCCATAGATAAAATGATATCTTTTGTCTTTGGCATGCACCCCAGATTCTAGTGTTTCTATATCTGTTAGGTTGTCTTGGTTGCCGGCATAAGTAAGCAAATCCAAATTATAAATTTCGTACTCCGGATAACTGTGGTAAATATGGCGTACAAAATTAGAGCCCATAAAACCATACCCTCCGGTAATTAATATTTTTTTTCTGGTTTCAGTATTAACGTTCATATTTTTCCAAAAATTCTACAAACACGCTTTTAACATATTCCAAATGTTTGCTATTTAGTCCGTGGTGACAACCAATTACAAAACCATTTCTCATAATATGGTTGGTAACTGGGTAATCTGATTTCATTTTATTATTTTCCGAAAGTTTGGCAAAAGCCGGTTGTTTCAAAATATTGCCGGTAAAAATTGGTCTGGTTTGAATATTTTTCTCTTCCAAATATTTTTGCAATTCGTTTCTACCAAACGGACAATCTGGTTGCAAAGTAAGTGGAAAAGCCAACCAGTTTGTTCTTACTCTTTCGTCTTGTTTTGGCAAGATAAAATACTTTTCAAAATTAGAAAAGAAATCTAATAAATCTGCAAAATTACTACGTCGTCTTAGGGTAAACTGCTGCAAACGACTTAACTGAACCAAACCAAAAGCTCCTTGCATTTCGGTTGGTTGAAAATTATAACCAACTTCTGTAAAAATAAATTTGGCATCATAAGTCTCTCCATCAATTTCACCGGCAAATCTTTTTTGGATATCTTCTGATTTTTCGTAAGAACCAAACAAGGTGGATTGTCTGCCCCAGTTACTCATAACCAAACCTCTTTCTTGTTGTGCTGGCAAGTTCATACATACCATCCCCCCACCTCCGGCAGCAGTAACAATATGAGAAGCATAAAAACTGGTAGTTGAAAAATGAGAATAACTACCGGTTGGGATACCGGCAAAAGTAGCCCCGAGGGTGTCACAAGAATCTTCTATAAAAATTAAGTTGTATCTATAAGCCAAGTCGCGCAATTTTTCCATATCCGGAATATTGCCCAAAAGAGATGGTATCATCAAAGCCTTGGTCTTTTCTGTAATTTTTTCTTCTATTTTTTCTACATCTATTTGGTAAGTACCCGGGGCAACATCTACAAAAATAGGCACCAAACCTTTTTGCAAGATTGGAGCTACAGTGGTAGAAAAAGTCAAAATTGGAGTGATCACTTCTGAACCTTTTGGTAAATTTGCCAATTCAAAAGCAATTAAATTTGCAGAAGAACCGGAATTAACCATGACTCCATACTTTTTTCCAAAAAGTTCGGCAATCTTTTTTTCAAATTCACGTACAGCAGGACCGGCAACAATCTTTTTGGGATTTTTCAAAACATTGAGTACAGCTTCTATTTCTTTTTGATCATATATAGCCGAAGCGTATGGTACACTAATTTTTTCTCTTTCGTTCATAACTTTTACATTCTACTTTGGTAATAATCTATAGTTTTCTTTAAACCTGTCTCTAGGCTATGTTTGGGAGTCCAGCCCAATTTTTTGGCCAAACTGGTGTCGGCCTGCCACAATTTACTATCATAGGCCAAAATTGGCTTATCTCCCCATTTTACATTACTTTTACTACTTATTAGCTCCAAGGTCAAATTTACCAGGGTTTCTATACTTACAGGCTCTCCGCTGCCAGCATTTACCACTACCCCCGGGTTCTCCCTTACTTTACCTGCCACAGCAAGATAAAGATCCATCAAATCTTCTACATATATAAAATCTCTAGAAACTTCTTTGTTGGTTACCTCTATATCATCTCCTCGCAAAGCTCTGTTTATTACTTCGTAAACCAACCTCCCGGGCTGAACCATGGGCCCATAGGGGGTAAAAATCCTAAGCGTGGCAATTGGCTTGTTTTCTTTTTTTGCAACTGCTTGCCCGTATAGAGTAGCCCCCAATTTGCTAATGCTATAAAGCTCGGTTGGCTCGCATATTTCACTTTCTTTTACAGCATGGTTCTTTGGGCCATACTCCATAAAACTACCGGTGTTTACAAAAAATTTATAATCAATTTCTTTTAGACTATCTATTAGATTTTTGGTACCAAGCAAATTTGTAAGCAAAACTTCTTGATCTGGAGCAGTAACTCCACTCGCAATATTTGATGCTGCCAAATGAAACACTCCATCTGGTTGCAATTCTTTCATTACTTTTTTTAGCTCTTCTATATTTTTCAAATCTGCTTTTACCAAATTAATTTTATTTTTTATATCTGAGCAACACTTAGAATAATGTTCACTGTTTTTCTGTTTAGAAATCAAACTCGCTTCGCTCTCGCAAGTTTTCTTACTGCAAATACAGTGGGCATTATAATCTAGACATTCCAAATTTTCCAAACGCCACAAATCAGTAGAGTCTTTTACCAAAATACTCACAGAATAATTTTCTGTGAGTAATCTACGTACCAAATGTGATCCAATGAAGCCAGCTCCACCTGTAACCAAAACCCTCTCCGACATAATTATTTTTTTATTTCAAATTTTTCGTATTTTTTAATTCCCATACGATGCAAGATACACTTGGACATTACATCCAAAGTCATAAAACCATAAACCACGCTTTGACGAAAATTTGGTGATTTTGATTCTTCGGTATAACGAGTTGGGATCCCGATTTCTGTTACTTTAAAATCCCCCAAGGAAAGCTCGGCCAACATCTCGGTGTCAAACACATAATTGTTGGAATTTTTTTCGAATGGAACTTTTTGCAAAAACTCTTTGGTATAAGCACGGTAGCCAGTATGATACTCACTCAATCCCAGATGAAGAACTGCTTCTTCTATTTTGGTAAGCGCAATATTGGCAACAAATCTCCACCACGGCATACCACCTTTTCTAGCTTCGCCCTTTACGTGCATGCGAGAACCAAAACAGGCTGCTGTTTCTGTACTTGCCAATTTTTCCACCATTTTTGGAAGTAAAGTAGGATCATATTGAAAATCAGAATGTACCATTACCACAATATCTGCCCCTAGTTTGATAGCTTCTGTATAACCGGTTTTTTGGGCAGCTCCATAGCCTTTGTTTACTTCGTGATTAACCAAATGCACATCTAGATTTTTGGCAATTTCCTCTGTCTTGTCACGACTACCATCGTTGACTACCAAAATAGTATCTATTATATCCTTTGGCAAAGCCTTTACTGTTTTTTCCAAAGTTAATTCTGTATTGTAGGCTGGTATAAAAACCACCACTTTTTTATTTTGAAACATACTACTTTTAAGGAGTAATTTAATTTTATACAAAATCTATTCTTTTTTATAAATAAATAATCTGCGTAGTCCTTTCAACAAAATCAGTGAAATCAGTGCTCATTAAAACAAAAATATTCTTTGGTGTCAACTTACAAAACTCTGGTTAGCCTATCCAAAACTGTTCCAAAATTTATAAAAAAATCCAACAAAGAAACTAGAATTAAAAATGAAAAAGTGTACAGAAGACTTTTTTCTTTGTACCATTTTTTATTCTGCATACTTTTGTAAATCATGTAACCAGCAAAAAGTACTAAAAAAGGATAAATCTGAAACCTGTACCTAGATTGAACCACCGTTGGCAAAAGTACTAGTGGTGAGGTAGCGGCCATAACTGCTAGGTAATAAAAAATGGTTTTTTTCTTTTTGAGAAGCTCTACCAAACCAGAAAACCCAGCTAGAAAAACTCCGGCAATCCACACTAAGGAACTAAAGACTACCGCACCTTCTCCCAAACCACTTTGGTAAAACCAAAAACCCATTGGCCTAATTAAACTAAAAAAGCGGATAAACCTAAGAAAGGTTAATTTGATAAAAACAAATGGATGGTTTAATAAAAACATTTTGAATTCCATACCTGCTTTTTCTTTTAGACCAAAAAAACCATTTTCATTTACATATTCTCGCAAAGGATTGTAGCCGTCTGCCAATTGGCCGCCATCGGCTTGTAGAGTATTCCCCACCCAAATATTAAACTCTCCGATCATGGTGGTAATGATAAGCTGATTGTAAATTAAGTAATTGCGAATTACCCATGGTGAAAGAGCGGCAAGAGCGGCAAACAAAAATACTGCCCCAGCTTTGTAAGATTTTTTTTGTATGTATAAAAATAAAAAAATTGGAATAAAAAGTAAGATTGGAGGTCTCGTTAGCACCGCCAAACCGGTTATTAACCCAGATACCAGTGCAAGACAAATGTTTTTGTGGTCTTCATAGACTTTTACAAAAAGAAAAAGCGTCAACACTGTAAAAAATAAATACAAAGTTTCTGTCATGAGCATGGCCGAAATTTCGATTAAGTCTGGCCAAAAAGCAAATAAAGCTGCTGAGATTAGGGCAATATTTTTCGCCCCCTCCCCTGTCATCCCGAGCATAGCGAGAAATCTTTTTCTAATGTCTTTTTTCTCATCAAGCTCTATATTTGAAAAAACCCTCAATGCAATCAAATATATTAACCAAACTGAAACGGTGTGAAGCAAAGCTTGGATAATCCAAACTACTTCGTAATGGTGACCAAAAATTTTGTAAACTCCCGCCAAAAAATACTCATAGCCTGGGCCAGCCCTCACTATAGCATTGTCCCACTCGTAGCTTAGGCTGCTATCTTCGCGAAAGCCAAAACCATCGACAATATTTACAGCAATTACGTCGTAAGCCTGTGCGTCCACCACCGGATGGATACGGAAGTAAAACGAATATATTAATGGCAGCAAAAAAGACAGGACCAAAATCCAAGCTAAAGTTTTGTTTTGTTTTAGTATTTGCATAATTTTATAACAAAATTTTATCTTAAATTAGCAGAAAAATCAACTTAAGCAAATTGACATCCCTCCCTTTTTTTGCTAGGTTAAAACTGCGCTCCAAAGAACCAAAATGGCTGTCTCTTCCTTAGAGACAACCATAAAATTCTTTGGAAAGGATAGGAAAGAAAGTGTCGAGTAATTTTGTAATCGCCACCACTACTTACTGCAGAGACCCTGCAGATGTCCAGGCTAGACTAACTGTGAGAACAGTAAAAGAAGCCCGAAGCAGATTCACCCAAATTGTGGTGGCCGATCGTGGCAGCTCTCCTCAATTTGTAGCTATGCTCAAATCTGCCGGAGCAACTGTCTGTACTGCAGAAGGATCGCCTGGTCAGGCAACTCGTCTGGCTCTAAAAGAAGCTATGGACAGGGCCACCGGTGGCCACTGTGTAGTCTGGATGCCTTCGTGGATGTATAAGGCAGTAAGCGCAGCGCGCCAATTGGCCGAGAGAATCCACCACAACAAATTCGACCTTTGCCTGGCTTTTCGGACAGCAAACTCTATGAAAAGCCACCCCGCAGCTCAAATAGCAGCCGAGACTAGAGTCAATCAGTTTTTCAGAGGGTTGTTACCAGCTCCCAAGGAAGGTAGAAGGGTCAAAAGCTTCACTCCCCTATTCAAACTAGATCAGTGTGACCCAACCCTTGGCGTGTTTGCTATCGGAGCCAGAACTCTTCCGTTTTTTCTAGAGTATGCGGGCAACTATGGCGACAATGTTTGGGATGCGATTCTTGTTCCTATCATGCAAATCATTGCTGACTCAAGCATGAAAAAACGGACTCTTTCAGCTAATCGATACAAGTTCCCCGAAGAGCTGCTTGGCTTGGTGGAGAAAAGAAAACTTTGGCTGGAACTGGCGGATGTAGAAGAAGCCCTAGTAGAGGAGGCAATCCGACTAGGTTGGAGGGATTCTCATGACAGACTGTGGTAAGTACCACCAACCGCTCTTTTCCAAAAGAGGATTCACAATCCTCAACCCCTTCCTTGTGTTTTTAAATTTTAAAGACAAAAGGAAGTGGTAAAAAACACTTCAGAAAGACAAGAGACATTTCGTGAATAATTTCTCTTTTCCTGCCAGAATTTCTTGCCACGGAAGATTCAACTCCATTCGACTAATCCGAGCTACGGTCCCGATCATACCCGACGAGACAAATGCACTGATCGAATTGCGATGGCAAGAAGAGCTAGCAAGGAATCCTAAACTCCACAACGGCTCACTTGCAGCCCTGCATGCGCTGAATGCAAAGTGTGATCAACTAGAAGTTCGGTGGTGCGAAAGCAACTACCGAGAGTACCTGGGTGCCAGTCACCCTAACATCCCAAACGAACACCGACGACTACCTATGAGTGTAGGACTCCTCGTCCGAGTCAACTACTCTAGCTACCTAGTCGCAACTCGCAGTCCAGGGGTAGACTGGCCACTCATGCGTCACCTCAGCGCAGCTGGCGGAGTCAAAGCCGGTGAAAACCCCTTCGACGTAGTCCTGAGAGAGGCCAAAGAAGAACTGGGGCTAGACCCTCATGAACTAGAGCCCCTTTCTTGCCTGGGTGTAGTCGAAGATCTGGTGAGGCCGCAGTACATGTTCGTCTTCGTGGCCGATGTACAAATCTCCGAAGCAGAACTGATCAAGAGAGCCGCCGCGGCCCCCTCTGCAGAAGAAAACTGCCAACTTACTTTCCTGGATTAGTTTTCTCTGAAGGCAAACATGTCAGCCGATCCACGCTCTTTTGTGCCCGCCGCTTGGGCTGGCGCACAAATGGTCTTGGCAGCACATGACAACAAGCCCCTAGTAGAATGGGATACAGGAGATAAAGTCAACTATCCTACCTATATGGGTCGCCGCTTGGCCATGGTCAAGCCTTAAATTTATCGTTCATTTCGAGGATCTCCATCCTCAACCCCTTCCCAAAATTTTAAACATTGATTACGCTGATTATTATAGATTACACCGAAATATGATTTAAAACTTTGGCAAACAAAAAACATCCCACAAAGGGATGTTTTTTGTCATTGTCAGCTTGATTGGAAATTCAGTAAAACAATCTAAGAAACAAAAGCGTACTTTACAATCGCATAAATGGCTCGGAAACCATCTTTCCAATTAATCTTTTTGCCCTCGGCATAACTACGACCTCGGTAAGAGATACCTACTTCGTAAATTCTAATACCTTTGATTTTAGAAATTTTGGCAGTTGCCTCGGGATCAAATCCAAATCTTTTTTCTTTTAACTCTATTTTTCTCAAAAATTCTGTTTTGAAAACTTTGTAGCAAGTTTCCATGTCTGTAAGATTCAAATTAGTAAACATGTTGGACAAAGTGGTAAGAAATTTGTTGCCCAAATAATGCCAATAGTACAATACTCTATGTGGACGATTGCCCATAAAACGAGAACCATAAACCACATCGGCATCGCCCTCTAGTATAGGCGCTAACAAAATTTTGTATTCGTCTGGTGAGTACTCTAGATCTGCATCTTGCACAATCACAATGTCTCCAGTGGCTTCTTTGAAACCTCTGTGAAGTGCTGCTCCTTTGCCCATGTTTTCTGGCTGGTCAAAAACTTTTATGCTGTATTCTTCTTTTAGTCTTTCCAAAATATCTCTACTCTTGTCTTTGGATTTGTCGTTGACTGTAATAATTTCTTTTTCCAAACCCAAAGTATCAGAATGATGTACTTTTTTAATTATTTTTTCCAAAGTATTTTCTTCGTTGTAAACCGGGATAACAATCGAAACTTTTTTTAGATCGTGCATATCTACTTAATTATAATTTTAAACTTATTAGTTTTAATATTAGCTCTAACAAATTTCACTTTGTTTAATTTGTCACTCCCAAAACAAAATCCAAATTCAAACCTCAATCTTATTCTCAATCTTAATCCTAAATACTATTCACTATCCACTACAACCTACTATCTTATCTATCACATTTTTTAAATTATGCTTGGCTACTACACTAGCTCTGCCATCTATATTTAAGCCAGAATTTTTTTGCAAAACTTCTTCTATTTTTCGAGCTAGCTCGTCTACTTGATTTGGTTCAAACTTGTCTACAGAATTTGCAAAATATCCATAAGCTTCACTAGAACTAATTACCCAAAGTCCTGTGGCCAAGGCTTCCAAAACCACTTTGTCCAAACTCCCAGTTCTACTGGTGTGGACTAATATACTATGCTTTTTATAAATTTCTGGCAAATCTTGGTATTTTTTGGCTCCTACAAAACTAACTCTATATTCTAGGCCAAGTTTTTTTACCAAATCTTTTATTACACTCAAATATTCTTTATCTTTTTTCTGGATTGGTTCTCCTACAATGTCGAGGGTAAAATCTTTCTCTATTTTTTTAAGTGATAGAACCACAGTTTCCAAATCTTTTACTGGACTTATCCTCCCTACCCAAAGTAATTTTTTATTACTTGCAGCACTCGCATCTTTTAGATCAAACAAATCAGTATCTATACCATGACCAACTACTTGTAATTTTTTTGTTTTTAATCGAAAGCTTGTTTCCGAAGCTGTAAAAATTTTGTTTACTACCATAGTGGCTAGACGCAAACGCAAATTTACCGCTTTATGGGTATACCACAACAAAGTTTTTTTACCGAGTAGCCACCACAGTTTCCAACCCAAGATTATGTATTCTGGATTCATGTGTACAAAAACCGCCTCGTAATTTTTTCTTTCGGTCCAAATGTATTTGTAAAAATTTAGACCTCTTTTAACTTTTCCAGCTCCAGATTCTTTGCCCAAAGAAAGTACTTTTACATTGCTCGGCAAATTGTACTCCCTTTTTTGTAAACAAATCACAGTAAGAGAATCCACCTTTTTTGCCAATTCTGTTAGCCAAGTATGAAAAAATCCCAAATTACTATCTGTTTTGTCTACTATTTGAGTTGTAACTAACAATTTCATACTACTTTGCAAATATTATTATGTTTGGCCCCATAGCTCTATACCGCCACAAGTTTATAAACATTGGTAACCAAGTATTGTCTGGGATAGATCCCCAGGCGGTGTAACCTAGCTTGAAACTAGACAAAATTTCTTTTTCTTTTTTGTAGCCCAACCTTTTTAGTGCCGCCTCATTTTTATCAAAACTATCTGTTTTCTCCAAAATTAAAAACTTTGGTGTTTGGTCTATTTCTTCTACCTCTTCAAACTCAATTATATACCTAGATTTATTATTTTCTAAATTGTTTTGCAAAATTCTTTCTTCGGATTTGCCAATATTGTGCACTCTTGTCTCTTGCAAAGATTCTTTGTTTGCAACTAAGCCTAGCAAATGAAAGTCTATGCTGGTCGCAATAGAGTCCCCTTTTTCTGTATTTTCTAATACATACTGGGCAGCCAATTGCCTAGTGTCTGGTCTATAGGCTTGTTTAGTTATAGCCAATATCCCTACCGCTTGCAAAGCAATTAGCAAATACAAAGCATACTTAAGATAAACGCTTTTGTCAATTTGCAAAAACAGTCTAGAGGTTACAAAAAAAGCCGCTGGCAAAACTACCAAAGCAAAACGGCCGGTAATGACATCGCTAAAACCAAATACCAAAATAAATAATATAACCTGTGCTAGAGCAATCTTGTCATAAATTTCTAGTCTAACTTTTTTATTGTAAAAAAGATAAGAAAAAATTACTAGAGAAAAACCCAAAACAATTTCTGTTCTCCATAAAAAGACTTTGGCAAATTGAAACAAATTGACTAGTGCAAAAGTTGGTCTTTGGTGCGAGCTGCTAAGTAGCTGAGTCCCCCCTCCACCGAGGTTAAGTAAAGAAAAAACAAACTGCGGATAGCCTACCAAAATTGCAAGTAATCCAGATACGAGTAGGCTAAACCAAAACTTTTTATTACTTATTCTTGCCTTGAATTGAAGTTTTTCTTGCTCATAAAAATGAGCTAAAACTGGCAAAATGAAATTTACTATTCCACTTTGCGATAATGCTAACGTAAAACCTGCGGCTCCAAAAGCCAGAGCATAATTTTGCCAAGATTTTTTCTCTACCAAATGAAATGAAAAATAAAGTGTAAGCGCTGTTCCAAAAAATGCCAAGCTATGAATGCGCGGCATGACCGAAAAAAAAGTTGTATAGTAGCTAGTCCCTGCCAATAGCAACAGTATTAAGCCAGCTTTTTTTGAATTTTTTGTAAATTTTATTGTTAATTTGTACAACAAAAAAACAGAAACTAAATTTGCAAACAAAACAAAAAGTCTTATCCAAAAAAACAAATTAGTTTCTCCCAAAGCATAACTATTGGCAAAATGATCTGGTGAAACAAAATTCCCAAACAGATAATAAAATCCAATCACCGGCACATACAGATAAGAACCCAAAAGCGGATACTTGTGATCACTAGCCAAAAAACTTAATAGCTCTCCACCTTGCAAGGATTGTAAAAATGAAAAAGCCGCAGGAACATTGGTATCCCAAATTCTTTGTGCATCTAGTCCATTTGTAAGAAGAGCTATTCTTGGGAGCAAAAATAGGATTATGATAAGCAATAGACTAATTTTTTCTTTTATTTTCATATCTTTAAATTGTACCGAAAAAATCACCTAAAAACAAAAAACCCGGGCTGACCCGGGTTTTACTTTTTGTTAAGCGGCTTTTCTCATGCCATTGTCTTCTTCTCTTCCATCGGCCTTCATAGCAGCATATAATTCTTCTAGTGCTTGTAATCTTTTTGCTACCGACTGATCACCTGATGTTTGGGATTCTTTTTGTAGTAATCCTATAACTTGTTCTAATTTTGTTTCAAAAAGTTCTACCGCTTCTGCAATAGAGGTCGCCTCTGGAGGTAATTTTAACAATTCAACAGAGATACCTTCTATTATTTTTCTTACATCCCCTTCTCTAGAAGCTACTGCCAATTTAGTTTCGTTAGATAGTCCTCCCAAATGTTTAACAACTTCTGCCGTCAAAGTTTCTCTATAATCTCCTAGATCTGGAACCTCTTCTATATCCAAAATAGGCTCTCCTTTTTTTGCAAAAGCACCTATCTTTTCTGGAGGGGCATCTGGTACTCCCGAAGCATATTCTCTCTCTGGGGCTGTCTCTGGTACACCCCACACAGAACCAACGGGATCTTTTGGATCAAAAGCTTCTAGTGTTGTTTCACCTGCTACTTGTCGAGCAGGTTGCCCAGACTGAGCTTCTCCATGTACACCAACATCTAAACTTTCTGGAGATTCACCTAGATCAAAAGTTTTACGTCCCAATCTTTCATCAACTTTTTCAGCATCACCACGAGATCTAACATCATCTGGCACCCCATAACGAGGGCCAGGTGTTCTTGGTTCACTTAACTTAACGTCTTGACCTTGACCAAATTGATCTTCAAAAACTTCATGCCCCATTCTTTCAGTTGTTTCCATAGCTTCTTCACGACTCATTTTATCATCTGGAACTCCATAATCTGGCTTACGGCCAAAAGTCTCGGCCATTCTTCTTCTAAAATGTCCTAACATATTTTTTCACTTAAAAATACTTATTAAAATAATAACATGAAACAGATAAATATACACTATTTTTGCCATTTTGTCAAGCCCTTGAATGTCACCCCCTTTACAAAAACCATAAAGTATTGTAAAAAAAATATGGGGGTATAAATGGATTTAAGAGGCGTAATCCTCTTCTTGGCTACTGCGATCGTCGTCGTTATCTTTGTGGTGATGCTACAATCTGGCGTCGATATAACCAACCTACAGCAAGTACTAGAGGAAATAAGAAAGTGGCCTGCCCAAATAATCGGCCTAACTATTCTGTTCAGCGCTATTCTTGCCTGTTTCAAATAACGGTCAGACAGACAACCCAAGGGGAACTGACCAAAAAATCAAATTTAAAAAAAGAGCTTTTTGGCTCTTTTTAATTTAAACTAACTTTAAACTTTTTAAACCATATTTGAAAAACAATCAAAGCCCAAAGCAAGTTCATGTGGTAAGCCCGCATCTCTATATGATCGTCCAACATTTTTTTAATCTCTACAAAATCAAAAATCTCTTTAGTTTCAATATTATAATCCGGCGACAAAACCTCGTAAGCCAAATTCTTTAGTTCTCTTCTAAGCCAAGCAGAAGTTGGAGAAAACCAACCTCGCTTGGGCTGATTGAACAAATACTCTGGGATATAATCTTGCAAGGCTTCTTTAAAAATAGCTTTGGTATTTTTACCGTCTATTTTCCAATCGGTTGGTATTTGCAAAGACAATTCAACCAATCTATGATCCAATATGGGCACTCTTTGCTCCAAACCATGTGCCATAGTCATCTTGTCACTACGCAACAAAGACTCATCGGGCAACCAAGACCTTACATCGGCCCACATAAAATTTTTCTCAAAATCTTTGTCCAATTTTGCAAAATACTGATTATTATAAAAATCACTAGTAATGTTTAAATTATTTTTATTTTTTTTCAAAAATCTTGCTACATTTTTTTCTTTCTGTGCCATAAATGTCAAATATCTTTCTACCCCCGGTTCCAGCTCAAATTTATGCAAAGAAGTTTTGTATTTGGCAAAAAAAGACAAAAGAGGCTTAGCTGTACTTTTTATAACTTTTGGCAATTTTTGGTAGTCACTGATTAATTTACTAAGTCTATAACGTTCGTATCCACCAAAAAGCTCGTCACCACCATCTCCTCCCAAAACCACAGTTACATCTTTTACAGTTTCTTTGGCTAGTAAATAAGTAGAAATCTGAGTAGCATTGGCCACGGGTTCATCCATGTGGTATACCACTGACTCCAGATTATCTAGAGCGTCTTTGCCTGTTATATATATTTCTTTGTGATCAGTGTCAAAATATTTGGCAGTTTTTTGTGCCAATTTGGCATCAGCATTAAACTTATCCGGATTAACATCATAAGCTGCCGAAAAAGTCTTTACTTTGTTTTTTGTATTTTCTGTTACCAAACCGGTAATAATAGAAGAGTCAATTCCTCCACTAAGAAAAACTCCTACTGGCCTATCGGAAATAAGCTGCATATTTACCGACTCTTTCATTAGGCTTCTTATATTTTGTTTTGCGTCTTCTTGGCTAGAAAGATTGGTAAACTTACTTGGCTGCCAATATTTTTTAATTGTTAATTTTTTATCTTTGAAAATTAAACAAGAACCAGGTTCTAGTTTTTTTATCCCTTCAAACATAGTGAGAGGGGCTGGCACATACAACATTCGCAAATAAATATTCAAAGCTTCCAAATTTAATTTCTTGGGGATGTCGTGTTCCAAAATAGATTTTATCTCCGAAGAAAACAAGAGCTTACCCTTGTCATAAAAATAATAGAGTGGTTTTACTCCTATTCTATCTCTCCCTATAAACAAAGTTCCCTTATTTTTATCCCAAATTGCAAAAGCAAAAATTCCATTTAAATACTCTACACATTTTTCACCATACTCTTGATAAAGTGCCAAAATAACTTCTGAATCAGTTTGTGATTGAAATTTGTAACCTTTGTTTTGCAAATCCTTTTTTAACTCCTCAAAGTTATATATTTCTCCATTGTACACCAATACCAAATTTTTGTTGTCAAAAAACATTGGTTGGTGACCTTTGTCACTAAGATCAATAATAGAAAGTCTAGTATGGCCAAGTGAAATTTTTTCATCAACAAAAAAACCATCGTCATCTGGTCCACGATGTTTTAATTTTTCATTCATGGTTTTTATCAAATTTTCATCTTGAAAATTAAAACCATTTATTCCACACATATAATTACAAAAGCAAACAATCGAGATTAATTTATTTCTTCTATAGCTTTTTTAACAGTATTATCCAAAACTTCGATAGAAAATTGTTTTTTACTCTTTGCTTTAGCATTTTCCGAAAGCTTTTTTCTTTTTTCAGTTGAAATCAATTCTTCCAAAGCATCTACAAAATCGTTTGGAGTAACTCCAACCAAAACGTCTTCTCCCGGTGTATAATCATAATCTGCTACTCCACGCTCGTGCGTAATAGTTGGGAATCCTCTGGCCAAGGGTTCGAATATTTTTTGTTGCATCCCAGCCCCCCGCAGCGAAGGAACAATTGCAATGTCCATCTGTGCCAAAAAATTTTCGATATCATCTACAAATCCTTCGTACACCACATTGTCTACTAAATAATTTTTCAAATCTTCTGGGAATTTATTGCCAGTAATATGAAACTGAAATTGATTCCCAAATTTTTTGTAAACCATGGGGGCTACTTCTTTTATAATAAATTCCAAAGCATGACGATTGTGACTAACATTATAAGTAGAACCTGAAAAAAATATATGCAATTTTTCTTTTTCTTTTGGGGTGTGAGTATCCAATTTTTTGTACATGGCTCGAATTGGCAAATTGTATATTTTTTCTCTGCGTAATTTTTTATAAGTTTTTAATTCTTTTGGAGTGATAGAAAACAAAACATCGGCAACTTTGGCAGTAATCACTTCGGTAAAATATTTTGGAATGAATTTGAGATAATTTATCAAAGATCTACCATCTTCATCCAAAAAATGAAAAGCTTCAAAATTAATCGATCGAACTAAAATTGGGGTACTCCTTTTTTTGGCAAATTTGTATAGTGGCCAAAGATAAGTATAATCCAACCAAACATAATCTGGTTTAAAATTATCTAATTCTTTTTCAAAAATCTTTTGGACATTTGGTTCGGTATATTCCAAAACCGAACCATCTACATACCAAGGATGAGTTAGTACGTATAAATACTTTTTAAATTTATTGGGAGCAAATTTTGTTCCATATATGTATGGAACCGGAATTATTTCTACATTTTCTTTTTTCCAAAATTCAACTACTTCTTCTTGATTTTGCCAATCAAAAAATTTACCAATTACTTTTACTTCGTAGCCAAGTCTTTTTAATTGTCGAATACCATCGGCTCTATCTTGTTCACAAGCTCCAGCTTCTGGATAAGGAAACCTAGGAGTAACCAATAATATTTTCTTTTTTTCTTGCATATTTTAAATCCTTTTTAACCAATATTTATACATATCTGCAAAAGTTTGTTCGTGTGAAATTTTTGGTTGCCAATCAATTAGTGATTGCAAGTAAGATGTGTCTCCATACAAATCCATTACATCATTTTTGCGCACAAATCTAGGATTTACTCTCACTTCTACGTCTTTCAAATTAGCCAATTTTTTACCAAACTCAATTACTTCTTTTAGAGAAATAGATTTTCCACTACACACATTTACCTTTATACCAAATTTGTCTTGTTCCAACAGAAGTCTATATGCCAAAACAAAATCTCTTACATCGGACAAATCTCTTTTTACTTCTGTATTACCAAGTTCAAGATAATCTCTTTTTCCTTGCCCAATTTCTGCAATTTGTTTAATAATTTTTGACATTACAAAAGTTTCGGGTCTACCAGGTCCGGTATGATTAAAACTTCTGGTAACAATTATGGGGACTTTTTCTTTGTATTTGTCGCAAAGTTCTTCTTGATTTATTCTAGTTTCCGAATAAACCCCCACTCCATACAAAGGATGTTTTTCGTCTATAGGTAAATATTCTGGTCTACCATAAACATGTACCGAACCTGCTACCAAAATCTTGGGAACTGATTCCAAATTGGAGGCTGCTCGCAAAATATTTTCTGTACCTCCCACATTTATATCTCTTGCCACCTGTGGGTTCTGTTCACATTCTCCAAGCGAACTAATTCCTGCCAAATGAAATATGTGAGTTGGTTTTAATTTATCAAAGATACTTTGCAAATTATCTATTTGCCTAATATCACATTGATAATAATTTTTTTCATTACTATCACCTCTACCAATACCAAAAACTTCATAGCCATCCCCCTCTAATTCTTTTTTTAAATACGGAGCCACAAAACCTTGTGCCCCAGTAATAATGGCTTTTTTTGACATAAGACTTTTTAGAAATTCTAAGCCTCTAATTCTTTCAAATCATGTTCAACCATGATTTTTACAAGATCCTTAAATTTAACTTTTGGTTCCCAATTTAATTTTTCTTTTGCTTTGGCCGCGTCCCCAATAAGCAAGTCTACTTCGGCCGGACGAAGATAACGTTCATCAAAACCAACATAATCTTGCCAGTTTTCGATTCCAACTACAGCAAAAGCTTCTTTTACAAAATCTCTTACAGTGTGGGTTTCTCCTGTAGCAATTACATAGTCATCTGGCTTGTCTTGCTGCAACATTAGCCACATAGCTTCTACATATTCTTTGGCATATCCCCAATCACGCTTGGCATCCAAATTACCCAAAATCAATTTATCTCTTTTGCCTTTTTTGATCTCGGCTACAGCTTTGCTTATTTTTTTGGTTACAAAATTTTCACCACGTCTTGGTGATTCGTGATTAAACAAAATTCCAGAACAAGCAAACATTCCATAACTCTCACGATAGTTGACTGTTTGATGATGGGCAAAAACTTTGGCACAACCATATGGACTACGTGGATGAAACGGAGTTTCCTCATTTTGAGGAACCGCTTTTACTTTACCAAACATCTCACTACTAGAAGCTTGATAAAACTTGGTTTTTATATTGCTTTCTCTAATAGCTTCCAAAATTCTAACTACACCAAGGGCGTCTATATCTGTGGTGTAAGCCGGGATATCAAAACTAATACGCACATGGCTTTGGGCAGCCAAATTATAAACTTCGTCCGGTTGAATTTTGTAAAGCAACCTAGACAAGTTGGTGCCATCGTTTAGATCTCCATAATGAAGATGTAATTTGTGTTTTTCTCCGGGTTTGGACAAATGATCCAACCTAGAACGAATCAAGGTACTATTTCTACGTACAATTCCGTGGACTTCGTAACCTTTTTCTAATAACAATTCTGCCAAGTATGATCCATCTTGACCAGTAATACCTGTTATAAATGCTTTTTTCATACAAATCAATTAAAGAAAAAATTCCAAAAGAAAAATATTTCACTCCCCTCCAAAACTAATTTTGGAGGATTAGATTCACTTTTCTTAAGAATTTAATTGCTAGATCATGAATAATTATATTTTTTACTTAACTGGCTAAACCAACTTTTGTAAATCTCTTTTATCATGTCGTTATAAGAAATTTCTGCTTGCCAATTTACAGTTTCTTTTAGCCTACTATTATCTCCATACAGATCCAATACATCATTAGGGCGAACAAAATCAGGATTTACTCTTACCTCTACAGCTTCTAATTGGGCTAGTACTCTACCACTTTCAATTATATCTTTCAAGGAAATAGAAACCCCTCTACAGACATTAATAATTTGCCCAAATTTAGCTTCTTCCAAGAGCATTCTGTAAGCTTTGACTACGTCACGCACATCTAATATATCCCTTTTTATTTCTGTATTTCCCATTTCCAAAAAATCTCTCTTGCCAAGCTTGATTTCACAAATTTGTTTAATTATTTTGGAAACTACAAATGAATCAGTCTGTCCAACCCCGGTATGATTGAAACTTCTGACAATTATTATATCTAATTTTTCAAAGTATTCTTTGGCCATTTCCTCCATTTCTATTCTCACTTTAGCATAAACATTTTTGCCATTAAGCGGATGATCTTCGTCTATCGGCAAATATTCTGGAGCACCATAAACCGTGCTAGAGCTAGCGAGCAAAACTTTTGGTTTTACTTGCGAATCAAGAGCTGTTAACAAAATATTTTTTGCTCCAGTTACAGTAACTGCTCTGGCATTTTCTTCATCCTTTTGGGCAGCTCCGGGGATTCCTACAGCCGCCAAATGAAAAACAAAGTCCGGTTTTATTTTCTCAAAAACTTCTCTAACCTGATTACTATCTGTTACATCCATCACAAAATAATTTTTTCTTGTGTCTTTTTTTCTTCCTGTTACAAAAACTTCATAACCTTTTTCTTCTAATTCATGCACCATGTGTGGAGCCACAAAACCATGAATACCCGTAACAAGCGCTTTTTTCATACTAAACTTTTTTAATTTTCTCTACCCAAGCTTCTCTATTTTCTATTGGGACTATTTCTACACGCTCACTTTGCTTTAACTCAAAATTAGCCACCCCCACGTCATTCATTATTATTTTTGTCCCAGCAGCATTTGCTTCCATAGCTACCAAACCATACCCTTCGCTAGAGCTTGGAAACAAAACACAATCTGCTGTTTTGATATAACTAATATGCTCGTCAGTCCAATTTTCGAATTTAATATTTTTGCTAAAATTTACTTGTCTTAACAATTTATTTTTTTGGCTCCCCTCTCCTACTACAAGCAATAATGAATTCCCCAAACCAGACTGTTTTTGAAAAATATCCAATAAAAATTGAATATTTTTTATTCTTTCTATTCTCCCCAAAAACAAAAATATTTTTTCAAAAGTAGGATATTTTTTATGCAAATCTATTTTTGGATTATAATTTTTAATTTTCTCTATGTCCAAAGATATTGGTTTAATCGTTATGTTTTTTTCTTCTACACCTAAATTAACTAAACTTTTTTTTATTCTTTGCCCTACTACTCTCAATTGATCTGCCTTGAAAACAATTCTTTTACCAATTTGGTATTGCAACCAATTTTTAAAACCACTTTTTTTATAATAACCTGAACTAAAAAAATCTCCATGAAGTTGCACCTCCAAACTTTTTCCTGTTTTTTTCTTTAGACAAAAACCAATTAAACCCAGAAAAAAAGGATCTTGAGTGGTGATACTTTTTATATTATTTTCTTTTATAACTTTTAACCCTATTTTTTTGAGACGAAAAAACTGTTGCAACTTGTTACCACCAGTGGAAACAATATGAACTTGAGGGCTAAGCTTAAAATTCTTTTTTTCTTTGCTTGGTACCAAAACAAAAAGTTCTTGTTCTTCTCCATAAGAAATCATCCGCTTGGCCACAGAAGAGTCTTTGTCCAAAATCTTTTTGTCTAGACTAATCATCAACTGCGACATAAATTTGTTATTACCTTCTTGGTATCTTCTACCATTTTTGTAAGTGCAAATTTTTCAAAAAAATCATCCTTTTCTTTTTCTGACCAATCGAGATTATTTTTCGAAATCATTTTGATAATTTTTTCTTCCATTTCTTTTTCATTATTGTAAGCAAAAAGTTCGCCATTCCCCCCTTTAATAATTAATTCACTATTGCCACCAACATCACTGGCAAGTACAGGAAGATCGGCAAAAATTGCTTCGAGTAGCACATGAGACAATCCTTCGTAACTACTATTTAATACAAAAACAGAACTTTTTTTCATTTCTTTCAAAACTTCTTCGTGTCCCACATTACCAAAAAATTTAACTTTTTTTTCTATTTGTAAATTGGCAGTTAACTTTTTTAAGTTTTTCATTTCTGGTCCGTCCCCCACTATTTTTAATGTAGTCTCCGGCATTTCTTTGTTTACCCCTCGAAAAACTTTTATAAGAGTATCTACTCCTTTCCAAGGCACCAAACGTCCAACAAAAATAATTGAATTATCTCTTTCTACTTTTTTTGGCAAATTTTTTTTAAATTCTGCAGTATTATAAACCACTTCTATACAATGTCTATTTGCCCCCCAATTTTTTACAATCTTTTTCAAATATTCACTTGGAACAATTACAGTGTTAGCTTGTTTACAAACAAAATGTTCGACCCATTTTAAAAATTTTATTTTAAAAGGCAAAGCAATATTTTTTTTCTGAAAATCATCAATAGAAACAAATTTAGAATCATTAACTTTTGATTCCAAATTCATATACTGTTCCCAAGCATAATCCCCCACCACTTTTACTACAAAAGTTTTTCGAAATAATTTGGCGAGTAACATAGAAGGGAAACCAGCGTTTACCGGCCCCATGGCATAGACCACATCTGTAGCAATAATATTTTTTAGAAGTAGCCAAAAATAATGTAAATACTTCAAAAATTTATTATTGAATCTAACCGCTGACAATGAACAATTTATCATTGATTTGTCCGAATTGGAATTAAGTGACACTACTCTTACATCATCACCTAATTTTGTAAATTCATTGGCCAAAGTAACCACATAAGTAGCCGGACCTCCAACTTGTGGTGGAAAAATATCTGCTGCCAACAAAATTTTCATATTTAACGAGTCATTCTATTAAAAACATCCAACATCTTGCTTGAGACATCTTGCCAAGTATATTCTTTTTCTACCATTTGTTTGGATTTTTGTATTACACTTTCTACTTCTTTTTCATTTTTTTCATCTATAATATACATGATTTTTTCTGCTATCGACCTGGCATCATTTACATTACAAAACCAACCTGTTTTTCCTTCTTTCAAAAAATCCACTATACCCCCAACTGGTGTAGCAACTACCGGGATACCAGCGGCCATAGCTTCTAAAAAAGAATTTCCCAAACCTTCGGTCAAACTAGGCCTACAAAAAACATCGGCGATATGTAAATAATTGGGAATTTCATGATGAGGAACAGAACCAACAAAATGTACTCTATCGAGGGAACTTAATCTTTTGGCCAATGTTTGTAATTCTTGACACAAAGGACCAGAACCAACTACCAAAAGATGAACATGTCCAGGCAAAAGAGCTATGGCAGACACAAGATGACCAATGCCATTTTTCTTGACTAATCTAGAAGTAGTTACTACTACTTTGGCATCTCTAGGTAGATTAAACTTATCTTTTATTTCTTTTTGTAATCTAAAATCTAAATTCTGAAATTTCTTTATATCCACGGCATTGGGAACAACTTCTATATTTGCCTGACTCCCCAACCTTTTGGCCCAATCTGCCAAATAATTACTAATAGCTTGAATAGAATCAGCCTTTTTGAAAATATCTTTAAATTTATTTTTTATAAAAGGAATATCTACTTTTCCTTCTACTTCGGACAAATTATCACCTTCTTGTAATGTTAAAAGAAATGGAATTTTTGGATATAAATTTTTGAAGTGCAATGCCCCAAAACCAGAAAAACTGGCCATAATAGACCAGATCAAACTATAATTATTTTTTTTGTGAAGTTGTCTTGCCAATTTGACCGAACGAAATGGAAAAAGTAGTTTGTCTATTTTGCCGGCACAACAACCCAATCTATATACATATACATTGCCTATTTTTTCTACTTTTGGATCTTTTTTACTCAATCGTACAGTCAACAAATCAAAATCATACTCATCGGACAAACGTTCTGTAATTTTGGCTACAGCCACTTCTGCTCCGCCAACATGTGGCAAATAAGCTGTAGAGAAAATTAAGATCTTTTTTTTCTTATCCTTTTTCATATAGGATTTACAATCTACTAGCAAAATTTTCTATTGTTTTTTGTAATCCATTTTCCAAATCAATATTAGGTTCCCAATCCAATATGTTTTTTGCTTTGGTTATGTCGGGTCTTCTTTGCATCGGGTCGTCTTCTCGAAACTCACCAGTATATTCTATTTTGCTACTACTTTTTGTTTGTTCTATAATTTTTTCTGCCAAGTCTTTGATAGTAAATTCAATTGGATTACCTAGATTTATAGGACCACTTACTTTTTTTTCAGAATCCATCATTTTTAGTAGTCCTTCTACCAAATCGTCTACATAACAAAAACTTCTGGTTTGGCTACCGTCACCATCTACTCGCAGAGGTTCATTTTTCAAAGCTTGTAAAATAAAATTAGAAACTACTCTACCATCATTAAAAGCCATCCTTGGACCGTAAGTATTAAAAATTCTAATTACTTTGATATCCATCCCATGCATTCTATGATAATCAAAGCAAAGCGTTTCTGAACATCTTTTACCTTCGTCATAACAAGCTCTTGGCCCAATAGTATTTACATTTCCTCTGTATTCTTCGGATTGTGGATCTACATTTGGGTCACCATAAACTTCCGAAGTTGAGGCTTGCAAAATAGTGGCACCATGTTTTCTAGCCAATCCCAACATGTTTATCATTCCAATTGTATTGGCTTTGATAGTTCTAACTGGATTTTTTTGATAATGTTCTGGAGCAGCCGGACAAGCCAAATTGTAAACTTGATCTATTTTTTCATCTATAAAAAAGGGTTCAATTATATCGTGTTCTATAAACGTAAAATTGTCTTTGGAAAGAAGATGTTCGATGTTATCTTTTGAACCTGTAAAAAGATTATCCAAACAAAAAACATGATGCCCCTCGGCCACCAATTTTTCTACCAAATGTGAACCAATAAAGCCGGCTCCGCCGGTTACTAATATATTCATAATTATGAATTTTATAGAAAAAGCTCCCTACTGTCAAACGAACTAGAGAGTATTTTAGCCTTAATTTAGCTAAAATTCATAGATTAAAAAGGCTTTTTCTCCATTTTTTTTATTAATCTTTTTAGGAATAATCTCTCTCTCTTTCAAATAATTCTCTAGAAGTAATCCAGAATCTCTTCTATTTGGAACCTTTCGAAGAAGCTCTTCATTATCTGCCGCAATGTAAATAAATTTTTCTACTCCCTGTTCTTTGTAAAATTTATCAAAAGTTTCGTTTGTAATATCTGCAAATTCTATATCCGAAAGAACTGGCCAACCATCATAAATAAGATGTCTTTGGAAATACCACAAACTAGGCAAAAATTTTAAATCCTTTTCAAAAATAATTACGATTGGCAAAGGTTTATCTCCTTTTTTTATTTTTTCTTTAATTCTTTTAGTTTGTAAATCTGCCAAAAACTGGTACTCTGCTTGTCCGGCAAAATAAGTTACTCTGTTTTCCAAAATATCTTCCAAATATTCTCCTACTTCATTAAAACCAAAATTTTGTGTTTCTTCGTTTATTTGGGCATACGTTATATTTACTACTCCCCAACTATCTAATCGCAAAAATGAATTATACGAAAATAAAAATTCTACCAGAAAAATTATACTCAACACAGCAAAACTTACAACTTTACCAAATTTAAAATTTCTAAAAAACTCAGAAACTCTCATTAAAGTAAAAGAGATCAACAAAATAAAAAATGGCACAATCATAGAAACAAATCTATAATTGGATCCAATTACAAAAAACCACAAGTAAAAAATAAAAGTACTCCCAAATAAAAATAACAAATTTTTATTAATATCTAACTTTTTTATCTTAGCTAGCTTGGTAATAATTTTGGAAGAAAAAAGAAGCCTAGCAGAAACAACCCAAATAGAGACTACGGTAAGGAGACCAAACAACAAATTAGTAGCATAATGCATGGCTGCAAAAAAATAAGTAAACCTGGTTTCGAGTCCACCAACCAAATTTCTTCCCAACCTTACCTGCCACTCCGGTACATTTTGCCCAAAAGCCGCCGAAAGCTGAAAATCAAAATGTCCTCTAGAATTGTAAAGAGCCAAGTTATATATAGAAGAAGGAGCCGTCACCAAAAAGAAGACAATCAAACCTTGCCAAAAATTTTTATCTTTATAAAATTTTATTTTGAAAAGTAAAATATACCAAAGAAGAATCGGCATAATCACCAAAATTGTATACTTGGTTATAATCCCTACCCCAAAACACAACCAAAACCAAAGCCAATTTTTGGAGTTATCTTTTGTCTGCAAAAGAAAATAAAAACTGGCCAAGATTAATAAAATGACTACGCTTTCTTGAAGCCCCAGTCTTGACACAAAAAGATTGTAAGAATTAACAGCTAATAAAGCCGCCGACAAAAGTCCTACTTTTTTACCAAATAATTTTTTCCCTACCAAAAATATCATGACGATACTGGCCAAACCAGCCAATATAGATGGAAATCTTACTGCAAACAAAGTCACCCCAAATATTTTTATTGATAAATTTTGCAACAAAAAAAAGAATACAGGATGATCATGAAAAGAAAGATGTGCCCACCAAGGAACTTCTTCAAACCATTGCCAAGGAGTTGGTTGTTGTGGAGCAGCATCATAATCTATCATTTCTATAGCTCGAAAAGCCAAAACTGTTTCGTCCAAATAACTATCGTGCCAACTAATATGATAAAATCTTAAGCCTGCTCCCAAAAACAAAATTAAAGATAAACTGATAAAAATCTTCTTTTCAGACTTAATTTTTTGCCAAAATTTATTGATCATAGACTGTTATTTTACCCCAATCTTAACTTAAAATAAATAGAAAGCTATATGGACAAATCGGGTAAAAATATCTATACTAAGCTAAATTATATTTACAAAACGATGTCTATTAAAATACTATACGTAATTACCCAAAACCATTGGGGTGGGGCCCAAAAATACATCTACGATCTGGCTACAAATTTGCCAGACTCTTTTGAAATTCATGTGGCAATTGGAGCAAAATCCAAGAACGAATCTGCTGGACTAATAGAAAAAATAAAAAATAGTAATTATAAAATAACCCTCCACCAAATAGATAATCTAATTAGATCTATCTGCCCCAAAAAAGACATTGCCGCTATAAAAGATCTAAGAGATTTATACAAAAAACTAAAACCAGACATAGTCCACTTAAATAGTTCCAAAGCTAGTGTAATTGGGAGTTTGGCAAAATTAGAAAATACAAAAATTGTTTATACTGCTCATGGTTGGGTTTTTAATGAACCTATGCCAAAAATAAAAAAGTCTATTTACAAAATGGCAGAAAAACACAGTGCCTCTAAAAAAGATCTTATAATTACTCTTTCGGATAAAGAATACAACCAAGCAATAAAAATACTAAAAATAAAAAAAGAAAAATTGCAAAAAATACACATTGGTGTGCCAGAAAAAAAATTATTATCAAAAACAGAAGCTAAGCAAAAATTAAAGTTAGACAAAAATAAAAAATTAATCTTTGGAACTATTGCTAATTTTTATCACACCAAAGGATACGATCTTCTATTAAAAGCACTAAAAAAAGAAAAAAATAATTTGAAAGATGCCCAGTTTTTATTTATCGGTGACGGACCAAAAAAAAATGAGGTAGAAAAATATATAGAAAAAAATAATTTAAAAAATCTGGTTACTATCACCGGATTTGTAAACGATGCTTCTAGCTTTATTAAGGCTTTTGATTTTTTTGTATTACCTTCTCGCAAAGAAGGGCTCCCCTACACGATCTTGGAATCTATGGTGGCCAAAGTACCCATTATTGCTACCAATGTAGGTGGGAACAGTGAAATAATTGAAAATAAAAAGACGGGATTACTAATCCCGCCGGAAAGTATAAATGATTTATCTCAGGCTATTTTGTTTGCTTACAAAAACAAAGAACAAATGGAGAAAATGGCAACTACTCTGTACAATGCAAAAAAAGAAAATTATTCTCTTGTAAAAATGTTGGATACTACTGTTCAATCGTACTATTCAATACTGAAGCCCTAATTTGATTCTCAACATTTAAACCTTCTTCTGTAAAAGATACCTTTTTCTCTTTGGCTTCGTCCAAAATTTCTATAGATTTTTCTTTGTTTCCAATTGCATTTTCAAGGAGTGCCAATCTCCACCAACCCTCACCGATTCTTGGATCATCGTCTATAGATTGTTGATATAGGGCTCTGGCTTCATCTACTTTTTGTAGTTGGACTTTAATTCCAGCCAAAGTAAATATTAACTGTTGTCTTTTTGGAGAAATTTGCAAAGCTTCTTCTGCAACAGACTCTGCTTCTAAGAGATGAACTTTGTTGCCAGACAAATTAGCTACTGTTTGCAACATTATAGATTGCTGAGCATGAATTCTTACATCTCCTGGATGTAATTCTTTATTTTTATTGTAGCCTTCATTCGCTACTTCAAACAAATTCTGTGCCAATGGAGATTTATTGGCCTGTACATATTTGTGCAAATTGGCGCTTACAGCTCTACCATAATCATTTCTTATATCATCTATATGAGGGGTTGGAATGCTGGTGGCGTAGTCATAAGCCCCTCTAGAATCAAACAGAGAATGTGTTTCTCGTATCGCTACAATAGTGGCCATATTAGCTCTGGCTGGATTAATATTGGTGCTATAGATAAGCAGCAAAATCACCAAAGTAGTTGTAGCAGTAACTCCAACCGATAAATCTACTTTGGCACTGCCCACCGAATTAGTTATTTTTTCTTTGCTAATCTGTGAGTTTAAAAACGCCAAAGTAAAAAAGAAATAAAGATAAGAAGTAGGGTTTTCGAATACCGATACAGTTTGCACAAGATGAGCCAAGAAAAAAGCGGTGCCAACTGCAACTATATGAATATCTATTTTTTCTTTTTTGTAAGCTTGCCACAAATAATAAATCGTTACACCATATATCCCAAAAAATATTACAACCCCGAGCAAACCTCTTTCGGCCAAAGTATTCAAAGCAATATTGTGAGCATTATCAAACCAGGTTTCACCATAACCAAATCGTAAAAATTCCGGTCTATAATGCGTATTGAACGCGTAATAAAAATTAGAAGGCCCCCAACCCAAAATAGGTTTTTCTGTCCAACTTTTTATAGCTATCCCCCACGCCATGGGTCTGGTACTAGTAGCTTTTAGAGGATCTCTTACCAATCTGGCTACAGCCGATGGCATTTTGTCTACAAAAGTAGAATCTCTAAACATCCAAAGAGCCCCAAAAGCAACTGCCCCCAAAATTACAAAAGCAAAAAAACCTTTTTTAAGTTTTTCGTTCTTTTTGTTTGCAAGTACATAAGAAAGCAAAAGAAAGAAAATACCAGCAGCAAAACCCAAAAAGGCACCTCTAGATCCACTAAAAAATATTCCCAAAACACCCAATAGCCCGGCAAAAGCGGCAAACCATTTCCAATAATCATGGTTCTCTTTTACATAAAGGAGCCAACCAATAGCAGACATAAACAGCCCATAACCACCAACATAAATTGGGTTACCCAAACTAGACGAGGTTCTCGAGCCACTTTTGTTCAAGAAAAAATCCGGATCTATCCTCTGCATAGCCGCAATCAACATCACCAAACTTCCGCCTATCATAAAAAATCTCATCAACCATTTCCAATCTTTCCATTCTGTAACCACAGAAGACAATATGTAGTAATAGATTACATAATGCAAAACCGAAAACAACCCCAACATACGTTCGTGGTTGTCCCAAAAACTTCTATAAGAATCTACTCCAAAAAAAGTAGAAATAGAAAAACTTAATATAAAAAGACCAACTATAATATTTATAGGTGTGAGTTTTGGTTTGAAACGACTCCAATGTAAAGAAAGCAAGATTGTGTATGCTCCAAGCAAAACCAAGACCAATATTCTAAAAGCAATTACTTTTGGAACAACAAAAGGAAAGATAAAATATCTAGGTAAAAAAAGTAAAGGTATAAAAAAAGTAAATACTGTAAAAAATTTTATTAAAAACTCTAATCTCTTTTTCATAAACCTTTCTTTATTTACTTTTTAAATTATTTTTTATAGTGGCCCCATTTTTGTTGATAAACTGAGTTATCTGGATATTTATCTAATAGTTCCTCTGCCACTAGTTTAGCCTTATCTTTCATATCAAATTTTTCATAAAATCTGATAGCGTGCACCAACAAATCTTGATTATTATCAGTTGCGTTAATCCCTTTTACAATAGTTTCTTCTGCTTCGTCTACTTTGTCCATTAGTCCATACTGCATTCTGGATAAAACTATATAGATATCAGCATTTACCGAATTAACTTCGGAAGCAAGTCTATAGTATTCTTCTGCTTTAGTATAATCTTTTAAATTACTTCTATATACTTCGGCGATATTTCGGTAGCCCAAAATATTGTTACTCTGTAATACCAAAGAATTTTGGAAAGCTTCTATAGCTCCTTCGTAATCCTCAAGCAAAATTCTAAAATTACCTATTTCTATCCAAGCTTCCCAAGCATTGGGATTTTCGTTATAAAATTTCTTAACTTTTTCTAATTTTTCCAAAGTAACTCTTTTTTCATCCTCACCAAAACTGGTGGGGACCTCAAAACCGATAAAAGGATCTTTACCCAGACTATTTCCTCCATTATTTAGGCTTTGTCTATATTGATAAAAAATAAACAAACCTGCCATCAAAATAACCAGTAATATACCAATATATAATTTTTTATTCATAAATATAAATTTTTAAGCCCCTCGATTATATCACGTAGACCTAGGCAAAACAACCCCAAAAACAAAACCACCCCGATTTATAACCGGGGTGGTTTGTTTTCACTAAACTACCGTTTCTAAGTAAGAAAATTTACTTAGAGAGATAGAACTGCAGGTGTACTTGAGTTGGAGTTCAATCCAGAAACAAGGTAACCGTTGGTCCAGTCGTTAGTTGTAGTTGCGTGAGTTCCTAGGTGACGGTCAGACCAGATGAAGTCATCGTGTAGACCACTATCGATGTTAGTTACTGTAGACATCAATGTAGCACCTAGAGAGGTTGAACTACCGTTGGTTGATGAAGCATCTGCAAAAGCAGCGTCACCACCAAGACGAGTAGAAATAGAGTCACCAGAGCTAGCTCCGGAAACAGTACCACGAAGAACGAAGGTACGAGGAGCAGTCTTAGATACACGTACTTCTCTAGCACCTTGGCTTAGACCACCTTCTTCGCTGGTGTTCAAGTTAACTTCTAGGAATCCGCCTCCACCAATTGAAGTGCTGTCTGCAGATTGTGAGAACAACAAGTCGTCTGGTGAATTTGTAATGTCGTAAACTTCGAAGTTAGTTACTGTTACAGATGAAGTTGTAACATCGAATGTGAATTTAGCCACACCGATATCACCTGTGTTAGCAGTTACTTTAAACTTGAACAAGTCGTTTACACCGTTTGTAAGTGTAGAACCAATTGGAAGCTGTGTAATTGTAGGTACAGCAGCGTACAAGTAGTGAGTATTTCCGTTAGGAGCATCGCTACCTAGGTATTCTACACTACCACTTCCGGTTAGATCACCCTTACCTTCGATGTCTCCGGCAGCGGCGATGTTGAAACCAACAGCATGACCACCAACTGTTACGTTTTGGTTGCTGGCAACCACGCTTAGGTCAGCTTTTAGGTATACAATCATACCGTCTGTATCATCTTTGTCTACAACGAAAGCGTCGTTGGCAAATTTGATAACAGGGGTTGTACTTGTAGGTTGTACGCTTCCCAATCTTACACCATCTTCGTCTTCAAGATACAGCAAGCTGTAATCGTTGTAAGATGAACTGCTGGTGTCTGTTACACGTTGTGTAAACATGATTTGTTCGATTTCTACATCTTCTGTAGATGTAGCTAGGAATACGAATGATGCCAAAGTAGCACCAGTTGTACCACCTGCGAACAATCTGGCAGTTGGGTTAGCACTGTCAGAAGAAACCTGAACAGTACCACCAGAAGTACCAACAGTCATAGCTTGACCACTAGCAGAGTCGATAACTTCGCTCACGCTAGAATTGGTGTCTACACCATTGGCAGTTACTTGGTTGGCAGAAGCAGTAGCAAAAGTGTGAGTACCGGCAGTAGCACCACCAGCGATGTCTACACGTACTTCTACTACAAGCTTAGCACCTTTTTTAACAACGAATTGATCGTCACCACTTAGGTTGAAGGTGAAGTTTTCGTCATTACCGGCAGTAGCGTCACTACCATTTTGAACTTCGGCTAGTACTTCTACAGTACCAGAACCGTTGAAAGAGTCACCATCTTTGTCAACCCAAAGACGGATGTTTTGTAGATCTTGAGTAATGGCTGTAGCACTAGTTGTGTCGCTTACGATCAACTGAGTAACTTTCATGTCCTCAGAAGAACCGGCAGCGTCCAACTGAACTTTGGCTACCAATACTCCACTTGTACCAGGAGCATAAGTCTGTGCTGGAGGTGTAGACAAAGTTGTTACACGCAAAGCAGCAGTCTTAATGGTTTGAGCATTAGCACTTACTGCTGACTGTGGAGTAGCATAAGTACCTAGAGTAATAGTGTCACCACTATCTACACCAGTAGCGTCAAAGTTTGTAGTATTACGCATGTCGATAGCAAATGTAACTGTGTCATCTGCTACAGGAGTAGAATCAATATTGGCCTTTAGGGTTACAATATTGTCTCCTGGTTGTAGAGTAATAGTGTCTGTTGAAGTGGCATAACCAACTCCAGCAGTAGAACCTACACCATCAACACCACCAGTAAGAGCATTTCCTTCTGCATCGTACAGAATCAAACTGTCAAATGCTTCTGGAGCAGCAGTACCAGTAGTGGTAATTCTAAAGGTCAAGGTAGAAATATCTACAGCTTCACCAGTTACGTGGAAGTTCCAAGAAGCCAAAGCAACATTGCTTACATCTTCTGGAACGTCTTGAGTTTGTACGTCATTTACCTTGGTAACGTTAATTTTACCTTGGGAAATAGTAATAGTGTTAGTCAAAGCACTAGCACTGTTGGTTGGAGATCTGTAGTAGTTACTATTTAGATCTTTGGCCAATACGTGTGAAACTCTCTTAACGTCCAAGTTAACAGTTCTAGAAGAACCGGCAACTAGGTCACCGTATACGTCAAAGGTTCTGTTTTTACCTTTTTCTAGCATACAGTCGCTACCACAGGCAGACAAATCAAAGTTGATGTATTTGTCTTTCAATTCTCCGGTGGCAATAACATTGTTATTGTAGCGAAGTTCGATGTTTTGTACATCGTCATCACTAGAAGTACCAGAGTTGTTCAACATGATACGTTCAATTTGGAAGTCTTCTGTAGCAACAGTTACTTTCAAACTAGCCAAGTGTACGTCTGTGGTACCTACTTGTTTTGTAGAATTACCAACAGAAGTACCTTCTGCTACAATAACAGTACCCAAAGTTACACCAGAGTTCATAGTTACAGCATTACCATCTAGTGGCAAGTTGCCTACAACTGTAGAGTCGGTGTCAATGCTGTAAAGTTCTAGACTTGGGATGTTTCCACCACCAACAGAACTAGCCATGTCACCTACCAAGGTGTAAGTTTCGGTTTGTCCACTCTTGATAGTAATGTCTTCTGTGAAGGTTACAAGACTATCAGAGTTAAGAGTTTTACCAGATTCATTCAATAGGTCACCGTTTTCGTCAACTACGTTGATTTTACTAAAATCAGAGTCAACAGCGATGTTTCCACCACGTTTAACCATGAATGATTTGATAACTACATCACCACCGCTAGCAGTAAATCTAACTTTGGTGAAAGGAACACGAACAGCACTTTTTACTGCAAATGTTCCACTTGGTGTGTCGGCAGCCAAAGCAACAGTCAAAGTACCGCTAGAAACAGTACCTTCACCTTCTTCTTCGCCAGGACCTACTACTCCGTCACCAGCACCCTGTGTAGGATCACTGTAAACGCTAGCAGCAGTTTTTGAACCAGAAGCTTCTGGAACGCTGTCTAGAACAGATTGAGAGACAGTTTGAACTTCTGAACTTTTTACAGTTCCGTCAACCATCATTCTTTCACCATTCTCTACATAGTATACGTCACTGCTACCACTGGTTTTTACAAACATACCATCGTGTGGAGTTGATTCTGTCAACTCATCACCACGAGATACGTAGTTTGGCCAGAATGGATCAGCGATGTCATATACTTTTTTAGCCCAATCGCTTCCGTATAGTTCGCGAGCTACTTGCTCACTACCAATTTTTGAGATTTTGTTGCCTGGTTCTACAACGTATACGCTTGGTGAAATTTGTACTTTTACCAAAGCTGAACCAGCTCTGAAGTTGACACCGAAAGGAGCACTTGAAGGTGCTGGGTAAGCGTCAACACAGGTTGTTGGGATTTCTTGTACACCAGAGAAATCTTCGTACCATGTACGATATACTTCTGATTTAGGGAAGTACATGCGTTCCATGTCAGAGTTTAGAAGGTATACAGCACTGTTACCAGGAACTTTGAACAAGTCACCGGCTTCTAGTGTAGGACATTCTTCTGCAGCATGAGCTACCATTGGCACAAGGGCAGCAATACCCATGCTCCAAAGGATAGTTGTTACTACAACTGACCATGTGAAAGCTTTCTTTCCCATTTGAATTGCATTCGCCATAATTAATTTAATTTCTTTACGTCCCCACGCAATCTGAGTATTCAGACGTCAGGGAGATAAAGTTAGTTTTACAACGCACATAACGGCTCGGACCGAACCTCGACCTTTGCTACGCGCTTATGCCCGATTTTATCCTCGTTTAGAGGAACCACCATTACTGTATGGCATTAGAGAGTCCAATTTGAACTAACTAATGCCACACAGTAAAGTGTTCGGACAAATTAATAAAAATTAATTTTCTAAATTATTTTCTTCTACAACAGTATCTTCCATTTCTTCTTTTACCTCGTCAAAGCTCGCCTCAGGACGAGCGTCGACGGGTTCCTCTTTATTTTCTAGATTTTCAATTTCTTCTACTACTTTGGCAGCATCGTTTACTACTTGTTTTACTTCTACTACCAATTCTTTAACTGTCTTTTTTACCTCTGCTAATTCTTGTACCTTTTGCAAAGCACCTTCTAGATCATCATTTTCTATTAAGCTATCCACTTCTACCAAAGTTTCACCAGCCTTTTTAGTAGCTTCTACTGTTGTTTCTCCTACTTCGTCTACAGTTTCTTTTACAGTCTTTTCTTTATCATTATTCTTAATTTCCTCTTCATTTATATTTTCTTCTACATTATTTTCTTCTGGTTCTTCGGAAGAATTCTCTTCTACAACTTCTTCGGTTACTTCTTCTGTTTCAGCTTCTTTTACTACTTTGGCTACCGGAATTGTACTAAGAGTAGAACTGGAAGAAACCAAAATTCCTGTTTCTTCTAGTTCTGTATCCAAGGCTTCTATTTCGGATACGATTCTATCTATTCTTTTTTCTATTTTTTCTTTTACTTCTTCTTTGTTTACACCAGCTTCAGCATCTTCTTTCTTTTTTACCAATACTTCTACGGCTTTTACACCGGTGTCTTGGATCAAGTTTTCTACTTCTCCCACTTCTTTGGTCAAATCTTTTGATTCTTGTTCTTCTTCTGCTATTTCTTCTAGGTTTTCTGTTTCTTCATCACCAGCTTCTGTTTCCTTTTCCAATTCTGTAGGTTCGATAATATCTTTTTTCTCTCCCAAAGCTAGTAATATCTCTTCTGTTTTTTCTTCTACTACTTTGGCTATGGCTACAGCTTGTTTTGGAGATTTTGATTCTGTTTTTTCCAAACTTTTGTTAGCAGATTCTATTTTCTTTTTCAAAGACTTTATAGAAGCAGCGGCTTGTTTGGTATTTGTAGCTTTTTTAAATTCTTCTACTTTTACAGCTGCATGTTTTAGATTGGTGGCAGCCTTTCCTTCTTCCGAACCAATTACAGTAGCTACCAAAAGTTCTGTGGTTTCGGCTGCTAATTTTACACCATATAGAGCTTCTCCAGGCAAACTATCTTGTGAAGCGCTAACACTAGCAATCCAACCTCCTACAGCCACAATTCCTACCAAAAATACTGTTAGACTAAATCTAGTTGCCAAAAGTAATTTGTTTGGAACAAAAATGTGTAAAATTCCTGAAAGACTTTCCAATAAACCATTTGCACTAAAAGAGGTTTTTTCTTTTGTTTCTTGTGAAGTTGTGATTGTGCTTAACAATTGTTTTTTGTTTTCCAAAACCCAAGAAGGATCAGGGTTTACCTGACTTTTTGATTCTCTAATTGCTTTTAGTTGTGCAGCGAGTTCTTTACTCATATTTATCTTCCAAAAGTTCTTTTAACTTATTTATAGCTCTATGTAGTGTTACACGCACACTACTGGCTTTTTTATCCAGAACTTCGGCGATTTCTTTGGTACTAAGACCTTCTACATGTCTTAGATGAATAACATCTTGGTATTCTTGTTTTAAAGATTTTATAGTTTCTAATAACTGCTCGGCATCCTGACTAACTGCAGTCTCGTGATGTAAATCGGTTTTTGAATTTATTCCAACCGCTTCTTCTATTGGCAGCTCTTTTCTTTTGGCTCTGTCTCTGTAAACATCTACAATCTTGTTGCGAGCGATAGCGTAAACCAAGGCTCTAAAGCTTTTTATCTCTATATCCTTATTCTTGGTTAAATAATCCCAAGCTTTTAGAAAAACCTCACTAGTGACATCCTCGGCCTCTTCTTTGTTGGATATTTTGAAATAAACGAACCTATATATTGGTTCTACGTATTTGTCGTACAAAACAGCATAAGATTCGGCATCTTTGTTGTTGCGAACCTTGTACAAGAACAATTTTTCTTTAATATTGCTGTTCATAAGAGTAGACGAGAAAATAGGAAAAGTGTTACACCTAAATATCAAAATGCCTATAACGGCGCTTATTATACATTATTATTATATGTTTGAAAACGTACCTTATCAGGACAAATTCAGTCTTTGTTCCAACTTTTTTACTTCTTTTTATCAAATTTTAGAACGGCATATTTATACCAAATTATCTACAAAAAGTCAACCCCAACGACCACCTTTTGTATAGACTATTGTATACAAATACAGGAATTTTTAGTCTTTTTTAGTAGAAATTTAGAGCCAAAAACAATTCTAAAAACTTAATTTTTTAAATTTTTGAATACCAAAATTATTCTCTATAAATGTTTTTTGCCAAAATATTAGACAAAAAATCTTGACAAAATCGCTTAAAAATGATAAATTGTATACACTATAATATACAAAAACAGTCAAAAATATGACTGAGGAACACAAAGAAATAGTCCGAATCTCCATTTCAGAAGCAGCTCGATTGTTTGGGGTAAATGCCCAAACTATTCGTAGAGCTATCAAAAATGGTGAAGTGACCTACGTAGTAGTGGCTGGCCGATACAAGCTTAATTTTGAAAGCGTTTTGAAATGGTCTCAGAAAAAAACCACTGTCAAAAACAAAACAAATAGATATGGAATTGGCCAATATGTAGACAAATGGAAAATATCCAATACTCTCTACTCGCCAAACAAAAAAAGCGTCCGGCCTGTGGACGAAAACGAAACAGACAAACAATAAACCCCGATATAAATCGGGGTTTTGTTTTTGTTATTTTGGAATGAAGGTTGGCCCGCGTCCTGCTACAGCCGAAGCTGGAGGACGCGAGCCAACCTATGGCCGCGAGGAGTACTAGCTACCCTCGATCTCGAGGTGGCCGGCACGAGTGTTGGCGTTGTAGAAGCACTGCATCGACATCTCGTTCTGGCCCACCCGCAGGTAGCCCTTGATACAGAACATGCCCGGCGAGCCCGACTCGTACTCGAGTCCGGTAACCCTCACCTGCAGCTCCCGCACGCTGGCTCCGGACGCCATTGGTATGGCGTGGAACGTGAGCAGCCAGGGCCGCTCCGTGTCGTCGAAAGCCCGAGTGAACGCGTTGATCACGTCCGGGGCACTGGGGTTCTTGCAAGTCTCCTGGATATCGTAGCGAGTGGTCATAAGACCCTCCTCTGTGGCTGTTTTCAAATAGCTGGTGCCACATAACCAGACCAAAAAAAATATCACAAAAAAACTCCCCTGTCAAGAGGTTTATCCCAAATTTTGTTATATTAATTCATCCTCCCTCTCAGCACTTGTTTCTACAGGCAAAAAAAAGTATAATTGCCACACATAAACTATGAAATTTTTTGAAAAACACGCCAACAAACACCATCTAATCCATGCCCCACACAAGTGGTTTCTGGCATTTTTAGTCTCCCCTATTCACTACGCAGAGATGCGTTACAAAAAACACTATCATCTCAACTTTGCTCACGCCAAAAAATTATTTATTTTCGATAGCTTACTTTTGTTATCTACCTTAATTCTAATATTTGCCACTGTTTTTTGGTTTACTTTTGATCCGACTGTTACCGACTATATAGAATTAAAAATAAGCGCCAATGGAGAAAGAATCGAAAGTGGAGACAAAATAGATTTCAAAATTAATTTTGAAAATAATAGTGACATCGCTATCGAAAATGTAGATTTGCTATTAGAACTACCAGCAAATTTTGTAGCCGAAGAATCATCAAAAGAACCCAGCCAAGACGGAGGCTTTACCAAGTACGATTTACCAAATATCCTACCCGGACAAAAAGGAAATATAGAGTTAACCGGCCGATATTATCACACCCCAAACAATGAAACAGAATTTCTAGCGAGACTCTTTTACAAACAAGCAGATAGACAAAGTATCGAACAAAAACTAGAAAAAATAATCTTAGTCTCGAGAGATTCCAAACTAAAAATTGATTCAAATTTACCGGACAAATTATTGGGTACTGGACAAAAAAATGTCACTCTAATTCTTGAAAACCAAGGTGATCTAGAATTAAACAATATAATAATTCCTTTGAATCTAACTGCCGGTGTAGAACTAAAGCAACAGACAGAAGAAAATACAAAGGAAATTAAATTGGAAAAACTTTCTCCAGGAGAAATAGTAGAATTGGATCTGAATCTAGAAACTAATCTACCAAAAAGCAAAGATCAACTGGAAATCACTGTAAATCCTAGTATAGAAGTATTGGGAGAGAACATCGCCCAAAAATCACTAACCAAAAATATAGAATTGGTTCATCCCGAAGCGAGTATTACGGCCTCTTGGAAAAAAGAAAATCAAAATATAAGTCCAGGAGAACAAATTCTATTAAATATAAATGTAGAAAACAGAAGTAATGTAAACCTCCAAAATATAGAAATTTTGCTTCCAGTCCCAACTAGTCTGGTAGACGCATTTGGCTTGCAACGAAACAATCCTGGTAAGTTACAAAACAATACCTTTGTCTTAAACAAAAATTATTACAAATCGCTAGAGAGTTTAACCGCTGGAAGCTCTACTAATATTGAATTAAATATTCCTATAAGAAAAAAAATTACTGCCGGAACCAATGTACAACTTAGCTTATCACCACAGTTAATTGCCGAGATAGAAGGTATACCAGAAGCTAAATATAAAAATAATTTTACTTCTAGCAACTTATCTATTGGGACTAATCTATCTATCGATTCTGAATTACGCTACTACACCGATGACTCTGATCAACTTGGTAGAGGCCCACTACCACCACAAGTTGGAAAAGAAACCAAATACTGGGTGATTTCTAATTTGCAAAATTCCACCAGCCATATTAGTAATCTGAAATTAGAAGCCAAACTGTCGCCAAAAGCCAAATGGACCGGTAAAAACAGCGTTAGTCATGGCAATGCAGCAGTATACAATGCAAATACTAGAACAGTCACTTGGTCTGTAGAACAACTTTTTGCTCACGAAGCTGCCGGTGTTTATTTTGAAATTGGTTTTACCCCCGAGGCTAGCGATATTGGCCAAACCCCAAAACTGATAGAATCTATAAAAATATCTGCCTACGATGATTTTATAAAAGAAAATTTACAAAAATCTACTGCTAGTTTGGATACTTCTTTACCAAAAGATTCTATTGCCCAAAACAAAGGAGTGATTGTAAGATGATATAAGCAGATTAAGCAGAGTATGAATTAAGCAAACACTACCTTGCTTACTCTGCCTAATCTGCTTATTGCTTATTCTGCTTATTTTTAGTCTTAATTCTACAAAATACATGCTTAACAAATACAAATTAGAACTAATTGTTTTTACTACCGGAGCCTGCGTTATGATTATGGAGTTAGTAGGTTCTAGAGTTTTGGCTCCTTATTTGGGGACATCTATTGTAGTGTGGACCAGTATTATTGGTATAATTTTGGCTTGTCTTAGTTTGGGATATTGGTATGGAGGCAAACTAGCCGACCAAAAACCAAATTGGCAAAGTTTTGCTACAGTTATTTTTCTTTCCGCTATATATATTGGACTAGTCGGATTTCTAAAAGAATGGGTTTTGGGACTTATCCAAGTTTTTACTTCAGATCTTAGAATTGGTTCTTTTTTGGCTACTATTATCTTGTTTGCTCCTCCCAGTGTTTTGCTAGGGATGGTATCTCCTTATGCTGTAAAATTAAAATTAAAAGATTTACAAAGCTCTGGTTCCACCGTGGGAGAACTTTATGCTATGTCTACTTTGGGTAGTATTGTTGGTACATTTGTCACCGGTTTTGTACTAGTAGGTCATATTGGCAATACCAAAATACTTTTTCTTTTATCTATAATTTTAATTTTGATTTCTATTTATTCTGCCCCCAAGGATGTTATTAATTTTAAAAAAATTACTACATTTTTGTTTTCTATTTCTTTTGCTTTTTCTGGGAGTATAGATGCCTTTGCTATTGGCAAAGATATAATTGCTATAGATACTCAATATTCTCATATTCGAGTAGAAGAGACTACTTATCACAAAAACGAAAGACCGATCAAATCCATGCGAACGGATCCATTTGTAGTTCAATCTGCCATTTATACAGATGGAGACGATGATTTGGTTTTTGATTACACCAAATTTTATCGCCTAGCAGATCATTTTGTACCGAACCCAAATAGAGTTTTACTTATCGGCGGAGCGGCTTACACTTTTCCAAGAGACTTTGTAAAACGTCATCCAAACTCGGTGATCAATGTAGTAGAAATTGATCCGGGTATGACAGCGGTAGCCAAAGAACATTTTGGACTAGAAGAAGATAATAGAATTAATTCTATCCACGAAGACGCCAGAACTCTTTTAAACAGAACCGCCGGTGGTTATGACACTATCTATGTAGATGCCTATCACAATATTTTTTCTGTTCCTTATCAATTAACTACCCAAGAAGCTGTAGCAAGTATGGAAAGAGCTTTGAACCAAAATGGTATAGTAATGGCCAATTTGATCTCGGCTCTAAAAGGACCTAAATCAAAATTTTTGGCTAGCGAAATGGCTACTTACAAATCTGTATTTAAAAATGTCCATCTCTTTCGAGCCAGTCCAGAAAGAGAGTTAGATGAACCCCAAAATGTAATTTTGCTAGCTTCTAATGGAGACAATGTAAACAATTTTGAATCAGAAGATGAAACTTTTAACCGATATTTGTCTTCTATTTGGAAAGAGAGCCTAGACGAAGAAGCTATTATCCTAACAGATGATTTTGCCCCGGTAGATCAATTTGTCCTAAATTTTATGGATTAGACCAACCAAAAACACCTCAAAAAACCGCTAAAATAAGCGGTTTTTTCTTATATTAGTTTTTAATCAAAAGTAGCCCTTTTAGACCTTGACAAATCCTCTAAAATATGGTATATTTTTATGTTATTTTAGTGCCATATTCTTGGCTAAAAATAGACTAATTTTGCTATAAATTTAGATAAAATACAAACCTTAATTAATATATGAAAATCGCCATGATCGGACAAAAAGGTCTGCCTGCCAAATTTGGTGGAGTAGAAAGACATGTGCACGATCTATCGACAATCTTGGTAGAGCGCGGTTTTCAGGTATCTGCATATTCTAGACCTTGGTATGCAAAAAAAAGCAAACCAAGCCAAATAGATGGAGTTGATCTGGTATACCTACCAAGTCTTCATTCCAAACACTTGGATACTATCTCTCACACTTTTTTGGCCACTCTTCATGCTATAAAAAGTAATGTAGATGTAATCCACTATCACGGAGTAGGCCCTTCTTTGTGGTCTTTTATCCCAAAGATATTTTCTCCTAGAACCAAAGTCATTGCCACTTTTCACTCTATTGATCGTAAACACGAAAAGTGGGGTCTTTTTGCCAAGCTAGTTTTGCTATTGGGCGAATGGGCTACTTGTAAAATTCCAGATCAAACCATCTCTGTATCGAATACTATCAAACAGTATGTTAGAGATGTTTATGATTGTGAAGCAATCTATATCCCAAATGCAGTTCCAAATTACAAGAGAACCAAAGATACTTCTTACATTAAAAAATGGGATCTAACTACTAATTCTTATGTAGTTATGATCAGCAGGCTAATCCCTCACAAAGGGGCGCACTACTTGGTAGAGGCCTACAATTCTCTAACCAAAACCAATCCCAAACTAGCAGAAAAAAACAAACTAGTAATTGTTGGTGGAGGTCACTACACAGATAATTATGTAGAAAAACTAAGAAAAATGGCAAAGAAAAATCCAAATATTATTTTTACTGGTTTTCAAACAGACTCCGAGCTAAGACAGCTATATTCTCATGCCAAACTATTTGTACATCCATCCGACAAAGAAGGGATGCCTATTTCTGTGCTAGAAGCTATGAGTTATGGATTGCCTACTCTACTTTCGGATATTCCAGAGCACATAGAGTTTGTAAAAAATTCTGAGTATCTATTTTCTCATGGTCAAAGCAAATCTTTGAAAGATCAACTTGTGAAACTATTGCAAAAGAAAAATATAGAACTTAAAGAGCACGGAAAAACTAACAAACAACTAATTGAATCCGAGTACCAGTGGGACAATATAATCGATAAAACTATTGATGTTTACCATATCCCCAAAGGAAAAGTAGAAGTAAAAATAGTAAACGCCTAAAAAACCTCCGCATTAACGGAGGTTTTTTGATACAAATTATTTGATCAAACTACCCACTACTCCCTACTCACTATACCCTAGTCCCTACTATTTAAATTCCAGAAGATAGTCCGATAATATCATCTGTCCCATCAAAATCCACATCTGCACTACGCACATCTATACCGGTTTTAAGAAGAGTTTTGTAAGCTGTTATATCTTTGTATAATTTTTTACCACTAGCCTCAAATACTTTTATAATAGGGCCTTTGCCACTGCCCGCTCCCACTATCACCTCATCTTTGCCAACCCCGTCTACGTTACCAGCAGCTACATTTACCCCACCACGAAAACTTCGTTCAAAACCAAACCAACGATAAAGTCTACTTAGTGAATATCCCCCACCAACTTTAAAAATATTAATAGACGATTCACTATTTTTGCCAGTACCAATTAGGATTTCATCATTACCATTGCCAGCTACATCGCCGAGCGCAATGCTATAACCATTTTTGTAATTGGTGCCAAATGGATACCACTCTTCTACCAGTTTAAAACCATCTCTAGAATAAATTTTGATAGGAGCATTATAGCCATTACCAGGAGCAGTTACTATTTCTTTTTTACCATCGGCATTGATATCTCCTACAGCAATTTTTATTTCTCCCTTAAAATTGACCCCATACGGAAAAATTTTCATATAAAGTTCTCCATCGTCTCGCCAAGCGTAGAGCCTATTTCTTTTCAAAGCTATCAAATCTCTTTTGCCATTACCATCTAGGTCAACATGAGCAATTTTGTCTCCCCCTTTATAATCATCTTCGAAAACAAAAAATCCATTTCTAACTTTGGTACTATCTGGACTTAAAAATCTCACAAAATCTCCATTGGTAAAGACCACATCTTCTAAAGTAGCAAAGGTTTTTAACATTACTCTACCATCATAAGGCGCCAAAGTTTCTTCGGAAACAATGGCCCCATCGTTTATACGTGTATCTTGGGTGCCTCTTATTTTTTCGTACTCTCCTCCCAAACTTACAGTTTGAGTACGATTGGAACTATTTACCACAGCCAAACCATGCTCATAGTTTCTCTGCCACACCCCAGCTTCAAAATCTTTTGCCCCATCCCCAGCTACAGCCTGACCAAGACTACCCCCAAGGTCTGCATCGTATTCATCGTAATACCAAGTTTGTCCATGATCTGTATCACCAAAATCAAAAGAATAATAACCACCCACCAACAAAGCACTAGTAAGACCAAAACGCATTTTTTGATAGTCTACTTGTGAACCTTGATTAAAAGTATTGGCATTGAGAATATTTACTCTTGGGTGGGGACCTGCTTCGTGAAAATATTTATAAGTTCTCATGGTAGGACTCCAAGCTGCCGGCAAAAAATTTTCAATCATCTGGCCATTGAGTTTGTCTCTATAAAATCTGGTAGTTCCATTTCCTACCAACCAATATTTGTCTCCAACCAATCTTCTGGTTTCGTCATAAAGAAAATTCATACCATCTCGCCAAGATTGATCTGGATTGTTGTCTTTTTTTCTATTTAGATCCAAATCAATATCTGCCCCGGTAAACCAAGTAATCGAATCAAAAGTGTTGTCGTAAAAAACACCATCCCACAAACCTGTAGAAAGTAATTCATAAGCTACAAACTCGGCCAAGGCTTTGTTCATTTTTTTGCCTTCTAGAGTAGGTGCCGAGGTACTCATGTTTAGCAAGTGTGCTCCTGGCCAAAAACTTAATTTTTGCCCTCTGGTATTTACAGCATACCAACGAGGATCTATTCTGGCAGCCAATTTTTGTCTCATTCTGCTTTTGCTAATTGGTGCATTTTTTTCTATTTCTTGTGAAGTAATATACACCAACATTTTTATGTCGGGATTCAAACTTTTGATTAAATCTAATTGTCTACGACTGGTTACTTGGGTTTCCATGTCCAAAATAAGCAAATCCCATTTAGCCAATTGTCTGGCCGTGCTATCGTTTATTTGCCAATGTAAAAAATAATTAGCCTTTTGTAGAGAAGAATTATTGGCAGAAACAAAACTTGGTTGAAACAAAAAAGAGATAATTAAAGCCATTACTATAATTATCCTCTTTTTAATTTTGTTTTGATGAAAAAATAGTTTCATTCTATTTGCTATCTTGCTTATATATTTTTAATAATTCTTCTATGTTTTTGTCCAAAGAAAAATTATCTTGGGCATATTTTTTGGCATTTTTGGCTATTTGTTTGGCCACATCGCGGTTGTGATGGATCAAACGAATCGCACTGGCCAAAGATTCGGCTTGTTCGGTAGGCACTACAACTCCGGTTTTCATATTTTGGATCAAATCTTCTCCAGCTGCCACAGTACCAATTACTACTTTCCCAGCTGCCATAGATTCCATTATTGCCAAACTCATACCTTCCCAGAGAGAAGGTTGCACAATTATATCTATATCTAGCATAAATTTGGGCAAATTGTCAACTGTTCCGTGCCACTTTATTTTTTTGTCTATTCCTATGGATTTGGCTCTTTTTTGTAGTTTATCTTTTAAACTACCATCACCAAAAATATGTAATTCCAGAGGAATCTCTGGCAACTGAGCCAAAGCCAATAGGAGCACTTCGTGGCCTTTTTGTTTTTCCAATCTACCAATAGTTGCCAATTTTAATTTTTTATTTTGAAAGAGTTTTCCATTTAATTTGGACCAAATATTCAAAGCAATGGCATTTTTTAATAAAATAATATTTGAATCTTCTATAAAAAAATCTTCTTCTAACTCTTTTTTTATACCTTCGGAGACTGTTATAACTTTGTCGGCTTTTTTTAGAATTATTTTTAAATATTGTTGGCGAAAAAAATTCACTTCCTCGGATATTAGATTGTGCTGGGTGCTAAGCCAATTGATATTTTTTAATTTTTTCTTTAGTTTGTAGGCAGCCACATCTGCCGAAAACACATGAGAATGTATTATATCTGGTTGCCACTTTTTTATAAATTCTTCCAAATCTTTTAAATTTTTTTGAAAGTTGTTTGTACCTACTTTTGTTTCAATTTCTGCGTCTTGAAAAAGTTTGGCCATCTCTCCCCCACCTCGCACACTAGCAACCACCACTTCGTGCATTTGCATCTGCAAAATCTTGGCTTGCTCCAAAATAAGGTGCTCGGCTCCACCATGGGTAAATCTTGGTATTATATGAAGAATTTTCATAAAAATAAATTCCTCCCCTAGCAGGGGAGGCTAGGTGGGGTCAAATTATAATTCAACGCTTCCAATTCATATTGCCCCCCTCCCCGATACTTCGATCGAGGCAGGCTAGCTCCCCCTCTCAGGGGGAGAAAATTTATACAAAACAATTATTCTGCTATAATTAGCTAACAATATTATCTCATAAATTAGCCAAAAATCAATGTTCGCAAGTGTAAACAAACAAACAAAAAACTTAGTTATGATTATTAGTCTGATTTTGGGACTAGGAATTTTGGTAAATCCAAATGCTGGTGTAGATATTGGACTTACCGGTATTTTGGTTTTGCTCATTGCTCATATTTTTCTAAAAGAAAAAGTTATTCTTTTGTTTTTGCTAATCCGACCAACTTTGGACTGGTGGCGTGATTTGATTTTGTTTATCTATAGAGACAATGTTATCAATCTAAACGCTGCTTTTGCTATTCTTTTTTTGTTCTGGGCTAGTTTTACACTTTTTTCTTATAGACAATATTTCAAAAAACTACCTTTGAAAATTCCTATTTTGCTATTTTTTTTAGTAGTTGTAATTAGTGGTTCCCTCGGGATAAACCCTATAAACTCGGCTATAGAGGCTATCAAACTAGCCGATCTTATCCTTTTCTTTTGGCTTAGTTACATTTTGGTTTATGCAAGAAAAATTAGTAAAGCTCTATTTGTAAAAACTATTTTTGTGGCAGCAGTTTTGCCAATGTTGGCCGCTCTTTACCAACTCTTGCTAGGTTCTGGCCTGGCTACTTTTGATATTCGTGGTCGTATTTTTGGCACTCTCGGCCACCCAAATGTTTTTGCTTTTCTGGTGCTTAGCATAATTATTTTGTTTACCGATAAAAGTGTAATTAACGCCAATGACTTTTGGGAAAATAATAAATTAACTAGATTTATCATTTACTGTTTATTATTTACTTTACTCTTATTCACCTACACCAGAGTAACTCTTATTGGCCTAGCTATTTTCTTGGTTATCATTGGTGTTTACAAGTACAAAAAAATGCTTACTTGGCTAGTGGTTGGTACTGGACTTTTTTATTTAACTTTTTTTCCACTTAATAATTGGCTGGTAGACAATGCCAATGTTGATTTGTCGGCTATTCCCCTAGTTGGTCGTATTACTACCAGAAACGACGAAGCTGATTCTATTTCTTGGCGATTGTCTTTGCTCCGAGAAAACATGCCTATTATTCGTTCACGCCCGGCTCTTGGTTATGGTTTTGGTAATTTTGAAGAAGTTTGGCGAGAGAACCGTAGTATAGAGCACCAATGGGACGACAGTGACGAAGCTCACAATGACTATCTTAGGATCGCCCTTGAATTGGGTTTAACTGGCTTTATTGTTTATATTGCTTTTTTACTTAATCTACTTTATGTAGTTTCCAAAAAAGCTTTTGTAGATAAAAAATCTTTGCAAAAAAATATTCATCTTTTGGCTTGGGTTTTTATTTTCTTGGTGGTTAGTTTGTCGGACAACATGATCCGCCACACTCCGGTAATGTGGATTACATTTAGCTACTGGGGAGCAGCTCTCGCCAAGAAAAAAACAGTTGATCCGGGGAGTTTTTTGAATAGTTAGTTTTTCAAAAACAAAAAATCCAGAGATAATCTCTGGGTTTTTTGTTTGGCATTGTTTTCTTTTGCAAAAAAACAATGTGTGAAGTGAGCTGTATATATTTGGTCAAGGTTAGTACTCAAGACTAATCCCCCGTTGTCCTTTTTCCCCCACATACGGCATAGGGCGAAAATAAGGTTGCGAGGTTGCAGCTGGAGGTTTTTTGCAGGTATACCACGGCTTTGGGCTATTGCCACAACGATAGATACGTGCTCCTGGCCACCTGTTACAGACCCTATTTCTATAGGTAGTAAATGCCTCCCCTTTTCTTGGAGTCATACTGATCTTGGTAGAGTATCCTCTACTATCCCCCACATACACAGCAAAAGAACAAATGTGTGGTTTGGGCAAATGGCTTAGCGCCAATTCGTCGACACAGTGTGGTAGCCAACCGTGCAACCAATACAGTACTCCCAAAACCAAGAGCACATGGATACCTCGGATCTTTAGAGCCTCTTTGGCCAATCTGTTCATGTTACTCCCTTTCTTCTATCGAAGACATAGTAAAATATCAATAATTTGAGCAAATGTCAAGTATTATTTTGAAACTTTTTTGGCTTGACATCCCCGCAATATAGTGCTAGACTGATCAGTCTTTCATAATTTATAGTGAAAGTAAGTTCTTTTTATTTCTACTAGCCGGTTGAACACGAGTTTCTAGCTTGAAGGAGGTTAGAACCTCGTGTTCAACCAAAAAATTTTTCCAAATAGAAAAGGAAAAGAAGCATGAATCACAGCTACGAAATTTGGTCCAGGCAACTGATAAACGCGGCAGACAAGGCCCTCCAAGATGTCGCTGCCCAACGAAAGCCCAACATGGGCTGGTGGCAAAGCTACTTGAAGCAATACAAGTTGCTAGGTGGAAAAACAGAAAAACTAGAACGCTCTCCGGTGCTCGAGGCGGCCAACAATGTCTTTCATGTTTGGATAGCTCTTACCAACAGTATTCCGCTGTTGGTAGGGGTAGAGACAGGTATGGCCGATCGCCACTACCTAGAAGCCTTTGTCCCAGACGAGTTCTTGGCGGCTATGACCGCCATCTTCTACGACATCTTGCCCCCTCACCAGAGGAATATCCTCATCAACAACCTGATTACGGCTCGTTTTCAAGAGGCTGCGACACCCTGGATTGCAGACCAGCGACAGCAGGCTCCGCAAACTCTAGAAAACACAAATATAAACAAGAGAGAAAATCTCTATCGAGAAATTCAAGCTCTTGCTAGGCTTTGGTTTGCTTCCACCAAGTTCGATCCTTTACCTCAGGCCGCTATCCAGTTCGGGCCACAGGGGATCGAGCTAGATGCCACTCGATCGGAAAAAGTTGCTCACAATCTTTTGGCCAGTGAATTTGGTTTTGGTCCGGGTGGAGACCCCGAACCAGAACACCGTCGCTGGGCCAAAAGGGTGATTGCCCAGTGTCGACACCGGCATCCTTGGGCTAGACCAGAGCGACTCGAGCGCTACACCGATGCCTTGCAGACGGTTCGAGACTACTATATTGGCGAGGATTCTGGAGAAGCTAGCGAGAAAATCCGTGATCAGGCCGAGAGGATGATGAGTTCTTTTGGTCTAGATGACGATTTTGCCTTGATCATGATCTTGGCAGAAGCTTTGGCACTAGCCACTGACTTTTTCTTGCACCCCAATATGTCGAACGAAGACAGGCTACGGGTGGTAGAGCACACCACTTACCAGCAGCTAATTCACAATGAGCTGAACCAACACGAGTGGCGAGTGATCTTGCATACTTTCTTGAGCATTGCCAGCAAAGGATCTCCTCTGGGAGTTCTTCGTATCGAACAGCTAGATCCGGATCTAGAAGAGGCATTGCAAACCAGGTTCAGAGCTATGGCTCTCATGTTCATGAAGGATCATGACTACACGGTCAAAGAACCTCTGCACGTCTTGGCCGAACAAAAAGCCAACAGCCGTATGGCCAAAGCCAAACGTTTGGCAATGAGCAGCTTCTGGTGGGTCTTGCGCTTTGTACCGGTCTTGCTTTTCTCACGCGACCGAGCCAAGTTTGCTGCCAAGTGGCAGGAACTGCGCTCTATCTGGGGTCTACCTCCCAAGCCAGTCGAGGAAGTGGTAGAGACAGAGGCTTTGCCAGAGTCGGCCGACAAGACTGATCCTACAACAGAGGATGTAGAGACCACCGGCGATGTTGCCGAGGTCATCCCCATGCGTTCTGCGGTTGGGGATCGTCCTTCCGAAAAATAATTAGCTAGTAGTTTGGTACGAATAGTATTCGTACCTCCCATTCCTTTTGTTCTAAAATTTTTAGACCAAAAGCAAATAAAAAATCCTGAGTTACACTCAGGATTTTTTATTTCTCACTAAAACTTTTTTGCAAAGTTTTACTGGGAAGGTACGCCGGGCCGGAGCAGCTACTCGAGTTTCATCCGAAGATGATCCAAGAGAAGTGCTCCGGCCCTGGTTTAGGCGCGGACGATGAGAAGCTTGCTACGGACAGCCGTCGTCAGGCACACCGTTGCAGTCGTTGTCGTACCCCAGGTCGGCCGGGTTGGCGGGATCGCTCTCGCACCACTCGACCGCCCCAGGATGGTTCTGGAAACCCGTCGGGGTATCGTCGCAGTCACCACCGAGCAACTGAGAGACCGGAATCGAGCTGTTGCTAGACCCTCGACAAGGCGACACCTCGCAGTAGCCGTCCCCGTCGTCGTCCCAATCGTCCGCCGTGCCGTCGCTCTGCGGACCACCGTTGGCACCACTGGCACCATACGGCGTCCTACCGCGCTGATCCACGTAGGGCGCGCACAAGTTGCACGCCCAGTACGAACCGGCGGGGCAGGTCTGCTGCTGGGTGCAGCTACCACCCGTGGCCACGCACATGTCGGTGACCTCGTCGCAGACCTGACCGGCACTGCAGGTGACCACAGTGCCCGACTGGCAGGTACCGCTCTGGCACGTCTCCGTTCCGTTGCAGTACGAACCATCGTCACAGTCCGCGTTCACCGTACACTGCGGCGGAGCCGCGGCGCAGTCGGGATCGTCTCCGTCGACGAGCCCGTCGGCGTCATTGTCCCAGTTGTCCGTGCAGTTGCCAAAGGCCTGGGTCTCGGGCTCGAAGGCCCCATCCCCGTCGTTGTCCTCGGCGCTGGTACAGACGTGACCCGTGGGCGTGGTCGTCGCAGTGTTGGTCGACGAACAGCCCCAGAGGAAGCCGGCCGGCAAGTTCGCCGGGGTGCGGTTCTCGAGGGGAGATCCGTTCCCGGTGATACCAGTCGGCGTCTGCATGCATTCTGCGTCCGAGGTCGGACCGTTGCAACAGTCGGGAATCCAGGACTGAACGCACTGACCGTTGACCGCCCCGTGCGTGGTGCACGCGTTGTTGTCGGCACAGTCCACGCACTGGTTGCTCTGGCAGGCGAAGCCCACCGCACAATCCGCATCCGTGGCACAGCCCAAGCACGTACCGGCCGTCACCCCCGAGATGTCCGAACACACACCGCTGGCGCAGTCGTTGTGATCGTCACAGCAGAGGGGGTTGGTGCTGGCCGTGTTCACGCAAGCGTGATTCACGGCGTTGTCGGTGGTACAGGCGTCGCCGTCGTCGCAGTCGAGAACCGTACAGATGTTCGCGGTGCAAACTTCGTCGGTACGACAGTGGGCGTCCACGAGACACTGCTCGCAGGTACCCGCCGCCGAGGTCGAGGTCTCGGTACAGAACAAGCCGTCTTGGCACGGAGCCGAGGCAGGCGCGGCGTTGCAACAGTTGGGAATGGCCTGGTTCACGCACCCCATCGTCCCGACGGTGTCCGTGGTGCAGGCGTTGCCATCGTCGCAGCCGGTGCAGGTGTCGGTGGTATCATCGCAGTACTCGGTAGCGAGGCAGGCACTGGCGCCGCTCTGGCAGGTACCGGAGACCATGTCGCAGGTCTCGGCACCGTTGCAGAAGAGGCCGTCACTGCAGTCCGCGTCCGAGAGACAGCTGACGCAGCGATCGCCCGCCTCGTCGCACATCTCGGTGGCGGCACACGGAGGCGCGGTCACTTGGCAGGTACGTCCGGTGGTGGACGTCCCCACGCAGGTGGCGCTCCCGTTGCAGAAGAGGCCATCGGCCCCGCAGTCCGCGTCGGAGAGGCACTGACAGCTGATCCCCTCGTCGACATTGCCATCGCAGTTGTCGTCGATACCGTTGCAGATCTCGGTGGCGCCGGGGTAGACGTTCGGGTTGTGATCGTCACAGTCCGGAGGCCCATCGACGATGGCTCCATCGTTGCAGTTGTTGTCGTAGTACGTCTGATTCGGAGAACCGTCGCCGTCGCTGTCGATGGAGTTCTTGTCATCGCAGATGTGGACACGGACAGTGCCCGAAACGTTGACGAAGTCGGTACCGCAAGCCGTGAGGCCCGCGGTGAGCAGGAAGGTGAAGAGAGACAGACAGAGTCGCTTGGCTTGCGCCATGGTGACCTCCAATCAAAGCCAGCTTCTCGAAAGATGCTGACGAGTTACAAGTTCTGGCGCCCCGGAATGGAGCTCCACAATCGTGGTGCCTTGTCCCAGGCGCCTCGGGTCGTTGGGCAGCTAGGTAGCCATCCGCAGAGTTTGGTTTTTTTGTAGTCATAGAGAGTGCTAACGAAAGATCCAAGTGGTAATAGAAAAAGATACTTCTAATCCACTGCTTTACGCTCAGTATGACTAATTAACAAAAACAAACTCTGCAGACAACTTGCCTAGCAAAATCTTCTCATCGATTGTAATGAACAATCGTGTCTACTGTTTGAGTAGTGACACATAAAATATTTAGTAAACAACTAACTATTTTATCTATCACAACTTTTTTACAAACTCTCTTTTGCCTTCAAACTTTTTTTAAAAGCACAAGAGAATTCGAGGTGTGGGCAGGGCACCTCTTCGAACCGAAGTCCGAAGAGGGCCTGCCCACTGAAGCAAGAACTACTGATCGATCGTGACCGTGGTCTGACCACTGTCGCGATTGACGTAGGCGTCGAGGTCGAGCTCGACCTCGGTCTTGCGGTCGAACCCACCGTTGGCCGCAATGGCTCCCACGGTGATGGCACCGGCGAGCAACAACACGCCGATGCCGATCGCGATCCCGATGGTCGTGTTGTGCTCGCGCACGTCACGAGCCACGACGTCCTCGGCCTTGCGGCTCTTCCTGACCCGCTCCACGCACTTGCCGTACTCGGCCTTCTCGGACGGATCCGAGAGGTTGAGCGGCACGCACACCGCCTCCGGGCTGGGGAGCCCGGCGGTCGGCGAACGCGGCGTGGTGGCGCAGCCCGAAGCGAAGACCAGCATGCAGACGAAGATAGAGACGAGACTGTAGAAGAAGTTGTTGTTCTTCATGATCTGGTTCTCCTTATTCATCGCACGCCACCACGAACCGCAGTCCGCATGCTTCGACGCTCGGCTTCGGCCGCGGTGGCCTTCTGCTCGAGGTTGTCGATGCGGATGTTGTCCCGGTTGTGACCGCTACGCAACAGAGTGATCGCATCCATGATCGACACGGTATCGGCAGCCCTGGCGGTCGCCTCGTCGACGAACGTCTTGTCCACGGCCGCGGCTCGCGCCTTGGCCGCCTTGGCGTTGGCAGCGATCTTGGCCGTATTGGCCTTGATCTCGGTGTCGAGCGCGGTGTGAACCGTCGCCACGTCGCCACGAACCACCGCTTCGCGGGTGTCCGTGTAGGTCTTGGCGACCCGCTCCGTCTTGTCGATCTTCTGATCGGTCTCCATGTCGTGGAGCTTGCCCGCGAAGTAGGAAACCGTGAAGCCGAACGCGACGATGCCAGCCAGAGCGCCGATGACGCCCCAGCTCTTGCCACTCGACCACGAGTTCTTCATCTCGGCGCGGGTCTGCGCATCGATGAAGTCCCCGCGCAGGTCTCGCACCTCGTCGCCGAGGCGCTCGACCTGTCCGATGCGGTGCTGCGACAAGGTGTCGAGCTCCACGCCGTCGCCACCATTGCGCCCGTAGCGCTGCTGGGGACGGCTGGCCGCATCGAGCTGGTCGCCGAGCGCCCGCTCGGCCACGCCGATGTAGCGCCCGGCCAAGTCCGCGGTCAAGCGGTCGTGGCGCGGCTCCGGCACCTGCAGACGAACCTGCGGCAAGTCCACGTCGACCGTGGGCCGCTGGGGCTCTCGGTCGACCACCACCGGCTCACGCCGCGTCGGCCGCTCGCCGACGTAGGTCTCGTCGATCTGGTCACGGTAGACCGGACCGCCGAAGTGGTGGTGATGCTGGTGCTCGTGTAGCCCTTGGCGTCGAGCGTCGTCGAAGGGATCCTGCCGGGTCCCGGGGTTCATGTTCAGTTCGGTTGCGTCACCGGACATGGTGTTCCTCCTAGTCCGATCAAGTGCCCGAGAAAAAATCTCAGGCCAGGTTGTAAGTACTAGCGAAAAATCCGCGCTGCAGGGCATGCCTAGCAGACATGCTTGTCTGGCTACTGCCAGGCATCCCCACAACGGGGGTCCTCTACAAACACGGTTATTAGCTACAAAATTTGCAACCAATATTCCGTGTTTGTAAAAGTAGTTCTTGCTTCTTGTAAAGAACCGTGTCAACTATATTTGTGACACCTGAGATATACACCAAATTGATATATATTTCAATAGGCACAAAAAACCAATAAAGCATTTTTTAACATCATATAATAGCACATTTTAACAAATTTGTCAAGACTCTTATTAACTAATTATTATATTTGTGTGTCTTAATTTTTGTTAAAAATTTGCCTAATTTTAGCTATTTTTACAAGACCTTTTGTCCACAATAATTATTCTGAACAAAAGGAAGTGGCGGCACTCTGTAGTATCTCTACTATAGAGTGCCGCAAAAAAATGAAGCAGTGTGTGAGGCTCTAGCTAGAGCTACCCCCACGAGACGGCCACGGAGACCTAGAACCCAATCCAGTCCCCCTAGAGCTATGCTCATCCAAGGCGGCCTGGGACTCCGGATCCAGATCCGTCGACAGACTCACCTCTCCGTTACTCGGAGCAGAATCGTCGGTATCCCACGAGGGCCTAGGCGTCACCACCGTCTCGGGCAGATCCCGAGGCAGAGCCTCTCGCAAGGGAGGCTCCGGGTCTTGCCCAGCGTCTCCCGACGATGAGGGCAAGTCCTCGGTGGTTACCTCCGGGTCAGTCTCCTCTGCCGGCGAGGGCAGACGGAACTCCGGAGCATCCAGCCCGAAGGTACCTTCGAAGTTACTGATACCGGCAAGCAAGACATCGATCTCGTCGCCAGTACTGCGTTTGAGCTGCTTGGGCATCTCACCAGTCCAGCCCTGGCTCCGCAGCCAGTCCTCGTTCGGTACGCAGCCGTTCTGGGCCTCTTCGCGGCTGGGCCACGAGAGCGGCCAGCGCGGCAGCTTCTGATCCCCGGCCAAGGCCATGGCCTCCATGGCGAACACCCTGGAGAGAACATCGGCCAACGAACCTTCGTAGCACTGCTGAGCGTACCGCCGAATGAGGTCGTAGGACACCCCCGGACTCTTGGACAGAGCTCGGTAGACCGGGTTCAGAAGGCACATCTGAACCGCCTGAAGCATGGTTGGGTAGACCTTGGTACGCAGTTTATCCACAGCCTTGCGAGCGCGCTCGATGGCCTCCGTGGGATCGACCCAATCGAGAGACTCGAGAGTCTCACGATCGAGATGCCAGGGCCTCTGCCCCAACGTCTCGAGAGGATCGCTCTTGACCGGCAGGTCGCTGCGCCACGGGGGCACATGGTAGCCGTCGGCCTCCAGCTCTTGCTTGGCCAGGAGAAGCTTCCGTAGGACATCGCCCGGGCCGTCTTCTCGTTGCCAGTGCTCCGAGAAGGCCTGCTCGAGCTGTGCCGTAGTCTGGCAGTTGCCTTGCGGCGACTGCTGCCCGACCCGACCGATGCGCCACTCGTGGTAGTTCATGAGAGCCTTCGAGGCTTCTGCCTGGAGGGTCAGATACTTCTTCTCCTCCGGACTCATGAACAGGTACTTCCAAGTCATGGCCTTGTAGACCAAGAGCAGAAGCACCACCGCCATGGCGAGGCCAAGGATGACCCAACGGGTCTCTTGGTCTACCTTGCGCAGCTCGGTGAGAGCCTCACTCGTGTCGGAGTAGCCCCCCTGGTACCAACGCTGATCCGGCTTCTCGGCCTTTACCAGTGCTGCCAAGTCCATGGCCTTGAGCTCTTCGAGCTTGGCCTGGAACTCGGCTTCCAGCTTGGCCAGAGCCTCTCGCTTGTCCTTGGTATGCTTCTCCTCGAGACCGGGCGTCTCGGCGTCGAAACCAGCCAAGATCGACTCGGTCTGGCCTTCGTAACTGTCTTGACTCCCGGCTGCGGCACCCGCTGCTCCAGAGAGAGCGGCAGCCGCCGCGGCTCTGGCCGAAGCGATCGAGGCGATAGTGCTGGTACGGGTACCAGCCCAACGCGCCGAGCGCATGGTCCGACGAGCCCGACGACCTCGAGCCTTGGCACCGGCTCGCCGACGCCGCTCGATTTGGTCCTTGGTAGCTGCTCGATCCGACTGAAAGGCGGCCTTGGCACCAGCAAGCTGGCCCTCGGCCGCCGTGATCTGGGGCTCGTACTCGGCCTTGATCTTGGCTTCGGCCGCCGTACGGAGTTCGAGCTCGATCTTGTCGTTCTGAGCGGTCATCCAGCGATCGATGTCGCTTTGGAAGATGGCCATCTCGAAGTACTTGGCAAACCCAAACTGGATGATGAACACCACAGCGATGTAGACCAGATACTTGAACTTGCTTCCCGAGCTTACTCGCCAACTGTCTGGGCTGGCGATGTAGATGGTTCGGTGCAGAGCGGCGATGGCAGCTGCCACGAGCAGGCCTGCCAGAATGGCAATGGCCAGCTGCGTGTACAGCCCGTACTGATCCAGGAAGAGGCTCACGTACTTCGCGGCTCCCACCGCATCATACGCAAACAAGACGGCGAGAATGATGGTGGCGCCCACGAGGACACCTTCCATCTTCTCGGTGATCTTGTCGAAGCCTTTCCGAAGGAGGAACGGGTCAAAGGGCTTCTTGCCCAAGTTGTCGGTGTTGTTGGTATCCACGAAAGAACCTCCCTTTCTGTGGAGATCGGTGCAGTAGAGACAAATCGCCTCAAACTGCTTCATTGTGAAATCGGACGGAAAACCGCCCCGAATTGGGAATCCGAGGTAACGGCTTCCACAATTTTTGGCTTGTAATCCACATAAGCCAAAAATTGTAAAAGCCGATCGGTAAAAAACCGTCCAAACATTATAAAGAACTCCGCTTTGGGTACAATTGTCCCACTTTAAGCGAACGGATAAAGATACCACAAAATCAAACTTTTGTCAAGATTTTTTGCTAAATTTAGCTAAAATAAGCAAAAAACGCCCAAAGTAGGACGTTTTTATACTTGTTTAAATTGTTTTCTAGGCTGCTTTTGGCAAAGCAGGCTCTTTTCTAACCAATTGCATCTTGTCGTCTACCACCTCTACTTCGGCCAAAAATGATTCTGTCCCATCTACTGATTCTACCAAAAATCCTGTTTCCCCTGCCGGAGCCGGTTTGAAATTGTAGTTTTTGTCGTAGAAAAAACTTTCTCCTACATTTTTATCCCAAAACTTAATGGCATGAGATCCTTCTGGAACAGCAAAATAAGGATCATCTTCGGTTACGCCTCTTAAGAAAATTTTAGATTCTGCATCCAAGTTTTTGAACGTTGCCAGCAAATTTTCTGTTGGACTTTTGCTAGTATCGATTTGCATTCCAGTAAATACTGAATCCTCACCCAAACTTAATTTTTGGAAACGTAGAGCTTGTTCAAAACTTTCGGCAATTGATTTGGCTTTGTCACTAGCATTTAATTTTATATCTCTAAAGGTAGCCATATCGTTGTCTACTTTGGATATATAAGCTTGTTCGGCTTGGCTGTAACCAGATGCCATCTCTGCCCCAGAAGCAGCTGCTGGTTCGGCCGGCTCGGCTGCTGCTTCGGCTTTTGGAGTAGCAGTTTCAACTATTTTTTCGGTGCCATATACTCCACCACTACTTTGTGCCAAATCTGTTGTATCTGCAGCAAGAAAATCTTTTTCTTTGGCTTCGTCCAAACTAACTTCTTCTTGACCTACCTTTACCTCTGCTTCTCCGAGAGGTTCTTTGACAATTAATTCCGAACCGCCGGTTAATTCTAATTTTGTTCCATCGGCACTTAATTTCAAATGACCAATTATACTACCGTCTTTGGCAAAGGCAGCCCAATCGGCTTGGTCTACAGCGCCAACTCTGCCACTGTATAATCTACCAACCTGATCAATCCCCGCTTCGGTAGGGACAAATCTAGCAATTCCATCTGTTCCTACTTCTTGGTTTACAGCAATTCCGTTGGCAAATTCTTGTGGAATTTTGTCTCCTTTGTATACAAAATTAGCGCCTCTTGATTCATCTGGTAATATAATTTTTTTATCACCTTGAACAATTGTATCCCTATAAAATTGTTCGGACAGATCTCCTTTTAGATCTAGATTACCGCTAGCATCCAAAGCTATTATTTTGTGTTTACCACTGGTGGCATCAAAGATAGTAGCTACTCCCCCACGCACTTTTACATCTCCAAAATTGTTATACTCACTAACCAAGTAGGCAAACCTGCGCAAATCTTTTTCTTCGTCAGAAGACAAACTCTTGGCATAATCTTCCAAATTATTATTGTGTTCTGCCAAGCCAGTTTTCCAAGTATCAAATTTGCCAGCATAATCCTTTAGAGCTGGGATATCTTTGATATAAGCTTGTTGTACTTTTTCGTTCAAAATTACATCGGCTGTAGCAGTGTGAGACATCCCTAGGTGACTGCCTTTTTCTATTTTTAGGTATTCTGGCAATTTGAATACTTCTCTTACTTCTGGTGCTTTTGCCCCAGCTTCGGCCGGAGACAAAGACTCTGCGGCTCCGGCAGCAACCCCGGTGGCAGTTGCTCTACTATCTGGCTGGGCAACTTCTTCTAACCCCAAACTCTGCAGTATTTTATGATATTGTTGACTAGTTTCTTCGTTTAAGAAAGAGCCTAATTCTTGTACAGCATGTCTGGTACCATAACCAACGGCTGCCCCAATAGCTCCACCAGCCACAGCTCCTGCATATTTTCTCCAGCCACCTGTAGTTTGTAAATTTTCAATTGTTTCTTGTCGTTCTTCTTGTAGTTTGTGAACATCGCTATGCAAAGCAGCAAGCAAAGCTTCGGCGCGATCATCTTTTCTTCTTATTTCGTATCTTAGTTCATCTATTCTACGCAACACATTTTTGGCTCTTACCGACAAACTTGGGTGTTCTTCCAACAAACCAAGGTTAAGTGGTGTACGAATAACTCGCATATATTCTTCTAGAGCACTATCCGATGGCCTGGCTGCTTTATCTTTGGCTGCCACACTTATTACAGTTCCTTCTTTTATATCGTAACCAGATATCAATTCTTCGGCCGTGTTTATTTTATTAACTACTTCTGTTACAAAAGCTTTTTCTTTGGCTTTTTCATCTCTACTTTCTCCAATTTTATAACCTACATAACCACCAACAGCAGTCATGACTATGGCTCTAGCTTCTGGAAAAGCTGCAAATACAGAACCCATAGTTCCACCAACCAACATAGACACTATTATAGTTTTGGCTTTGTTTTCTTCTGCCGAACTTGTTCGCCCTTCTGCTCCTCCTGTTCCGGTTAATGTACCAGTAGGATAGCCCAAAGCTTTTTCCAAAATTGCTACGAATTTTGGATTTTTCGACATAATGTCGGCAATTTTGTCTCTCTCTTGATTTTGAACGGTGTTAAGTTCTTTGACCAAACTTTTTAATTTCTTTTCTTGGTGTTCCAATTCTGCGCCTTCGTATTCGGCGCCAATTTTGCCAGCCAAACCTTCTTTTAGTAAGAAAGCATTTACATCCAAATCTTCATCTTTTTTATCATAAGAGTCATAACTCCCTTCTCTTAGACCTTGGCTAAGAAAAGCCGCAATCCCTCTAGAGCTTACCTGTCTAATTTTTTCTTCTAGTCTGTGTTGGATTTCCAAAGCATTTTTTTCTTTTACTTCTTCTAGGGCTTCTTGGGTTTTTTCTTTGGCTTGTTTTTTGGCTTTTTCTTTTCTTTTTCTCAACCAACCAAAAGCTTTGTCTATACCTTTGGTTGCACCGGTAGCAGCTCCTACCAAACCACCAGAGAGGGCTCGTATACCCATACTACCAATACCTGTTACCATTGTCATAGCTACACCAGCTCCCATACCTACAGCAGTTGGTGCCAAATTGGCGGCCATTAATTTGGCTCGCTCTAGTATAACCTTGCGTTTTCTCCACTTGCCTTCAAGCTTATCTTCCAGTGATTGATTTTCTCCATCTCCCAACAAATCATTTAATACTCTTAGTTCTTCTTTTTGCACCCACCCACTTAGAGCATTAAAAACTTTTAGATACAATTTTTCTCGCCACTCTTTTTTGAACTCTTCTACAGTGTAACCAAACTTATCCAAATTTCTTTGCAAACGTTCTGCTGCCACAGGATCCATATCCATAAATAATCCTTGCAATTCTAATTCTGGATGACTAATATTGCCACGACCGGTCAGAGGGTGGACGAAACACTCTTCCATTATAGAAGCGAGTCTTTCACGTCCAACTATACTAAAAAGTTCGTTCTCTGGTATATCTATTACTTTTTTCTCTCTTGGTTTTTCTCTTTCTAGTTGTGGTCTCTTGGCAGTCTCCCACCACATAGAAAACAATTCGGCCAACTCGTTTCCAGACATTTCCTTTACACCGGTATAGTTTTCTACTTGCTCTGGGGTATACATACTAAAACCGGCAGCAATAAGCGAAATCGGCAAACTATTATTATTGTTTATTTCTTCTGGAAAACTAACGCCATCGTCGTTTGGAGCTACTACAACATAACTTTCGGAATCATTTGGGTCTTCGACAATTTTTAATTTTCTAAATTCTCTAAATACCAAACCAGCTCTACCTTCTGATTCGGCATGAGCTTCGAGAAGATCATGATATTTATCAATTGCCCAGCGATGTACTGTGTTTTCTAATAAACGAGTATCGTTGGTTAGATTATAAAGTGCTTCTAGATTACTTCTATCTGCTTCTGGCAAATTTTCAAAATATCTACGGCCATAACGCAAATCTGAACTGTTTATTTTTAATCCTGCTACTTCTATAACATAACCAAGCGCTTCGTCGGCAGAAGCTCCGGGTGGATCTAGTCTTAGTCTGGCATTTCTATTTAACCAATTTTCAATATTTCTTTTTTGGGTTTCTCTATCCCCCATTTCGTACTGTCTTTTTGCTTCGTTACGTTTGGCTTCTGCCTCGGCAGAAGTATGCCACCATTCACGAAAGATATCAGCAACCTCGGAAGAATCAACTCCATAAATCGAAGTCAATGGATCTTGAAAATTTGAAGCTCCATTTCTTAACTCATTTTCTATAACAAGTGGGAGAAATCCACCCAAACCATCGTTGAGGTAATCAATTAAATATTTTGGTTCACTACCAGCTGGAGTTTTTGGATCTATATAAACAGGCAAAGAATCTAAGTATCTCTTGTATGTTTCTATTGCGTCTCTTATTTCTGGGTTGGCTTCACCTTCTCTACCTTTCAAATGCTCCCCGTCTGCCCATTCTAAAAATGCTTTGGAAATTAAAGAACTGTCCAAACCAAGATTTTTTAAATCTCCTGGAATAAGTTCTTCTTTTAAGTCTATAAAATAGTATACTAATTCCCCTTTTGAGAATTCTGTACCATCAAACCCAAACTTTGCAATTTTGTTTTTTCCAGCGTGGTATAGTTCTATATTATTATCAAACCAAGCATTTACATGTGCTCTTTGTTCGGGTGAAATTGTTATTACTTCTTCTTCTATGGAGCCTAAATCATGATCCTCGTCATCTACCAGACTCTCTCCAGCAGCAGCCGATTCTGCCGGAGCAGGTTCTGTTGTTTTATCAGCTGCAGAGCCAACATCAGGACGGCTTGCCTCCGCAGAGGTTCTTTTCCGCCCAGTATCTGCCAAAATTTTATTCTTTTTTTCTTCTACCCACTCTGTGACCAAAGCTTCTGCATCTTCTTTATCAAGTCCCAAAGCATAATCTTTTGTCCCGTTTTTTTTCCCTTTCTCAAGTGGTGTAATAATAAGAGATTTAAAAATATCTACACTAAGAGTGTCTTTTGTACCTTTTTGTTTTACAAGGAACTCATTACTGTTATTGTCTATAATAACTTCATATTCTGCTTCTAGATATTCTCTTACCTTGTTTTTCTTTTCTTCTGGGGACAATTCTTCTCCACCAAAAATCTCTTCTTTCAATGATTTACCCGGCACATGCTCTTGGTAATCCCCACCAGCTTCTACGACTTCTTTTACCCAAATACGAAAAGCTTTGCTTGCTTCGGCCTGATCTATACCTATTAAATCATCTTCCTGGTTTGTAAACCAGCCAGTACCAATAAAATCAGCTACTTCGGTCACGGTTTGTGCTCTATTTGTCCCATCTAACCAAAAATCCACTTGTCCATCATCCTTTTTTTCTACCTTAATATTATTATAAAAATAATCAAATAATTTTTGTTTTTCTTCTGGAGTTATATTTAGTTCTATTTCTTCTGCTTTTTCGTATTCTTTATAATTTGTCTTCCCCTCGGCCACATCTTTGGCCCATTCTCTAAACAAGGCTCCCACATCTACGCCACCTGCTGCTATGGCTTCAGACAAATCACTTGCTGTTTCATCTACACCTTTGCCCTCCCCCTCTTCTCCAAAATGAAACAAAAATTGTCCATCCGCAGTTTTTTCTACTTTTACACTTCCATAAAATGCTTTGTATAATCTTTCTTTACTTTCTTCATCTTTGTCGGCCTCAGGGCTGGTAGTGGCAGCTACTGCTGCTTCTGCTCCACCATAAGCAGGGTTCAATTTCTTCGCAAATGCTTCTATATTTTCTGCTGCAGCCATCCATCTTTTGCGGTCATAAAGAGACATGTAATCTTTATCTTCATATTTTTTATAATCTTTTCCTTCTTCTGATTTTCCATACACAAACTTAAGTTTGCCTACTGTAGCTTTTAAATCATTAATCACCTTCACTTTGTCAATATTTGTTTCGTTATACAAATCATCAATTCCTTCGTAACCCGAAAAAGCGTCAAAAATTTCTTTGGCTCCTTCAATCTTAGCTATTGCTTTTTCTATATTTTCTGGAGAACATTCTTCATTGCTTACATCAGTCCATTTTTTAGGGTTATCTATCCCAAAGTTAAAACTATCCAAAGATTCTAAAGTATAATGCCATGGTGTTATATATTCTTTATCTTCGTCTTTAAAGTCTTCGTGCAAAGAAGCTACATCAAAATTAATCCCAACTTCGTCAAGTAGTCTAGCGTCTTTTTCTGTAATTTTTTGAGAAATTTCGTATAAAGTATCTTCTAAGTCAGCATAGTCATCATGGTCTTCACCTTTTTCCTCCATTTCTTTTGAAACTCTTGTAAATTCTTTTATGTCTTCGGCCAAGTTTCGTATAGCTGAAATTTTATCTTTGTCAGCATTTTTCAAAGCTTTGTATCGGGCGATAAGCTGCTCTGCATCATTTTTTTCTGAACCGGATAAATTTTCCGTAATTTGTTCTACTTCACCAATACTAGCTTCCCACTGTGCAGATTGTTCTACAAGCGTAGATAATCTTTTCAAAGGTTTGGCCAAATTATTTAACAAATCTATACCACTTATCAAAAAGTCATCATCATTTAAACCTTTTTCTAAAAGATCCAATTCTGATTCTTCTATTTTTAAATTTTTTTTCAAGGTTTCTTGTACAGTACTCAAAGTTGCCTCTACTTTTTCTCCCTTTTGCTTTTTTTGCTCAGCTTTACCCGAAACTTTTTGTTCACGCCCTTCCAAAACTTTTTTAGCTTCTCCCATACTTCGCAAAACTTCGTCTGCTTTACTCAACTGTTCAGCCGCATGGCTTTCAAAGGCATCTTTATTTCTTTCGGCAACCTGTTTCAATTTTTTTAACTTTTCTCCAACTACACCCAAGTATGTATCCAATTTATCTTTTCTTGCCTTTATCTCTATCAACGCTTTTTTCTTATCTAATTCTGCATCTAAATCTATCTTTGCAGCTTCAACAGATGCACCTGCCTCTTCTACTGCAGTTTGTAACTCATTTAATTTAGAACCAAATTCGGCCCACATTTCTGTCATCTCTGGACCATTTGATGGATTGTTACTTTGACCAGGTTCGGCCATATATTTTTCGTTAAGAATTTGAATTTTATTATAACAAAATTAATCTAAATAACAAAAAATCCAAGCTTAAATTATCTATAACTTGGACTCTTGTTTTTCATAAAAATATTTTTTCAGAAATTAGCTACTCCTAATTGCTAAATAGATACTTTTATTTTTGTCGATGTCCCCGGGGCACCGCCTGCATCACACTTTCGTATTCCTTACGATTGTGCAAATTGGCGGTGCCCCTTTTGGGGAGCTAGCTTAGATCAAGCGCGGGTAGCGCGTTCAGGAGGCCTTAGCGACGTTCTTGGCCTGGAGCATCTCGATGGTCTTCTCGTACCACTTGGCGTCGAGCTTGCCTGCTTGACGCAGCTCATCGACCACGTCGTCGGGGTTGCGCCCGTTGAACTTGTCGCCTCGGACCATCGCCAGACGTAGCGCGTCGAGATTGATCTCCTTGTCGGCCTTCTTCTTGGGCTTGGTGTCACCCTTGCCCTTGCCAGCCGGCTTGGAGCCACCCGAGTTGTCACCTCGCTTGTTGCCCTTGCTGCCGTTCCCGTTGCGGTTGAGGTTCCCCTTGTCGGCCTTGTCGGCCGGCTTGGATCCACCGCTGCCACGACGATCACGCTTGCCGGGCTGCCTACCCTGCTCGTTCATCTTGTCCACCTGATCCAGCATGCGCCGGAAGGCCGGGTGATTCTCGAGCGCGGCACGCATCTTGGTGTCAATGTCGACACCGAACGCGCCGTTCGTCGACGCACTCGCGATGGCGCGCCGCTTGTCGTTGGCAGCCTTGACCTTGGCCTGTTCGCGCAACATCTTGCTGATCTCACCAGGCTTCTCGATGACCACGATCTCGCCGATGTGGTTCTGCTTGACCAGGTAGCCGTCCGCGTTCTTGAAGGGTCGATTGTCCTTCTCGAACTTGGCGATCTCATCATCGTTGGCCTGGCGAAGCTCCTTGTCGTACCCGGGAACCCAGGCCCACAAGATCTGGCTCTTCATGCCCTCGAGTACCCGAATCTTGTCCTTGTCATTCTCCTCTCGAGCTCGCCTGAGCTCCTTCTTGTACGCCTCATTGCCAGCGAAAATTGCCATCTCGCCGGATACCCCCTTGCGGAGCATATCCATGACCGTGAGGGTCTCGAGGCTGACGTGAGGCTTCTTCTCAGCCTCTGGCTTACCCTCGTTCTCCCTGTCGATCTCGATGTTCATTTCCTCGATCACGCGCTCGTAGGGAGGCACCCAGGCAGTCCAGTTACCGTTGTCGTTGCGCTGATCGAGCCTCCGAATTTGCAGGGGGGTCATAGCGTAGGCGATCGGGCAAAAAAGCCCGAACGTCTCCGGCGACTTCAGAGCCCGGGGGTCATCCTTCGAAAGGATCTCCCCCGATACGTCGTAGAAGACATCGTTGACACCGATGTGGTAGCTGAGCCTAGCCTCGGTCTCCGGATCGATGAGAGCCGAACGAAGGTTTTTCGCAGCGGCTCCCTGGAGAACTCCCAGAGTTCCCGTGCTACCCGGACCGACGCTCACGATCCCCTTGGCGGGCATAGCACGTCCCACCGCAACCTTGTAGAACTGCATCAGGTACGTGGTGATGAGAGCGGCATCCCCCTGAGTATGCAGGAGTCCGATGTTCATCAGGAACCGCAACTCCCGAACACGCGGCTCGGGGATGACGATCTCGTTCTTCACGGGCAACTGGATGGCGCTGAGGGTCTGGTTGGCGTTGTTGCTGTTGTCGGACATTTGGAATTCTCCACTCGGCTAGACCCATCTGGTCAGCCGGCAGTTTGTGCGGCGCCCTATTGAGGGCAGCCGAGTGTTTTCGGTTGAAGGGCGAATTGCACACAAGGATCTTGCGATCAAGTGTGCCAAAGGGAAAAAATTGGTTATATATTTTCTCCCAACAAGCAAACGCTTATCCGCTGGGAGCTTTTGTAGACTACAATTGTAGCCACCAAAAGTTCCCAGCGAATTTCGCTAATCTAAGCTAAATTTTAAAGAACAAATAACTTGCTCCAAAAGTACCTTTTTGTACTTTATAGAACAGAGAATTATAGCACAAAAAAGCGCTTTTGTCAAGTATCCCCCTTACAAGACAAAAGCGCTTTTTAAAAAATATTTACCAAAAAATCAAGCCATTTTAGCAAGGATATCCTTTACCCTTTCCGAAAAATCCTTCAAAACCTTGCCAAATTCCTCTTCAAAATTAGGAATAGCCCCATACCAAAAATTTTTCCACTCCTCTTCGGAGGCATCGTCCTTTTCTACCAACTCAGCAAATTCTTTTAATTGATCTTCGTTTAACTTGGGCATCATTTCTAGACCAAGTTTTTCTTCGAGCAAAGCTGTAATCTGTGGAACATAAAAACTAATCTGATCCTCACTCAAGTTGTCAAAACCCTGTTGATTCAAAAGCTCTCTAACATAGCCTGATAAAAATGAAAATTGAGCCATAAAATAAATTTAAAAATAATATTACTTTTTTGTTTTAATGAATTAACTATGTTTTCTAAGCGTTAGCAAACTCATCAAGGCCAAACCAACTACAAATCCAGCAGCAAAATTTACCGGCAAATTGGGTCTGGCCGGCCATTTGCTAGCCACCGGTTGATTGACCACCTTTATTGTAACATCTCCACCAACATATTCCCAACCTCGAGCAGACAAAGTGTCGGCAGCGGCTCCGGCATAGTCGATTGCTACTTGAGGATCAGTATCGTAGGCACTAATGTTTAAAATTCCAGTTCCATAAACTACAGAAGTTTGCACAGTTTTTTGCCATAATTTTCTTTTTTTTCTTTCTGTTATTCCGGCAAACTTGCTCTGGTCCAGAGAGTAGCCAGGCTGTACCATTACTTTTTCAAAAAAATCATTGGTCTTCATAACTTGGGCCACATTCTCCCCCACTCGCTCGGCCGATTTGACCACAGTATACGGATCCACACCAGTACGAGAACGAGAAATAATAAGTACTTGAGCATCGGCTCGGTACTCTAGTGGGAAAAGAAAACTAACCGCAACCGAAACAGCCCCTACAATCAGTCCAAAAACAAAAATCGCTTTCCATCTTTTTAACAAAAGATTCAATGGTGAATGATAAAACATACTTTGAAAATTTTAAATTTTAAATTTTTAATTTTAAAACAATTATTTAGTTTTTGGTTCATGATTCACCACCAACTACAACCTACTCCCTACAACCTACCCCCTACTTTAATTCTATTTTCTCCACTGCTATATCCAGCTCCTCTCCATCTCGCAACACAGTTACCATTATATTTTGGGGAGCAAACAAAATTTTTCTAGATAAGTTTTCTACTATTATAGATTCTTTTTGTATTTTTGTAATCACATCTCCTACTCCTACAGTGGTAGAGCTATTTTTGGTATTGGAATAAGAAACATAAAATCCGTTTACCCTTTGTGGCAAATCATTTTTGTTTACAAAACCATCTACCATATAACCTTGCCATGGCAAAACAGTATACAAAGTTTTGCCATTTTCCAATATTTGCGCATATTGGTTTTCTACCAACCAACCGGGAATCAATTTTTTTTCTTTGTTTGATACCCCTACCAAATCACCTTCTGCAGACACAGCAATTGTGCCTTCTTCCAAATCTTCCGACAGGTTATAAAAGAAATTGGGTTTCCAAATATTTTCTGATTTTGTTTGGGATAGAGAAACAGTATTTTCTAATACAGATGGGGACCAATCTCCGTTTTTGTACAACCAGACCAAAGCACCGGATTCCAGATTGTCCCAATTATAAAAAGAGACAAAAGAAAAACCATCACCAACAAATTTTAGATAAACAAACTTTGAAACCGGATCATAGATTACTTTTTCTATTTCGTACTGATAACCTTGGTAGTCATAACCTTCCCAGTTTTTTTCTACTCCCAATCTATAATTTGGATCATACATCACTGCCCAACCATCGGTACTAAACATTACTGCCGACATTGGTTTGGTATCTTTTCTATAAAAATTGTTATCTATTTTGTCTCTACTATCGTATACATTCCAAACTCTTTGACGCAAAGCTCGTACAATAGCTGGATCCAAATTTTCTTCTGGTGGACGTACACTTTTTACAATGCTATTGGCAGTTTGTTCTGGAAAAAAACTAGGAACAAACCACACAACCGTAGCCAAAGTAAGTGCCACACTAGTGAGTGCAGCTACAAATATAAAAAAGAAAACCCACGACAAAGACGGACTAGTTCTATTAATCTCTTCTTCTGAAATTTTTGGTGGCAAATGTGGAGCACTCATATTAAATTAAGCAAAAAACATTAAATCATTAAAGCACTAGATCATTAAATCAAACCGATTTAATGTTTTAATGATTTTATGTTTTTAGGTACTAAACCCAACGAACAAAAAATAACAAAATTAGTATATATAATACCAGACTAGATCCCAAAAACCACAATTGTTTTTTCCACACCACACCTCTAGCTCCAAAATGAAATCTTATCAAAAGCTGTAATACATACCAAACCCAAGTTACAAAAAAACCAGCCGCCAAGTAACCAAAAGGCAACAGATGTACTACCCAAACCAACTCTATCATGACAAGAGCTGTTATAGAGATCCATAGCCAATTTCTTTTCCAAGAAAAAGAAAAATACATTGACCAAATCATATAAGACAAATAAGCAAACAAAACCCCGGCCAAAATAGTTAACATCCAAAAAGGAACTTTGTTTTGGAAAAAAATATTAAGTGCAAAAAATGTAGTAACTAGAGCATACGCATCGAACACCCAAAGCACCATCATAAACCGACGAAAAGATTTTTTGCCAATATGTATTAGGGTTCCTTCTATCATCATAGTGCGAAACAAAACATACATAGTCAAACCACCCAAGGCAATAAAAAGCCAAAACAAAAATCGCCATTCTACCAAACTCATTAATCCAACAAAAGAAAGAGCCGTAACAACCAAAACAGGCAAAGCTCTTTGGTGGTGGGGGTGACCTTTGTGAGCTATCCATTCACCAGCTGCCAAAAACAAAAGCCAAACTACCAATGCCGCAAAAAATATTTTTATATCTGGAAAATGTTGAATTACAAATAGAGCCAAGCTACTACAAAGCCCCATTGCCCAAGCTAACCATTTTTGTTGTACGGTCATAAACTATTCCAAACTAGCTAGTTCCCCTTGTGCTTTTTGAATTAAATTTTTTATATTTGTATCTAGTACACCAGAGCTTGCTTCAACCTCGGATTTATTTTTCATTTGGCTAACCTTTAGAAAAAATTCCAAATGCAATTCTCGCATAGAACCAGGCACGCGTATTGCAAAAATTTTTTCTTCGATTTTGTTGATATTTTCGTTTTCCAACTCCTGCTGCAAATTTTCTAGCTCGGAAATATAATTTTGCAAAAGCTCTTTGGGAGCAAAAGTTACCGGTTCTGAAATAATTTCTCTTTTTTGAATCTGATAATTTTCTGTATCCAAAGTACTTTCTTTTTGACTAAAAAAAATAAAAAGCAAAATAACAATTGCCAATAGCAAAAAAATACTGGAAACCAATTTCCTTTTGTTCATACTTATTATAATTATAAGCTGAATTATAGCTCTTTTTGCTTTATTAAGCAAAATTAGGTATAACTAATTCTAAATTATTTCTATAAAGGGAACAATATTTTTGCAACGAGATGGTAGATTAAGCCCCAAAGTGGTAAAATAAGACAACTATGCCAACTTATGCTATAAACAAAAAAGCCAAATTTGACTACGAAATTCTAGATACTTTAGAGGCTGGTTTGGTATTGACCGGACAAGAAGTAAAATCTATCCGCACCGGCCATATCAATCTCAAAAGCGGTTTTATTAGCATTTATGGCGACAATGCCTATCTTACCAATGTGCATATTTCTAAATATAAATATGCTGGGCAGCTAAAAGACTACGAACCAGAACGCAGCCGTAAACTACTTTTAAAAGCCAAAGAATTGGCTTATTTAAGAGGAAAAAGCCAGGAAAAAGGCTTGACAATAGTACCACTTTCTGTATATACTAAGGGGCCTCATATTAAGGTAGAAATAGGAATTGGTCGTGGTAAAAAGAAGTATGATAAGAGAAGAACCATAAAAGACCGCGAAACCAAACGAGAGGTAGAGAGGAAAATGAAAGGAAATTAATGTACGAAATACGAAAACTACGAAAATACTAAAATTTCGTAATTTCGTATGTTTCGTCATTTCGTACATAAATGGGGATGACAGGGTTCGATAGACGGACCAAGGTACCTATAAGTGCATGTCGAGGAGGTGAGCTTTCCTCGTAAATACCGGCTCACACTTGATACGTGCAAACGCTATCAGCCGAATGAAGACTAGCTTGGCTCGCGCCTTTGCTATGCCAGCATTCGCACCTGTTGCCGCTTAATTGCCGCAACCATCGCACCCACGATACTCGATAGTGGTTCTGCGGTGTTAACTTATCGAGTGTAGGTGTATATACACCTGCCATTATGCACCGAAGTTCTCTGCAGGTAACCAATTACCATTTTTGACACTTTTTTGTTGGTAGTTGGTATCCTAAAGTGTCTAAACATGTAGATCTTCTAGCTACCCCGCTCTACACCCGGGTTCAAATCCCGGCATCTCCACGAAAAATGGCGCAGCCATTCAACAAAACCCAGCACGAAAGTGGTGGTTTTTTGATAAAAAATAAAGTCAAACAATTGACAAAAACGCTAAATTATGCGATACTTGTAGCAATCAATAATATTCTAAACATGAGAATCTCTAGAAAAAAAAGACCAGAAAAACCGATTATCCCCCACTACAGGATAAACGAAAGAATAAACGTACCAGAAGTACGAATTTTGGACTTGGAAGGTAACAATCTAGGAGTAATGCCCACCAACGAAGCCTTGGCAAAAGCCAAAGAACAAGAACTAGACCTAGTAGAAGTAAACCCAAAGGCACAACCTCCGGTTTGTAAAATAATCGATTTTACCAACTTCAAATACCAAAAAGAAAAAGAAGCCAAAAAACAAAAGGCCAAATCTCATGTAAGCGACACCAAAGGAATCCGCCTATCTGTAAGAATCGGTGACCACGATATGGAAATTCGCAAAAAACAAGCAGAAAAATTCCTAGATAGAGGTGACAAGATAAAAGTAGAAGTAATCCTAAGAGGTAGAGAAAACGCCAAACCCTCTATGGCCTTTGATGTAATCGAAAAATTTTACCAACTACTAGTAGAATCCAAAGGGGTAAAATACGAACAAGCCCCAGCCAAACAAGGAAACAAAGTTACCGCCCTAATTACCAAGTAAAAAACTAGGCTAAAATTAGCCACAGAAGACAGCTTGACACCTGTAGAAAAAGCTGGTATTATGTAGACCTATTGTAAATAGGCACATGGCCGATAGCCAATAGTTCATAAAATTTATACAAAGCCGATTGGCTACGAACTATGGACTACGAACTAATATAATATGCCAAAAATCAAAACTCACAAGGCAACAGCCAAGAGATTTAAAGTAAAAAAATCAAAATCTGGTATCAAAGTTCTAAAAAGAACAGATGGCCAGGATCATTTTAATGCTCGTCAAACCGGTAAGAAAAAGAGAAACAAAAGATCAGACAAGACCCTAGCCAACGGAGCACATAAAACCATTATTAAATCTGTACCACACGCTTAAAAGAAGCCAAAGAGGCCAAAGAGGCCGGAGAAGCCTAAAAACATCTCCAGCATCTACGGCATCTATAGCTTCTCTAGCTTTTATAAAAATATGCCCAGAGTAAAACGTGGATTAATACACAACAAAAAAAGAAGTGCTCTTAAAAAGAGAACTAAAGGTTTTGGACAAGGCCGCAAAAGCTTGGTAAAACAAGCCAAAACAGCCGACACCAAAGCCGGCATGCACGCTTATCGCGATCGTCGTCGCAAAAAACGCGATTTTCGTCGCCTATGGCAAGTTAGAATCAATGCTGCTGTTAGAATGTTCGATACTAGTTACAGCAAATTCATTGGTGGACTAAAGAAAAAAGACGTTGCCCTAGACAGAAAAGTACTATCCGAAATAGCAGAACAAGAGCCAAAAGTATTTGAAAAGATTGTAGATTTTGTAAAATAAAATCAAGCAAAATACCCTAAAATAGGGGTTTGTAAAAAACAATCCACAGGCAAAAGCACAAAAGCCTTGACAAAAAAAAAATAATGTGCTATTTTGTCTAACAACATAAAGTAATAAATAAAGACCTTGATATCGGTTGGCGAAGGCGGGAGTGCCCCCTCCTTCACTCCATATGCCGCCGCCGACCGTTATCAGGGTCTTTTTTTGTTTTTATAAAAACTTTCTCCTCCCCCTATTAGGGGGAGTTAGAGGGGGTCTGATATAAGATTTGCCCTAGCTATGATGCACCGTAGTTGACATGATCCTCTTAGAAAGAAATCTTTAATGGTATAATTATGCTCTATGCTATTATCCAATAGACGTAATTACAACAAAAGCAACAAAATTACCGCTGTAAAATTCCCTATCTCTGTAAGAGCCAAAAATATCACAAAAAAGCTTCTAGGCAGCAAATCCGAAGAATCCCGCCAAAGTCTAAGTGACGGCCTATTAGACGAGCTGGCCGACATGGCCGAAATAGATATTGTGAACTTAAAAATCTCAAAGGCCAAACAATACCACAAAAAGAGAAATGGTCGCGTAGCCTTTAAGCAATATGGCTATTATAAACCTAGGAGTAAATACATCTACATAAACAACCGTACCGCAGTCAGAGGCCAAATTTTGGCTCCTAAGACTTTTTTGGACACTCTCCTCCATGAATGGATGCACCACTATGACCATAGCAAATTAGGGCTAAATTCTATCCATACGGCTGGTTTCTATAGTCGGCTAAAAGATCTAAAAGAAAAACTAGGTTACTTTGATGCCACGTAACAGTGTTGACAATTTTTGTAGAATCTTGTATTATATTTGCACTTGTAAAAAAACATATGGGAATTAGAAAAAGATTAAGAACCAAGTGGAAAAAAGAAAGAAAAGAAAATATCCGCAAGGTTAGCGCCCAAAGACTAAAAAAAGCGCAAAAACAAGCTGCCAAGCAAACAGAAGCTGCTTAGTAGTTTAAAAACTAATAATATATTTTAAAAAGCTCTGCGGACCGGTAGTTCAACTGGTTAGAGCACCGCCCTGTCACGGCGGAAGTTGCGGGTTCGAGTCCCGTCCGGTCCGCTGAGCTTTTTATTTTTTGGATAAACAAAAACCCTGGATTGAGTCCAGGGTTTTTAAATTAAAAATTGTAAATTTACAATTAACTAAATATCTCCCTCGTCACATACCTGCCAATGCTCTGGCACATCGCATGGCGTAGGAAAGGCCTGGCACTGCCCAGCAGAGTTTTGCCTAGCATAGGTAATCACTTGTATACAGGTTCTGCCTTCGCGAATATCCCAGTGGTTAAGATTACGATCTGGCAAAGACAACTCATCTTTAAAACTAAAACTATCAATAATCTTGTCAAAAACCTCTCGCTCAGTTTGGGCATTGATTTCCAAAATATCACCATTGTATTCGAGTTCAACTATAAAAATATCAACATCATTTTCTGGTAGTTTGTCTTGGTAAAATTCTCCATCTACACCTCCAACCGTTATTTTTTGCCTATCTGACTCTGGCACCGGGTGACTAACAATTTGTTTGAAAACACTTACAAACTCACCAGTGTCTTCGCTTTTCATACTTACTCCGCTATCCCAGTGTTGCACCTTCCATACACTGGGGTATTGCATAACAAAATCTGCAAAAGTACTTTCTGCGAGCGTAGTCATACGATTGGCGATTTCTTCGTCTTTTTGACGCAAAGCTTCTTCGGCATCACGCCTTACTTTTTCGGTTAGACTTTCTCTTAATTCGGCAATAGACGGCTCGGCAGCTTGGCTACGAGAGACTTCGTCGTAGCCCGTAATACTGGCACACCCCCCACCCAGACCAATAAGACTAGCTCCTATCAAACCAATCGAAACTACCAAACTTAGATACTTCTTGTTGGTCTTTTTACCGGTTTTGCCCAATGTCTTTTCTGTATGAGCAATTCTTTCTCTGGTAGAGACTACGGTATCTGGATTGAGCGAGATACTGTCTACTCCTTCTCGTACCAAAAATTCGGCAAACTCTGGGTAGTCGCTTGGGGCTTGGCCACAAATACCAATTTTTTTCTTGTACTTGTGAGCTACTTTTATTACATTTCTAATCAAATTTTTTACTGATTCATTTTTTTCGTCGTAAATATGAGAGACCAAGGCAGAATCTCGGTCTACCCCCAAAGCAAGTTGAGTCAAATCGTTGGAACCAATACTAAAACCATCAAAAATCTTGGCAAACTCTTCGGCCAAAATTACATTTGAGGGGATCTCGCACATTACATAAACTTGCAAACCATTTGTCCCTCGCTTCAAACCAAATTTGGACATAGTTGCCAAAACTTTTTCTCCTTCTTCTGGCGTACGACAAAACGGCACCATAGGGATTACATTATTCAATCCCCATTCTTCTCTTACTTTTTTTATAGCTTCACATTCTATCTTAAAACCTTCTTTGTATTCTTTGGAGTAATAACGACTAGCTCCGCGCCAACCTAGCATCGGATTTTCTTCTTTTGGTTCAAATTCTTTTCCCCCAATTAGAGTGGCGTATTCATTGGTTTTGAAATCACTAAAACGAATAATACAATCATTGGGATAAACAGAGGCAGCCAACCTGGCCATACCCTCGGCCAATTTTTCGACTGCATAATCTTTTTTCTTTTTGTAACCTTGAGTTATTTCGGCAATTTTTTTCTTGGCAGCTTTGTCTTTTAATTTGTTGTAATTAATAAGAGCCAAAGGATGAATACGAATAAAGTTGGAAAAAATAAATTCTTCTCTGGCCAAACCAATGCCATCATTTGGCAAAAATGACATAGCAAAAGCATTGTCCGGATCACCTACATTTAACATTATTTTTGTCTTGGTTTTCTTGGTCTTTTTTATCTCGGTTCTTTTTACTTCGAACGGTAGGATCCCGCTATACACATACCCCTCGTCACCTTCGGCGCAACTAACAGTTACTTTTTTGCCGGTTTTTAAAGCTTTTCTGGCTCCCCGAGCGCCTACCAAGGCCGGTACCCCCAGCTCACGAGAGACAATGGCGGCATGGCTGGTTTTGCCGCCTTGTTCGGTAATAATAGCACTGGCGATTCTCATAATCGGCTCCCAGTCGGGATCAGTAATTCTAGTTACCAAAATTTCACCTTTTTTAAAGGATTTCATTTGCGCAGGTTTTTCGATTACTCGCACTTTGCCGGCTCCGATTTTTTGTCCTACGGCTGTTCCGGTCAGTAACACTTTGCCTTTTTTGTTTAATTTGTATTGCTCAATTACAGCGTGATTGGATCTGGCTTTTACAGTTTCTGGTCTGGCTTGTACAATGTATAGTTTGCCTGTGTTTCCATCCTTGGCCCATTCTATATCTTGAGGTTTTTTGTAATGATCTGCAATCTTCATGGCCCATTTGGAAAGTTGCATTATATCTTCTTCTGAAATAGAAAATTTATTGCGGTCACTCTTTTTCACTCCTACTTGCAAGGTTCCAGATTTTTTTCCATAAACAAGCTTAACCTCTTTGCTACCGAGCTGACGACTAATAATTGATTTTTTGCCTTTTTTAATTCCCTCTTTGAAAACATAAAATTGATCGGGTGTTACCCTGCCCTTCACCACATATTCACCCAAACCATAAGAAGAGTTGATAAGTATAACTTTGTCAAAACCAGACTCGGTGTCCATAGTAAACATAACTCCACTAGAACCAATATCTGATCGGATCATTTCTTGTACTGTGACTGACAAAGCTACATTCAAATGGTCGTAACCAAGACCTTCGCGATAAGAAATAGCTCGGTTGGTAAAAAGAGAAGCTATACAATTTTTTACAGCTTTTAATAATTCTTTTTCTCCACGAACATTTAGATAAGTTTCTTGTTGACCGGCAAAACTGGCATCTGGGAGATCTTCGGCCGTAGCACTAGAGCGTACTGCCACGGAAACATTTTTCTTTTTACCGGATAATTTTTTGTAATCTGCCAAAATTTCTTTTTCAATTTGTTTTGGCAAGGCTGTTTTTTTTATTAGTTCTCTTATTTTTTTCCCGGCGGCAGACAAAGCTTTTACATCGGTTACGTCTAACCCACTAAGATATTTTTTTATTTTTTTATCAATTCCCCCATTTTCTAAAAATTGCCAATAAGCGGCAGCTGTTATGGCGAATCCATTTGGGATAGAGATTCCTTCTTTGGTAAGTTTGGAATACATTTCTCCAAGAGAGGCATTTTTGCCACCAACCAAAGAGACATCTTTTATTGAGATGTCTTTAAACCATAATGTTAGTTGCTCATTTCTTTTTTTTGTACTCTTTTTTGCTTTTGGCATAGTTAGTTAGCAGAAGAGTTTTTGAAATATAATTCTGAAATTACTATTTTTGCAGCGAGGACGTTTGCGAGAGCAGAGCGAGCCTGCTTCCGCAGCAAAAAAATAATGATTTCAGAATATTTCGTAATTCAAACTTATTAAACTTAATTATAGCACACCTAAAATCTTTATTTTTTAACCATCTGGACAAATAGTGGATAATGTTTTGGGGCTAAATTATAAATTTATTTACCCTTTTTAACCCTTTAATCGTACCTGAGTTTGAGATACAAAATAGATAATGATATTGCAAAAGCAATTATATTCATAATTATCATTGGGCCGTTGTTTATTGTTAGTCCATAAATAATCCAAAGAATTACCCCCATGATATAAATTATATATCGCCACAGCGAAAGATCATTTGTAGATTTTGTCTTCCAACTTTTTATAAATTGTGGCAACAAAGAAAAAACTACACAAATTCCTGCCAAGTACCCTATTAAATCAACTTGTGCCATATTAGAAAAAAATATTTAAACCACTTCCCTCACTTCCAAAAGATTTACATGCCCAGCATGACCAACCGGCTCTCCAGCTACAACTACTATTTTGTCACCATCTTTTACAATATTTTTCTTTTTCAAAAAAACCAAAGATCTTTCTACCAACTCTTCTATAGAATTGCAAGGCTCTAATATAAAAGGTTTAACCCCCCAAGACAAATTGAGTTGATGCAAAACTCTGGGAGTGCTGGTACCAACCACTATAGGAATCTCTGGACGGTGTCTAGAAATAAGTCTCCCAGTCTCTCCAGAGATAGAGGCCGCCAAAATCAATTTGGCATCTACTTGCTCGGACAAAAGTCTTGATAATTGACTAATAATATCATCTATATGAAATTTTTTGTTAGAACCAACAGCTACCTCCAAATCATCGTAAACAGATTTTTCTGTCTCTTCTATTATGCTAGACATAGTCTCTACAGTCTGAATTGGGTATCTCCCGGTAGCAGTTTCGTTCGAAAGCATAAGAGCATCAGCATGATCAATTACAGCGTTGGCCACATCAGACACTTCTGCTCTAGTTGGCCTGGGATTTTGTTGCATAGAATCTAGCATTTGGGTAGCCACAATCACCGGCTTGGCCGCATCGAGCGCTGCGTCTATTAGCCTTTTTTGTACCAGTGGCAAATCTTCTGCCGGGGTCTCTATACCCAGATCCCCTCTGGCAATCATAATGCCATCGACAACTTCTAGTATCTCTTTAATATTTTCTACAGCTGCGGCTCTTTCTATCTTGGCAATTATTCTTATAGGTTGCCTATCTTTTATTCCCAGTTCTTTTTCGTATTCTTTTATTAGATAACGCAAATCTATGATATCTTTGGCTCTGGTTACAAAAGATAGGGCGATTATATCTACATCGTGTTCTACTCCAAACCGAGCGTCTCTTCTATCTTTTTCTGTAAGGGCACTAACATCCAAATTGGAATCCGGGATATTAATCCCTTTGTGCGAAGTTATTACACCACCTACTATAACTTCGGCTTCTATTTTTGTTCCATCTACTGATTTTACTTTTACTTCGGATTTTCCATCGTTCAAAAGTATTCTTTCACCAGTTTTTACAAAATTATGCAAAACCCTATAATCTACTGGGATAATGTTTTCTCTATACTCAACCGAAGATGTATCAAAAAAAATTGTTTGTCCTTCCTTTAGATTTATTCCTTTTTCTGGCAACACTCCTACTCTTATTTTGGGTCCTTGCAAATCTTGCATTATACCAACTGGCTCTTCCAATTTGGTGGAGACTTTTCTTATATTTTTGATAAGTGTTTTGTGATTTTCGTAAGTGCCATGAGAAAAATTAAGTCTGGCCACATTCATACCCGCTTTTACCATTTTTTCCAAAACATCAAGACTTTCAGAGGCTGGACCAATGGTGCATACAATTTTTGTTCTTTTTTTCATAAGAAATATAAAAATTTTTCCAAATCTACTTTTTTGTTTTTACAAATTACACCTTCCTCTTGGAGCAATGATATTTTCTTTTTTATACCACCAGCATAGCCACCCAAACTACCATCGCTTCTCAATACTCTATGACAAGGAATCACCACCAAATTTTTATTTCTTCCCAAAGCATTGCCAACGGCTCTGGCAGATTTTGGTTTGCCTATAGCTTTGGCCACATCCGAATAAATCATTACTTTTCCTTTGGGAATTTTTTTTACAATTTCATAAACATCTTCTGTAAAATTTTTTCCCGACATAAATTAGTTATTGTTTACACTTTGTAACAAATCTTGTATTTGTTGAGTAGATATTTGAGAAATAATATCATTTAGCTGCAAACCTTGATTCAAAGCTGATCCAGACCCAACTCCGGATAACAAATTTCCATACTGTTCCCAAAAATTTTCTACAATTGGCGGTAAATAGTAAATAGCCAACAAAAGTGGAATTATAATAATTGCTAAACGCAAATAACTACCAAAAAGCATCCAGCCCATTCTTCTTTTAATTTTTCTATTTTGTTCGTAGATAACCTGAGACCACTTTATATTTTTTTCTATCAATTCTTGTAGGGTCTCATTTTTTGCTGTTGCTACAGTTTTGGGTTTTGTTGGCTCTTTTTCATCGTCATTTACTTCTACAGGCTTGTTAAACTCTATTTTGTTTTTAGATTTTTTATCCATTTCTGGATTTTTTTCTTCTTTTTTCATAGTCAAAAAATTTACTTCTTTTTATTTTTTTCTAGAGATCTAATTTCTTTTTTAAATTTGCCTACATCTTCGAAGGCTCTATATATAGAAGCAAATCTAATATAGGCCACTTTATCAAACTTGATTAAATGTTTCATTACCAATTCTCCCAATTCTTGACTGGTCAGTTCTTTTTTCTTTTTCTTTTGGATATCTCTTTCTATAGAGTGTATCAAACGATCAAAACTTTCTCTAGTATAAGGTCTTTTTGTGAGTGATTCTATAATTCCTTTTGTTAGTTTCGTCCTAGCATAAGACTCTCTTTTACCGTCTCTTTTTACTACTACAATATCCAAAAGTTCCATTTCTTCTGTGGTAGAAAAACGATAATGACATTTTTCACATTCACGTCTTCTTCTTATAGTCATACCATCTTGAGCTAATCTAGAATCAACTACACTGGTTTTTTTGGATCTACATACAGGACAATGCATATAACACAAAATAAGTGAAAAACTTAAATCAAAAATTAAGTTTGTATTCTGACTACATTATACAAGACAAAAGACAAATAAAAAAGGCCTCATTTAAGGCCAATTTTAAAATCAAGATTTGCTTGTTATAGTCCCATTTTTTTTCGTATAAAAGCCGGAATTTCCAAATCTTCTTCGTCATCTTTTTTATTTTCTTTGACAATCGGTTCTATATCATTCTTTTTTTCATCCAAGTTTGAATTATTTGTAGATGAACCGCTTACTGGTTTGCTACTAAACCCAACAAAAGGAGTCTTTTTCTCTGTAGAATTTTCTTTTTCTTCTTCGGTTTTTTCTTCTTTTGATTTTAGTTGTTTTTTGCCAAACATCTGAGAACCGGAATAAAAAGGCTTTTTATTGTTTATATAATCCATGCCGCTTTCTATATTTTCCGGCAAAGTAACCTTTCTTTCTCTATCTCGATCTTCAAAACCAGTAGCTATTACTGTTATTCGAATATCTTCTCCCATTGACTCGTCTATCACAGCCCCAAAAATAACTTTGGCGTTGTCGTCTGCCGAGCTGGTAATAACTTTGGCAGCTTCTGATACTTCTTGCATACCCAGCCCGGTACCACCGGTAATCGTAAATAGAATTCCTCTGGCTCCGTCTATAGACAATTCCAAAAGTGGGCTAGAGATAGCTGCCTTGGCAGCTGTAGCAGCCCTGTCTTCTCCTGATCCAAGTCCAATCCCCATTAGAGATGAACCTGTATCGCTCATGATAGTTTTTACATCGGCAAAGTCTACATTGATAAGCCCCGGCACAGTAATAAGTTCTGAAATTCCCTGTACACCTTGACGCAAAACATCGTCTACAATTTTGAAAGCATCGAGTAAAGAAGTTTTTTTGTCTATGATTTGTAAAACCCTATCGTTTGGAATGGTAATAATAGTATCTACATTTCTGGCCAAATTTTCGTAAGCTTCTTCGGCAATCCCATTTCTTTGGGGACCTTCGAAAGAAAAAGGTTTTGTTACCACGGCTACTGTAAGAGCTCCTAGATCTTTGGCAATTTCTGCAATTACAGGACTAGCTCCAGAACCGGTTCCGCCACCCAAGCCGCAAGTTATAAAAACCATGTCGGCATCTTTTAGAGATTCTCTAATTTCGTTTTGGGATTCTTCGGCGCTTCTTTTGCCCATTTCAGGATCCATACCGGCTCCCAATCCTCTGGTAACGGTTTTACCTATATGAAGTTTTTTGCTGGCACTATTGTGGTGCAAAGCTTGCACATCGGTATTCATGGCCATAAATTCTACACCACGAATTCCACTTTTTACCATTCTGTCTACAGCAGAACCACCGGAGCCTCCAACACCGATTACTTTTATTTTTGCGAATGTTTCAATTGCAGGTTTTACTTGAGGCATATCATTTTTATAAGTACTGAGTCCACAGATCTTATGTGATTTTTATAATTGAATAGTAATGAATACATTTTTTATTCAATATAAAAATTTTGGATAAAAAATGTATTTACTAACCATAGTTTATACTCTGATATCTTTAGTGTCAAGAATACAAATAAAAACTAATTGGAAAAAAATCAATCTAAGCATTCATAACCTATGAATACATCTAAGATCTAAAAATGAAACAAAGGGGTCTAGGGGGCAGCCTTAGCGCCCAACCAAAAAACCACTGTTTATCAGTGGCCGACTCTAACAAAAAAATCATTATGGCATTAGCCACTCCCCTGCTTTTCTCAATTGATTCAAGATTTTTTTAGTACTAATTGGATTTTTGGAACTTGGTCTAGCAATCCCAGCTCTAGGATTATCGTTTAGTTTGGCTCCCCATTTTACCAAGCCAATCGCACTAGTAAATGATATATCATTAGATTGAGACGTAATACTAGGAATATCAATTGGGTATCCAATAGAAGCTGGCAATTTTAATACGTCTTTAGAAAGATCAATTAAACCTCCAATTTTTGCTCCACCTCCTGTAAATACTATACCGGCAGGGAGAAGCCCACTTTTCCCTATTTTTATAAGTTCATCATTTATTTTTTCTAGTATCTCTGTAGCTCTAGCTTCTACAATTTGTGAAATATAATTTCTAGTAACAACTTCTTCTGATCCAAATGGGGACAAATCTACTTTCTCTCTTTTTGGAATATGAGAAGAAACACAATAACCATGCTCAATTTTTATTTTTTCTGCTACATCTATAGAGGTACGCAAACCAATAGCCAAATCATTGGTAATATGTTCCGAACCAATTGGTAAAACGGCTGTATGGATAACATCACCAGATTCATAAACTACCAAACTACTGGTAGAACCGCCTATATTTACCACCCCCACACCAATTTCTTTTTGTCGGCTAGTAACAACAGCATCGGCAGTAGCCAAGGCAGACAAGACAATATCATCTATATCAATTCCTGTACGATAAACTGATTTACTAACATTTTTTAGATGAGAAGAAATTCCATGAATAATTTGTGTATCCACTTCCAATCTTAAACCTGTCATGCCCACCGGATCTTTTATACCATGTTGACCGTCTACAGTATAACTGCGAGGCATTACATGTAACATATCATAATTTAATGGTACAGCAATAGTTCTGGCTGCTTCTATTGCTCTTTCCACATCTTCTGGAGAAATTTCTCCATCAGCTTTGGCAACCGAAATAACTCCCCGACTATTTTCACTTATTATATCTGTACCGGTAATTCCCACCCAGGTATTTTCAATTGGTACTCCAACTAGTCTTTCTATTTTTTCTAGAGCATGAGACACAGAAGAAATAGCTTCTTCTATACTAACAACAACCCCTTTTTGGATACCATAAGAAGGCACTTCTGCAGCACCAACTATTTGTAAACTAGCTCTACCATCTGCTTCGTATGTCAATTGACCTACAGCCACTCTAATAGCGGTAGAGCCAATATCTAGCCCCGTGATCATTTCTGTTTTTTTTCTTGCTACCATAAATTACTAAAATAAGGCCAAAAAATCAGTACCCCCACAATTACAGCTCCAATAGATACTAATAGTACTGTGGCTGCCATTATATCTTTTATCACTCCAATCTGAATATGTAGCCTTGGCTTCAATATATCTACAAACTTTTCTATAGCACTATTGATCATTTCCAAGGACAAAACAGCCAAAATCAATAATAACAGTACTATCATCTCACTTTTCTTGATACTTAAAGATAGCATAAAAAAAACAACAAGAAAAGCGAAAAATAGCTGGATACGAAAATTCTTCTCGTGCTTATAAACAAAAGAGATACCACGAAAAGCATCTTTAAAACTTTGTTTTAATTGTCTTTTTTTCATAAAAAAATATTAGAACCTTTAACATCTTTTACAAATTTGGCTAACAATTTTTCTTGTAATGGCAACATTACCTTGGCGTCTCTTTTTTTTATGTGGTCATAACCTGCCAAGTGTAAAATTCCATGAACCAACATTCTAACTAATTCTTCTTCAAATTTTATTTTGTTTTCTTTGGCTTGTTTTTTTATTTGTGGGATTGATATAAATATATCTCCCCAATCTTTGTTATCAAATGCATCTCCTTCTTGCATAGCAAAAGCCAAAACATCCGTAGTTTTGTCTTTGTTCCTATATGTTCTGTTCAAAGTTCTCATTCTCTTGTCCCCCACAAAATGTACACTAATCTCGGCTTCTTTGTGGTGTAAAGATTGTAAAACCTTGTTTACTATATTTTCTACCCTTCTTTTGGCAATACCAACCTTGTCTATCGTTTGTAGAACATAGCATGGCATAGGAATAACTTTATTCTATACTAGTAGTAACCGAATCTGCTGGCAAATTTGTTTCTAAATTTTCCAAATTAGTATCTTCTTGAAAAGAAGGACCCGTAAAAATATTTTCTCCTGTTGTACCTGGCAGGATAGCTTGTTCTGGCAAAGCCTCTCCCCCCAATTGCGGTCTAAAACTTTGATAAAACATTTGAAAAACTCTACGAAATGGGATGGTTTCGGCAGTACTACCAGGTTGATAAATAAGTACAAAAACTTTGTCTCCGGTAGTAACATAAGCTACCAAGTTATCTACTCTTCTTACCCCTTCTATACTAAATCTATTTACAAATTTTGTTAAATCAGAAAAAGATTCTCCAGAAATATTATTGGCAAACCAACTAGCAAAATCTTCGTTTATCTCTTTGTAAAAAGTTCTTATTTCTATATAGTCCCCGGTAATACTACTAAACAAAACATGTTTACCATCGGCATCTACTTCGGCGGCTTCCCAATTTAATGGATAGTAAACCCTATAGCCAAATGGTTGACTGATATATTCTCTAATTAAGCCTGAGTCAATTAGTCTAACTGGAGCAAAACCTCTTGGGTTGTACAAGTTTACCACTTCTTGACCATCGTAATAACCATCTTGGTCTGAATCCCAGATTCCACTGTCGGTATCAAATATTTCTTCTTCCAAATCAGACAAAGTATCGCTATCCAAATCAACGCTATCTGCCAAAATTATTCTAGGAAAAGTTAGTGGCCTCTCTGGAATAGTTGGAGTACTAGTAGGTGCTTCTAATTCTGGTTCTTCCACAATTGGTTCTTCTATTATTGGCTCTGGTTCTATTATTGGTTCTGGTGAAACATCTTCTATTACAACTCTTTCGGTTGGAGTTGTTGTCTCGGTAGCACTATAAAAAAAGAAATACCAAGTACCTGCCCCTACAGCTAATAATAAAACTAATATTACCAAAAACATCCAAAGTCTACTTGGTTTGGAAACTGGAGTAGATTTTGACGCCATTGGTTTTTTCTTCTTGGGGATTTCTTTGATCTTTACTGGTTTTTCTTTTTTTTGTTTTGGCTTGTGATAAACCAAGGGGTCTTTACCACCATAAAAATCTTCTGGGATAGTAGCCAGTTTTATGTTTTTTTCTTTAGGAGTTTTATCTGTTTTTTTCTCTTTCTTCTTACCAAACATAAATACTAATTTGTAAAGCCGGTAATGTCTTCTTCTGTTGGAGGTTCAAAGATTCTACCGTCACCAGCTGGGTTATAACCATTTTTCACTTCTACCCCATCCATATAAGTATCGCCATCCGTATCTGGATTCAAGGGATCTGTCTTCCAAATAATTACTTCGTCTCCATCGCTTAGCTCATCGCCATCGGTATCCCAGTTGGCTGGGTCTGTCCCCAAAATTTGTTCTCTAGCATTGTCGAGATTGTCACTATCGGCATCAATTGCTTCTCCAAACAAAACAGAATCATCAAAACTAACTTCTTCGGTGTCTCTACCTGTTGTATCTATATCGCCGACAGTTTGCCCTGGGGTAACGCCATCTTCAATAGTAGTTGTGCCGTTTGGCAAAATAGTTGTATCTTCCACAACAGGAGGAGTATCGTCAAAGTCAACTCCGCTACCACGAGGAGAGGTCTCGAGAAAATTATTTTGATTGGTAGTAGGCAGTGGAGTACTGGCTGGCTCACTTGTAAAAAAATAACTATAGGCGAACCAACCCAAACCTAAAATCCCTACTATAACCAAAATAACCACAACAAAAATCATTATCCCTTTGGCAGATTTAGGAGATTTTATATTGTTTTCCATTCCTTTCATAGGACTCATATCCTTTGGAGGAATATGCATAGCCGGAGCAGCTGGAGCACCTGGAGCCGGAGTTCCAGCCATGCTAGGCGTAGCCATTGGTTCGGCCATAGTAGGAGCAGAGGATTCTGGTCTATCTCCCCCTACTGGAGTAAGTCTGCCTGTTTCCATAGCAGTTGGGATATTGGCAGCAGCATTTTCTGCTTCAGCACTTGGAGGGGGATTAAAAGGAGCTGCTGCCGAAGACGAAGGTGTCGCAGCCGGGGCAGGTTCTTGGTTAGGAGGCGTTCCTCCACCAACGTCGGGGGTACCAGCAAAAATATCTTCTGGTTCTCCCAAAGGAAGATTGCTTGGTGGAACTCCACCAGGAGTTTGGTTGTTATCGTCAAACATAAGCTTGTAATTATTATTGATCTAATTTTCCTTCTCCATTTGGATTATAACCGCCATAGACTTCAAAACCATCGGCATAACCATCGCCATCTGTATCTGGGTTATTAGGATCAGTCCCCCAAATATTTATTTCCAAATTATCCGACAAACCATCGGCGTCACTATCGAATTCATTGCTACTGGTTCCCAAATTTTCTTCTTCTTGATTAGAAATACCATCACCATCAAAGTCATCTTCGCTCACGCCAGAAAAAATTATTTCTTGTGGTTCTTCTTGACTAGAAATTAATTCATTTGGCTCAAGCGCTCTTTGTTTTTGTCTAAACCTAGAAAAAGAGAAAATAAAAACCAAAATTACAATAGAAACAACAAACAAAACCAAGGCCTTTTTTCTATTTTTATTTGGATCAACCAATTCGTAATCTTCTATCTTTCTTTCTTCTAGTGGAAGATTCTCATTTTCCATACATTTTGTTTATTATACCATTAAAACTCTTATTATAAAAAATCTCTCAATCCAACCTCCAACAACTACAACCTACCCACTACCCACTACTCACTACTCACTAAATACCTATTCTAAGAACAAAGATTATTTACACAACTAAGCCCGGTCTGACAAGCAGCATCTACACTACAAGCTCCTCCGCTAGCCACACTATTTGGAACTACACAAGACGATTGTCCTGACACAGTATTCCAAACACCACCGGCTACTGATTCACAATCGGATTGGTTAACACAGCCCACCAAATTTCCAGCTCTACAATCTGGAGTACAACTTTGACTTAGCGGCGGTTGAACAGCACTGGCATTGGCACAGCTAGTATTTATAAGTGTACAAACTCTACTGCGAGTACCAGAAACCGGACAACTTGTGGGGAAAGGTTGGCAATTCCAATCGGCGGCAGTACAAGCAACAACTGTATTGGGGCTGGTAGAACCTTGCGAAGTTGAACCAATAAGTTGGGAGAGAACTTCATTAAAACCACTTTTGATTTGTTCTACTGGAGTTATGGTATAACCACTATTGGTAGCACTTAAATTAAAGACTTGCCAATAACGAGCCAAAGAATTGGAGCTAGTTCCTGCAGCAGTAGTTATGTTAAAGTTTCTGGTAGGTTTGTATATAGACAATCCCGGATTTTGACCAACTCTAGATTCGTATATTTCTACTTGCAAATTACTATTTTCAAAATTAATTATTGGAACAGAACTGATTTGACCTATACTTTCTACAAAAAAAGCATACGGTCTAGCATCAACCAACTCGGCAGTATCTATAGTAAAGGTTTGAGAAAAGGTTTTTTGTAAATTATTTCTACTATGAACCCAAACAGCTCCGTTCCCACCATTTGTCAAAGATGGACTACAACCAGACGGTACCCAATAACCAGCCGTATCTTGAGCTATTCTACTACAAATCCCATTAGGGATTATACTTGTAGCAAAACCATAAGTAATTGGTTGTCGACGATTTGGGTTTGGATCATTAGAAAAACTTTCGTTGTAAAGAGCTCCTCCAAAGGTAACTCCTTCGTTATTTTCAGCTTCTGTCCAACGAACTACTACTCTTATGGTTCCTGGCGCTACAGCCGGAGAAACCAAAATTTCGTGACCAACTGTTTGGCTATCACTGTTTACCGGATAGTTATAAACACTACCTTGCACTGTTTGGGTAACCGAATTATTAAACTCTACTCCATAAGTACCACTACAAAGAGCATTTGATTCTAATCCTCCATCTACAATATTACCAGTGTTCAAAAATCTTTTTTGCGTAGTGTAAGATTGAGTAGATTGACCAGAGTATAATTGCAAATTCATTTCTCCTCTGGCTACATAAAAACCAGCTTCTCTTACACGCAAATAAGCGTTAGTTGCCGTGGCCCAAGCTGTAGCATTAATAGCAGCTCCATCTTCTATCACATTTAAGATTGCCAAACTAGGAGCTACCCCACCTTGGCTAATATTTTTGCTACCACAAGGAATACAATTATCAATATAAGTAGTACAAGAATTTTGGCAAGCTCTTTGGCCAACATTTACTGTGAAAAAATTAGTTGGTTGATTGTAATTGCTACCAGTACACTGGGTTCTAACGTATCTTTGGGCATCTGGCTTGGTCACATCTGGATCAATCAAGATAAATCCGCCATCTACTTCACAGGCTTCGTAGACAGGTTGCCCAGCGGAATCAGTTGTAATAATCTCTAATTCTCTATTCCCACAATATCCGGCAGCATCTACTGTAAGGACAGCATCACAACTATTGGAACAATATGTACAAGATTCATTATAACTTGGTATACAAGCTACCCCATTTTGACTACCCAAATCACAAGCTTCTCCCGGATCAGTTACTCCATTGCCACAACCAACGCTTTGGCTAATAATGGCACTACTTTGGGCAGCAGCGCGAACCAAACATAAATTGCTACAAGCATCATTATTTATATTGTTTCCATCATCACATTCTTCGAACTGTGGTTGAACTACTCCGTCTCCACAGTATCCACCTGGTCCCTGACAATCAAAAGCACAAGAATTTTGTTGATCTATATGGTAGGTTGGGGTGTCCCCCGCCAAACAAGTATTATTAGCCCCACAATCAGAATCTACCGCACACAAACGTAAACCTGTTTTCAAAATTGTACCTTGTGAACCAACTGTCCAAGCCCCTACACCACTAGCATGCAAATCATTAAGGGTAATAGTGGAACCAACATTGGTATTGGCTCTTACCCAAGACAATCCTCCATCTGTAGTTTTTAAAATATTGTTATTGACGTCAATTATATAACCATCAAAATTATCTACAAAATACACTTTTTGTAAATTTGTATTAACTGGGGATTGTTGGATTTGCCAACTAGTTCCTCCATCTTTGGTAGACAAAATTATACCGCTATCCCCCACGGCCCAACCATCTTGACTGTCTACAAAATAAACGCCTCGCATCAAATGGCTATTGCCAGGTTGCCCTGGGCTGTAATACTGATAAGAAAGGTTCCAAGTGTTTCCAGAATCTGTAGTTCTGTAAATAAAACCAGCCGCATTGTAAGTTTGGTTATTGTTGTCTGTAGTAGACCCACCAGAAGCTGCCCAACCTTCGGTAGCACTTACAAAATGAATTGAATTAAAATTATTTGGTAAAGCATTGCCTTGTGTCCAATTTCTTCCACCATCAATCGTTCTAAAAATTCTATTACCAGAAGCCGACACCCAACCATTATTTCTATCAACAAAATTCATATCGAAATAAATATTTGGCAAAGTAAACGTACCACTACCCAAACGAGGGAAGGTGGTATTGCTTTGAACCCAAGTAGAACCACCGTCTATAGTTCTCCATACCAAATTATTATTGGAATCCAACAACCAACCGGTATTCACATCAACAAATTTGATACTGTTTACATTATGAGTATTGGCTATGGTTGGTAAATTTTGAGTTTGCCAAGTAACCCCACCGTCGTTGGTACGCAACAATGTACTATTGTTACCACCAGCCCAACCGTTTTGTTCATCTACAAAGTGTACCGCCGACAAAGCTTGGTTGGTGCCAGAAGTTTGTACTCCAAAACCATCCCTTTCTACACTACAAAAACCTTTGGCATTGATCCCTTGGAAATTGGCAATTTCACAATATTCCACAGCTCTACCACCCACAATATCCGGTGAGCCACCATTACCACAATATTGTGGATGAGGGCCTCTACAATCCGATGCACAGTTGCCATAAGTACCATTTCTGGCTCCATCATCACACTGCTCGGTAGCAGGATCTACCCTACCGTCACCACAAACTCCACCAGCCTGGCAACTACCATACTGCAGTTGACATTGAGAATCACAAACTGCTTGAGCTACTTGTTGAGCCGGACAAGCTCCTATGACCGGATTTTGGATTGTCCCCCCAACACATTGGGCTTTGGAAATATCTTTAAAAGCTTTGGCTTGGAACAGAGGAGCACATGTAAAATCAAGTTTGCTAGCAGGGTTTCTAGGAACTTTTGCTACATTGGTGCCACTATTTAAGCCTGGATGAAAAGTTGAATAATTTGCTCTACCAGTAGCAATTTGATTTACCAAAATATTTACACAATCAGCAGAAGTGTTACAACTAACAGCTGGCAAAACGGCTGGTGGTGTATTTGATTGGCTAGAGTCCGGATACATAACAGCATTAAGATACTGACATACTGTTTGGCCAGAACCCATTTCTACAGAAACATCTGGATTGAAAAGAGGCCGACCAGAAACTATAGAACCACTCGAACCTGGCACTGGATTTTCAAACAAACTAATTGAACAATCTACATCTGTGTTACAAATTTGTGATTGATTGGTCCCTTGATAAGCACAAACTCCGGCAGTGGCCACCCCAGTAATACCTGTAGTTCCCAATTGAGTTCGACCAGGAGGATCACACTGTTCAGTAGCTGGGTTGAGCACACCATCTCCACAAACAGCACTAAATGGACTTTGTACTTGGAATGGCGCCGAACAAACTCTATTGGTACTAAAACTATTTGGATCAATAAATTCTTGGACTATATTACTTTGACTAGTAAAGTATTCTAGTTGAGCATGTACTGTATAATTTTGATTTGAAACAGCAGAATATTCAAAAATATTAGAATCTCTTGGACAAACAAAACTAGAAGATTGTTCATCCCAACAAGTTTGATTATCTATTAGAGAACAGGTATTGCCTGCACCTGGGCAATCGGCATCACTACCACAACCTTGTGGGACAGTTTGGCTACAGACACCAAGAGCAGTACAAGTATTGCCTACCCCAGGACAATCTAGATTAGATACACAGCTAGTAGAGATACCCTGCGCACAAACACCACAACTACTCCACTTGTTAACTGGATCTGTTTTGAGTCCTCCAACTTGACTCCCTAGTAGACCCCAAGAAGGCCATTTGGAAGTAGAATAACCCGGAATATAACTACCCGAACTCAAAGTTGGAACATTTATATTGCCAGAAGCATCTCTTAGAGAACTTAATTTTTGCTGAGCTTCTCTTATACTATGCAATCTTTCCCAGTCTCTTATGAATTTGGTTTTTGAAGATGAACAAATTCCATTGGTATTTGGAAGTGGAGTACCATCTACGTCTTTACAGTCAAAATTATCTGCACACTGCACGCTGGAAATAGGCAAAGCCCCTGTTTCGCCCACCCTAGTGGTAGCGGCAGAAACAGTATTTGCCAAACAATACCCAACATCACTAATATTGATATTGAATTCCAAACCATTTAACAATTGATCAAAAACTTCTCGGGTACTTTCGCTAGCATTTTGATTTATACTAAACAAATAAACATTGTTAAATATGCCTCCACCAGAACTTTGATTTAGAGCATTAACATAGTAATTGTCACCATCGGTGATAGCTTCGTAACCTGCAATTCTTACATCTCTAAAATCACTTGGGACAAAGCCTAACTCCGGTTGTTTTTCGTACCATTGTCTAACACTATCTCTACCTGTATTTTGGAAAATTTGAATACCAACTACGTCTTCATTAGTATCGTTAAAAAATAACATTTGTTTAAGCAATCCGGTTCTTTGTATCTGGCTGGTAGAAGCTAGGGCCCCCTGACAAGTATTGAGCTGGCCACTACAATCTGTATCGGCAAAACAACTAGTGTTGGTTCTAGAACAAGTTCCGGCAGTCACCAAATTACCAAATACAAATGGTTTCAAATAAGGAAGGTCGTCGCTAGTATCTCCAGAAGCTCCGGCATCGGCACAATAGCTGGTTCCAAAATTAAAGTACTGTCCGTTTACTCCACCAGTTCCAGCAGCTACATTGGCAGCAGGCAAAGCCGTTCCATCGAAAACTCCGGCAGCGTCCACACCATCATTATTAACATTAGCTCCAAAAGGAACCCCTTCTTCAAATGGAAAATATGCTACCGGTGGCCAAGGTCTTTCACAAAACAAAGCGGTTAGATCTGTTTTGCCAGAAAAAACTTCTCCCGCTTGATTGGTTTGTGTATCCGAATCAAAAGTAACCGTGGCATTGGCAGAAGCAGTTCTAGAACCTTCTAAATTATTAGAAGCAATTTTGATAATTGAAGTGTCGGTTGGAGATAAGCTTGGAGTACAAGCACTAACATCGTACTGACAAGTAGTTACATTACAACTAAGATTGCCTCCTGTGTAATTTCTACCAGGGATAGCACTACATTGTGTGGCTCTAAGCAAAGGTCCATCACAATCTTCGCCAACATCGAGCACCCCATTGCCACAAGTGGCCGGAGGCACTGTACTTGGGATAGAAAAAATTTGGTCACCCTGTGGTTGCCAATCCCAAGACCATTCATATTGGCCTGGTATAGATACAATACTTTGATCATTGGTACTAACTGCATTAGCTACAAACACAGTACTGGTGTTTGGGGCAGAGAAAATATATTTATTTGGCAAAATTCCAACTGAATTTAATTTACAAATATCTGTACCTGTTCTAAACAAAATACTATCATCTAATCTTGTTACATTTGAATCTGGAGAACCAATCCCCACTCCTCTTAAGTCCTTGATACCAGAAACTCCGCCTCTTAGAACTACAGCATAACTAGTATTTTCTTCGAGTACACTATTTATAGACAAAATCCCATCTGTCCCTACTACATTGCCAACTGTATCATAAGCCGGAGTAGCATTGGTTTCAAAAGTGACATCGCCGGCACACCACACAACTACGTTTGGATCATTGGTTCCAGAAGCATGGACTACTCCAAACCATAATCTAGCAAAAAAAGTTTTAATACCTTGCCATAATTTGTGCCACAAACTTTTTGGAGCCAAATCTGTAGCAATATCATTTAGAGCCAAAGTTCTATTAACCAAATTAGTTACATCAAATTCTCCAGCTGGACAGTTACCTTGATTTTGTCCAGCAGTAGTTTTGTCTGCCAAAGCTTGTACCTCTCCAGATCTTATAACTCTTTTTTCAATCGTAACTTCATCCAAAAGACCATTATATAAAGAAGTATAATTAACAGCTCCTGCACTAGAGACATTTACATTCGCTCCAATATTTAATGAATAGGTTGCAGAATTGGCGACTCCGTTTATCGGATTATTATTGTAAGCAGCGATATTGGTAGAATCTTCTAACAAACCATCTATATACAATCTCATTTCACCGTCTCTATCCAAAGACAAGGCCACATGATGCCATCTATCATCGGCCAAATTAGAATTGGCAGTAACAGTAGCACACGCCGGAGTTTGACCATTTTGACAAATTTGACCATTTGGAACTCCATTTTGTAAATCAAGTACCCACCTGTTTGTAGAATAACCTTGAGAAGCTATAGTCTCGATCTGAGCAGTGCTGCTTGTTTTGATCCAACCATGAACTGTAAAGTCGGCAGTAGCAAAATCATAGGCCGGGACAACGCTATTTGGGGTAGCCGTATCTGGCAAACTTTGTAATCTATCCACCAAGCCATCAAAATAATAAGCACTGCTTACAATTCCTGTATCCGTGGTTACACCACCTACGTCACTCAAATTGTTTATATAAGCGTTATCTGCATTGCTGCTATTGCCTACATTTTGACTTTGGGTATAACCTTTGGCCAAAAATAAATTTCTATTTAATGTATCTTCGTCAAGAACAGTATCGAAGGTAATACTAATTGCAGTGTTTCTACACACGGGAGCAGCCAAGGCTGGTGTAGCCGCATTGGCAAATCCTTGACCATCGGCTGGGTAAGAAGAACTTCTGGTAGGCCTGTTGTAACAACAAGAATTAGTGCCTACACCATCGGTAGCATTTGGACAATCATTAAATCTAAAAGTATTAACTCCTGAAACGTTTACCGTTCTTGGTTCGGCAAACTCGGTAAATCCACATTGCAAAGCATAATTACCCGTGCCTGTTATCTGATCGGCAAGAGGCAAAGTAATTACCGATTGACTGGTCGCATCCAAAGTTGCAATAGCAGTGGCATCAACAGTAGTTTCTTGATTACCAGTTTGTGGATTGGTGTTTCCTTGACCAATGGCTTCTACTACTTGGATTGGATTTTGACCCAAAGATTGCAAGTTGGCAATCTCTACAGCAGTGTATTCACACCAACTTGTTTCTCCCAAACCAACAACGCCATCACCACAAACAGAGGCTGTAGAATATCTAGAAACAGAAGATCCAGACAAAGTACAATCAACATTACAATCTTCGTCTGTAATATCGTTACAACGCAAACGACCGGCTCCAACATCTGGTACATCGGTATTACAAATATTTTGCAATAAACATCTGTTGCTACAAGAGCTTATAGGAGCATTTGTTACAATTCCCCTACCAGGCTGAGTCGGATCGTATACAACGACAACATTAGATCCTCCACTAGAGACCACTTCACACTCTTCGCCAAATTCTATCAACCCATTACCACATACACTAGAAGCATCGGTACATTCTAGGCTGGCTCCGGCAGTAAGGTTGCCAATATTCAAACTGGCATTGACCGGATCATCACACCAAGCTTGAGACAGTTGACTACCCAAATGTACACAAGAGTTAGAACAATATTCACTAGACTCGGCACCAGCACCACTAATTTCACAATCTTCACCAGCTTCTAGTAACCCATCTCCCCCACAAAAGGTTCCTGGGACCCCTGCAAAAGTATCGAAAGATGGAGTACCTTGATTGGTACAAGTAGCTGAACAATTTTGCGCATTTGGAGCGGCAGGATCACATTCTTCTCCAAAAAGAGGTTCTACAATCCCATTGCCACATTGATTGGCGCCTGTCCCTACCGTGCCATTACCCGGACGCAAACAGCTTAGATTACAACTAATCCCTGGTATTTCTGCTGTATTTGTACCTGGCACATTAGCGGCCACATCACAATCTTCGCCAGCTTCCACTACACCATTACCACAAATAGAGCTTGGATTACTTTGGTGAGTAGCACTATCTATATCCGAACCTCCCGGCAAACAACCGTTGGTACAATTATTTTTTGGCAAAGCTGCTGTAGAAAAATTAGATACAGTGGCTATATTGGTATCGGCCACATTCCATTGCCATCCAAAACTCCAAGGATTTAGATCTTGTCCTTCTACATTACAACTATCTGGATTGGTTCTTGGTATTACGGTGTATTTAGTTTTTTGACCAATTACCAAAGCTGTAAAAGGATCTGGAGAAATTCTGGCATTGTCTGCCACACAAATTTCTCCAGTGGCTTTGGTTTTGAAAATCCAATTGGTAGGAGTAAGGGATGGCCCAAACGAAGTAATACCTCCGGCAGCATTTACACTAGCTACCGACAAAATTGCACCGGTTAATTCTGCATAGTACCAAGTATCGGGTTGCAAAACTGCTCCTGCCGTCGGACGGGCGTGCAGTTCTTTTCGGTTGGATAATTGTTGGTCAACTGTAAACGGCACTCGATTATTTCTGTTTACCGTATTCGAAGTACAATTGGCGCGATCTGTACAAGTATAAACATTGAGACCATTTTGATAACGTCTGTCATCCATGTCTCGATTGAACTTGGCTCCCAAGGTAGCATTGGCACAAGCTTCGCTACAGTTTGGCCAAAATTCTATAGCTCTTGGGGTACCAAGATCTACAGTCAAATCGCTTACCACAGTTCCAATGTTGCTATTTTGTAATTGAGAACGACTTTCTTTTTCCAAAGTAAACGCAGTCAATCTACCATCTAGATAATAATTATCTGGAACTCCAACAGGATTGGCGGAAAGCATACCAATCAAAATATCTCCACCAATATTTCTTACTGTAGTTGCCCCGGCATTACCTTCTCCCACCATATAAAGTGGAGAGTTTTGAGTAACATTTCTCCACCACATACGCCAGTTAGTTCCGTTTTGGGTTATTTGAATTTCAAACTCATCAAAAAATTCTGTATCCGGAATATACCAAACCAATGGATTATTAGCATCTTGAGCAATATGATAATTACTAGAAGGTGTAGTATTGTTGTAACCTCTCTGTATACTTTGCCCAGTGTTTACATCGAGTGAGCTTGGGATTACCCAATTACCATTACCAATATTGGTTGGCAAAGCTTGAGACCAATTTTGGATTCTAGAGGTAATAACAGTCATGGAAAAATTAGGCGTATCATTTTTGAAAAATCTAAAATCTCGACGACGTTGGTTTTGGCCTCTGTTACCAAAAGTTTGCAACCTTACACTGTAGTCGCCTTTGGCTGCCACCATTTTTACTTTTTGAGCACTAGCGGCTCCGGCACCAAATTGCCAACCGTTGGCAACACTAACAGGATCATCATTATTCAAAACCATTCTAATAGTCATGGTGGCACTATTGGTGTAATCAAAAGTATAGATATTACTTGGATCTGGAATAACAATAGGATTGCCACCTACAGGTACATCTAATGGAACCCCAGCCAAAGCCGCAAAATCAGACACCGTAGAATTACCAGTCCCAGCAGTAACTCCACCCGGTAAGCTAGCTTCTATTTGCACACTTTGAGGGGCAGTGGATCTAAATGCTCTGGCAGTAGCTCTAGAATCTCTATAACCATTGCCTGGAGCAATACTAACAGTAACTGCACTAGCAAGTGGATTGGTAGCTGCAGCTACACGCCAATTCCAACCCAAACCATCTACGTTAAGCACAGCACAAGTTTGGTCTCCTCTACCCCATAGTTTGTAATAAAGTGGTTGATTATCTGAAACCGGATAAGCCGGATCAAGCACAGTTCCCAATCTATCGGTAACATGCGCTGGGGGTTCTATACCAGCTCCGGTTAGGGCACACATATTATTTGGCCCACCGGTTTTAAATTCAAAACAATAAGCTGTTCCAGAACCACAATTTCTAGTTGCTTGTAATGGTTGATTGACAATTCGACTACTACCAAATTCTGTTATCACTTCTTGAGATTGAATAGAGGATCCTAGTTCAACTCGGTACCAAGTATCTGGTTGCAAATTATTAGTGTTGTTTAATGGAGCTGGTCTAATAGTCAAAACTCGGCTGGTGTAATTTAGATTAACTTGATTGCTAATATCTATTTTGTTTCCTCCTGAACAATCGATTCTTCCATTGGAAGCTTCGGCACAAGTAAACAAAGAAACATTGCCTGCAAAAGAATTTGGATCCATGTCCATATTAAACATAACGGCTATGTCTCTGTTTAGACAAACATCATCTCCTTGTTGCCAACCATCCCATGGAGTTGGAGATGGAAAAGCTACGGCTCTGTTGCCAATCCATCTTTCTTGATTACAAGCTTCTAACACCAGTGGAACACTAGCTATACGGCCAGTAGTAAACCGCCATACATAACCACCATCACGAACTTCTCCTGGACAACTAAAGCTCGCTGGACGAAATACTCCGGCCGAAGGTCCTTCGGTACAACATCTTTGACCAGCTGGGATTTGGTTGGAAGGGATATCTCTACAGTCGGTCACTGTATATTCTACAGAATTACTAACTTGTAAATTATTTCCCGAACCTGCGGTTACTACAATTGGACCAGTTTGCATAGAATAACCATTTTGAACTGGAATTGGGGTAGTCACCGTATCGCCGGCTGTCAAAGAGTTGGCTACTGTAATTTGGTTACCACTGGTAGATAACCAAGTATTTAATTCTGTATTGGTAAGAGGATTGGCTGTAAGACTATTTCTGCCCCAAAAACGAACAGTGGGACTATTGGAAAAATTAACTCCAGTAATAGTAAGGGGGTTCACACCACCAACCGGCAAAAGCGGAGCCGGACCACTGTTTGGATTAACTGCACAGATACTAGGCAATGGAGCGCCATTGTTTACGTTTATAACACTTGTAGCGTTTGGCACACTTTGGATATTGGTATCGCCACTTTCAACAATTACATTATAACCACCAATTGCTAAATTGGCCGGTAATTCCATAATAATTTGGGTATCTTGCCAAGCTAAAGAACCACAGACTGTTGGCAAATTGGCAACAGTACAACCAGCCCCCGGACAAGTGGTAGTTCCTTGTGCCAAATAAATTGTTCCCGGAGATTGACCAAATCGACTACCGGTAATAGTAACAAAACTACCCGGAGTAGAAGAGCTAGGATTAATTGCTTCGATCACCGGAGTTTGATTTTGTAAAGTTGTTAATATTTGAAATGGAATGCCATTGCTATCTTCTCCGCTGGCAGAAGTAACAATCACGCCTACTCTACCGGGTTGTATATTGGCAGGGATAGTAGCGTCTATTTGGGTAGCCGACCAACTGGAAACCTGAGATTGTACTCCCCCAAAATTCAATTGTGCTCCACTAGCAGGGCCAAAAGATTTTCCAATAGCGGTAACATTGGTGCCAGCTATAGCGGCAGTAGCTCCGACCGGAGTAGTTTGACCAGGAGAAACTCTTACACTACACAAACTTGGACGAACCAGACTATTGTCTTTTCTAAAAAATCCTTGTCTTGGCCCAGATCTAGAACCACGACCATCGGCAGTAGTGTCTGACAAATTGCCTCCACCGGCTCTTGTAACTCTAATTACACTGTCACTATTATTTGGCAAAGCAGCGTCGTTTGGTGGGACTTCTACTATTATCCAACTATCTGTCCAAACATCTTCGGTTCCACATTGAGCCAAACTAGCCGGTACCCACTGATCCGGAGATCCATCGGTATCAGTATCTATTCCAAATTCTACAGTACCATTGGCGTCACCAAAAAATTGACCAAGAATTGTAACCCAGTTGCCACCAGCGCCATCCCAAAGATTTACATCGGTAATAAGTGGGACAGCTGCACATTGGCCAGTAGTTTGCCCTGGTGGAATTACACATCTACCAGAAGCACAATCAGCATTTTGAGTACAGCCAGCATTTTGTCTACATCCAGGATTTGTACCAAAACCAGTACCAAACTGACAAGATTGATCTACGACAGTAAATTGAAAAGTTTGGCTGCTAAGATTACCATCTATATCGTAAACTTCTAACAAACCATCGTAAGTAACATTGGTAGCAGCATTGGCTGCTAAAACTAGTTGATAATTATAAGTATAAGGATTGGAGGCAGTTGCTGCAGAGCCATTTGAAATAAGTGGGGCATCGTAATTTTCTATTACAGTTCCCCCACCTTGTGGAGTTAATCTAACATGAGCATACCCAATACCATTGTCGTCCGACAAATCTGCCCCGATTAAATATGTTTGCCCCCTTGGCAAAGCTGGAGCGCCACCATACTGAACTCCATTGTATGTAACAGTATTGTTTGGGATAGTCGGAACCACCGAATCCATTACTACATTAGTGTTTACTTGGAAGGTAGTAGCTGTTGGGAAATTGCCACATTGGGTAGTAGTTTGCAAAGAATTTCCTCCAGCCGATTGCAGATTTGGTTGTACGCTAATGCTGTAATTACCGGCAGACAAAGTAGCATTGATAGGCGCAGCTTCTAGCACTGTTCTAGCTGTATCTAAATATGCAAAATTAAATTCACTATTAACATTGGCTCCATCACGCAAAATAGTTAGAACACTATCTGCAGCTGTAGCAGCCGACACAGATTGACTAAAAATTGCCCGGACTGAAAAATTATTTATGTCCACAGTTCCATTGTTTGGCGCGCTTGGAGTAATCGTTCTTACTACGAATTGTTGGCTACTATTGCCAGTACACGGGTTGAATCCTCCACCAGGCCCTCCTCCGGCTCCACACTGAGTAGGATTGGCAGCCGCATAAGCAGGGTCACTACAATTGGCCACTACCCCCGTACCTGTAGCTGCTCCCAACTGAGTCAGTACAAATTGAGTTATAGCAAAAGCAGATAAGATTATGACCAAACCAATACTGCCATTTATCATTATTTTCTTGGCTTGAGAAACTTTTTCTTCGTTACCTCCGGCGGTCATATATGTATAGCCCCCGTAAATCATGATTACCAAAGCAATAATCCCTAGTAATCCAAGAGCTACTCGAATAATTCTGGCAATCGTTACTCGGATATCTTGGCCTCCTAGACCTGTACTTTGACTAACTCTACCCAAACCAAAAACATTGTTGGTCTGTGTTTGAGCCAAAACATCATTGGCAAAAAGAAAACCTAGACCAACAAAAAAGGTTAGCCCCAAAAAGATAAATATTTTTTTTAATTTTATACTTTTGTTTATCATGCTTTTAGATTACAGGACTTAGCTGTTGCAGTCTGTTTATACACGTTTGAATATCTGGTTGGATTAGGTCTCCTGGACTAACGGCTTGTACACAAGCAGTGTCTGTGTCTCTTACTCCATTTACAGCAGCACAATTAGCATTACAATTTACTACACCGGTTACAGGATCTGTGTTACAAACACATTGTGGAGAAGTCCCTCCTGGCCCCACCGGACCACGACCAGGATAAACACAATTTTGGTTAACACTTTTTACCGTACTCGGAATACTAGTAAAGTAATAAGCATTAATTCCATTTGGTTTGAATAATCTATGATCAACTATAACTTGTGTTTTACCGTTTATTAGATTTCCTCTGGCTCTATAAGCTAGTGGTGGAACTGGTGGTTGAGTGTTGGCTGGGATACCATACTCGGTAATAGCGATACCAGAGAGAGTTCCCATCCACATAGGATGACTAAAGTTAATTTGTACAGGCACGTCGTCTGGAACATTTTGTCCATCTATTGCAGGGCTAATAGTTTCTATATTTGGGGCAGTTCTATCTATAGTATTTTCTACTACAAAATCCCAAAGATAATTATCCGGAGCGTCTTCGTTTGGTGGGCTGGTCAAAGCACCGATTCTTTTGAAAGTATCGCTTGGCATAGTTGGTTTGCCATCTGGGATTCCATCGGCGTTTCCATCCAAAACATTGTCGGCAAAATCAACCACACCACTAAATGGGATTGCTTCGAAACTACCACTACCTGGATTCAACAGATTACCGGTACGAATAAGAATGTTGTGATTTTGGTTGGAACAGTTTGGATTGGCAGCTGGACAAGTGATTTGTAAACAATACATGGGATCACCACAACTATTGGCTCCGCAAGCAATGTCTGGCACAAATTCTACTGTTTGGTAAGAGTTACTTACTTTCCATTCTCCGGTTACATTTTGATCACCAAAAATTATATTATAAAAACCTGGATTTTGTGCCAAACCAGTTACAGAAATTGGATTAATCGGTTCGTCGAAATTGATTTGAACAATAGTATTTCTAGGTACAGTAGCTCCAAGCGGTGGATAAACACTAGAAACAATTGGAGGATCTGTATCTAAAAAAGTACCGGTTTCAAATATCCAAACATATCTGCCTCCCCTATCGTTTACAAAAGCACTGGTACTGCCATCGGCCTTCAAAATATTACCTGTAAGTTCTACTTGGTATTCTTCTATATCCACATCACTACCCAGTGGGCTAAGTGGCCTAAACACAAAAGTTAGATAATCACTAGTATTTGGTCCTTCTGGAGTAGACAAAGCAATCATGTCGAGTGCTCCCCCAGGATTGCCAGTAGCTTTGTCGAGAAGAGCTACTACTACGTTTCTAGTATCTATATGATCACAATCATTGTTCCAATCAAAATTCGGTTGACCAGTATTAATACAATCTCCAAAGATATTATTGTTGTTGCTGTCCAAAATTACACTGGCCGGATCAATTGGCTCGTTAAAAGTAACCGTAATGTTGGTATTTCTGGCTACGTCTTTTTGGTCACGAAATGGATAATGGTCTCTAATTACTCTACCTAGCGATCCACTGCCGGCAAAAGATTGAGCAGAAGGAGCACCAAGACTGGCCGAACCTACACCGGTAGTAGCTCCGGTAGCAGCGGCTAATCTGGTAATAAGAAATTGCACGATAGCAAAAGCAGATAAGATTATGGCCAAACCAATAGTAGCGTTTATAATTATTTTTTTACCGGTAGCGATTTTTTCTTCGTTACCTCCGGCTGTCATTATGGTATAACCGGCATAAATAATAAGTACAAGCGCTATTATTCCAAGCAAGCCCAAAGCAGCTCTAATTATCCTGGCGATAACTAGTCTAATATCTTCTTGTCCCAAACCAGTGGCAGGGGCTACTTGATCCAAACCAAATACATTGGTAGATCCACCAGGGACAGGCGGGCTAGCCGGAGCAGTCTGAGCCAAAGCAACATCCGCAAACATTAAAAATGAAACAAAAAAAACTGCTACCAAAACAAAAATTTGCATGGCAACAGTCTTTTTGGAATTTTTTTTCATGCGAATCCACGGAAGCATGGGACCAATGGACTCATCTACCCAAATGAATGGTGTAGATCCTTCATAAAAATTATGAAGGTGAATAATTATTAGTTTTTGTTTAACTCTTTGGAAACCATTTCTTTGACTCTGTTTCCGTCTGCCAATCCTTTGACTTCTTGCATTACAGTCCCCATTACCTTGCCCATATCAGCCGGGCTACTAGCTCCTAATTTTTCTACAGTATTTTTTACCACTTCTGCCAATTTTTCATCAGACATTTGCTCTGGCAAATAGGCAGCTAATATTTCTACCTCTTGCTTGGCTTGGTCTGCGAGATCGTCTCTTCCTCCGGCGGCATATTCTTTGATAGCGTCTTGCAATTGTTTGACTTGTTTGGCTACCACAGTTTGTATACCGGCATCATCCAATTCTTTTTGATCTACTATTTCTTGATTTTTGATTGCACTCAAAAGCAATCTAATTGTAGATAATTTTGCTTTTTCTCCAGATTTCATGGCCTCTTTTTGGGCTGTTTGCAAATCTTGTCTTATGGACATAGCTTGTGTTTTTTAACGTCTGCCAAATCTTTTTTCTTCTGGTGGCATCTTACCGATCTTTCTTAGGTAAGCAGTCTTTGAGTCTTGTTTGGCTTTACTGACAGTCTTTTTTCTGTTTACATTCTTACTTTTGGTAGGAACGTGAAATTGAATCTTTTTGGCTTGCAAAATCTTACCTGATTTTTGCCATTGTCTTTTTACACGACGAATAAAACCTTCAAAAGATTCTCCTTTTTTTCTTTTAATTTCGGACACATGATTCACCTCCCGGGTGATTTAGTTAAATAATAAGATAATGCCATTATATAGCAAAAAATCTATTTAGTCAAACCTACTGTTGAGTTCTTTTTATTATTTTTAGAAGTTCATTTTTGGCCTTTTTCTGATCTACAATTTCTTGATTTCCAGATTCCATATCACGAATTATCACAGTTCCGTCCTGAACTTCTTTTTGACCCAGTATAAGCGCATGGGTAACCTCAAATTTATTGGCTTGTTCCAGTTGGGTTTTTAGAGATGATTTGGCCAAATTGTGGTGGACAAAAATATCTTCTTGTCGCAAATCTTCTATCATACGAAGAGCTCTTCTTCTGGCTTGCTCACCCAGTTGCGCAAAATAAATTTTTGAAATTCCATCATCTTTTAATTTTTCTCCACTTTGTTCTTCGGCTCTTCTTATAGCGGATACAGCTCTTTCCATACCAATAGCAAAACCACAGGCCGGAACTTGCTTGCCACCTATCTGCTCTACCAAACCATCGTATCTACCTCCCCCACCAAGTGAACTTTGTGAACCTTCTTGTTGATTTTCGTCTACCAATTCAAATACTGTATCGGAATAATAGTCCAAACCTCTTACCAAAGTTGGTTTTAGATTGTATGGAACTTCCAATTCATCCAGATATTCCAAAACTTTCATAAAGTAATCTTTGGATTCTTCGCTTAGCCAATCAATTATTTGTGGAGCTTCTTCCAAAACAGCGATATCATTTTCATCTTTGGAATCCAATACTCGCAAAGGATTTTTGTTAATTCTTTTTCTTGATTCTTCGGACAAGTAACTTCTTTTGCTACGCAAATAACCTACCAATTCTATAATATATCTTTCTCTATCTTCTTTTGTACCGATACTATTTATGTGTACCTGAGCAGAGATCCCCAAATCTTTCAAAAAATTGTAAGCCATTACCACCAACTCAGCGTCTATGGCTGGGTGTCTTTCGCCAAGAACATCGCAATCGAACTGATGGAACTGTCGGTATCTACCAGCTTGTGGTCTGTCGTGACGAAACATAGGACCCATGTGCCACAGTTTTACCGGTTGTGGCCAGCTTTGCATACCATGACCAATGTAGGCTCTGGCCATAGGCGCAGTCCCTTCTGGACGCAAGGCTACCTTGCTGCCATCTTTGTCTTCAAATACATACATCTCTTTGTCTACAATATCGGTTCCCTTACCAACACTGCGAATAAACAAAGGAGCTTCTTCTACAATTGGAGTTTCTATATAACCATAACCATAAGCTTTGGTAATATTCATAGCAGTCATCCACATTTTTTTCCAGTACAATTCTTCTCTTGGAACTATGTCTTTCATCCCACGCAAAAGAGTTGGGACTTTGGGAGATCTGGTTGTTTTGGGGCTGAATTTTTCGGCAGTCTTTTTGGCAACTGTTTTTTTTGTAACAACTTTTTTCTTAGCTGGTTTTTTGGCAGTTGTTTTTTTTGCTGCAACTTTTTTCTTGGTTACAGTTTTTTTTGCAGTGGTCTTCTTTTTGGCTGGCATATGGTAAATTACTTTAACTAGTTCAAATTAATTTATAAATTATATTCTGGCTTTTGAAAAGTGGTCACCCGGTCTAGTGGCCATCCTCTAAACCAAGCTCTACCTACAATATCTTCTTCTGAAATTGCTCCAAATCTACGAGAATCAAAACTGGCATCTCTATTGTCTCCCAAAACAAAATATTCTTCTTCTCCAACTGTAACAGTGATAGAACCAGGCGTATCCTCTACCAAATAATTTTCTTCTATTACCAACCCTTGGGGATATTCTGAATTATAAATAATTACTTGACCTTCTTCTATTTTGACTCTGTCTCCCGGCACACCTACAACTCTTTTTAGATAAAAATCTTTGTGTTCGATAGGAGCTTCAAAAACTACGACTTCCCCTCTTTGTGGTTCTCTAAATCTGTAGGTTATCTCATCTATAATTAGATATTCTTTTTCCATAAAAGTTGGCTCCATGGATTGCCCTTTTACATAAAATGGTTTGAACAAAAAATGTCTAACCAAAAAAATAGTTAGCCCGGCCAATATGGCAACTTTTGTTAATTCCAAAAAAAATAGACCGATCATCCCCAAAACGCTTTTTTCTAGATCTTCGGTATTTTTGTTTATTTCATTGTTGGAATTTTCGTTATTCATACGAATTATTTTTTATTATAAAACAAATACTTTGCTTATACAAACAAAAGATTCCTCCTCGGAATCTTTATCTACCTACCAAATCAAAAGTATTTATTTTCATAATTTTTTTCTGGAAACAACCGTATTCTGTTTTCATTATAGTCAGTGTGGATCCAAGAAGATTCGAACTTCTGACCTCTACAATGTCAATGTAGCGCTCTAACCAACTGAGCTATGGATCCTTAAAAGGATCTTGTTGTGGGCGATCGAGCCAGCCTCCGGCTCCTGCCCGCCAGTCGCTTGGGCTTCAGACCATGGCAGGCGGGGATCACCCGTAGGGTGAGAATTGAACCCTGAACCTCGTCATTGATTTGCGATAACAATCTTTTAACAAAACAACAATCTGTGGGCGATCGAGGAATTGAACCTCGGACCTCGTCATTATCAGTGACGCGCTCTAACCATCTGAGCTAATCGCCCGTGTAAACGTGGGAAAAGTATAGCTTACTCAAGTTTATTTGTCAACAATAAAACCCGCTCCTACATATGTTGGAACGGGTTTATGCTCTTGTTTAGATGTTTAGGTTCTCGACAGCACTTGTGTCTACATCGTCGCTCATACTTGGAGCAGCGCTTTGTGGGGCGCGTCCACCTTCTGGTTCATTGATTTTCAAGTTAACGCGAGCGTTATTCTTGGCACCAACGATTTTTAGAAGTGTACGAATAGAGCGAGCGGTTTGACCTTGACGACCGATAACGTAACCCATGTCACTTGGATTGATATCCAAAGTGATAAGTACGCCACGTTCGTCAACTGTTCTGGTAGTTTTTACATCGTCTGGATTGTTTACAATCGCTTTGACAACGTAATCCACGAACTGTTGATCGCTTTCCATAATTTCTAACTTTTACTGTATAACGAACTGTCGACATGTCCAAAACTCAGTGTCCGGACCAGTTCTTGTGGAAATAAGTATAACACAAAATTTGTTGTCTGTCAATTTGGCCGATCTGGCTGTTGATAAACAATTTTTTAGTATTATTCGACCCCCCCTGACCTCCCCTTTGGAAGGGGAGGAACTAACTAAGGGACTCCTTTTATAAATAAAAAACGCCTCTGTTTGAGGACGTTTTTTTATTTTTAAGCTTCCTTTTTTTCTTCAGTTTTTTCTGCTGGTTTTTCTTCTTTCACCTCGCCAGAGCCTTCGGCGTCGGCGGGTTCTTTTGCTTCTTCGGTAGGAGCTTCAGAAGCTTCGGCTTCTTCTGTAGCTTTGGCTTCAGCAGCAGCTTTTTCGGCCTCTTCTGCAGCTTTGGCTTCTTCCTCTGCAGCCTTGGCAGCTTCGGCAGCTTGTTTTTTGGCTTCTTCGTCTGCAGCTTTTTTCTCATCAATCTTAGCTTGTCTTTTTTTGCTAATAGCGACTGATTTCTTTTTGTTGCCGGAAACGATTCCTTGGCTTAGTAGTAAATTGTGAACTGTCTCAGATGCTTGGGCACCATTTTTGATCAATTCTTTTATTTTTTCTACTTTTAGATCTATAACTTTTGGATTGGCTACTGGATTGTAAATTCCTAGTATTTCCAAAGCACGGCCTTGGGTATCTTTTATTTTTTCACTGGCAACCAAGCGATAAGACGGGCTTTTTTTCTTACCAATTCTTTGTAATCTAATCATTAACATAATTTTTTTGTGAAGTTATCAATAAATTAATTTATTGACGGTTGTAATCCATTTGGGTTTGTGAATCCCACTGGATTGAGAGCGACGCTACTATACCTTATATATATGTAAATGTCAAGAGAATGACTCCTAAATCAAAAAACCACCATAACTGGTGATCTTTTGATTGGGGCCGAGATTCTAGAGTACTCGGCGAAAAAACTCCTTCTCTAGCGAAGCTCTGCTAAAGGTGCCCAGGGGGTGGGCTTTTTGTGGGTCAGTCCGCAGCGTCCTCGCTGCTTTCCGGGGCGATCTCGTCGACCCCCTCATCAGACAAGGAAGCCTCGTCGTCGAGTCGTTGCATCTCATAGAAGAGACCAGCAGCCAGGGCGTGAGCTGCTTTGGTCGATTCTTCGACCATCTTGGCTAGACGCCTAGCCTCTTCAGGAGTTTTAACTTCCCATGGTTTAGGCAAAACTACCTCCTGGTTCGATCCTACGATCGAAGTTAAGGGTCCTCTTGTCTTGCGACACCTCAACCGTTGGTCTTCCAGGGGGGCTAAGCTTGCGGACTAAATTGTGGGGAACCTACTTACCTCGCAAGGTGTTCGGTGTGTGTCCTCTCAGGACTCTTCGTCTTGCGACTCCGAATCCTCTAAGATTTCAGCCCAAAGACCCTAGTTGAGTCTATGAGCCTCGAGGTTTTCCAGTTCGAGTGCCTGGCTAATGAGGAGTAATGCGACCTCCTCGCTAGCAGCCACGAGATCTTCTCGGGCATCTTCAAAAGCCCGATTTTGCTCCTCTCTCGACAGCTCACCAAAGCGTTTCGGATGTTGGGTGTTGTTGCTCATCTTCAATCTCCTTCCAGAATTTGATTATTCTTAGATAGACTAAAGTAGAGCTGTCGAACAAAGCAATATACAACAAAAGGCCTCCTTTGTCAAGATCCCCCCACAAACAGTTGCTAAAATAAGCCAAATATGCTAGCGTTAAGATATGACTACCGATGAGCAACAAGCTCGTATCAAAAAAAGACTGCGTCATTTGAGGCTGCAACAACGAAACGGTCCCGCTCCAGAATCTGCCTCTCCAGAAACCATAGCAACCATTTCGGATGCCCTAGACCATGCAGTCGCAGTAACCGTGGAACGAAGCCTGGCAGAACATGGACGGACGTCCCCATACGGTTCTGCCCAAGAGACCATGGAAGAAATCCTCGACGAATTGGCCGAGGAACCCGCCGACGCCGAAGGCTCTGGCGTGGTGAAAGAAGAACGAGATCCTACCGCCGATCTGGACGACGAATATCGTCGGCAACCTTCAAGTGGGGGAAAGAAAAAGTGAAGAACCTCAAGGCAGCAGTGAAATATCTTCCTTTGTTAGTAGTGGGGATTATGGCAATAGCCATTTTCATCCCCCTACTCCTCACAAAAGCCTTGCAAAGAGCACTCTTGGACATTTTGAAAGTCATCTGCCATCTGGATCCCACAATGTATCTATACGGTGTTCTGATCTTTCTCTTCCCAAATGAATGGGACTAAGTAGTCAAACCTGCCATCTACAATCGGGGCAAGAAGGAAGGAGACCGATGGCACAATCAAAAAACAGCTTTGTAAAAGGCTGTTTTTTGTTTTTAGAATAGACTTTCTAGTCTAGTTCCTCCCCTGCCAAGGGGAGGGCAGGTGGGGTTTGACACAAGCTGGCTCCATAGTCCCAGAGGGCTATGGAGCCTATATGCTAAAATCATAGACCAAGCAAAATAGCTCCACAGGGCTACGCCACTATGGAGCTGGCCGGAGATCCTTCATCCCGACTTTGGTCGGGATTCAGGATGACGTGGTGTAAAACTATTTAGACTCCTCTACCACCTTCTCTGCTTGCTCTAGCTTGACCGAAAGCAGATGACTAATCCCGTCGTTACCCATAGTTACTCCGTAGAGTGCATCGGTAGCGTGCATGGTAGCGCGGTTGTGAGTAATAAGAATAAATTGAGAACTCTTGGCCAACTCTTTGAGAATCTTCGTAAATCTTAGAGTGTTGGCTTCGTCTAGAGCGGCCTCTACCTCGTCTAGTATTACAAACGGTGGTGGATTGGTATGGAGGATAGCACAGATAAGAGCAATCGAAGTCATCGTGCGCTCTCCACCAGAGAGAGCTGCCAAATTTTTGATTTTTTTGCCTGGCGGACAAGCATTAACCTCGATCCCAGTCAGAATCTTCTTTCTTCTTTTTTTCTTTGGCTCATCTTCCAGTTCTTCATCTTCTTCACTCTCTTCTTTTACCACGCCAGAGCTTTCAGCGGAGGCGGGTGCTTCCACCCCATATACTTCAACTAAATCTGCTTTACCTCCTTCAAACAACAGACTAAAGTATCTCTGAAATTCTTTTTTGATTTCTTTAAAACCTTTGGCGCGGCGTTTTTTCATTATCTCATCTAGCTCTACTACCAACTTTTCCAAATCTTTCATAGCTTTTTCTAGGTCGTCTAGCTGGCTGGTTAGGCCTTCGTGACGTTCGGCTGTTTCTTTGTACTCGGCTACGACTTCTTCGTCAATCCCACCAATAAGAGAAAGTTTGTATTTTAATTTTTGAATTTGGGTTTGCAATTCTTCTAGTTTTTCTAATTCAACTAATGGCGGTTGTCTTTTTACAATCGATTCAATTGAAAAATGTAATTCTTGATAAACTTCGTTTAACAAGTCTTCTTGCTTGGTTTCTATTTTGGCCAGAGATACTCTACCATCGTTTCGTTTGTTACTTATGTCGTTAAGTTTGTTTTGCTCGGCTTGCATAGCATCTTGCAAAGCAAAAATTCTTTCTTTTTTCTTTTCTTCTTCTTCATTAAACTCGGAAATTTTATTTTTAATTCCCAAAATTTTGTTCTCTAACTCGTTTATTTTTTTGCCCAAATCATCTTTTTGCACAGAGATATCTTTCATAGCTGCCGAGTAGTCGCTCTCGCTCATGGTAGAAAGATTCATTTCTTGTTCCAAAGAAGCAATTTCCGAATCAATTTCTTTTTTTTGATCACTAATGTATTGTTGTTTTTTTAATTCTACTTCGGTGTTGGTTTGCAAATCACGAAGCAAATCTTGCATTCTTTCATAATCAATTTCGGTTCTGTCCAATTCTCTTTTTGTTTCTTCTATTTTTTCGGTGTGATCCATTAACTCTCCCTGCATCATATGTGGCGCATGAGCTTGTGAAAAACTAAGTCCGGTAGTTCTTTTTCTACGGAAACCACCTTTCATACTACCACTAGTTTCTAATATGTCCCCGTCTAGGGTTACCATGCGGATTCTGCCAATCCCGATTTCTCTAGCCACATCTATACTCTCTACAATAATAGTGTTGCCAAAAACATAAGAAAAAATATTTTCAAATCTTTTGTCAAAACTGGCCAAGTCTGTAGCCAAACCATGCACCCCCGGATGAGCCAAGTATCTGTCTATATCGTGTGGTACAAATCTAGGTTTAATTTTGCTAATTGGCAAAAATGTGGCAACTCCCAATTGATTATCACGAAGATATCTAATTCCTTGTTTGGCCACTTCGTCGTCGGCTACTACTACAGAAGACAGATGTGCTCCTGCCGCTACGTCCATAGCCAATTGATACTTCTCGGCCACTTCGGCTAGTTGAGCTACTGCTCCAAAAACTCTGCCAAATCTATTTTGCTCTTCTAGTATAGCTTGTACTGCCCGGAGGCCGGTAAGCTGAAAAAAGTTTTGCTCACTTTTGGCAGTAGCGAGCGAGGACTCCAAACTAGATAATTTGGATTTCAATTCTGTTTTGTTTATACCAAGCTCTTCTACTTCGCTTTTTTTACCAGCAATTTCTGTATGCAAATTTTGCAAGTGATCATTTACTTGCTTTAATTCTTTTTCTATTTTTTGTTGTTCGGTTTTAAGAGAAGTTATTTTGTTTTCTAGCCAACTAATATTGTGCTTGCCGGCTTTGCTGTACTCTACTTGCATCTTGCCGGTAAGAGCAGCATGATCTCTTTCCAAAGCATTTTTTTCTTGAGTTAATTCTTGAAAAGAACTTTGAAGTTCATTGTAAATTTCTTGCCGAGAAGATTCTTTGGCCAGATCAGATAATTCTAATTGAATTTTTTCTAACTTACCTTGCGAATCTGTATAATCACTTTCGATTGTTTTTAGGTTGTTTTGAATTTCGTCTAGCTGAGTTTGATTGTGACTCCACAAAGTAGCGTAGTAAGACTCTTGAGATTCGCGCAAAGTGTTTTCTACTTCGTGTCTTTCTTCCAGCTTTTTTACTTGTCGAGACAAACTCTTTAGGCGAGGAGAAACTTCGTTCAAAAGGGCTTCGGCTTGGGTAATATTTTCTTTGGTTCGAGAAAGTTTGAGAATTGCTTGATGACGTTTGATCTGGAATTCTTTTATACCAAAAGCTTCATCAAAAAAATCTTTTCTCTCGGCCGGACTTTGAAGTAGCATTTTGTCTATCATCCCCTGCCCTACCACACTATAAGATCCTTGGCCAAACTGGGCCTTGGCCAAAAGTAACTGCAAATCCAACAATCTAACCTGGTGGCCATTGATAATATATTCACCATCTCCCTCACGATAAACCTTTCTTTCTATAACCAATTCTTCTTGGTCTATTGGCAATGTAGCATCACTATTATCTATAATCATTTTTACACTGGCAAATCCCATTTTTCCTTTGGCAGCCGAACCACCAAATATAATGTCTTCGCTCTTCTTACCACGCAGCATTTTCATGCTTTGCTCACCCAGCACCCAGCGAATAGCATCGGCCACATTGGATTTGCCACTACCGTTTGGCCCTACTATAGCCGTAATGCTTTGGGAGGCCTTGGTACCAGGCATAAATGCCAAAACAGTCTTTTCGGCAAAAGACTTGAATCCTTGTATTTCTAGACTCTTTAGGTACATAAATAAAAGAAGCTTGAACAGCCAGAGAGGCCAAAAAGGCCTAAAATTCTTGAAAAAACTCTATTTTTAGGTATATAGATAATTTATCTTGGCTAAATTATACTAGACTTGACAGTTATGAACAAGTCCGTTATACTCATTAGCTTGATCAAACTTAACCAGTAAACAGTAAACTAAAAATAGTAAATAGAGTTTAGATGCGGATTCTAAATTTAATAAAAAACTCCATTTACAGTTTACTATTTACAATTTACCAAAAATACAATGCACCGAATCGCTAGGCAAATTTATCACACGATAAACCAAGCCAACAAAATCATGCTAATTCCTCACCCCAATCCAGACGGGGATGCTTTGGGTTCGGTATCTGCCTTTATGCAATATCTAAGGAGCCTCGGCAAAAGTCATGTGGTTTATTGCAAGACCAAGGCTTCACCAAAACTTAATTTTTTACCTCACACAGACTACCTTACTTACGACCCAAATATCTGGACAGACTACCAACCAGATTTGCTAGTAGTTTTTGATACTGGAGATCTCAACTATGCCGGGATAAAAGAACTTATTGAAAAATTAGACAAAAAACCAAAAATAGTAAATTTTGATCACCACAATACCAATGTAATGTTTGGCGATTTGAATATGGTACAAAAGACTGCTAGTTCTACTACCGAAGTTTTATACGATTTTTTTCGCTACAATAATATCAAAATAAATGCCGAAACTTCCACCTGCCTTTTGACCGGACTTATGACTGATACTGATAATTTTACCAACGGCGCTACCACTATCAAATCTATGTCGATTGCCAGTGACCTTATTAACAAAGGTGGCAATGCCGAATTGATTCGTGGTTGGGTTTTCAAAGACAAATCAATCAATGCTCTTAAACTTTGGGGGGCGGTTCTCTCTAGACTAGAAAAACACGAAAAGCACGATATTGCCCATACTTATCTTACCCAAAAAGATTTGAAAAAATATAATGTAACAGACGACGAAGCCGAAGGAATTGCCAACTTTATGAATTCTCTAAAAGATGGTCGAGCCGCTCTAATTCTAAAAGAAATTTCTGACAAAGAAGTAAAGGGTAGTTTTCGTACTACAAGAGACGATACCGATGTCTCTATATGGGCCAAAGCTCTAGGCGGAGGGGGCCACAAAAAAGCTGCCGGTTTTACCATCCTTGGCAGTATTGAACACGCCTTGGAACAAGTTTTTTCTGTTATCGAATTATCCGAACAAACAGAAGCCTAAAAATGATTTTGACTACGCAACTACGTTTTGCTAGACTTCAATAGTTCTTGGTTCAAGAACCATAAAAACATAAAATCATGAAAACCAGCCTTCGGCTGATCACCCGAAGGGGGGCATTAAAACAAAAAATAAACTCTAATATTTGATTCTTCAAACTAATTTTTTACTATTTACTGTTTACAGCTTACTGATTACTACAACTAATCCACTTCAAACTTACTACAAACTACTCCCTACTCACTAACACCTAAAATAGTATGACTGCTCAAAACCCAACCTCACAATACCTAATTCCAACCGTAATCGAAAAAACTAGTCATGGCGAAAGAGCTTATGATATTTATTCTCGCCTGCTAAAAGACAGAATTATTTTTCTTGGTAGCGCTATAGACGATGCCGTGGCCAATACTATTATTGCCCAATTACTTTTTTTAGAAAATCAAGATCCAGACAAAGATATTAAACTATATATCAATTCTCCTGGAGGTTCTGTAACATCTGGCATGGCTATCTACGACACCATGCAATATGTGAAACCAAATGTATCTACTATCTGCGTAGGGATGGCTGCTAGTATGGGTTCTGTACTTCTAGCTGCTGGAGAAAAAGGCAAAAGATTCTGCCTACCAAATTCCGAAGTTATGATCCATCAAGTTCTTGGTGGTACCCAAGGTCAAGCTAGTGATATCAAAATCCATGCTGAAAGAATTTTGAAAATGAAAAATGAACTTAACGCTATACTTGCCAAACACACTGGCCAAGACGTAAAAAAGATCGAAAAAGATGGTGATCGTGATTACTTTATGAGTTCCAGAGAAGCTATGGAGTATGGTTTGGTAGATAAAGTTATAGAATAAATATAACAAGATGGAAGATGGAAATCCGAAATCTTAAATGTATTAAATAAATTAAAAGATACAAGAGACAAGAAACAAAAATATATGGAGGGAAGAAAATTTGATTTAGAAGAAAGAACTTTGGAGTTCTCCAAAAGGATTATTTCAATGACAAACGCATTGCTTAGCAATGACACTAACAGAATACTAAAAAATCAATGTGTTAGGTCGGCTACTTCTGTAGGTGCAAATTATAGAGAAGCAAATGACGCACTGGGAGATAAGGACTTTTTACATAGGATTGGTATATCTAGAAAAGAAGCCAAAGAGACTACTTATTGGATTGATCTAATTATAGAAAATAATATTTCAATGAAAGAAAGAATTTTGCCCTTGAGACAAGAAAGTGTAGAATTAACCAAAATATTATCTACTATATTAAAGAATAAGAAGAAAAAATAATTTGTATCTTGTTTCTTTGTTATTTGAATTTAAAAAATAAAGACCCGGCCAAAAGGCCGGGCTTTAATTTTTATTTGAGGGGTTGCCCCCAAAATACTGCACCCAAGAAGGTGTGTCGTAGGAGAAGACGAGCCTAAGCCTGTACTACCCTATAACACACCCCCATGCTTGTCGTGGGCACAGAAGGAAATTTATTTCTTCAAGTGTTAAATTCTTCTTGAGAATAAACTTTCTTCTATGCCTTTATCCGTCAGAATCTCTTATAACTAAGAAATTCAGTTCGGAAGGGGAGTGAGTGGCTTGCAGTTGTCGTGGGCTATTATCGTAGAGCCCAGACTTGACAGCGCCAAAAGCGCCGGTCCTGCATTAAGAGATGGGTATTCGGCCCCAGTCTCAAGCCACTCACTCCCCTGTTCAAGTGAAAGCACCTAGGTGTCTCCACTCGGGTAACGCTTACGCATTCCCTAACTCCCTTCTTTATCCACACATTGAAAAACAGTTGTCTCTTGCCCAGGTGGGCTAGTCTGTCAATCGATCATGGTTTGCCGAGTCAGGCAAGCTTGTTTTAGCAACTCGCTTGCTGAGCCGACCCCACAGAATACCACAAAAAAGACCCTGTGTCAAGGGTCTATTGTGGAAAGGTTTATTTTTTGGCTAATTTTAGGTATTTTCTTCTGCTTCTGGAATAGCAATACTCCCATCGGGATTGAAGATATTTTGCTCTTCTGGAGCACAACTAGTACTGCCATCTGGTAATTCTTGGCATTTGTTGAGCTCTGCTACCCCTACCAAACAAATTTCTGGCAGTGGCCGGTAGTAACTTTCAAAAACTTGCTCTTCTTTGGTGCCATCTGGTAATTCTCGTACATAGGTAAAAGCGGCTTCGGCTCCAGTATAGGCGTGTTGGCACTCTCTTTCTCCAGGAGCTAGTTTGGTGGTCTCTATAATCTTGGTCTCTCCATGCGGAATCCAACGTTTTACAATTGGTTTTTCATAATAACCTTCTCTACCATCACTAGTCCCCCACAAAATAAAATTGAGTCGACTATTTGCCAAATCCATTTCTGTTTGGATCAAAATATAATTATCTGTATCATTTTTAAACTTAAAATCCGGAGCCGGTTCGTAAATAGTAGCATCAGTTCCTGGCAAACCATTTTGCAAATCATTGTAATAACCCACTACCAAAGAATGATTCCTGCGCTGGGTAATTGGCAAGCCACTATTCATAGCCATACGAAACAGAGTAGTTCCAATTTGGCACAGCCCTCCACCAATCTCTGGTTTTATTTCATCTCCTTTTATTACCAATTCTGGCAAATAACCCCCTTCTAGAGTATATGGCTGAGTATGTTCTATGGTAGAAAATTCTTCTCCCGGCTTTACCAAAATTCCATTCAATTTGTTAACTGCGTTTCTAATATTTTTTATTCTATTCGATGGACTACCAGAAAAATCCGATACCCCGATTCCCAAAATTTCGGTAATTCCCAAATCATTGGCCTCGCCAGTGCTGACACTAGGTTCTACCAAATCTACTACAACAGTAATATTTTTGCCCACACCTTCGTTGTGACTAGCTCTTTGGTAGATTACCTCATTTATTAATTTGGAAGTTTCTTCTATATTTAATTTTATACCTGGTCTTGATCCTTGAAATTCTTTGACCTCTTTATTTTGTTCTATTTCAAACTTGGCATCTCGGGCTTCTCTATCTATTTTATTTCCTACTACAGAATTAAGATAAATCTCCAAATCATCGTGGTCAAAACCAAAAGCATATTCGCCTTCTGTTTTCTCTTGGACTTCCAACCAATCTTTGAAAATATTTTTTTTCAAAACCCAACTTTCAGAAAAACCGGTCTGAGGATCTTTGTAAGACAAATTTATAGAACCCAAAGCAAAAATCTTTGGTAAGCTTTTCAAAACTTGATCCAAATTTTTTGAATCTACTTTTGGATTGGTTGTTTTTTGTTCTATCTCCACTACAGCTGGTTGCAAGATAGACCAACTATTTCTTATCTCCGACAAAGCTTCTTCGTAAGCAAATTCCAATCCAGGGGTAGAACTAACTAGATTGTATTCCAAAGGATCTGTGCTAATAATATCCACCCCAGCATCCACTGCCGGAGTTTCGTACTCTCCAAATTTGTCTGCCAATTCTTGTTTCAAGGCTTCTTCATTTATATATACGTTTTGCAATACCAAGTCTTTGTCTTGTAAAAAAACACCTGAAAAGATATTAAATCCTGTGATTATTGGATTTTTACTTTTGCCTAGTGTGATTAATCTATCAACTTCTTTTTCTATGTCCAAACTAGCAAATTCTACAACAGTACCTTCTGTAGCTACCACCGGATATATGAGGATATCTTGTTTTTTTCCATTATAAGCAAAATTAAATTGCAAACCTTCGTTAGTCAATTTTTCACTCATGTCTTGCAAAAATCTGGTCAACTCTTCTTTTTCCATTCCCCCAATCGACAAACTTCCAATATATATGCCCGGATTAACTTTTTCCTTGTAACTAGAAGCATAGAAAAAAGAACCACCAAATACCAACAAAAATAATACTGCCGTAAAAATGGCAAAAAATCCAAAAAACTTCCAATCTCTATTGGACTTTTTTACTCTTTCTTTTATAAAATTTTCATCCATACTTAATCTTCTACCACTGTAACCGGTATTCTGGCGTTACTTTGTTTTTTGGGAATTTTTATAATCAAAATACCATTTTTATAATCGGCTCTGGCCAAATCTCCTTTTACATCTACCGGCAAAACTACTGTTCTAGAAAAAGGTCCCCAAAAACATTCTTCGTGAAAACATTCTGTTTTTTCATTCAATTCCAGAGGTCTTTTTCTTGTACCTCTTATAGTCAAAAGATCGTTGTGTACATACACTTCTATTTTTTCCGAATCAGCTCCGGCCATGGTAGAGACAACAATTACGTTTTCTTTGTCTTCGGCAACATCTACAGACAATTGACCTTCTTCTACAGGTTCGTTCCAATTTGAATTTTGTGATGACAAAACCGAAGGGCTAGAGTCGCCTTCTTTCATAGAGTCTAATATTAACTCAAAAACATCCGGGTCTGAATTCTTTTCTTGGAACATATACCAAAAGTTAGCAATGCTTTTATGTTTTTTTGCTTTATTGCTTTCTTGACCTAAGTATAGCAAAAAATATATGTAAGCAAAAGAAAAAAGAGTCTATCTAACCTTAAATTAATAAATACAACACTAAAATCAATATTTTAGGGTATTTAGTAATTTATAGTCTTTTAGACTCTTTTTAAGATAACTCAATATATCAGCGGAGGGACAGGGATTCGAACCCTGGGTGGGCGTTAACCCACAACGGTTTTCAAGACCGCCGCCTTAAACCGCTCAGCCATCCCTCCGCTGATAGATCGATTATTAAAAAATGCAGCTTGCCTTCACCTTTTAAAGGTTCAGCGTACCACAGGCGGAGAGGGCGGGATTCGAACCCGCGGACCGGTTTCCCGGTCAACACATTAGCAGTGTGCCCCTTTCGACCACTCAGGCACCTCTCCATGGTTCATGATACAAACATTGTTTATAGCATAAACTATTCAGAAGCAATATAGAAAAAGGATCCCCTGAAGTCTATCCCGATTGACGCAAAGCGCTATCGGGAACCACCCAGCTTGCCTCTCTATTATTACAATTGACACTTAACTATTGACCTTTGACAATATAAACAAAAGTTAAATGTCAGGTGTCAAATATCAGATGTTAAGTATCAGGTATGATTTCAAAGCTCTGTCATTCTATAGGAAAACCAGGCTTTCGTCAACCTCTTGCCAAAGTAAAACCGTGTACAACCTCTACCCCTCCTAGAGTTAAGACTCTGGCAGCTTCTTGCATAGTACTGCCAGTAGTATATACGTCGTCTACCAATAAGATTCTTTTGCCCTCTAGGTTTACTCCCTCCTCTATGGCAAAAGCTTCTTTTACATTTTTTGCCCTATTTTCTTTGTCCAATTTGGCCTGAATTTGGGTTTCTTTTTGTCTTTTTAATGCTCCCAAAACCGGTCTCCCCAAATTATTGCCCACAATTTTGGCCAAAAATTCTGCTTGGTTAAAACCTCTTTCGGCCAATCTCTTTTTGTGCAAAGGAATAGGTACTACAAAATCTATTTCAAAACCAAAATTATTATTGGCAAAATACAAATCCAAAATACTCTCTATGGGAGAGAGTAGATCTTCTATATAATTATATTTCAAAGCATGTATTATCTTGGATACAGTATCACCTTCTCTATAAACAAATACAGCTCTTTCGGATTGCAAAAAAGATTTTTCTTGACAATTATCACAACAAGTTCCATCTATATTTTCTTTGTGACAAATTGGGCAAGCTGCTAAATCTATTATTTTTAGTTTTGAAAAACAACTATCACAAAGCCAAACTCCTTCTTTGTTACAACCCAGGCAATTTATTGGAAAAATATAATCCTTTAAATTTTTGAAAACCCCTCCTAAATTCATATTTCTTAATTATCCCAATACAAGCCATCTATTTTCCAATCATTTCCGACTCTCACCAATTCTACCCTACCGGTACGGTAACTAGTTTCCACACCGAGGGCAGCAGATGTTCTTACCTGAGCTCCTACAGATACTTCGGCGTCATTTTCTGTAATTTCGGTAACACTCGTAGATATTACATTGGTAGTTACACCCAAATATTCTTGTCCTTCTTCTATAGTTTGAGTTTGTAGCCATCTAGCCATAGTCTCTGTAGAGAGAGCCAAGGCATCTTCTATATGTTTGTTATCATTTTGGTTGGAATAACTACCAAATCTTTCTACAAATATTTTTGATAACTGTTTTACATAAATCTCTTCCGGAGGTAAATCCGGAGTAATAAGATTGAATTGTCCTTGTCCCGGGGCAAGAGTTCCGTTTTGAGATGCTCTTGAACCTGTCTGCGTTCCAATAATTCCATTGCCCTCCAAATCAGTTTCTGTATCAAACTTTGGTTCTCTAATAAATACTACCCAAACAAAAATCAAAATAACGGCCAAGGCTATCCCCGCCCACATAAAAATTTTTTTTCTTAAATCCATCATATTCATTAAAACATTAAATAGTTCATAGTTAGTGGTTCATAGCCAATCGGTCTACTTGAATTATATGAACCATTGGCTATTGGCCATGAACTACTTTCTTATCCTACTTGCTGTTCAAATTCTTTTTTAGCTTTTTCTATTTCAAGTAATTGTTTTGGATCGGTGGTGATTAATTGATCTTCGGTATACGAAGCTACTACTTTTATAGCAGCATGTTTTAGGCCAGCAAAAAATATTCCTTCTCCAACAGCACTCTCGAGTAGTAGATATTTTTCTCCTTGGGTCAACAAAAAAGTTTTTTGAATCAGATCTATAGAAGCGGCCGACTGACGCAGTAACAACTGCAAGGCAGAGTTAGTTACAATAGCTTGACCATAAGGTGATCGCAAAAAATCATTTACATCTTGGGTAATGGTAGTTACTCCCAAATAATACTTACGAGATCTTTTTACCAAAGCGTAGATAAATTTGGCACTGTCTTCGTGTTGTAGTAGCCACCAAGCCTCGTCTATAACCAAAATTCTTTTTTTATGTTCGGATCGAACTACATTCCAAATATAATTTACCAAAGTATAGATAGCCATAGGCCGGAGCTCGTCTTCCAAATCTCTTACACTAAAAACTACCAATTTGTTATTCATGGTTACGGTAGTTGGTGAATTGAATAGTCCGGCAAAAGTACCAGTGGTATATTTTTGTAACTTCAAAACCAAATCTCCTGCTCCTTGCATACCTTCTAAAACATCTAACAAATCTTGCATAATCGGGGGTTCGGCAGTAGAGAGATCTGTAGAAGGAGTAATATCTTTTTTGGCAAAAGTTTCGAGTAAGGCTCTATCCATTATAGAATCTTCTTCGGCAGTTAATCTGCCAAACATAATACGGATAAGACCTTTTAGGGTGATAACCGCGCTACGAATAATATCTTCGGTAGATACTTCTTGCCCTACCGGTCGTGGCAAGTCAAAAGGATTTACCTTACTTGGAGAAGACAAAGAAATATTTACATAAGTTCCACCAACTGCATCCGAGAGGTGTCTGTATTCCATTTCTGGATCGATTACAATTACTTCGGTGCCTAGCATCAAGCTTCTCAAAATTTCTAGTTTAACAGCATAAGATTTACCAGCACCAGAAGTAGCAAATACTACCATGTTGGCATTTTGCAAACTAAATCTATCGAAAAGAATCAGACTATTGTTGTGCCTGTTTATACCGTATAAAATTCCACTATCGCTAGTAAGTTCACTCGAAATAAAAGGAAAAGAAGAAGCAATTGGACTAGAATTCATGTTGAAAGAAACTTGCAGTTCATCTATACCTAGTGGCAAAGTAGAAGTAAAACCTTGTTCAGCCTGAAACAAAACATCTTTGGTATTTATAAGCTTGGCACCAAAAATATTTTCTATGTCTTCTGTAGTTTTGTCTAATTCTTTTTTGTCTTTTGAATAAATTGTGACATAAAAAGCATACTGAAAAAAATGTTCTGTTCCTTGTGTCAAAGAATCTCTCAATTGCTCTATGTCTCGCAAAGCTGTTTCACGAATTGGATCGCGCGGAGCTCCTTTTTCGGCATCGGCACTTATCTGAGCTTCTAGTTCACCTACTTTTTTCTTTAGCTGTTTCAAGATTATGCCGGATTTTACAGGGTAGAAAAACATGGATATATCCATGGTGTTGTTCATGTTTAGTATAGGAGCACTCCAACCTACAGATATATAACGAGGGTAGCTAACCACAAAAATAGTGCGTAAAAAAACATTCCCCAACTGCAAAAAGCTAGATTCAACTTTTAGCGCCGAAGGAGCAATTAAATCTCGGACAGTTACAGTTCCCTCTCGAAAAGTTCGCTCTTCTTCCAAAGTTATTAGACTTTTGTCTATTTCTTTTTGCTTTTTCTGTTTGGCATCTTTTGGATCAACACCTCTTTTGCTAGTTGTAATTGGCTTAAAGGCCATAAAATATTAAATTTGAAATTTTAAATTCGACATTAGGTTGTCTCAATTTGAAGATCTCTTATGTCTCCCAGTTGTTCGGCAAAAGCAATGTCGGGATTATAAGTTGAATAATATAATTCTATCAAACTTTGGGTATCCATTCTAACTACGTTCAATCCAATCCCCTGCAAACCACTATCTACCTGCCTTATTCTAGCTTCTAGATCTTCTTTTCTTTGCATAAATCTTTCTGTTTTTAGCCGAACTGTTAAAGCGGGTTTTAGAATTTCTTGAAACCTGGCAAAAAAAGATTTTTTCTTGTTGCTAATAGGATCGTATGGAACAACTACATAAAATTTCTTAGTCATAATTTGTCCAATATCTACCAATTCTTGAACAAAAGCACGGTAGTCGGCAATTTGGATACGCAATAATTCATTTTGCATAGTTTTTTCTGTCTCGGCCAATTTGTCCAGATACGGTTGCATTTGCAATCTTCTTGATTGCACTACTATCTGAATTGGAAAATCTAGTGAATTCAAAAATCCAACATAAGAAGAAATCAAAGCATTTTGTTCATCTTCGGATTTTAGAGCAAAGTTAATACTGGAAACCATCAAAACTGCGCGAAGCGTCCCATCTTTTAGCACCACTGTATTTTCTTTTACTTCTGCTATCGGCAAGTGGGTTTGGGTAGCCGGTTTTTTGCTTTTGGTTTTTTTTACTTTTTTATCTTTCATAATTATTCTTCTCCTTGGTAATACCCCCCGGTATTTACAATCAAAGATAAATCTTGAATTCTTTTTCTTTTGGCTCTTTTTACTGGGATTTGTTCTATTTCTTTTATCTCTGGAGCTTTTTTTCTTAGGTAGTCCAAATCTTTGTTGGAATAATCTTTGCGCCAAATTCGTAAACTTGGTTTTTTGGCTGTTTGAAATACGTTTAACAAAAAGTAATGAAAGTCTTGCCCTTTAACTTTTACAAAAGCAAAAGTCAAACTAAGTCCACCAACTACTGCCAAAACGGTAGCAAAGAGTGCCAAATCTCCGTAGCGAAAAGCCAAAAAGCAAGTTAGACCACCGGCCAACAAAATCAAAAATTGGCGAACTGTAATCGGTCCAAATATTTTGGTTTCTACATCTATAAATTGTGGCACTACAAATTGTTGCATTTTAAAAAATTTAAAGTCTAAAGTCTAAAATCATAAATATTATTTTATCACACTAGACAAATATATTCATTTAAACTAATTCTTTATTTACATTTATTATAGACATCAACTCTTCGCTGTTTATTTTTTCTGGATCTTTGCTAGTGGCAATTATTTCGGCAATCGGTTTTTTTTGTACCAAACTATCCTGAAGAATTTTTAGATATTGTGTATATAACGGACTCTTTCTCCAAGCTTCTACACCTTCCATATAATTGAGATAAGAATCTTCTTTTAGATTTTCAAACTTTTGTTGCAAAGTAGAAGTAGCTGCCGAGGTGCTAGGAGCCAGTCTACGAAAATCTGTTATAGTTATTTGTCCCAATTCGTCTACCGGGCCAGTACTGGTTTTTTTAAAATTATTAACCTTTTGAACTGGTTTTACATCTTGCATTACCGGTTTTTTCTTACTTGCCAAAAGCGGAGATGATTTGTGGTTTGGATCTTTGATCTGACTTATTTTGTCTGTTTCAGATATTTTAATCGGACTAGCTTTTGGCACAAGTGAATTAGTCACAGAAGCTTTGTTTGCAACTGGTCTCACTTTTTCCAAATTATTTTTTCTATTTTCTATTTCTTTATTTATATCTTCTTCGTGAAACTCTTCGTCCAAGAGGGATTTGTGATCTCCATCTTCCCACTTTTTCATAGCATGCTTTACCAGTTCATCGGCAGAGGTTTGATCTACTTGTGGTTTAACTTTGGGATTGTTGGTGCTAGTTTTTACAAATTGAGTAGTTCTTTCTTTTTTCTTTTGCTCTACCATTTTGGCTATACCGTCTAGCAAACTTTGTGATCTAATATTTTTATCCGTCTTTACTTTACTCTTTGCCACGCCAGAGCCCTGTGCGACGGCGGGATTTGCCACGCCAGAGCCTTTCTTAGTCGTGGTTGAGGTTTTGTTTGAGGACTTTACGGCAACAGGTTTCACCATACCAGAGCTACTTCCAACTTTGGTTGGAACTTTGTCTTCCGACTTTGCCGCAGGACGAGCCACAGCGGACTTCGCTGCGACGGCGGGTTTATTTTCCACTTCTGCCAAAATTGGATTGGCACTAACTGCAGAAGTTTTTTTACCTCTTTGGGCGCGCAATTCGGCCACACTCATACGCACAGAAGTTCCGTCGGACTTTTTTACGGTTACCATTGGTCCACCGGTAGAGTTGGTTTGTTTAGGCTGTTTTTGTATATTTTCTTCTGCCATATTTTATGTGGTTAAATCTTTTATACCCTCGGCCAAGTTTTCTGGTTCTTCTTCCCCTACTCTACCTACTTGTGGCCGGCTGGCTCTAGTTTGTTTTATGTATTCTACTTCTTCTTTTAGAGCTTCTACCATTTTTTCATTCCAATTAAATTCTCCGGTTGATTCATCAAAATAAATCATATCTATTCCCAATTCCCAACCTTTCTGAGCTAGTTCACTTACAAAATGCATTAGGTTCTCTATCTGATCATCGTTTTCTAGATCTACATGGGTACTAAGTATATACAGCAATTGATTCACAAAATCATCTCCTTTGCCACTGCCTGCAATCCATTCTGCTATTTGGGAATAATCTTCTAACCATCTACCTATTTCTTCGCTGCCACCTTCTTCTAAAAGTTGTAAGTAGTAGTCTTCGGCAGTCATGTCTGTTTCTGTTTTTTCTTTTTTCTCAAATCCGGCAGGGACTTCTTCGGTAATTTCTTTCCAAATCACGCCTGTCCCAAGAGCAGCATACAAAGTAAGAAGTTTGTTTAGAGTTTCTTTTGCTTCTATCGGCATTCTACCCACAGCTACGTTGTCTTCAAAAAATGTATCTACCAAATTGCCTGGCACAGCAGTGGCGGATTCTCGAAACATTTGTACCCAATCCGATACTTTGTGACCTCTTTTTTCTCCTTCAAAAAGATAAGTTTCGTTTCTCTCTAGCATACTGGCAAAAAGAGCTGCCGCGTCTCTCATACCATCTACATAAGTAGTTTTTCTAAAATATTCTTGCACACTTATATACATTGGGATTTCCCAAGCAGCGGCCAATAGCAAAAATCTGGATCTTAATAAAAAGCATTGTCTTTCTGTTTGCAAATCTGCAAAATGCAACCAACCAAAAAATCCGTACAATCTTTGCCAAAATTCTTGATCTTCTGGATTTATATCTTCAAACATTATTAATCCATCGGACCAAGATTCTATTGATCTCATTATTTCTTCTGTTACTCCGTCTGGATTGAATTGGGTTTGGTACAAAGTTTTTACCAAAGCGAGTTGAACTTCTTTGTCTTCCAATTCTTGTCTAGTTACTTGATTCCATTGTCTGGCATCGTATTCTTTTAGCAGTTTCATGGCATCATCAAACATACGATCTAATTCTTCTTGTGATCGTCTTGGGTACAAAGTACCAATTATGTAAGATAATGACATCATAGAATTAATCTACTTTTAGTAAATTTCTTTTGCCACTAGTTCATCTGCTTCAGATTTTTTAGTTTCTGATTTTACATATTTACCTAATTCTTTGGCTTCTCTTGCAACATCTTGACCAAGTAACCCGCTCTTCATAAAATCCGTCAGTTCATCAAAACTGTTTATTGTTTTTTCGGCCACACTTCCATCACTTTTTATATAAGGAATGGTCAAATTCATTTCACCACTACTCAAAGCGTTTGGCTGACTAAGTTCGGAATTGGCTGCAGCCGTCAAGATAAAATCTTTTTGGTTTATTTTCATTTGCGGAAAATAAATATTTTCTACAGTATATTTAGCGGCCAAAGCTTGCTTAGCTTTTAAAACCGCTTTTTCAATTTCTTCTGCACTTTTACCAGCATTTATTTCTCGTGCTTTTGCTTCTGCATCTTCAAACTCAATTCTATGAGCTCTCCCCCAACTTTCAATAGCATTGTCTGATTTACCTACCAAAAACCTACCATTCACCATCATCTTATGAGACTCATCGCTAGCAGATAATCCCATTAAGATCTTGAGTACACGACTGGTAGTACCAGTGTGCGAACGCATATCAATAATACCATTTCTAACCAAAGCATAATCATCTTCTCTAATTCTGGTAGCTATTTGACCAAACTCTTCACGCATGTCCGCCAAAATATGAGGGTGACTCTTGGCACGAAGTCTAACATCTGTTTTGTTCAAATCTCCCATTACGTGATTTCTGGCCATTCTTACCCCAGAACCTAGGTATAATTGTTCGCCATCTACATCGTGAGACAGAGCCCAACCAGCGTTTTCACCATGTCCACCGGTAATAGCCTGATCACGCAAGTTACCAAAAAATTGCAAAGCAGATTGATTGTCTCTGGTTTTTTTCATATATTTATCAATAAACTTTTTCCTGTCTGCTGTAATTCCAGTTCTTCCTAACAAATCACCCATTAGTTTTTGTTGATCATCGGTAAAATTCCTTTTTTGTTTGGCCATATGTTTCATTACCCCTGCTTCCAATTCTTTTTTGAAAGCAGTCACTTTTTCTTTTGTCATTTCATTACCTTCACTATCTATCCAATTATCTGTTTCTATAGCTTTTATAAGTGTAGAAGTATTCATCTTATATTCTTTTTCCAATCTACCGCCTTTACTATTATTAACTTCATCAAGAAATTCAGACATAACCGCATTTTCGCTAACAAAATTTGCGTCTCCTGCATGAGCAAACAACATTTCTACGTCTCTAATTTTGTCCAAACTAAAATCCATATTGGTCCAACCCAATTTTCTGGCCACCATCTCCCTAGATTCTTTGTTTTCCCAGATACCAATAATCGCGTCATCCACCCAAGCACTATCAAAACCACGTTTGAATAGTCCTGCCAGAGCGGCTCTGTCTCCATCTGTTATAACCTCATCGTTTTCTACTTTTTTCATGTAAGAAGCAAACATGCCCCCAACCGAAGATACAAAATCATTATAAGACATTTCGCGATAATTTTTTTCTTGCTCTTCGATCAATTCCGACAGAGTAGATTTTGGAGTATTTACCCCCCTACCATCCCATAAATCTCTTTGTTCTGATTCACTAAGTAACAAATTATGTCTATATCTTTCCATTTTGTCGGCCTCCACAGCTCTGGATTTTTGAGTACCATAAGACCAAGCTAGAGAACCTCCTGATTTCATATTTTTAACAACCTTTTTCCAATTCTCTGCCTCTACTTCTCTACCTTGGCTCTCCAAATCCTTCACCATTTTTTCGGCAACTGTTATATCGCCATCTCTCAATTTTTGAGCCAATTCACCCAAATCACCTTTGGCCGTTTCCAAATTATCAGAAGCTGTAGCACTATTTTTTTTCAAATTAGCTGCTGTTTTCTTTTTCTCTACCAACACCCCTTCTAACCTTGCAACTTCATTTTCCGTAGCTTCATCCATTTCAAAAGTATCTACTAAATCATCTCTATTCTCTCTCAAAGTTTCTATGTTTTCATAAATACCTTTAATACTTTCAGAAATTTCTTTTACTTTTGATTCAGCTTGAGCTTTGGCTGTTTTTTCTGCTTTTTTATCACTAAGAACTTTAAGATGTTTTTCTCTTTCATCTAACATCTCCTTTATTTCTTCTCCTTTATTTTTTATCTCGGTATCAATGTCTCTTATCTCGGCACTATCTGGCTCTTTCTTTTTGGCAATTTCTTCTTGAAGTTTATATATTTCTCCCATTTCTTTTTCTACTTCAGCTTGAGCTTTTTTCTTATCTGCCACAGCTTTACTTATAGATTTTCGAACAGCTTCGCTCTCGTACTTACCACTTTCCAATTCACTAGCAGCAGCGTCTGTCAACAAACCAGTATGCAACTTCTCACCAAATCTCTCACTAAGATTCTTTTTGTCCATCTCCTCTACCTCGGCACCAACAATTTTGTTTATAGATTGCAAATCTACAAAATCATCGTAGCTAATACCACTAGGAGTAGTGAAAACTCTTTTGCGCGCACCGGCAATAGCAATTTTTTTATCACTCAATTGTTTCTCTAGCCCCTCTCTCTTTTCTTGATTAGCTCTTTTTTCTTTGGCAATTTCTTCTCGCCTGTTTTCTATAGCTACCAAATCCGCTGCCCTTTGTTCGGCAGACAAAGTAAACGGACGAGATTCTACAGCTCTTTCTCTTTCTATTCTTTCTTTTTCTCTTTCTTTTTCTTCATCAGTTTTATCACTGGCCATTATTCTTTCCAATTCATTATCTTTGGAGTTCTTTATACTTTCTATCTCTGCTTTCTTTTGTTCGTCCGATATCTCGGCCATTTTTTCCAAAGTACTTTCGTTCAAGCCCAATTCTTCTAATTCTTTATTTCTATCTTCATCATTGGCATTCAAATTTTGAATTTCTTCTCCCAATCCAAAGGCCTCGTCGTGCAATTTTTTGATTTCTTCATTACCTTTCCCTTGTTCATCGTGTTTTCTAAGCACTCTTCTTTTGGCTTCGTCTTCTAATCTTTTTATAATATTTTCATAATGTTGCCCACCAATTTTGTCGTGTTCAAACACCCGCTCGGCCATAGTTCCTTTGCCAACTTCGTATTTCAATTCTTGAGTTTTTACATTTAATTTGAGACGAGATCTCCCCAAGACTTGTAGTTTACCTTTGGTTTCATACTCGCGATCTTTGGCAGCAGATCTAGCTTCTTCTCCAGCTAGTTGACCACGATAAATACGATCCATAGCATCGAACAATTTTCCATTGTTGTATTTGTCTCCCAAAATACCGGTGTTCAAAATACCTTTGGTACCAATACCTCCCAAACCAAATCTGCCAAAACCACCGGCCTCGGAACCAGTTCGTTTCCAAAGTAATTTCTTTCTGGTCTCGGCATCTTTTTCGGTCTTGGCCATTTGTTTTTCGACTTGGATTCCTCTTTGAGCAATACGGCCAATAAATTTGCTTTTTAGTTCTTTGGTCATGCCTTTTTCCAAAGCTTTTATTTCTCCGGCTACGTCTTCTCTCTTTACTCTGCCAGCTTTAATATCGCCAACCATACCTTCTGCTTCTTGCACAGATTTGATATCTCTATCCAAATTGTCGATAAATCTTTGAGCTTCGGCCACTGTGGCAGTGTCGCCTTCTTTTTTGGCTCTCTCTTGCTTGGTCAATAGATCGGCTCTTTCGTTTTCCATTTGTACTCTTCTGTCCGACAAGGCAGAAGCATCTTGAGTACCTTCGGCTACATTAAGAGCCGTTTGCTTGGCCTCTGCAGCTACACGCAAATGTTCTCCTTCGTCAGTTAGATCCTGACCAGCTTGAAAGTAAGCTCCTTTCCAAGCAGCCACTTGAGTTTTGAAACGTTGTTCCCATCTTTCTCCACCAATAAACGGCGCATGATAAGCTGCTCCTTTGACCAAGCCCTTGCCCGTATCGGTAAGTTTTTCGTAAGCGTATCTGCCGGCAGCATAACCAGTGGCAATAGTAGCCACTTTTTTACCAAAGCTAAGAGCGCTACCGGCCAAACTACCACCTTGTACACCAAGTTTTTGGATACGATCTATCCCGACATAAAGAAAACCAAGCGCAATTAGAAAACTAGCAAAATTTTCCCAAGTACCGGCCTCGGACAAAGATACAGATGGGTTACTTGGCAAATTCAAAGTTTGGGCTGCCCCGGTACCAGCCTGGCTAGCCGCAGATAATTGCAAATTTATGTCGCCGGAAATATTGCCACTACCGAGCGTAGCAAACGCCAGCCACAAAAAGAAAACTGCCATCGGCGCTACCATGACATGGTGCAAAAATTCTTTCCAAAATTCGTCGGCATAGCCTTTTGTAGCTGGCAAAACCTGGGCAATAAAAGCAATTGGCGAAAGTATAATTAGAATCCACAACACCAGCATACGAATAAGCATAAGGAGCATGTAGTAGCCAATGATAATGGCAATCATAATGGCAAAACCAACTGCCATAATGCCGGCAATAAAAAGATCCAATCTAAATTCTTCTCCCGAATTTGCTCCTGGCCCCACAAAATTGAGATCCTGCGCGCTCATCTGCAATATACGATCCATTTTGAACATATTGATTAAGTTCCCACCGGCAGTAGCTACAATAGCGTTCAAAAAAGTGGTGGTGAAAACATGAGCAATATCTATAACTAGTTGCAAAATCAGTTTACTAAAATTGATAAAAATAGCTGCCAAAACCAATTTGATCAAAGTTTTTTTCCATTCGTATTGTTCTAACCCCAAAATAGTGGCAAAAGCGATGATAAGAAGAATTACCACAAAAAACATATTGGCCACGTCGCGCACCATAAGCCAACCAATTACTACGGGCGGAGCATCTATAAAATTGTTGTACTTGGCTATCTCTATAAAAAACTGCAAAAAGAAAATAGAGATAGACATGAAAAACCTAGCCAAGGCCAACATGATATAGGTAAAACCATAAATAAGACCATTCCCAATGGTAGTAAGCTGAGCAAATACAGGTTCTGGTGCCAAAAGTAAACTACCTACAAATACAAATACAAAAACACTCACCAAGGTTTTTTGCCGGCGAGTTTTTGGTCTAATTCTATCCAAAACCTGAGAGACCATTTTAAATTTTGTAGACCAAAACGAAAGCATGGATATTCGTTTATGGTAAACAGTAGATTTTGAAAGACAAGCTTTTTGCTATACAAAGCAAACAAAGAATTCCAAAATCTAAATTTACTGTCTTTAGTATATCACAATAAACCTATTTGTATAAGGTTTTTTGGCTTATTTTGGGGATAGAAATTTAAAATTTTTGGGCTAGGACAAGTCTTTGGCTCTTTGGTAAGCGGCTTTTATGGCTTTTTGCCAAATAGAAGAAAAATCACTCTCCTCCAAAGAATTTATGGCTGCCTCTGTAGTCCCCCCTTTAGACATTACTTGTTGTTTTAATTTTTCCGGAGAAAAATCTTGTTTCAACAGCTCGGTTGCCCCAAAAAAAGTATTTTTTACCAAATTTATAGATTCTTTTTCTACAAAACCAAGCTCTATAGCTGATTTTATAAAATTTTCTAAAGTATAAAAAACATAAGCTGGGCCACTACCGGCAATAGCTGTCACTTTGTCTATTTGTTCTTCATTTTGACAAGGAAAGAGAAACCCCATGCTCTCCAAAAACTTACTGACTTCATTCATAGTTTCATTTTCTACAGCTTCGGTTTTTAACCAAGCCAAAACTCCTTGCCCTATACGCACGGCTGTGTTTGGCATGGTTCTGACTATTTTTTGTGTGCCCAGTTCATTGGCTATTTTTTCTATACTGGTACCCGCCAACACAGATACAATAACGGTTTTATCTGTTAATTTTTCCTTTATAGCCTTAGCCACATTTGAAAAATCTTGTGGTTTTATTGCCAAAATAATTAAATCCAAATCTGTTGGAAGTTCTGCCAGATCCGTACAAGTTTCCAAATTTGCATAGTCTTTTTTCAAATCAATTAATTTTTCTTCGCTACGATCGCAGACAAAAATATTGGCATTGGGAAATGTCTTTGATACATATTTTGTAAAAATTGAGCCAATCGTGCCGGCACCAATAATAGAAATTTTTTGAAACATACGAAAAATTAATTTTAAAACTTTGTTACTTTAACTATTTTCTCACTCCAAAAATAAAATCTTAGTCTCAATCTTATTCTTAATCTAAATCCTAAATACTACAAACTACTCACTACAACCTACCCCCTAATCATCTAACCTGCCCACTACCAAAAACAATGTATCTGGTAGTAGTTAATTCTTCGAGTCCCATTGGTCCCATACCATGCAACTTCGAGGTGCTAATCCCGACTTCTGCTCCCAACCCAAATTCTGAGCCATCGGTAAATCTGGTGGATGCATTTACATAAGTAGCTGCACTTTCGACAGTAGTTACAAATTTTTTAGCTCTTTCTCTGTCTTCTGTAACTATGCCATCGGTTAGTCCTGTACTATATTTGTTTATATGAGCCAAAGCTTCGTCTATGTTTTTTACAACTTTAATTGAAATTATTAAATCCAAATACTCGGTCGACCAATCTTCTTCCGTAGCACTCAAAACTTCATTAACAATAGCTTTGGTTTTTTCACAGCCTCTTACTTCTACCCCTTTTTCTTCGAGTGCTCTTACCAAATCTGGCAAAACAACTTCGGCCTGATTTTCGTGAATCAAGACTTTTTCCAAACTGTTGCAAGCCGAAGGATTGCTGGTCTTGGCGTTGACTACAATGTCTACGGCCATATCTACTTTGGCAGTATCGTCTACAAAAATATGGGTAATTCCCTTGCGATGATGTAGCACTGGGACAGTAGCATTTTTGGTTACAGCATCAATTAGCCCTTCGCCTCCTCTTGGAATTATTAGATCTATGTAATTATTCAACTGCGCCAAAATTGGGACTACTTCTCTATCCAAAATTTCTACAAATTGCACACAATCATTATTCAAACCACTTTCTCTAATTGCTTCTTTTATAATTTCTGCCAGGGCTGTGTTGGTGTTGATTGCTTCTTTGCCTCCACGCAAAATGCAAGCATTGCCAGATTTGAGAGATAGAGCGGCAATGTCTACTACTACATTTGGGCGAGACTCAAAAATACAACACAAAACTCCTAGTGGAACTCTAGTTTTGGATATTCCCAAACCGTTTGGACGCTTGATCGTTTTTACTACTTCTCCCACTGGATCTGGCAAAGTTGCTACAGCTCGCACACTTTCGGCCAAGGCCTTAATTTTTTCTTGGTTGAGGATTAATCTTTTGAGAAAAGCAGTGCTAACTTTGTCTTGCCATTCGTCGATATCTTTTTTGTTGGCCGACAAAATTAAATCAATATTTTTTTCTATACTGCTGGCAATGTTTTGCAAAGCTTGGTTTTTTTCTTCTGTACTTATTTTTTTAATTTCAAACGAAGCTGCTTTGGCAGCTTTGGCTTGGTCTACAATTTTATTTTGTATTTCTTCTTGCATAACAACAGTTTTAAGTTATAAGTTTTAAGAAATAAGTTTACTATCTTATGTTTGTAATTCTTAATTCATTGTTCTTGGTTCATAGCCAATAGCCAATAGCCAATAAAATTATTGACGAAAAACCATTGGCCATAGATCAAACAAACCAATTATATAATAATATTTTCTAAAAAATCATCAATCTTAATCTCAATCCTACAAAAAAACAATTATATTATCAGCATGCATTACTTGTACTCCTTTTTGTTCTTTGAAATTTTTCTGATTCAAATCTAGGCTAGAGACATCGGCAATGCCAAAGGCCAAACCATCTTGATTGTTGTCTACTATTTCTACACTTTCACCAGCCTCAAAATTTCCATATATTTTTTTTATTCCTACGGCTAGTAGACTTTTGCCACTTTGCAAGGCTCTGGCAGCACCATCGTCAATTTCAATTGAGGCTGCCGAACTTTTGGCTGCAATTATCCAACGTTCACGATTGCTTATTTTTTGTTCTTCTCTTGGCAAACAAACTGTACCGATTTTTTCTTGGTCAAAGGCTTTTTGAAATGAATCTTTTTCCAAACCATTTATAATTCTGGTTAGCACTCCTACATTGGTACAGGTTCTGGCTGCTTTTAGTTTGGATATCATTCCACCTCTACCTCCGGCCGAAACTCCGGTGTCGCAATATTTTAACAATTCTCTATTTACATCTTTTATTTCGGAAATAAACTTGGCAGAACTATCTTTGGTAGGATCCGCAGTATAGAGACCATCTACATGAGTACAAATAATTAATTCTTTGGAGCCAAAAGAGACAGCCGTGGCTGCAGCCAAACTATCGTTGTCGCCAAAACTCCAATCTGTATCGGCTACCAAAGCATCATCTTCGTTAATTATAGGAACAATTTTTTTGTCGAGTAGTTCTTGCATCATTTCTTGAATGCGCAAAAAATGTTTGCGTTCTTGTATATGTGGTTTGGCTAGTAGTATTTGCCCCAAGTTTATTTCAAATTCACTCGCAGCTTTGTAATAGGCTGCCGACAGATTCATTTGTCCTATGGCTCCGGCTATGTTTCTATCTAATTCTTGGTCTTTGGTATGGCTACGACCTAGGGCTACCGCTCCAGAGGTAATCAAAAAAACCCCTATGTTGTTTGCTTGGGCTTCTTTTATAGCGGCAAACAGAAAATGCAACACTTCTGCTCTCACTTCTCCAGTTTCATCGAGAGTGGTATTTGTGCCTAATTTTACTGCTACAATCATATCCTTTGTTGAAAGATAAATACTCTATTTTATATAGTTAAAAGTAATTGAGACTTTTTGTTTTGTCAAACTACAAAAAATTACTAACAAAACTAATATCTAATTTTCAATTCTTCAAAACCCCACAACCTAATATTTGTTATGAAATTTTGAAGGTGTTCAAGTCATTCTGTTTTGGAGAACAACTTGAACAAAGAAAAGAACGTTTTTACAAGCTAGTTTCATCTGGATGATGAAGGTGGCTTGGTTTTGGTTTATGGCACAGCTTGCGGAGTTTCTCCCGGGCAGCAGAGAGCGCCATTCTCGGTAACGTACGTGCCTTGGGCACAGCCGTAAACGAGGGGGGCATCTTGTCTACCTAGGTGACGCAGGCCGTTTAGTCCCCAGATCTCGGGAGCAGTCACAGAGTTGGCATCCGGCGCATTGTAGCTACCAACTTCGGGCCACTGGTCGTAGACATGGGGCGGGTTGGATATGTGAGAGCAGGTGTGGCAGATACCATCTCGGGGGGTATCCGAAATATCGTCTCCATCGACCACGCAAGCAGCTGTCCAGTATCTACCAGTAGTAAAGACCGGGCTAGGCCCGCGGTAGTACAGAAACTCGGTCCAGGTACACATATGTGAACCAGTTCCGCAGAGCGTAGACGCTTGGCACTGGTTGAGTCTGGTACCAGCTCCGCATCCGACCATCATGCTTGTTGGGTAGACATCTTCTACCGCTTGGCCGGGGGCGCAGCTAGCCGGAGCCAGTGGAGCTGCTACTCCGGAGTCAGGCTCGACTCCCGAATCTGGTTCTGTGCCAGTATCCGGAGGAACGCCGGTGTCGGGGATTTCTCCCGTGTCTGGAGTTTCTCCCGAGTCTACAGTTCCGCTGTCTGCTACAACTCCGGTGTCCAAGGTACCGGCATCAATGGGGGTGGAGTTGCTTTGCTGGTTGAAGTTGAGAGGGGTGGTTCCCGGGCAACACATAGCCCCGTTCTCGGCTACGTAAGTACCTTGGGCATCGCCATATACCAAGGGACCTGTGGGAGAACCAAGTCGACGCAGTTCTGCTCCCGGCCAGATTTCTACAGCCACGATGCTGTTTCTATCTGCATCATAAGCTGTGCCATCGGCACGGTACTGATCCACTACGAAGGGAGCTTGGCTTAGCCGTTGGCAGCTGGCGCAGGGTTGGTTTGTGGGCAAGGTTACCGGATTGTCCGGGCCTTCGCGCACACACGAACCTAGCCAGAATCTACCGTTGGCCGGCACGGGATTTTCTCCACGGTAGTAGACGTATTCATCCCAAGTGCAGATATGCGAATTGTCTCCGCAGAGTCCCACTGCTTGGCATTGGTCGTATCGTTCACCTAGTCCACAACCGACCATGCCGGGATTTTGGTAAGCCGGATTGGTAGTGCTGGGGTGACCGGGAGCGCAGGTAGCCAGGCTCACAGTGCTGCTTGGCACATAGGCCGTGCAGGTAGCGGTCATGGTTGGAGATACTCTGGGGTCTCTGGTGCAAGTTAGGATATTGACCAATTCGCAGATTCTCTCGTGCGTACCATCTTCTCCACACTCTAGTGGGAAGCTGGGGCAGATCCAATCTCCATTGTCCTCTGTACACGACCGCATCGGGGTACAGGTGCTGGTGGTTACTGGAGCCAGTCCCATGGTGTCGACGCAGAGAGCATCTAGTTTGGTACAGTCTCGGTTTTTGGTTCCGAGGTACGTACAAGAACTGTAAGCTTCGCAGCTCCAGTCATCTGCCGTACAGGGATCTGTGCTTTCTATGGCCGTAAGGCTTACGGCTCCGAGTTCCCTGACTTGGTTGGTGGCGGTATGGAGGCTTCGAGCCAGGATAGTGTAGTTTCCGGGGAGTGGATGCTCTAGGCTGACTCGGTGGTGGAGTTGTCCTTGGCCACCTCCGGTGGTGGGCACGGTGTAGGGGCCGGTGAGGAACGACAGGTCGTGTCGTTTGGCTCCGTTGTAGTAGACTTCGTAGTAGGTGTAGATGTCTCCGGGGGAGACGTTATGAATTTGAAAGTACAGGTAGTATTCCGGCCAGCCGGCGTAGATGGTGGTTGGCGGGATACATTCGTACTGGTTATTTATTTGGTTGTAGGTGGCATTTCCTTCGCAGAGGATGGCGGTGCCAGCCTGGCCAAAGCCAGTGCTCGAGGGATTGAGGTTGGCATCTGATCCGCTGGTTTGCAGGTGAAACAGGCTGGTGGAATCTAGCCCGTAGATGCCGGGTAGTGTAGACGTGGCTCCGAGGTAGGAACTAGTACACAGATTAGTTCCGGTGGAACTATTCTCTAGACAGTTCGTACCAGAGGGTGGATTGTTAGAACCGCTGGTAGCCACTTCGCAAACTCCCACTCCGCTGGGGAGGCCGTATCTTCCGCCTTGGGCAGGATTGCAGACTAGGCCGCTCGCACACTCCGCATCGCTCTCGCAGTGTCCCTGTCCTGCTTGGCACTGGCAGCTGCTGGAGCAATAGTAGTAGTCTCCATTGAGGTAGCCGGTGAGGCAGCGACTTCCATCCGTGGCTCCGGGAACGGCGGCGAGTCTAAGGCCTCCTCCTGTACTTGCTGTGGTGAGAGTACCGCTAGCAACAACACGAAATTCAACTGATGCCACGGGTTTACCACCACCTTTCACACAGGTACGGTGGCGTCCATCTACACAATTAGTTCCTGCGTTCTTCTCCTGAAGTTCTACATCTGTTCGCACGTCACCGAATCCTGCTCCCACGTCAACGTAGAAGCGCATTTGCTGTCTTCCTACAGGAGCGTTGGAGAAAGAAGGCCAGAAACAGGCTGTAGGCCATGGAGTTGCCGAGTTTTCGACATTGCCATTGGTCCACTGCCAATCCCAGCTGAACTTCCATTCGTTTCGCCCAAGACTGGCGTCCTGCTCCCAACGAAAAATCTTAACCCCAAACGTGTGGTTGACCTTTGGTTGACGAATGCAGAACAAGCTCCAGACAGTCTGCCCCACAGGCACGTCGCTTCCCGAAGCTATTTCAGTCCCGGCGGGACAGTCGTAACTGTTTCCTGACGGAACAGGCTCTGCACTGCAGAGCTTGGGAGCGTCGGCAACCGAGTCGAACTCGTATGGCTTGTGTGCGTCGAGAAAGTCGAGAGGGTTTTCAAACAAATTTGAAGGGACAGGTGGATTTATTCTGTAGTATCCAAGTCCTTTACTTGTTGTCTTCAAGACAGCGAAATGAACATGTGGAGCAGTGCTGTAACCAGTAGAACCAATTTTGCCAATCACCTGCCCACGTCCTACAAGATCACCTGTGTTAAGTGTCGAGGCAAACTGCATGTGTGGGTGGATAGTATAGCGATTTAGCACCAATCCATTTTCACGAATACGATGCCAAAGCACTATATAGTGTCCCCAGCCCGTTGTTCGGGTACATATCCCAACATCGTTTCTCATAGAACAGCGCTCATCAAACGCTTTCTCGATAATGACACCTGGCGCAGGAGCTCTCAAGTAATGACCAGTATCTGTTGAACCACCACCATTGCCATTGATGTCAATGCCCGAGTGATAATCAGGAGGATTGTTGAATCCTTGATCCAGTTTGTACCCCCACAAGTACCACACACCTTCAGGTATGTCCGTATAATTGATGTACCACTGACCGCTTACACTCTGAAAATGTCCGTTTCCATTCGGAAACGAGCCATCCCCCACCGGCCAAATCATGACATCTGTAACGGGTGGAGCTGCCGGAGCAGTCGGAGTCTGTGCGATTGCTGGCTCGATTGTTGCCACAAAGGCTACACCGAGTGCCAACATTGCTACTACTTGTTTTTTCACCAATCAATCTCTCTTTCGTTTGGATTGTAATGAGCAGTATTCGAGCAAATTCCCGAATTTCGCTTGCTGGATTCCAACCCAGCTGATTAAAAACAATAGTTCATTTTCAAGCTGCTGGGTTAGATAGCTTTTATCTAGTAACGTTTAATTGACTCTAAAAATCTATTAAACATATCAACTCTTGTTGCAGATTCTACTAGTGAATTATTAATATAACGTTGATCAACAGGATATATAATCTCTTTATCATTGTCACCGATAGTTACAACTGGAGCTAGGTATAAACCTGCCATCAAATGGTTTCTTTTATCTTTCGCGTCAAAATAATCTGGAGCAACAACGGTTCTATACAAATCGACACTAATATAGCCTCTTATTTCATAAATCATAAATACTTTTTTTTCATTAAGGCTGTCCTGCACTATTTTCTCCACCATTAAACCTCCATATAGATCACGCTTGCTGAGATCTGTTTTTATATTATCTAAAGGTTTAGTGAAATCAATATATGGATTAAATATATGAGCTGTGCCTGCTTGAACATCTGACTGTTCAATGTTATCGCTAAATACGCTTGTAAACACCGACTCACCCGAAAAACGTATACGTATAAGCATATCTGCCTTGCTATCCAACGGTAAATCTATTGGGTAGGTTTTATCAACAAAAACATCCCCCCACACACTTGGATATTCAAAAGATAAGCCCAACTCCTCATCTTCAAAAACTTCCCAATCACTAGTATCCACTTCATCACTAACAATATTCTCTCCATTCACCACTTTTTCACTCATACCAAACAAACCATCTTCATACAAATAAATACCAAAACCAATTGCAAGAACAATCACAATAATTATTAGGCCAATTGAATTTATTTTTTTCATAAAGTTATTTAAAAATAATTTAGAGATTAATTATACCACGAAGCTACAAAGCTAGGTGAATAAAAAAATCTCCTTGGGCAGGAGGGTAACAATCTTCTCTATTTTCCCCTCCCTGTTATTTAGGGAGAAATTATCATGGGGTGAAAAAATTGTCAAGGAATGGCTGCTGTTTTGATTGTGGCCGATCCGACTGCTTGACTACTCACCTCGATTAAATAGGCGGGTTAGTACTTGGCAGTCGGATGTATCTATGAGGCGAGCAGGAGAATTAATTCAACCACTGCTCACAGATGGACAAAATTCTAGCCGGTAGAGTGTGAGAAAGTTTAGATAGTCAGACTCGGTTTGGAGCGCAAAAAGTACAAACATAACTCTGAATCGAATATCCTCTGGCAACAAATCGGCGTCGCATATGGGGTCGAGATAGGATTCTTTTAGCAACCTGACGATTGCTGTAATGGCCATGAACCTAACCTCGGTGTCGTCGAGTCTGTCACAGAATCCTTCTGTCTGCGGATAAAGGTATAGAGCAGGCTCACACCAATAGTCGAGTGACCAATTGATGTACTCTTCCAACCCACTATCTTGATCGGATTGTGAAAAAATCACATCCCAATAGAAGCTCTCTTCCATACCCAAGCACGATTTGGTGTACTTTGAGATGATCAGAGATTCTGGACACTCTAGCTCCTGTGGAGACAAATTGTTGTACACTCTTAGACTCGGGTTGTCGAGCGGACACTGGCTGGTGGTGTAGGAGATTTGCTCGAAAGCAAGCTGGGTCTGGCCTGACTGAGGTGTGCTTGGCCAAACTTCTTCACTGCCACACCCAAACAGGTGGAGCAGGCAAAAGGTGACAAACAAAAATCGAAACGTCTTCATCTCATACCTTCCTGGCTTTTTGAAAGAACCATCTTTCTCAACCAGATTATGATCAATTTTTTCAATCACAATCGGGTTGAGATGAATATTGTATATATATCGGCTAGAGGCGCCCAGGGGGTGGGCATTGGTGGGTGTTCTTCTGACCATCCAGGTCGCTTCACTAGGCTCCGTATTGTGGAGCCGAGGCGGCTCTACTGCCGGTTGAGCGACTGCTCGGCGTTGCTGCTGTCGCAGTCGGGCGGACTGGAGAGGGACTCGTCCCCCGCGGGCACGCCGGAAACGTCGGTCCAGTCACTGCCGCCGCCACCGCTGGTGGTGCCGCTGTCGCCGGTGGTGCCGCTGCTGGAGGTGGAGGTGCTGTTGTTCGAACCACCCATGGTAGGTGTCTCCTTGTTGTTGTAAGATTGCCTTACCGATATTGGAAGGTAATAACTTTATAGCAGAATCTATTTCATTTGTCAAGGCTTTGGGCATCTACCCAAATTCAAACCACTTCGTCCCATTGACAACTTGACAAATTTTTGCTATAATGTAATACTTAGTTTGGAGATATGGGTCTGGATTTTTTTGCTTATTTTGGCCAAAATTGTCTGGTGGTTTCTGTATATACATATATATAGTAACGACACGGCAATGCTGTGCGCTCTTTGTACAACTTTGTCTTTGCTTTTTCTCCTATATATTATAGGTATAAAAGCAGGCAAAATTACGTGAATTGCAAATTGAGTTGTTTGTTGGCTAGAGGTAGCGAGATAAAAGTGTGGAAATATTTTTCTCCCTTTTATCTCGCTAACCTCAATTCCACAGTTCCCCCCGACGTACGTCGGGGGGGGTCAACGTCGATCCGACTAGGATCGACGCAGGGTCAAAGGAGGCCCAAAGCATCATGAACACCAACAACAAGTTCACCCTGGCCGCCTCCTTGGTGGCCCTTGCTCTCACCGCCTGTGGCGGTGGGGACGTGACTCCGCCGAACAACAACGGCGGGAACAACAACGTCGACAACAACAACGTCGACAACAACAACGTCGACAACAACAACTCGAACAACAACACCGTCCAGACCGTCACTCGGGCCTTGCGACCGTCCGACCCCCAGGGTCGTGTCATCGTCGATGGGCTCGATACTGGTATCGTCGTCGGTTCCGAAGGTGCCGAGATCACCCGAGAGCTGGACAGCTCCCACAAGATCGAGGTCGTCACGATGGATACTGGCGCTCTCATCCGCATGAACGAGAGCGTCTCGTTCACTGTGGAAGAGATGGCTCACCCCATCAACACCTACCTCAACTTCCGAAGTGACGAGCTCTCCATCGATGGTGGTCCGCTCACGAGCTGCTACATGAACTACAACTTGAGCAGCGAGTATGCACCCGGAACCTCGGCCGGCGTCCACGACGACACGGTTCTCGACGATTTCAGCTTGATGTTTGGCCTCTACGGTGAAGGCGTCGTGGCGTGGAACGCAAAGCCCGACACCATCAACTCCGCGATGCCGGATCAAGGCGAGGAAGTCACGATTACCCCAGATCCCCTCTTCATCGACAGGCCTGTCCTATGGGGCAAGGTCATCGACCACCCCATCTCGGGCAAGAAGAACGGAGCCATCCGCGTCTGGATCAAGCAGCCGGGACAAACCGTGGCAGGAGTCCAGTCGAAGCTCTACACCTTCGACGCCCTTTCCTGGTACTAACCCCGAGCTCACAACAATTCACGTAACCTTCCCATCGCCCCGAGTCAACAGACCCGGGGCGCCTTCGTTTATAAGGACTTTTTTTATAAAAGAAACTGGTTTATTCTAATTGAAAAATTATCAGGGAGTGGGGCAAATCGTCTACGAGCCCCCTCCCTAACCCTCCCCTAGAAGGGGAGGGAATTCCAAAAAAAAACCTCCGATCACTCGAAGGTTTTTTTTTATCCAATATCTATTATCTAATACTAACTCCCCGGAATCACAATGATCTCTCCAATGTATTCTGTCCATGGGTTATTTTGAGCTATACCATTTGAATAATTACATTCACGGGTTAGTCCACTTCCTACACCATAACATTGAGTCCCACCAGGACTACTAGCCCCACCACAAACCCCATTACAATACCCCCAATTATCTCTCACCTGCACCTTTGGTTTGTAAACACATACAAAATCATCTGGCCCCACACCTTGCACTATCAACCGGTCTTGCATAGCTGGATCCAAGGTATGCACTTGTCTGGCAAAAGAATTGGCAGCACTAGGATTGGCTGCAGCAGCATCTACTACCGACTGCTGACAAAGATAAGTATGGATAAATTCAAACGGTTCCGGTACACAAGCACGAGGAGCATTGCCAAACCTAGGAGCACTGTATCTGTCGGTACGCAAGTTGAGTAATCCCGGAGCACCACTAGCATCTCTGGCAGTAAGACAAATATCTCCCGGAGTATTGCCCATTAGCTCGGCCGGGCAGTCGGCATCGCGTTCACAAGTTAGACCACTTGGGCCATTTGGAGTATTGCACAGTCCTACAGATGGGGGACTTAGGGTGTTGCTGTTGTCACAATACGGTTTGCGATTTTTGTACAGTCCAGATGGGTTAGTTGGGTTGTCGTTGGTAACTAAACCATCGCCCCAATCCACAATCACATTACGGATCGGCATGCGGTTGTCGTCTGCAAAAGCAAAGAAGTTTAGAGTAGCCGAGAAACTACCTCTGCCAAGAAACAAATCTACTTGGCCATCTAGATTGGCATCTTCTTCAAAACTACCATCACCATCATAATCTTTTAGAGGTACTACACTATTTCTACCATTTATACTCATGGCATTTGGTTCGGCAGCAGTACAAGTGCCAATAGCGTTAAGACAAGTAGCCGGATTAAGCGAGTAAATCTGTGGCACTATCAAGTCTTCGGTAGAACCAGTGCTGGCAGCATTGGTAGCAATCGGATTGCTTCTGATAATTCTAGCCTGAGAATAATTACCACTTCTATCGGTAGTAGCCAGTGGGCTATAACCATTTCTAGTACTGTTTAATCTGGTGGTAGAAAATCTGGCAAACAATTCGGCCACAGCGTCTCTGGCAGTCGCTACCAAATTACTTTCTATAACATTCATAACAAATTGGAAAGAACGATAAGGAGAACCAGATGGAAAAGCACAAGCTCCAGATCCACTAGAAATAAGAATAGAACTTCCAACCGGGTAAACCGTATCCAAACAACTATATGGCACACCATCTCCCACTCCGGCTGCAGATATTTGGTTGAACGAGTGACCAATCAAACTAGCCACACTAGTATTGCTAGAAAGACTATTGAGTAGCGTGCCAGAAAGAGGCAAAGAACCAAACGGACGCATACTAAGATCTCTACCAAAAGCAATGTTGGCTCCGTTCATACCATAATCACGCAGTGGATGAGTTAATACAGACCCAGCCACTCTTTGGGCATTGGACCAAACTCGGTTGGTCCAAGCTTTGTTGGTAGTTTCGGAGAGTGGATTGGCTCCAGCGTCGTACACCTGAGCTAACTCTACACACTGCGCATTGAACTCTGGAATAATCGCCATGTAAGTTCTGTAACCGGCACGATTACAAGCTTTTCTGACAATGTTTATCAAATTACCATTGATATCAAAATCAAAAGCCCAACCAATGCTACCATCACAAGCCGTGAGATTGGCACTACTAAATGGATCACCAGCCACGCTATTATTGGCTGCGCTACCTGGTTCGGCAGTAAAGTTGGCCGTGTTTTGTACCCAACCCGGTTCAGATATCCCGATAGTTACGTTTCTACCTTGAATGTTATTTGGATTAAAGGTATTTGGAACAAATACCCAAGCATAACGTTCGGAGACTCCGGCCGGCAAGTTGGTGTCTTGTCTATATGTCCACTGGGAAGCAACAGCGGTTGACCCTGCATTGTGTCCGGCACAGCCAGTATTAAATCCGTTGGTAGAGGTCTCCCCAGGGGGACAAACTGTGTAGATGTTGCCAGCTCTAGGATCTAAACGCACCAAGAAATTGGTAAAATCTCCTCTATTATAAATAGTTCCAAAAACCGCATTTCTATCAACACCTTGATTTTGTAGGAGGTTAAAATCTATCTCATACCCATCTTCCAAGAAGGTCGGGAATACAGTTTGTATATTGGAATCCCCTGTAATGTTTTGATAATCATCTGCTTCGTAAAGCACCGGTACCAAGTGCACACTATTTATATTATCTACAGTAAATTGAGTTTGGGCGCCAGTGTGTAAGATTGGAGAAATATAGCCAGTTCCCTCTACTGTAGCCACTGTAGCCGCACGACTAATATTTTCCCAAGCCCAAGTTTGCATGATTTGGTAAGACAATTGTCTTCTAGCATTTTGGTTGGTAGCCGGTGGGTTGGCACTAGGTCTACAAAAAGCGGCTCTATACCATTCACCCCTATTGCGCACTGTAAAGATATCGTCTACGGTTCTTACCGTCATAATACCGTTGGTTGGATAATTACCATTATTTGGATGATTTGGATCATTAGAAGGATAACCTGGGTACCCCTCTTCTCTAGGACAAACGGCTCTACGCAATGGCACCTGTGGAGGAGAGCCCCCTCGAATACCACTTCTCCCATAAAAAGAGAACGCTGTACTATATATAGTATTAATAATTGGTGAGGTTCTAAAACCACTAGTAAAAAAAGCGTTAACCTCTAGTTCATTAAAAGTAGCTGGGAAATCATTGGCATCGTAATAACCACCTCTGTCGGTAGACAAACACATTACTTCTCCTCCCGAATCACTAATAGGCGCGTCGAAACCAGGTACTGGGTAGTAACCTGCTTCTTGGAAGCGGTTCAACAAATCAACTTTGCTGGCAGCAGTTTGGATTGGCAACCAAGTAAGACAAGCATATTCTTGGTCACGGCCACTACCTGGTGCTACAAAACCATTTATCGGTCGACTATAATCGTATTCCAAACAAAAACCAGTCAAACCAACATGAGTTTCTTTTCTGGTTAAACGACTACAAGTACCACTAGATCGTAAATTTTGTGGAGTAGCAGCTCCATTGTAAGTATTACAATCTCTATCTATAGCACAAGCATATCCATCTAATTCTCCTCCACTACATACACCATCTGGAACTATGTCTTGGATACTAGTGGCATAGTAATCGGTAACCGCATTGTCGTAAATATATTTGAAATAAGAACAAGAACAATTACCATCTTGGCACAAATTGGCTCCGGTAAAACCAGAATTTACACTAGAAAAAGTACGACGAACTTTGGTTGGCACACAAGTAGCCCCAGCACCAACATTACAATCACTGTCGGCATGACAAGATTGTGGAGTAGGACTATTTACAGTGTCACTACAAACTCCTGTAAGCAGTAAATCGCCTTCTTTTCTTGGAGTACTCCAAACATCTGTACCCGCTGGGTAGTCACCTGCCAAAAATTCTGGGAAAGGACTATCTGATTCTGGGAAGCCTTTGCAGGTGGGACCGGTGATCCCTTGTTTGATTACTTCTATATTTTGGAGCAAAGTATTTTGCAAATCCAACTGAGATGGAGTAGCCGGAGGCTGTACAATTGGATCGAACTGTTTGTTGGCCGGGCCTTCTACCGGATAAATACATTTTTCTTTTAGACATCTACCTAGTCCATCGAACCCACAAGCCTGACCATCTCTATCTTGCCTTTGGGCAGTAGGCAGAGTTGGATCTGGCAAACAGCCGGCCGCTTGAAAATTGGCAGCCGTAGGATCGGTGGGGTCTCCGGCTACAAACAATCTGTCGTCGGCTTGGTAAGCCAAGTATTTGTTGTCGTCGTTTGCAAAAGACAAACTAATCAAATCGGAGATTGGGTATCTGTCCAAAATAGAATACCCAGTGTAATCAAAACCAAACCAAGATACATCTCGACTGGTGTATTTTCTTTCGTCCAAAAATCTATTTTCTAGTGGTGGATCGATAAAGTTGGAACATTCTTTGCCTGGTTCGGTAGCATCACAAGCTTTGTACTGGCTACATAGTCTAACTTCGGTACCATCGTCTTGTTTAAAGAGGACTTCGGTACGACAAGCCAACCACTCGCTACAAGCTCGGTCTCTTTCTACTTTTAGAATCACATTGCTATCGTTGGTAGTATTGCCGGTAGCTGGCACAGGCGGTACCAGACCATATCTTGGTACAGCTACGTCGCTGGCAGCATAAGTAGCGCTGGCATTGTATAGTTTGTTTGGTCGGCTGGTTTCGTCAAAAAGAATACAACCTTCTTTTAGACTTACTTGACCATTACATTCGGCAGCCGAGTCTGTGAGTCTGTTATCGTTGATACGGTAGTAGGCTCTACCATTTGGATAAGCAGGAGCCGTATCGAAACGATCGATAAATTCTGTACACAAGTTTTGCTCTACCGGACAAGTCCCTACAAAACCTTGATAAGCTCCAGGGGTATCGCTAGACCAAATACCATATTCATTACCAGCCTGTAGATTGTTTGCATAACATGGAGTAACTCCAATATTTACACAAGTACCACCTGCTCCACAATCTGTATCTTGTTTACAACTTAGGGTTTGGTCGCTGTTACACACGCCCACATTATCTTGGAACCAACCGGAAAAAGTATTACCGCCAAAAGAAACATTGGTTTTGTAACTACAGGTAGTGTTTCCTGTTAGTTTTGGATCTTTGAAATAAACTCTGTTGGCACCAGCCACGTATTCGGTACAAGCAATCTGCTCACTACTACACAATTGGTCGCTATATTTGGCCGGATTGTTGATTATATACATGTCGGTGTATTCGTAAGCTTGATTGGTACCTGGCAAAACTTGTTCTTGTCTACCAACTTTGATACAACCCAATTCATTTTCTCGACACTCTACAGATTGCCCATCGGCATTTCTAGGAGACAAGAAAATTGGGGTGTTTGGTTCTGGCAAAATATAAATACTAGAAGTAACTACAGATGCCAATGGCACATTGGTAGTAAGTACATCGGCAGTAAAAATCAAACCATCTGGCAAGCTAATTTCTTGTACAAAACAACCTGTCTCCCCTACTTCTATACTACAATTACCTAGTAATTCGTTTTGAGAATTAAGAGCTCTGATTTCACAACGATTGCCAACAATATTACCAAAAGTAGGATCGCACCAAGCGTTGTATAGTTTGGCATTTTCATCGTCTATAGTATTGTGCGATTCGTATAGCGGCTGACAACCAATAGCCTCTTCTCTACACAAACCAGAGAAACCGGTTAAGAAAGAAGTACTGCCGGACGAATCGGTATAAGCCTGGCAACCCAAGGCGGCTCCTGGGAAATTGTCGGTTGGATTGGCATCACAAAATAGTGGTGCGTCTATTATTACTTGCTGACCATTTACAGTAGCGGTTCTTTGCCAAGAGTTGCGGATAAAATAAGATCTATCTTCCAATTGACCAAGACGAACAAAATCCAAATAATAAGAACCACTCAGTTGTCTGCCCGGCACAGCCGATCTGTCGAAACGAAGCACAACCGGGTTACTATTTGATCCGGTAAATTGTACTGGGCCAAGTTTGTATTGTTGCCAAGAACCACCCACTGTTAGTGGAGTTATGTTTTGGGTAGTGTTGTCTATAGTAAAGATACCAAACGTTTCGGTATTTGGATCTATGGTTCCATTGCCATCGGCATCTTGGGTAAAACTAATAGTTAAATTTTGCAGAGTTCCAATTGACCAAAATGATAATTCATACCACTCTCCACTTCTTATGGTGCCAGCGTCAATAGTTCTTTCCAAAGTATTGATATCTACTTGCAAAGATCTACCACCAACTTGCAAAGACTCGGCCGAAATAGTGACATTTGGATCAAGTGTCCAACCAGCTTTGGCCAAGTTCAATCCACTAGCAGAAGTAGTGGTGGTATCGAATACATCATAAACTACTCTTGGGTTCAAGTTGTTGCCAGTGTTGCCGGTATAAGCTCTACAACCATTCGCCGCTGCCGGACACTGGGTAGATTCGCCTGGAATAGTTTGGTAAACACAAACTCCATTGGTGTAAGTTCCTCCACCAAAACATCTTTGACACTCTGGTTGGTTGTCGCCGTCTACGTCTCCCCACAAACCACCTTGATCCTGACATAGATTGACGGCTGAAACTTGATTTCTAATTGATTGAGTAATGGCCTGATCTACAAATAATCTAGAATCTGTTTTTCTAAATCTGGTACATTGGTCGGAGACAGATACAGTATCTGTAAGTAATCTATAAAAAATATTTCCGGCACTGTCGTAAAGAGCTCTACAATCGGCACTAGCTGCATTTATGGCAAAAGGATTGTTGATCAAAATATTGTAGTTGGTAGCATTACAAGTGTTGTAGCTATTTTGCAAATCATCTTTGGTATCGTTGTTGTAAGCTGGAGAACCAACCGGGAATACAGTGGTAGCATTCTCACCTGCTCCAAATACCAATTGATTGGCGCCGGTATTGCCAGCCAAACTTTGGATATAACTAAACTTGTTGTTGTCTATTATCAACAAATTGTGAGTTTTCAAAACATAGCCTTCGGTATCGGATCCTTCCCAGGAAAAAAAGGTTCCTTCGTTGTTGCCGGTCGGTTTCTCACAATAACGAACCGAACTAAAGTATTGTCTGGCTTCTCCTCCGGTAGTAGCTGCTTCTAGATTGGTAAATTCATCACAACCTACGTGGTCTATAATACACTGGCTAGCCGGATCAGTAGGTGGAATAAAATGTAATGGAAAACGAGCCGCTTCGAAATCACTGGCTTCTTGTTTGAAAGTATCATACCCCACACAAGCACTATCACATCTATCTTGATTGGAAGCGATTCCTGGCAAAGCATCGCTACCATCGGTTGGAGTATACAGTTCACAACCAACTTCGGCCGGAGCACAAGCTTGGGCATAATTGTCACATTGTGGATTGGTTGGCAAAGTATTCAAAACTTCGTTCAAGGTTTGTGGCCAATCTATAACCGGAGAATTTTGAGTAGTGTTTGGTTCTGGTTCGGTTGGGCCTCTGTTTATATCATAACAACCCAAATAGTCTGGAGCTTTTTTTAGACCAATAATATCTCCCCCATCTTTTTGATAATTACCACTGGCATCCAATACATAATTACTATTATCGTCTCTTTGAGCTCTGTAAAAAGCAGTACAACCTTCGCTATCTTCGGAACAAGTTTCTACATTTTGATTTAGATGCACAAATTCTGATCTGCCCAAAGCTTTTAGAGTTAAGTTTGGTTGTATATTTGTAACCCAATTGCCGTTTACTTGTTCGGTACTATAAGCTCTACAACCAATGGAATCTTCGTCACACTCTCCAAAATCTACTGTTCTCGATAAGTAAGTAACCGAGGTGTTGTCTGTAGTGTTTCTAAAAGTAGTACAAGTAGCATAATGCTTTTCGCATTTTTCACCATCTAATCTCCAAATATTTTTTTCTTGTGTACAGTAACCCCAAGATTGACAAGTTCCATCGTCTCCTTCTAGCACACAGGTTTGCAAATCCATACATTCTTCTTGGCGTACCGGAGTGCCGGCGTCAAAAAGAATTGGTCCGTATTGTTTGCTTTGGCAACGAGCTTGAGGAATTTTGATAATCCAGTTTGGATCTATCATGTGGCAAAATGGATTTTGTCTATCCGAAGCCCCTTGGCTATTGCATCTATCAAATCCATCTACTACTTGCCCCAAAGTCCACGGTTGATCTGGATCAGATTTTAGTGCAGCCAATTCAAACCCTAGTGGCAAGACTCTGGCTTTTCTTAATTTTTGAATGTTGGAATAACAATATTTGTTTAGATAACAATTTTGGATATCTTGGTTGTCACGTTCTCTTCTAGGAGAAATAAGTGGCCAATCGGCATGGAGCAAACCTTCTGTTATAGCTTCTCTTATCGTTAGTGCTTGTCCTTGGCTAGATCTTTGCAAAGCTTGTTGAAAAGAATCATCTATCACACAATTATTAAGACCCGGGGTATCTGGACAAGAAGCAAAATCTTCTACAATATTGTAATTGCTAATTTGGTTAATTCTAGGAGTTAACAAAAAGCTAAGAGCTTTTTGGGCGCCACGACGATTGTCTTGTAATTGCTGGGCATAAAAAGAAGTAATGCCACTAGCTCCGGGAGAACCTGGATCCGGAGTATCTGGAAAAATACCAGTAAATACTTCGTTCAAAAGTTTGGAAGAAAGAGTACTCAAAAATACATTGGCAGCAAAGGCTGGAATATTTTTTAATTCAGCTCCATAAATCCCGGCAATTTGTTCGGAGGTAAGATCTTGTTGTTCTTTGGCAGACAAAAGTTTTAGATCTTCTTTCAAAAGTTCGGCCGGCGACAAAACTCTACCAGAGATCGCGCTTGTAACATCTTTTAACCCCCCACCAATTTGTCTTTCTAATGATTTGGCAAATTTGGCAGATTCTTGAACTTGATCTACTTGGCCTACTGCTCCTAGGGCGACTCCAAAATCCGACTGAGACACACTCACACTAGCATTAAAAGTTTCGGCCACAAATCGGCTTCCGCCCGGCCCGTATCTTTCTTCTAGCACGCTTCCAATATTGCCCCAATTGTCTCGCAAATTTTGCCAACTACATCTTGGTTGCGGGGCATTTTTGTCGTCTACGTACAATCCATGCAAACCTATTTGCAAATAAGCGTTTATTTTTGGATTTGGAATTTGACACAAATTAAGTCCAAACGGTTCTCCCAAAGAACTAATGGCCTCGGCAGCAGTATCGGCAGCGACATTTTTTAGATAATCATCTACCCCGTCTTTAAAAATCAAAGCTGATTGTCCTTTGCCTCCATCGGCAATATAAGAAGCCGTATCGTAAGCAATTTTCCTAGCAAAATAAGATACCCCATTTAGCAAAGCTCCCATACCGGCTTGGAGCAAAGAATCTCCTACTTCTTCTAAAGTAGAGGCTACTTGACGTGGGATATCTGCCAAGATGGTAGTACCCCCTCCTGGCTGAGCATAAACATTATTAACAAACCTGGGATGCAAAAACTGAATACCCACAACAACCAACACCATAAATATGGTTAAAAATCTTTTTAATTTGTTTGGCAGTTTGAACATAATTATTTATTGATCGCTAGTTGGAGACAAACCAGTGGTTTGGGCTTCTACTTCTTTGGCCAATCCTAGAATAGTTTCGTCGTCTATTTGGTTTAACTGTTCTTCGCTAATAGCTCCGGTAGAAAGTAGTAATTGTCTTAAAACAGTTACGTCGCCAGACAAGGCCGAAATGTCTACTTCTTCGGCTGGTTGATTGGTAACATTTTTTATGGCTTCTCCAGAATTTATTAGGCTGGCAGTATTGTCCAACAATTGTAGTGGACTATTTTCTTCGTTTAGGAGAGTCTCGGCTCCACCATCTACATCTCTTATATCTGGAGAATTGTCTGGGCTACCACAATCTTCTCCACGTGGACAGAGTGGGTCATCACCATTTTCTATTTCTACTTTGTCTTTTACTCCATCGGAATCAGTATCTGGCAAATACGGACTGGTTTTGTAAAATTCAAATTCGTCGTAATCTGTTAGGCCGTCTCTATCGGTATCTATTTTTTGCAATTGGATAGTTTCGTCTAGTGCCAGGTCGGCCGTAGCGCTAGGTTGGTTGGGGCGCACCAAAAACGGACTATATATAGTGTTTCTCAATTGTAAAAATCCTAGTCCAACCGTAAGCACCGCAAAAATAAGCAATAAGACAAATCCTGTCTTTTGCTCTTTGGTAAGACTTTTTTGTGGCGTGCCTGATTCATTCATGCACGAATGGTTAATATGGTTTTATTATAACAAAAAAAGCCTTGTTTAGGCAGTTTTTATACGTGGATAAGTTGGTTGTTAGAAATTGAAGTGGGTAGTTTGTAGGTTGTAGTTGGGAGCCACCTCCGCCAAGGCTACGGCGTGATGCTATCCGTCTCCGTTCGCTTTTGTGGCGAACTACGACGTGATGAGATAGGAGTGACAAGCGTAAGCTTGTCATGTTTATGCCAATTATAGTTATAATCTGTACGAGTTAACCAATCAACTAATTATTGGCACTATCACCTACCCACTACAACCTACTCACTACAACCTACTCACTATACTCTTCCAATCTTCTACTGTTAATTCTTGAGCACGAACTTTGTCGTTGCCCAAAATTTCTGTCAAAATTGTCTTAACTTTATCTTTGTCTATCTGCAAACCTTCGCTAAGATTACGCCAAAGCTGTTTGCGCTTGTTAGCAAAACCAGCCCTCACCACCCGAAAAAATTCTTCGTCTGTAAAGCTTGTTTTGATGTCAGCCTTCGGGTGATCCCCCGAAGGCTGACTTTCTTGTTTTTTTGCTTTCTTGTTTTTATGTTTTAATGTTTTAATGCTAAGTACTGCCGAATCCACTTTTGGGCTAGGCCAAAAATTACCTTTGGAAACTTTGGTTATAATTTTTGGCTCTCCAAAATATTGAACAGATACAGCTAGCAAACTCATCTCTCCTGCTTTGGCACAAATCCTCTCAGCTACTTCTTTTTGTACCATCACAGTTATACTTTCCGGTTTGTTCTTGGATTCCAAAATCACCCGCAAAATATTCGAAGTAATTTGGTAAGGAAGATTGGCTACGACTTTGTAACTTTGTATTTTGTTACTTGTATCTTGTATCTTGTTAAGGGCATCCCCCCAAACAATTTCTACATTTTCAAACTCTTTTTGTTTTTCTTCCCAGTAATTTTCTAATTTTTTTTCTATTTCAAAAGCCACGACCTTTTTTACCTCTTTGGCCATGGCGAGTGTAAGTACCCCAAATCCAGGTCCTATTTCTACAACGGTATCTGTTTTTTTCAGTTCAGCTGCTTTGGTTATTTTTTCTATTATTCCACTATTTACCAAATAATTTTGCCCATATTTTTTGGACGGGCTAAGCCCGTACTCTTGGCAAAGTTGTTTTAGGTAGCTTGGAGAATAAAGGTTTGAGAGTTCTGAGTTCATAGTTCTTAGTTCATGGTTCATTTTTTATTGTTTCTAAAATCATTTTCTTTTAATCCGGATTGAAGCAAAATAGCTTGAAAAGTGCCATATGGGATTTCTTTTTTTCCAAGTTTTACAGTTACCTTAAAAGTTTTGTTCTTGATTTTCTTTTCAAATCTAGCGTGAGAACCTTTTTGTCTGGCAAAAAAGAAGCCCTTCTCTCGGAGGACTTTTAATACTAATTTTAATGAAATTGGTTTAGGCATGTTTGAACATGATTGGCACAATATCCGGTCTTTCAACTTTTTGTATTTTGGACAAAGGAGTATTTTCTAAATGTAATTCTAAGGCTTCTCCCAAAGATTCAAGTGCTTCTTTTTTGGTATCTCCAAAACTAGAAACTCCGGTATTCAAATTCCAAGAAACATAATGTTTCCCTTCTTTCCACACAACATTTTTCATGCTAATTTTGCGCATAGTTTATCGATTACAATATCTAAAATATATCTATAAATGATAAATTAGTCAAACTTATAAATAGTTCTTTGTTCACTGTCCTTTGATCACTTTTCACTTTCTCCAAAATCTGGTTTAAAAGAAGAAAAATCAATGTCTTCTGCCAAGTTATTTGGTTTGGAATAAGTAATTACTTTTTCCGGTTTGAAACATTTGAGAGGTTCTTGTTCTTTGTACACATAATAATTATTATCCAAATCTGTCATTGGTTCCATTCTAATATCTCGGACAATAAAAGCTTTGTCTATATCTTCGAATTCCAAGGTAGCACTAGTATGCAATTTGTAATACGGATGTTGTACAGTGATAAAGTATTTGCTAGGTCCAACCAAAAAGGCATAGTCCCCCAAACTATTGGTAATCTTGGTGTCAACCAGTTTGTTGTATTCTTTGGTATAAAGCCTTACCACTGCACCATGAATTGGGATGCCAGTAGTTTTGTCTACAATTTGTCCATATCTCTTTGGTTTTTTTGGCAAAGCAAACTTTTTGAATACTCCAAACAAACCAACATGAAGCACCATAAAGCCAGCAATCGGCCAAGACGGATTGATATATAGAGAAACTCCGGTAGTGGCAATCCCGGTTAGAGCCACGGCGTGCTGAGCTGTGCGATAATATTTTTGTCTGATAATTCTGGCTGGGGTATGCGATTTGCCATCGGCGGGATCAACCGGAATATTTGGGGTGACCAAACCTCCATTTTCTTTTACTTCCAAGGTATCACCGTGATACAAGTCTAATCGTTTACCATCTTCTCCCACATTTTTCAAAGTGTTGGATGGGAAAACAAAATTCTGCTTGCTAACTTCTATTCTATACAAGCCAGGTTGTGGTCTAAACATGTATCTACCTTCTATATCGGTAACTCGAGATTGAACCAATTTGTTTGTTTTTACATCTACCAATCTTACAATTGCCAAATCAATCGGTAACTTGCTAATACTATTGTAAACTACTCCCCAACCTTTGCGTCTTTGAACTCCTAACAAAAGAAGCGGTTGGAAAAATAACAATCTAAGCAAAGCCAAAGCATTGGTACCAACAGATACCGCTACAGTAGTTACAGATACACCGGCAGCTACCGGAGCCACTACTTCTTGTACAAAATCTTCTACCTCTGGATCATCGGCAATTTCTTCGGCAGCCTGCACTACTTCGGTAGTGTTTTTTATAATCGTAGCCGCTGTTTCTCTTGGTTCTTGAGCGGCTTTTTGTACAGTCTCAATTATTTTGTTGGCCGTAGAAGCTGGTTTGGTTACCAAAACAATTGCTTCAGCTACTCTTTCTACAGCTTTTTTTGGAGGTTCTTCTATTTCTTCTACAGGTTCTGCTGGAGCAATACCTCCGGCAATTGGGGCAGATGGTTCTGGCTCGGATACAGCCGGAGTCCCTGGACTTATAGGTTCTGTCGGTGGTGGTTCTGTCGGTGGTGGTTCTGTCGGTGGTGGTTCTGTTG
>CAYFPM010000004.1:0-20931 GCA_964345045.1 uncultured Gammaproteobacteria bacterium
GTTCTGAACCCAGCTCGCGTACCGCTTTAATAGGCGAACAGCCTAACCCTTGGGACCTTCTCCAGCCCCAGGATGCGATGAGCCGACATCGTACATTATTCCACAATTTCGTGTGGCGCAGACTATATCTTCATCTTGCTCTGGATGTTAGCGGATCCGGTTAAAAAGCCGGGCGTGAACCGCATAATCTCAGTTTTTCTTTAGCAAGAGTCGGCGTGTTACCTTTTACAAAATAAAACTATTTTGGTAAAAAGTCTCCCCTTTCGGGTCAGTCGTTACGGGGTCAATTCCGATTATATCGGAACGACTTCCCACGGTATTACCGAGTAGCGTTTCTTCTACCGACGGTTTCACCGTTATAAGCCGATTTTATATCTCTTATTCTATCTACTATTGCAATTATTATTATAGTTTTTTGACGAAAAGTATGAGGAAAAACATCACTGTTTGTGCACCCCGATATGTTAAGGTGCCAAACCACGCCGTCGCTATGGACGCTTGGGCGTGATCAGCCTGTTATCCCCGGAGTAACTTTTATCCGTTGAGCTTCCGCCGTCCTATATCGTACGGTCGGATCACTAACTTCTGCTTTCGCAACTGCGCGGGTGGTAACCCTTGCAGTAAAGCTGGCTTATGCGTTTGCACGTAGAGCTCCGTTTCCATTGGAACCAAGCCAACCTTTGTAAACGCCTCCGTTATGGTTTGGGAGGCAACCGCCCCAGTTAAACTACCCATCAGACACTGTTTCCTTTTGGCGATTCAGCCAAAAAAATTAGGTACATCACAGCACAAGGGTGGTATCTCACTGGTGCCCGAAGGCTCCCACCTATGCTGAACAAATGAAGCAATGTACCAATGTCAAACTGTAGTAAAGCTTCACGGGGTCTTTTCGTCTAGCTGCGGGTATGTCGCATCTTCACGACAACTGCATTTTCGCCGAGTACATGGTTAAGACAGTCTCCACATCGTTGTCCCATTCGTGCGGGTCGGAACTCACCCGACAAGGAATTTCGCTACCTTAGGACGGTTATAGTTACCGCCGGCGTTCATCAGCGCTTCAGTCACAAGCTTCTCAATCCGAAGATTAATAACCCGCTTCCTTAACGTTCTGACACTGGCCAGGGATCGCCCCCTATACATCAGCTTTCGCTTTAGCAGGGAGCTGTGTTTTTGATAAACAGTCGCATGGAGTCTTTAGCTGCGCCCCGTCTATTCTATTTTCAACAGAATAGTGGGACCGTTCCAAAATCAAAATTATAATACTGTACGTAACCTAGTAAGTTTGTAGGAACGGCAGTCTATCTGCTAAACGCAGAATAGACGGGGAGGCCTTATCCCGAAGTTACGGCCGCTGTTTTGCCGAGTTCCTAAACCATGTTTCTCTCGTGCGCCTTGGTCTACTCGACCTACCCACCTGTGTCGGTTTACGGTACGGTTTGATATTGCCACGCGTTATTAGATTTTTCTAGGCACTTCTCCAACACGACTTGATCGCTGCCGAAGCTTTGATCTTGTTCTTGCGAAACGTGTAGCCATACAACGCTCGTATCTTTGAAATGCGGGTCTAACAACAAACAATACCAAGTGCAGGAATATTGACCTGCTCTTCCATCGGTTACGCTGCCTTGCGACAGCCTGGCCTTAGGACCGACTAACCCAGGGACGATTCTCGTTGCCCTGGAAACCTTGGGTTTTCGGCGTGCCGGACTCTCACCGGCATTTTTGCTACTTGTGCCTGCATTCTCACTTCTCAACGCTCCACCAGCCCTCGCGGGTCCGGCTTCGCAGCAGTTAAGAACGCTCCTCTACCACGTGCAAAATGACGAATCAAATTGCACATTCGCAACTTCGGTATACCACTTAGCCCCGGTACATTTTCGACGCGAAAACTCTTGACCAGTGAGCTGTTACGCTATCTTTAAAGGGTGGCTGCTTCTAAGCCAACCTCCTGGTTGTATAAGAATTAACACCATCTTTTACACTTAGTGGTAATTTAGGGACCTTAGTTTGCGATCTGGGCTGTTTCCCTTTAGACCTGTGGAGCTTAGCCCCCACGGTCTGACTTGCATGCTCATAATCTCTGGTATTCGGAGTTTGATTGAAATGGGTACGGCGAACCGCCCCGATTTCATCCAGTGCTCTACCCCCAGAGGGAACACATACAGCTAGCCCTAAAGCTATTTCGAGGAGAACCAGCTATTACCGAGTTCGATAGGAATTTCTCCGCTACCCACAACTCATCCCCTCGTGTTGCACGGCGAGTGGGTTCGGTCCTCCCCCACCTTTTACAGTGGGTTCAACCTGGTCATGGGTTGCTCACCCGGTTTCGGGTCTACTTTATGCGACATTCGCCCTATTCAGACTTGGTTTCCCTGTGGCTTCGTTCCATAGGAACTTAACCAAGCCGCACAAAGTAACTCGCAGGCTCATTCTTCAATAGGAACACTGTCACCCTTGCGGGCTCCAGCTCTTAGTAAGCGTATGGTTTCAGAGACTATTTCATCGCCCTCACCGGGCTGCTTTTCACCTTTCCCTCATGGTACTTGTTCACTATCGATCACTATTGATATTTAGTCTTATCGCATAGTCGCGACAGATTCAGACGGAATTTCACGTGTTCCGCCCTACTCAAGAATACAACCATACATATATAAACGTATTTTGTTTACGGGACTATCACCCTCTTTGGTATTACTTTCCAGAAATTTTCAACTATACAAGATTATATATGTATCCGGCATCACAGGTAGCCGAATGTTGCATCTTACAACACCTATACTGCAACGGCCTGTCCTTTAAGAAAACCGCCTAAAATTATCCGAAGACAATCCGTACGATTTTCAACACAGTATAGGTTTGGACTCTTTCCCGTTCGATCGCCTCTACTAGGGAAATCATGCTTCTCTTATCACTCACACACTCCGAAGAGCTAATGAGTAATAAAAGAAGTTTTTGTTATTTTCTATTCCTCTGGCTACTGAGATGTTTCACTTCACCAGGTCTTCTCCGCCAAAGCTTACGCTAAGGCAGTAACTCGACATTACTCAAGTTGGGTTCCCCCATTCGGACATCCACGGCTCAAAGGTTGCTTGGGACCTCCCCGTGGCTTATCGCACCCTGCAACGTCCTTCATCGTTCAATAGTGTCTAGGCATTCACCATACGCCCTTATATTTGCGCACTACGAAAACACATAATTGTGCTTCGTTTTCTATTTAGAAAACTTACTTTTTTAATTGCTAGTTACATTAAATTGTAATGTGCTATCCATCACTATCCACGATACACTCATCAAGAAATTGATGAAGGTGTCGCGGACTGCGACTTTTGGAAAGAAAAAAACCGCTATAAGCGGTCGGAACTCGAAACACTTTCGAGCTGTCCTACCAGCTTGGATACTTTGAGTATGTCACCCTTCGGGTGATCAGCCGAAGGCTGATAAGATGATTATTCATGAAACTATGAAAGTTACCTCAATACCCAGAGGTCCAAGCGAGGCTATGGACGTGGTCCCGAAGACGGGATTGCTTGATTGCCTGAGCATTATATACGAAGCCCAAATGCTTGTCAAGCCCTATATTCCCCTATGTGGGTATAACTGGGGACAAGTATGTGGATTATCCCAATCACCTTGGAAATAAGCCTAAAAAAAGGTAAACTAGACACCTATTTATACCAAAAAATATGTTCAAAATAAAACTAATTGTTTTAGGAAAATTCAAAGAAAAATACTGGCAAGAAGCTGAAAATGAGTATCTAAAAAGATTAAATCCTTATGCCAAAATTGAAATTACAGAAATACCAGAAGAACCTTTTCGAGAATCGGACGACAGAGATATGATCAAGAAAAAAGAGGCCGAAAAAATACTAAAGCACTTACCAGATAACTGTATTTCTATCGCCCTACATGAAAATGCCAAAAGTTATACTTCCAAAGATTTTGCTAATTTTTTGGATCAAAAAAGTTCTCATGGAGAAGAACTGGTTTTTATTATTGGAGGCCCCTTGGGATTGGATCAAAGTGTATTAAACAAAACTCAATTCCAAACTTCTTTATCCGACCTAACATTCCCTCACCAGATGGTCCGGGTAATATTATTTGAACAGATTTATCGAGCAGCTACTATTATAAATGGCAAGCGTTATCATTATTAACAAATAACAAAAGGCAAGGAACAAAAAAACAAGAAAACAAATTGCTAATTGCTTTTTGTTAATTGTTCCTTGTTTTAAAATAAAACCAAAGCACTACCAGATTCTTCTTGAACATCTTCAACCATCGGATTTTTAACCAGAGCTTCTAGAACTGATTTTCGTAAAATCCCTTCCCCTATTCCATACACTACTCTACAATACTTAATCCCATTTTTTTGCAACAAAAAAAGCTCTCTTTCGAGCTTGTCCAAAGCTTCGCTAGGATTAGCACAGTCATGTAGGTCAATCACCTCTATGTTTTGGTCTATGCTAGCTGCGAAAAATTTTGAGTGATTATCATGAGTCATATGTCATGATCAAGTGTGCCGTGGGAGAGACTCGAACTCTCACGCCCGAAGGCACCTGCTCCTAAGGCAGGCGTGTATACCAATTTCACCACCACGGCTTGATTATATTTTTGAAAGAATGAAGACATTAAACCATACTACTGAAAAAAAATCAAGACCCAATCTTCCAAACTGTCATTGCGAGGTCCGATGCTTGCGATGCGGGCAGGGACGACGTGACAACATCACATGTCACATTCGATATCTAAAACACGTGCGAGATTGCCACGCCCTAACGGGCTCGCAATGACAGATCCTATGATAAAAAACAAGCCCTTTAGAGAGGCTTGTTTAAATGTTTCTATGCTTAGATGTTTAAATAACTTATCTGTCTTTTTTGCCAAAGAATTTTTTCTTACCATCGTGACTACCTCTATCACGAGGAGGACCACTGTGGCGAGGTTGTTCTACATAACCTTCTGGCTTTGGTTTCAAGACTTTCATGCTTAGGTTAATTCTACCCAAATTATCTATCTCTTTTACTTTTACCTTTACCACATCTCCAAGATTCAATACATCACCAGGTTTGTTGGTACGTTCCCAAGCTATTTCTGAAACATGTACCAAACCATCTTTGTTTGGCAAAAGTTGGACAAAAGCTCCAAAGTCTTCCAAGCGGACAACTTTCCCTTCGTATTCTTCACCAACTTCTACTTCTTTGGTAAGTTCTTCAATTTTCTTAATTGCAGCTTTCATACCTTCACCTTCTGTAGAAGTAATCATAACACGTCCATCTTGTTCAATATCAATTTGAACACCGGTTTCATCAATAATTTGGTTGATAGTTTTCCCACCAGGACCAATTACATCGCGAATTTTTTCTGGATCAATCATAATGGTTTCAATTCTAGGAGCATATGGAGACAACTCTTCTCTTGGTTCTGGCAAGATCTTGGCCATAGATTCTAGAATATGCAATCTACCTTCTTTGGTTTGCTTCATGGTTTGCTCTACAATATCCCAAGTTAGACCGGTGGTTTTGGTGTCCATTTGCATGGCAGTTACACCATCTTTGGTACCGGCTACTTTAAAGTCCATTCCTCCCGGACCATCTTCTACATCTTGCAAATCAGTCAAAACTTTCCAGCGAGTAATTTTGCCAGAGTCGTCTGCCTCAGAAGCTAATCCCATAGCTACACCAGCTACAGATTTTTGGACTGGAACACCAGCGGCCATAAGAGAAAGAGAAGAAGCACAAGTAGAAGCCATAGAGCTAGAACCATTTGATCCCATAACTTCGGAAACTACTCGCACAGCATATGGAAAATCTTCTTCTTTTGGCAATACTGGAAGCAAAGCTCTCTCGGCTAAAGCACCATGACCAATAGCACGACGACCAGGACCACGCATAAAACCAGCTTCTCCATAAGTATATGGAGCATCGTTGTAATGATGCATGTAACGTTTCTTACCGTCTTCTTCCATAGTGTCTAGAGTTTGTACATCTCCAGGAGCACCAAGAGTAACAGCAGAAAGAACTTGAGTATCTCCTCTCATAAACATGCCTGAACCATGGGTACGAGGCAACAAATCTACTTCCGAATGAAGTTCACGAATTTCTGTTAGAGCTCGACCATCCAATCTTTGATCTTGATCCAAAATTCTTTTTGTGACCTCTTCGGCTACGTATTCTTTTACATTTTTTAGACCAGCTTTGTGAGTATCTTCTTCAAAACCTTTTTCTGTCAAATACTCCTTGGCAGATTCTACCAAAGACTCAATCATAGCGTTTCTTTCTTTGCGACCAATTTTTTTACTATCAAAAATTTTGTTATCTGCACTATTAGCCACAAATTCACGAGTAGCTTTTCTAACTTGTTCTTCTACGTTGTCTTCTACATTTTCTATATCGTCTGCTTCGGCAGGAACAACATCTTTTTCTTTGCCTACTTCTTGTTGAATTTTTTCAATCAAATCAATAACCGGTTTTAGTTGTTCACAACCCCATTTCATAGCTTCGTACATTTTGTCTTCTGGGATTTCAGTAGAACCGGCTTCTACCATCAACAATTTTTCTGGAGTTCCAGCTACTACCAAATCCAAATCACTTTCACTATCGATCTGTTCCATGGTAGCGTTTAAGACATACTCACCATTTACTCTACCAACTCTGGCAGCGGCAATAGGACCATCCCAAGCAATTGGAGAAATACTAAGAGCACAGCTAGCCGCAATAAGAGCGGTGATAGCAGCATCATTTTCCCCATCTACTGACAAAGCTGTAACTACTACTTGGACATCGTTTCTTACTCTATCGTCAAATAGTGGTCTAATAGCCCGGTCAACCATACGACCAGCCAGTACGGCTTCGTCACTTGGTCTTCCTTCACGTTTCATAAAACGTGATCCTTTAATTTTTCCGGCAGCATAAAGTTTTTCCTCAAAATCTACCATCAAAGGAAAATAATCAATCCCCTCTCTTTTGTTTTTGCTTTTGACTGCAGTAGCCAAAATAACTGTGTCTCCATAGCGCACAGTACAAGAACCATGTGCTTGTAGAGCCAACTTACCGGTTTCTACGGTAAGTGTACGACCACCCCATTCGGTGGACCAACTTTTTACGTCCAACATATATTGTTGCGTTAAGCTGATCCGGACAAGACAGACCCAAACGGATCTAGATTTTTCCGGACCAACAAGTATTAATAAGTTTTAAGAAATAAGTTTTAAGAACAATCTTATTTCTTATCTCTGAAAACTTATTTCTTTCTTCTATCTGCAATCAAAAATTTGGCTTTGTCTTCGCTAAGATCTAGAAAATCATCTACCTCACCAATAAGTTCACTTGAAGTTGTTTCACCAAAAGCAGCTACTTCTACTGCTTTGCCAGAACTTTTTTGTAAGTATTCTACCAAAGGCACGTAATCACTATCTCCAGAGACAATCACAATAGCATCGAGGGTTGGAGCCAAACGGATAGCGTCTACAGCTAGCCCTACATCCCAATCACCTTTTTTACTACCAGTACTAAATACTTTTAATTCTTTTTCTCTGGTTTCTATACCCAAGTTATACAAAGCTTCAAAAAAAGGTTGCTCTTCCTGAGATTCGGTACGAACAACATAAGCAATTGCTCGAATTAATTTTCTACCAGCAACAGCTTCTTTTACAATGTTGCCAAAATTTACTTTTTTTCCATGTACATTTTTGGCACTGTAGTACATGTTTTGAACATCAATAAACACCCCAACACGTTGGTCGGGGTGCTTGATTGGATTTCTATTATTTTTCACTTGGGGCTTTTTCATCTAACTCCTTGTTAGCGTCAGCTTTATTTTCTGAATTAGCTTTTTCCAAAGCTTTGGCTTGTTTTAGTTTTAGTTTTTTTACAAGCTCTTCGTAAGATTTGGCGTTTTCTTTTTTCAAATAACGTAGTAGTCTGCGTCTTTCACCTACTTTTCGTAACAGTCCTCTACGAGAAGAATGATCTTTATGATGTGATTTTAAATGAGAAGATAGTTCATTAATTTCTTCTGTCAAAATAGCGATTTGTACTTCGCTAGAACCAGTATCGTCCTTGTGGGTTTGATACTTTTTGATGATGTTCTGTTTTTTTTGTTTACTCAACATACTTGCCAATATTTGTTAACGAGCCGAAAACCTAGCAAGGGGATTTTGGTTCGCCCTGGGGTGACCCAGAGTAAAATTAGAATAACCGCAGTATAACAAGCACTTTCTTGATTGTCAAGACTACACCTAGACTTTTTGGCTAAATTAAGGCGATAATTGCCTCATTTTCATACTCACAGCACAGGTAATAGCTACTGCCAAAGCGTCAGCTGCATCGTCTGGGCTGGGTTTTTTGGCTAAACCTAGCTCCATTTGCACCATTTTTTGGATCTGTCCTTTTTCGGCTCGTCCATAGCCAGTTAACGATTGCTTTATTTGTAGTGGGGTGAATTCTTCTACTGCTACCCCAGCGTTAACCAAACTAAGGAGTATAACTCCCCTAGCCTGGCTTACTTTGATAGCAGTAGTGACATTTTTGTAAAAAAACAGATCTTCTACTCCGGCAATCTCTGGCTGGTACTTATTTATAATTGTTTCCAAATCTTTTTGAATTTCTACCAATCTATCTACAAAACTATCTTTTGTATTTGTTTCTATACAGCCATGTGCCAAATGCTTTATATCCCCACCACTATACTCTACTACGCCCCAACCAACCCTACCAAAACCGGGGTCTATGCCTAGGATTATTTTGTTATTTGTACTTACAGAACTTGACATAATTAACAAATTTAGTTATAGTGATCTATCGCTAACTAGCGAGAAGGAGAATAGGAAGATGGGCGAAAAGCATCTAGTATTCGTCTACGGAACTCTGTGCCAAGGGAGTGCCAACCACCACATGCTCTGCAATGGAAGCCGAGGACACGCACGTTTCGTCAGCAAAGCGCGAACGGCAGAGAAATTTCCGCTCGTCCGGGTCCCCATGTTCGAGAGTATGGCTGCTCTCCATGCACCTGGAGTGGGCCTCCAAATCGAGGGCGAAGTCTACGAGGTAGACAGCCGAATGCTCGAAACCCTCGACGAGCTGGAGGGAGTAAACAGCGAACCTCAACTTTTCATTCGAAGAGATGCCATCGAGGTAGAACTGGAAAACGGCAAGACCAAGTGGGTCATCATGTACCTACTGCCCTACTACAGTACGGACAGATTGAAACCAAACCACCCCGAGGCCTACCAGTACTTCGACAAAGTCCCACCGGAAATGGTGAAGGCCAGGAAGCAAGCCGGTGATGTGTGGAAAAATTGCAAACAACCGATTGCTACCTATATCGTGGCGGTAGTTGGAGGCGAAGTCGCTGTCAACGCTTTTTTGAAAGAGGAGACCTAGTCCCCACCCCAGTCATATACTCGGGGTGGTCGACTCAATTCATTCTACCAAATAAAAACAAAATGCTTAACTAGCGTTTTTTTGTTTGTAGAGAATCTTTACTTTTGTCATTTCGAGGTCCGATGCTCGCGATACGGACTCTCCGACGAGAAATCTTTCAAAGCTGATGACATATTCATTAAAAATAAAATAAAAATCAAAAACACTTTATACCCAACCACACTTTTATCTGTCATTGCGAGGGAGCGATAGCGACCGTCGCAATCTCACACGATGATATTTGAGATTGCCACGCCCTTCGGGCTCGCAATGACAGACGAAGAAGGTTTGTTTCAAATTACTCTTACCCAAAATAATCAATCCCCCACCAATCAATTGGATTTACAAATCTATGCTTCTCATTTAAAGCAAACAATTTTTTTCGATCCTCTTCTTCCAACTCAAAATCAAATACATCAATATTTTCTTTTAGTCTTTCTGGCTTAGTACTTTTTGGAATACAAGCTATGTTTCTACTGTTGGTAAAGTTAAGAAGAATTTGTGCCGGTGTCTTGCCGTATTTTTCTGCCAGAGCTACCACTTCTGGATGAGCAAAAGTTTTTGGCAAAGGTTTGTCACACTTCATTAAAAAAGCTTGATTACCAGGAGAACCAAGTGGAGAATAAGCTGTTACAGCCACATCGTGCTCTTGGCAAAAATTTACCAAACCTTCCTGACTATTGTATATATGTATTTCTACTTGATTAACAGCCGGTTTTATCTTGGCATAAGACAAAAGATCGTTTAACAAAACAACTGGAAAATTGGATACCCCAATCGCTTTTACCAAACCATTTTCTACCAAACTCTCCATAGCTCTCCAGGTATCTTGAATTGGAATGTGAGAGAATTTTGTTTCCTCGCCACTACCGGCTACCCCCATACTTTTCATAGAAACCCCCCAATGAATGAGGTACAAATCTAGATAATCCAACTTCAAATCCGACAAAGTTTTTTTACAAGCTTTTTCTACATCTTCTGGCGCATGCTCTGTATTCCACAACTTACTGGTTACAAAAACTTCTTCTCTTTTTACTTTTTCAGATTCAAACACTTCAGCAAAAACTTCCCCTATTTCTGCTTCATTACGATAATCTGCAGCACAATCTATATGTCTATAACCAGCTTCTGTAATAGCAGATTTAATAGCATCTCCTACTACATGTGTTTTTGATCGCCAAGTCCCCAAACCAATTTTTGGCATCTCGGCTCCGGTATTTAATTTTATAGTTTGCATAAATATCATTAGTTAAAAAATAATAAACATCCCCTAATTATCTAAAATATACCAACTACATACAACAAACTAAGCTGCATTTGTATAGATATCTTTTACATCATCATTTTCCTCAAATGTTTGGTAAAGAGCTTCTAATTTTTTGCCTGTGGCTTCGTCTATTTCTATTTTCTCTTTGGCTATCCATTCTAGACCAGCATCGTCCGGTTGAATTTCAAAAGATTTAACAGCTTCCAAAACTTTTTGAAAATTTTCTACACTGCATTTTACTTCGACCAGTTCTTCTTCCGAAAAAATGTCTTCGGCTCCAGCATCTATTAGGGTTAATTCCAAATCATCTTTGTTTATCTCAGTACTTGGCGCAAAACGAATCACCCCTAAATGTTCAAACTGCCAAGCCACACTACCAGAATTGCCCATAGATCCACCGGCTTTTGAAAAAATATTTTTTACTTCGGAAACAGTCCGGTTGGGATTATCGGTTACCGTCTCAACCATTACAGCCACTCCACCTGGACCAAAACCTTCATAGAGTCCGGCTGTCAAAGTTGCTCCGTCTTTTAATTCGCCTGTGCCTCTTTTTATGGCTCTTTCTATATTATCTTTTGGAACATTTCCTGCCTTGGCCTTTTCTACTGCCAACCGAAGAGAAAAATTCATATCCGGGTCTCCCCCACCTTCTCCGGCAGCTACAGTTACCGCCCGACAAAGCTTGGTAAAACTAGCGCTCCTAGCGGCATCTGTCTTGCCCTTTTTATGTTGAATTTTATGCCACTTACTGTGTCCTGACATACATTTTTAGAATTAATTTTTTAACACGTCCCAACCTACAAAAGAGCTTGCTTGTCCCGATTTACACGAACGACAGTGCGTGATATCGGGATGCCACTTACTGTGTCCACTCATATTTTAAAATTTAATTTGTATCATTATTGTCTAGTCTAGCAAAGAGATTAGTATGTGACAATCTAGGTAATAAATAAAAAAATCGACCCGTTCAAACGAGTCGATTTTATTCTTTGCTATTCACTATTCTTCGGCTTGTGCTTCATCATCGCCAAATCCGGTTCCTACCGGGATAAGTCGTCCGATAATCACATTTTCTTTTAGTCCATCTAGATAGTCAACTTTACCAGTAATAGCCGCATTGATAAGAACACGAGCTGTTTCTTGGAAAGAAGCAGCCGACAAGAAACTTTGGGTAGATAGAGAAACTTTACTAATACCCAAGAAAAGTTCACGAGCTTTGGCTTCTTTTTTGCCTTCTTTCTTGGCTTCAATATTGGCAATTAAGAATTGGCTCTTTTCTACAGTTTCACCTGGTAGCAAGTCTGTGTCGCCTGGATCTTCTATATATACACGACTAAACATTTGTTTGATAATAACTTCTACGTGTTTGTCGTTCAATCTTTGACCTTGAGCAGCGTAAATTTCTTGAATACCAGTTAGAATATATCTTTGAACTGCGTCACGGCCACGAAGTTCGTGCAACTCTTGCAAGTTTACACTACCTTCTGTTAGCTGAGCACCTTTTTCTACAGTGTCACCATCTTTGACCCAAAGTTTGTATCCAATTGGGATAATATATTCTTTGGTGTGTTTGCCAGTATAGTTAAGAACCAATTTTTTGCCATCCATACCAACAGTTCCGGTGTAAGCTGCTTTTACCTCTTCTCCAGAAGCTCCACGAACCAGCAATACTTCGCCTTTTTTCACGCTTTGACCTTCGGTTACTTTCAAATCGTCGGCTTTTAGCACTTTGATTATTTCTTCATCTTGGCCTTCAAAAGAAACTTTGATAATTTTTTGACCACGACGACCTTCGAAAACTTTGCGTCCGGTTGGGCTGGTAATAATTTTGCCGTCAGCATCTTCTATAGATATGGTACCGGCTACTTCGGACAAAACAGCTTTGCGTTTTGGATTACGAGCTTCGAACAATTCTTCTACACGAGGCAAACCTTGAGTAATATCTCCGCCACCAGCGACACCACCCAAATGGAAGGTTCTCATGGTTAGCTGAGTCCCCGGCTCACCAATAGATTGAGCCGCTACAATACCCACAGCCGAACCTTTTTTGGCTACCTTGTTGTTACTTAGGTCAAATCCATAACATTTTACACAAACTCCCTTTGGTAAGGTACATTGTAGTACAGAACGTACGTGAATTTCTGTAATATTGGCTTTGTCAATTTGTCTGGCTATTTCTTCGGTGACTACTTCTCCGGCTTTTACCAATACTTTTTTGCCACTCTTTACATCGGCGATAACAAATCTACCTACTACACGAGCCGAGATTTTTTGTCCCATTTGTTCGGATTGTTCGGCAGTAAAGACTTCTCCATCTTTGTCACCACAATCTTCTTCTAGAACTACTACGTCTTGGGCTACATCTACCAAACGTCTGGTTAGGTAACCGGCGTTGGCAGTACGCAAAGCCGTATCAGACAAACCTTTTCTAGTACCATGAGAAGAGATAAAAAATTCTAGCACTCCAAAACCTTCTTTAAAGTTTCCTTTTACCGGCAATTCGATAATGTCTCCACTAGGTGAAGCCACCAAACCTTTCATCCCAATAACCTGCCCCAACTGTCCCCAAGAACCACGAGCTCCAGAATCGATCATAGCAAACACAGATCCATCTTTGTCGATAGCTTCTTTGTTGTGAGATACAACTTTGTCTTTTACACCAGTCCAAATTTCCAATACCTTGGAATGACGTTCCGAATCAGTCAAAAGACCTTCGTTGTATTGTCCTTGAACCAATTGTACTTCTTCGTCACCTTTTTCTAGGATAGCTTTTTTCTCTTCGATCTTACCAAAATTGTCCATGCCCAGTGAGTAACCAGATTTGGTAACGTATTTGAAACCAAGAGCTTTCATGTCGTCTAGTACGTAAGCAGTTTTTTCTTGACCATACAATTCCAAAAGAAATTGGATAATAGCACCAAGATGTTTTTTGGTAATAGTTTCGTTGTAGAACGGAAGTTTGTCCGGCAAAATTTCATTGAACAAAATTCTACCAATAGAAGTTTCTACAATCTCGTCTTGATCTGCTTCGAATTTTGATAAGTCAGAAAATCTAACTTTGACACGTTCGTTAAGTCTAATTTTGCGAGACTTGTAAGCAAACTTGGCTTCGGTAATATTTGAGAAGAATTTCTTTACTTCTTCGGTATCATCTTCTTGATATTTACTTAGGTAATAACAACCAAGCGCAATATCTTGTTGTGGAGTAGTTACCGGAGAACCAGTGGCTGGTTTTAAGATATTCTTTTCAGAAGCCATCAAATTTTGAGCTTCCCATTTGGCTTCTTCTGTAAGTGGTACGTGTACCGCCATTTGGTCACCATCGAAGTCCGCATTAAAAGCCGGACATACCAATGGATGAAGTCTAATAGCTTTACCTTCTACCAATCTTGGACGGAAAGATTGAATACCAAGTCTGTGCAAGGTTGGAGCACGGTTTAAGAGTACTCTGGTACCACGAGTAATTTCTTCCAAAATATCCCAGACTTCCGGAGCATTACTTTCGATAAATCTAGAAGCGCTACGTACATTGTAAGCCAATTCACGTTTGATAATTTCGGCCATGACAAATGGTTTGAAAAGTTCAAGTGCCATGCGTTTTGGCAAACCACATTCATCGATATTCATGTTTGGCCCCACCACGATAACAGAACGACCAGAGTAGTCTACACGTTTACCAAGCAAGTTTTGACGGAAACGACCTTGTTTACCTTTTAGAATGTCGGCTAGTGAACGAAGTTGACGTTTTTGACCGGTTGAAGCTGTTACAGTTTTGCTAGCACGAGCATTGTTGTCGATTAGAGCGTCCACTGCTTCTTGGAGCATTCTCTTTTCATTACGGCAAATAACTTCCGGAGCGTTTAGATCAAGCAATCTTCTCAAACGGTTGTTACGATTGATCACACGACGATACAAATCGTTCAAATCTGATGTAGCAAATCTACCACCGTCTAGAGCTACCATTGGACGCAAATCTGGTGGGATAACCGGAATAGAAGTAAGGATCATCCATTCTGGTCGAATGTCATTTTTGTTAAAGCTACGCAATAGCTTGATACGACGAAGTAGTCTTTCGTATTTGGCACCTTTACTCTTTTCTACTTCTTTGGTTAATCTTTCGATAGTAGCCGGAATATCCATTTTTTGGAGAAGATCTCTAATAGCTCCGGCTCCAATACCAGCATCAAACAAGTGACCAAAACGAAGCGCTAATTCTTGATAACGATTTTCTGTTAAAATGGTCATCATTTGAATATCTTTCAAATCTTGCTCGGCTGCTTTGAAATCTTCTTCCAATTCTTTTTGTTTTTCGTCACGTTGTTTGGCCAAATCTTCCAATTCTTGTTTACTTGCTTTTTGATTTTTGGCATTGGCCACTTTTTGATTAAATTCGTTTTCAATTTGTTTTTTCTTGGCTTTGAATTCTTGTTTCAAAGCTTCTTGTATAGCTTCTTTTTCAGCTTCATCTACTTTGGTAACCACAAAAGAGGCAAAGTAAATAACTTTTTCCAAAGCTTGCATAGAAATATCCAAGATAAGTCCGATCTTGGATGGAATAGAACGCAAAAACCAAATGTGCGATACCGGAGCAGCTAGTTCAATGTGTCCCATGCGTTCACGACGAACTAGAGAATGAGTTACTTCTACCCCACACTTGTCACAAGTAATCCCTTTGTAACGAATTTTTTTGTATTTACCACAATAACATTCCCAATCTTTGGTTGGTCCAAAAATTTCTTCGGCAAAAAGACCACCTTTTTCTGGTTTTTGAGTACGGTAGTTAATAGTTTCTGGTTTAACTACTTGACCATGAGACCATTTGCGAATAGTTTCCGGAGAAGCTACGCGCAAGGCCAAAGCGTCGAATTCAGCAAAGTTGTAAGACTCTTTAGACATAATATTTTGAGTATTAGTTTATTTTATTAAGCTTCTCCACTTTATTCCTGTGTCTCGCCAGAGCTTTCAGCATCGGCGGATACTATTTCACCTTCGGAAACATTTTCATTTCTTTCTTCTCTTTCTTTGCGACGAAGTGCTCTGGCTTCTTCGGCGGGGATCATACTACCGTTGTCCGTGCGACTTAATAGCTCTACATCAAGACAAAGTCCTTTGAGCTCGCGGACCAACACGTTAAATGATTCTGGGATATTAACTTTGGTAATTTTTTCACCTTTGATAATGGCTTCATAGGCTTTGCTTCTACCTGGCACATCATCGGATTTGATAGTCAAGATTTCTTGCAAAGTATGCGCAGCTCCATAAGCTTCCAAAGCCCAAACTTCCATCTCCCCAAAACGTTGTCCACCAAATTGAGCTTTACCACCAAGCGGTTGTTGGGTGATAAGACTGTAAGAACCAATAGATCTTTGGTGGATTTTGTCTTCTACCATGTGGTTTAGTTTGAGCATGTAGTTGTAACCAACTGTAGTTTTGTAATCAAAAGGATCACCGGTTCTACCGTCGAATAATTGCAATTGGCCATCGGAACTAAAGCCAGCACTTTCCAATTCTGATTTGATTTGCTCTTCGGTGATACCGTTTAGGGTTGGAGTAGCGGCTTTGTAACCATGAGCATTGGCTGCTAGTCCCAAGTGAGTTTCCAAAAGTTGCCCCAAGTTCATACGAGAAATAACACCCAGTGGAGATAGGATAATATCTACCGGAGTACCATCTTCCAAAAACGGCATATCTTCTACAGGAACTACACGAGAAATAACACCTTTGTTTCCGTGTCTACCAGCCATCTTGTCTCCCACTTGAATTTTACGTAAATCGGCTACAGTAACTTGAACTTGTTTCATTACTCCTGGTTGTAATCTGTCACCTTCTTCGGCAGAAAACACTTTTACATCTGTTACTTTTCCTTGTTCACCATGTTCTAGGTATAAAGATGAATCACGAACATCACGAGCTTTTTCACCAAAGATAGCTCTGAGCAATCTTTCTTCGGCAGTTAGTTCGGTTTCACCCTTTGGAGTAATTTTACCTACCATAATGTCGCCAGAGTGAACCTCGGCTCCAATACGAACTACTCCTTCGGAATCAAGATTTTTTAATTTTTCTTCACTAACATTTGGGATGTCACTTGTTACAACTTCGGATCCTAGTTTGGTTTCGCGGACATCGGTAGAATAATCTTCGATGTGAATAGAAGTATAACGATCTTGTTGTACCAAACGTTCGGAAACAATAATCGCATCTTCGTAGTTGTAACCATCCCAAACCATGTAAGCAACCAATACGTTTTGCCCCAAAGCCAATTCACCGTTTTGGGTAGAAGGTCCATCACAAAGTGGTTGTCCTTTTTTTACTTTGTCCCCCAAATCAACCAATGGTCTCTGGTTGATAGAACTAGAAGCATTTGATCTAACAAATTTGTTCAATCGGTAATTAATTACATTACCTTTTTTAGATTTAATTTCTATGTTGTTGCCGGTTACTGCGGTAACTTCTCCATCTTCTTTGGCGAGGATTACGTGACCAGTATTTTCGGCAGCAGCCTTTTCTACACCGGTTCCAACTAGTGGAGCATCGGCATTGATACAAGGTACAGCCTGGCGTTGCATGTTTGTCCCCATAAGAGCACGAGTCGCATCGTCGTGTTCCAAAAATGGGATAAGACTGGTCGCAATAGACAAAATTTGATTGGAAGCCACATCTAGGTAATCTACTTTTTCTGTTGGTACTACTCCCGGTTCACCATGCACACGAGCCGAGACTGTTTTGCTGGTCAAAAATCCTTCGTTGTCTACCGGAGTAGTAGCACTGGCAGTAATCATTCGTTCTTCATCAAAAGAATTTAAGTAAACCACTTCGCTCGTTACTCTTGGCTGTACAGCCACTTTTTCTATGTCTTTTTTACCTGCCAATTTTTTGGCTTTGGCAGCGTCGATTTTGTCACCAGCTTTTACTACACCAGAGATATCTTCGCGAGCAATTTCACCTTCGGTAAATCTAGCTTCGTTTGGTACATCGTGGACCACTTTTCTATATGGAGTTTCCAAGAAACCAAAATCATTAACTTTGGAAAAGCTAGACAAGTGACCAACCAAACCAATGTTTGGTCCTTCTGGAGTAGCAATCGGACAAATTCTACCGTAGTGAGTGGTGTGTACGTCACGTACTTCGAATCCGGCTCTATCACGAGAAAGTCCACCAGGTCCAAGAGCAGAAATACGACGTTTGTGTTCTAGTTCGGCTAGTGGATTTACCTGATCCATGAATTGAGAAAGTTGAGAACTCATAAAAAATTCACGAACTGCTCCAATTACAGGTCTCGCATTAACTAATTTATTTGGAGAAATATTTTCAATTTCGTAAGTACTCATTCTGTCTTTTACAATTCTTTCCATTCTGGCCAAACCAACACGAAACCTATTTTGTACCAATTCACCTACGGCACGCACACGACGGTTGCCAAGGTGATCAATGTCGTCTGGTTCTGCTTGGCTTACATTTAGTTTTACAACTTCTTTTAGAACTTGTACCAATTTTTCTGGAGAAAGTACTCTTTCTTCTTTTTGATCAAAAGCTTCGTCTTTTAGATCCAGACCAAACTTGGTATTAAATTTGTAAACACCAACTCTACCTAGATCATAACGATCGAAGTTGAAAAACATGGCATGGATTAAACTTTTGGCATTATCGGCTGTAGCCAAGTCACCTGGACGAATACGTTTGTAAACTTCGATCAAACCTTCGTCTTCGTTGGCTGCCACATCTTTTTTCAAAGTTGCTTCGATGTAATCTATATTTGGATGAGTATTTACATCTTCAAAAAGCTTGGCGATTTCTTCGTTGTCGGAAATCCCAAAAGCACGCAAGAGTGAAGTAGCAGCTACTTTTCTTTTGCGATCTACTTTTACCCAGATTACATTATTTTGATCAGTTTCTATTTCTATCCAAGCTCCACGGTTTGGAATAATTTTTCCACCATAGTAGCGTCTCCCACGTACAGTTTCGCAAGTGAAAAAAGCACCAGGACTACGGATAAGTTGCGAAACTACTACTCTCTCGATCCCGTTTACTACAAATGTACCTCTGTCTGTCATTACCGGAATATCACCCAAATAAATTTCTTGTTTTTCTTCTTTCTGGGTACGCTTGTTGATCATGCGTACAGTTACACGAAGTGGTGCTTCGAAAGTGATATTTTTTTCGCGACAAGTTACTTCGTCAAACTTTGGTTCGTCGATGTAGTAATCTTCTAGATAAAGTTCTAGATCACGACCGGTAAAGTCTGTAACCGGAGAAATTTCTTCAAAAAGTTCCTTCATTCCTTTGTCCAAAAACCATTTGTAAGATGATTTTTGCACTTCGGTAAGGTCTGGCAAGGCAGCAGCGTCTCTTACGTCGGTGAAAAATTTTCTATCTTTCTCCTTGGTAGGCTGACGCTTGTAGATTGGGGTCGGCATAAGTGATTAAATTTAATATTTTGATTTATAAACTTTTTTTACTTCATGACTTGTGAGTCATGTGTCAAAAAAAACATTATTAATTAATTTCATAAAAACGAAAAAAGGACTCTATAAGAGAGTCATTATTTAAATTAAATTTATCTTCTTGAACCAAGTATGCATGGGATATGTACCCTTTCGGGACCAACTCTATACCTATATAAGGTAGAGAGTAGTAATATCTTTGCCCATGGAACTACTAGTGTTCGGACCTGTCTGCCGGGAGGAAGGTTTGTGGGGGCAAGGTCAAAAATTTATATAAACTGAGAATTTGGCTTAATTAAGCTAAATTTTCACTTTTTATAAGTTAACGCTGATTACTATATACTAAAAAAGCCTAATTGTCAAATAGAGCAGGTGGATAAAAAATTGTCAAGATTGGTCTTTTTTTTGCTAAATTAAGCCAAAAAAGTCCTTTTTTCTTTTTTTAGACAAAATTTTTTATCCACAAGTTTGTCAACAGTAAATCACAAAAAATCAGCCTTTTATCATTAAATATCCTAAAAAATAATCATTTTTGTAGTAAGAAAGTCTTGTTGGTTAGGCAAAAGACTTGACAAACTTTTCAATTAGTGTTATAGTGGATCGTTATCCTGATTGAACTGGTAGCTAATCCCTACAGATAGATAGGCCAAGATACTGAACGCCGAGAACTGATTTGGTAGCTATTCGGTAGATAACTAAACAATATATAGTGTATTGTTTGCCGAAAGATATAATCAATCTATATCTTTTCCCAAACAATATATCTTCTATACTCTTTGAGGAGAGAGTTACTTGGCACAACCTACTTAGGTTGTGCCCAAAAAACACTCTCCTCCTAGGAGAGTGTTTTTGCAGCCGGAAGGTTTGGCATGAAATTGATGCAAAGCCTTCCTCTTGCAAAATATTTTGCCGAGGTTATACAACTTTCTTGGCCCTAGGCCAAGGCGGTATCACACGACATACATGCTCTGGTTTCGACTAGAGACTTGTGCCGAACAGATATCTTTTAGACTCGCCAATGGTTCGCTATTTGCGAGTTCATAAAGACTTCTGCTATTTAAAAAATATGTGGGAGAATAACCACAGTTAACATTTAACCTCTGACACCTAACTTGTCCGGTGTTAATTGTTATGTGTCAAATGTAGAAAACAAACCCACCCGAAACATGGCAGCCAGCCAAGTGCTGCGCATGTCATGTCTCTGGTGGGTTTGTTGGTTCATAAGGAACTAAAGCCCGGAAAGAGGAAACTGTGAAAGAAATTTTCGAAACCATCTTGAACAACCCCGAGCCTGCCATGCTGTTTGGTATATCAGGAGGGGCCTTGGCAGCAATTCTCATGAGTATCGTGATGGCCTTCGGGAAAGGGCAAAGAAGGAGGGTCGTCATGGTCGTTCTCGTTGCCGCAACGATCATCTTCACGGCAACAGCTCTCACGGGGGTGTCTGTCATGCTCTTCGAGCACCCCTACCTGCCTGAACTTCGCTAAGACCCCACCCTGCTACCCGGCCGCCAATTCCTTCGCGGCCGGGTGCACCAAATCACTTTATCTCTACCAAACTGCGAAGGGTTTGTATGTGGTAGAGTCAAAGTAGAGGTATACACTCCTCAGTCTGGCTCAAGCCAGAAAGTATACTGCTCTTCGACTCTATATCTACCACTCTCTTCGTAGTTTGCTGGAGATAAAAAATAAAAAACTTCTATATTAAATAGAAGTTTTTTATTTTGTTGTTTTATTCACTTACTATCGGCTCTCCCTCTGGATAACTTTCCGTATCTGGGATGGTGACGATTCGGTCAAAGCG
>CAYFPM010000005.1:0-5793 GCA_964345045.1 uncultured Gammaproteobacteria bacterium
ACAGAATCTACCTTGTTCTGCTACTTCCCGTTCTCCAGCATATTTCATAGCCTCAACTTCCTCAACATCCTCTGTGTCAAGTTCGTTCGCAACACTCTCCGCTCTAACTTCATCCTTCGTTTTCGCCTTCTCTACGTCACTGGCTACATCTTCGACCTCCAAATCACTCGCAACGCTCTCAACTTCTACTACGTTCACCAGTTCTTTCACTGCAGTTTCACTCCCGACATCTTTCTTGTCAACTCCGTGCACTCGGCTCTCTCCGAACAAGTCCTTTTGGTTCTCAGGAATAGCAAGCTCCAGCGCTACCCACACCTCACATACATCGATCACTGGCTCTTCAACAGGTTTTCGTTGTTCTCCCACCTTAGCCAAATCAATCAGTGTTCCCATGTTGGCTTCATCACCCAAGAGAACTAGCTGGTCACCTTCAGGAGTTGCAATCCACATTACACCCACAGACCTCAATAGCCCCATTGAGATTAGTGCCGGGCGATGCAAATCCCTCTTCACGATCACCTCAAACGAAACCTTCTTACACCCAAGAACCGTACAAATCACGAATACCGGTGAGCCCTCATCGATGTGTCCGTCAGCCACTCGCACCTTCACAAACTTGCCCGTTGGGGTTGCGTCTAACCCCTTACGCTGCAATGACCGAAAGGTATCCGCATTGATGATTGTCCTAGCTGCTCCACAGTCCAAGATCCCTTCCAATGGAATCACGTGATTACCACCATTCGCACAAAGTGACAGTCGCAAGGATCTAATCGCACTGGTTGCATTCTCCTCGGACGCCGTAATGCATGGAGCCTCTTCAATAGGAATCAAAGGTTCTTTCTCTCTTTCTTCTTCACGAACCTTCTCTCTCTTCTCCACTTTCTTCACATCAACTCGCTTCCCCGGCAACGTCCGCCTGCAAACACAAGCCAAATGACCAGGAGTTCCACACCGTGCACACCTTCTATCCCTCGGCAAATTACAGCCCGAGGCTCTATGTCGTCGGTTGCCACACCGAAAGCATCTTTCATTCATCTTCTCCGGCATCTCCGCCTTACACTCTTCCGCTTTGTGACCACTACTACCACACCTCGCACAACCTCCCGCTCTATCACGTCCACTCTGGAAATGCACCTCGCGTAAGTCAACCACATTTGTCTTTGTATCACCCCTATTCACATCGGGCTTTACAATTCGCTCATGATGAATGACTCTCTTCCACAATTCGTTCATCGACAACCCCCCGGCCAGCAGATTTGCCTTTTCCCGCCATTCAGGCAACAGAGACAAAATCCATTTTGCTTTCACGAATTCTTCACCTGGTGAGTCAAACGAAAGGGTATACGCTAACCACATCTCTTCAAACCGCTCAACATAGGCAGCCACCGATTCACCAGACAATTGCTTCACGTTCACAAATTGCTCCTGAAGCCTATTCAAATCACCAAATCCCCCATACGACTCGCACAGCTGCTCCCAGCACTTCCAGGTAGCCACCGCATAATCTTCTTCAGTATTACCGCTAACCTCTGTCTTCAATCTTTCTCTCACTCGCTCCGACATACAACCCAGAAAGTAGTAGTACTCACCAACCGCACTCAATCCACTCTCCTTAGCTCGCTTCTCGATCCTCCTCTTTAATCTCAGCAACGGTCTGCTGTCCGTGCGACCTTCGAACACCTTATCGTCGGGAGTTAACACGAGCTTCGCTTGTCTCTGGGCCTTATAAATCTCATCTAGAGTGATCTTCTTTGAGCTCCCAGTTACAACCTGTGGCTCCTCCAGACTTCTTTCCTTGTGTTCTGGCCTCACCTGTCCGGACAACTGGTTGACCTTCTGCGAAAGGATTTCCATCATCTTCGCTTGTTGTTGGACTGTCTCCATAACTCTCTGTAGTGTGGACATAGCATAGTCATTCTCCTTCGACTCGCTCGCTGAGTCTTCACTAGACAACTTCACAGTCTCTCTCGCTCTCCAAATTGCCTTGACACGCGACTCTGGACCACCATCCTTCGTGAACACTAGCTCTCTCACTCCGTCGTCCTCCCTTGTATAGGTCCACACCCAGTCAATTGACCCTCGATACTCATCCAACCCAGTTATCATTACACCCAAACCGGAAACAGTTGTACAAATCTCGCCGACTCGCTCTCTTTGTCCTCCCTCCAGCTTGAACAAGATTTCTTCTCTAACATCAATCTCCATACTTATTTCCCCATACTTCACCAGCCATCTCCCTTGCAGATCTCGGTAGGAAAAGTGTTGTGTTGTTTCTCTAAAGCCAACACCAGCATTCTCTCTCTCAGACATGTCGTAACAAACAAATAAGATACATCTTGAGCCTTTTTAGGCTACGGACCTCTATAACACTACAACAGTCAAACACAGAACTTTCAACAAAACTATACTTCTCTATCTCTCTCTGTCTCTCTCTCTATCTATTTATCTATCCTTCAACAATCCTCCCGGGCCGCCCGCGGGGGAAATATGATTCTCGCTTCGGTCTCTCTCCATGACTCCTTCACTCGACGCACTCTCTCCACATGATGAATCTCTTCTCTTCCATCTGCAAACCGAACCGCACACCGTACACCAGATCGGCCAACGACCTTAGCAGGTCCCTTCATCCACGCTGACAATTTGCCTTTCCGATGCACCACCACCATCACTTGATCTCCAACTCGCACATCCTCTTTACCTACCGCTCTCGCTTGCGTCACTTGTCTCGAACGTAACTTCTCCCTCTCCAGATCCACTACAAACTCTCGCAACCTCTCATCTCCTCGCTCGCAAATCGCTTTCATCAACTCTTCTTCTTGCCACATCGCCACATTACCCTCTCCTTCACGATCAGTCGCTGTCGAAGGCAGCCTCGCCACGTAGTTGTGGAAAATCTCAAATCTGCTCAACGAACCATACCTCGGTGCCACATTCACCCGCAGTATTGCCTCCTGCACCAAATCACACCACTTCTCCTGCTTCTCTCGCGACAAAATCCGTAAATGAGACACCAATTCCCGAATCAATCGTTCCCATTTGCCCCCACTTTCAGGGTGCCATGCAGGCGTTCGTGTCAACCGCATCCTCCACGCTGTGATCGTTTGTACAAACAAAGACGATCTAAACATCGCTGCATTATCCGTCCTGATAGAACTAGGGAACCCATACTCCATAAACACGCCTCTCAACGTACGCAACACGCTAATCTCGTCCAAACGCTCCATCACTCGCGCTACTCCGTAACCCGTAGTCAGACAAATAATCACCAAAACATAACGAGCTCTCCCATGTACGACACAATCCATTACCTCTAATGGTCCAACTGTATCTATCCCAATAGATGACCAAGGCTTCCATCTCTGGAAGTCAATTCTGTCAATATAGTCGTTCACAGGCACACTCAAAGGACTCGGCGGCTTCTCTCTCAAGCAAGTCCAACACCCAGCAACCACTCTCTTGGTCACTTCTCGCTGTCTTCTCCAAAACCATACTCCTTGTACCCGCAACAACGTCTTATTGACACCTTGGTGTAACTCCTCATGTATTCTCTTTGCCAGAAATAACTGCAATGCCTTCTCTCTCTGCGGCACCACAACACTTCTCTTCGGAAGCTTCACCAACACTCCGTCATCCTCGATTTCAAATTCTCTCCTAATTCTCTCTCTCCATCTCTTCGAATACGGCAATCTCTCTCCTGGTGTCGCCTCACCTGACAATTCTCTCTTCAACATACTCGTGGCCTCATCTCTATGCTGAGCTTCCGCTACTAGCAATCGACAAACATCAACACGCGCTCTTGTATCCTCTCTGACGGCATGGCTCCAACTTGTAATAGCTGTCATAAGCAACCTCAACCTCGCAGCTCTGGCGTAAACCTCTACAACACTCTCGAATAGGGGTTCGCTCTCAACTCGCACTGTATCCCCCAAATTCACCTCTTCCACTTCGACGGACTCTGTCTCCTTCGCAACTTTAGAAGTCCTCCCGGGCGCACGTTCTTGACGCTCCTGTTCCAACAAAGAAAGCCACGTCTCTGACACTTGTATACCAATCGAAGGTATACCGTTATAGATTGAAGTTGCAACCATCGCCTTCCACGCTTGTAGCCGCTCTTCTGAACGCTGGCTGCGGATACATCGACTCGCACTGTCACTGGGATTGATGACTCCTGGTATGTGAAACACGTACACTTGACAATTGAATTCACGGACAATCCCTTGCAGTGTATCTCTAATAGCCACCAGCCGCTTATATTCAAATTCTCCGCATTCCTTGCGCCGATTCTTACCCCCTGGGTGTCGTAATCTGTGGTAGTTGATTTCGCTATCAGTTGCCACAATGATACATCTCACACCCCAGAAGCGATGAAGCATCACACGAACCTCCTTCACACCCATACACAGTGCTTCCAGCTCTCGACGAGGAGCCCGCTGAGTTCGTCCCACAACTCTCAATGGGTGGAGTTGTGCTTTTGCGACCACTCGTTGACCTGTCCACGTCTCGACTACTGAAGCACGCGCACACTCGCTCGCGTCAGTGTACACAACTAACACCTCTGGAAAGTGCTCTTGAAGACATCTAGGAACAGAAGGTAAACTCTCAGATATCCAATTCCGAACCCTCTTCACTAAACTCGCAGATGGATGCTCTGATTTCTGCACTGTTAGCAACACCTCTCGCATCAGTAGTCGACCCTGCATTTCGACCTCTAGCCATAGACCCAACGGATCGTAGAATCTACCCACTTCTCGTCTCATATCTTCGAACGAAACTGACTTCAACAATTCACCTCGCACCGTACCCATCTCCCACATATCTTGCTGCGGACTCTTACTCCACTTAAGCCCAAGGAACGAGTACTGTCCCGGTTTACTCACTAACGTAGAAATCTCCTTCTCTCGATTTCTTGGCAAACATCGCTCATCCAATACCTGCTCCGTCACCATCTGTAGGAGTTTACACGTCTCCTCATCCTCAGCTCCGCCAACAATGTCATCCATAAACCCAACTACGTGGAACAACTTCGTCGGTGCAACCTTTACCATTCTCTGGTGAATCTCTGAAGTTACAACCTTCACAGCCTCTTGAAGATTTGCCGGCGCTGTTACACAACCGAAGAATACACGTCGAAACGAATAAATCTCGCCACGCCACCGAAAGCACAAGTACGGTGATACTGGGCCATCCTTCTCACATCGAAGCTCGCTCTCCTTCGCAACACCATCTTCGATCAGATTCAGCTGCAGAAATGCTTTTGTTAGGTCCAAGGCAAAGACATATTTGAACCGTCGCGCCAACAACAAACAGTCCCGAGTCGTGTCTTGCGACACCTTTCCTTTCCACAAAAACCGATTCAAGACTCTTGCATCGAACACTGGACGCACTTTCATACTTGACCCACTTTTCGACTTCACCGGAAAATGAGGTAACAAATATTTCGCAAACCTCGGATCCTTTTTTATCACTGCACCCATTTCCACGAATGAGTTGATTTGTGCCCCATAGTCTTCCAGAAGCTTGTCTCTCTCCAAACGTTTAACGACCTTCTCCTCGAACTCCTTCGCTAACTCCCCATTGTACGTTGGTCTCTCTACGCCTTTCCACGCAACCTTAAAACAGAATCTACCTTGTTCTGCTTCTTCCCGTTCTCCAGCACCTTTCATAGCCTCGACTTCCTCAACGTCCTCTGTCTCAAGATCGTTCGCAACACTCTCCGCTCTAGCTTCATCCTTCGTTACCGCCTTCTCTACGTCACTGGCTACATCTTCGACCTCCAAATCACTCGCAACGCTC
>CAYFPM010000006.1:0-4993 GCA_964345045.1 uncultured Gammaproteobacteria bacterium
CCATCCACCCTCACCCCACCCAGACGGAAATCTGGGGCGAGATGGCCAGAAGGCTGGAATCGCGATTCGCGCGCAGTCGTGGAAGGTGAGTCGGCTCATTCCTCGTGGACGTCGAAGATCATGTTCTCGACAATCTCTGGATTGCCGTCTTGGTAGTTGATCATGACCACCGCTTCATAGGTTCCCGGATCGAGGGCGCCGGGGCAAGGAACCGCGTAGCCACGGATGCGGTCGGGCAGGACGTAGTCAGTCCTGCCGCCGAAATGGACGGGATCCAGGACCCGGTTGAACTCCAGATCGTAGAACTCCAGCTTCCCCGATACGTAGCAGTGTACGTTTCCCGTGTTGAGGACGTTGACGATGAACACGCGCATCAGGGGGCTGATGGCCTTGTACTCGAATGATTCGATCTCAGTCATGTAGTCCAGGCCGCGCATGGTGGAGACCGTCATCATCAGGGTTCGCGGCAACTCCAGTTCGCTCGGCAGATCGCTGGGATAGTCTGGAGCGTCGAATCTCACTCCGGCGTAGTATTCGCCCTTCATGTCCGCGGGCGCCTGCACGGCGATCTTCGCGGACTGAGATCGCCGCGGGGGGATGACGATGCTCGCGGGGCTGACCGTGAGCCAGGAACTGCAGCTTCGCCCCAGGTTCCGCGGGTCGGGATCCAGCGTGACCTTGCCCTCCTCGTCGAGAGACCAGTCGACGATGCGAGGTTCGATGGTGAGCATGTCCGGACCGTAATTCTGGATTCGGATTCCCTGGGTTCGCTTGCCCTTCGGGCTGATCTTGAAGTCGAGCATCCGCTTTGACAGCGAGAAGGTGGGCGTGGAAGCCTTGATCAGCGCCCGGATCTCGTCGGTGGCCGCGCCCGGAATCGCGTCGCCGTTGACGATCGAGTAGGGAAAAGTTCCCTGGGTCAGCCTGCCCTGCTTGGTTCGAATCTGCACCTTGGCCATGTAGATGCCGTCGGCCAGAGGCTTGCTGCCCTCGGCCTGGAAGATCCGCTTTTCGCCCGGCAGGACGTAGCCTCGACCGGCAGTCAGGCTCGCCCTCTCGACCAGACGGGCGTTCTCGTGCCACAGGCTCATCTCGCCCGAGGCCAGGGCATGGATGTTGCCTGTGTTCTTGACCGTCAGCGAGGCGTGCCATCCCTCGGGAGCATCGGCTTCCTCCAGCAGGAGCTGACTCGCCTCTTCGACGACCTGCCCGGAGAACAGAAGCAGACTGTCGGGTTCGATTTTGACGAAGTTCTTGCTCGACTGGGACGTGATGAGAAGTATGGATGAGACCGCGCGGCCGAGATGTATCTCGGCCTCGAGCTTCTCCTCCTCGTCGATCATCATGGGCGCGGTCTTGATGTTGAACTCCGCGGTCAGGAAGGCGGAGTAGCCGCCGGCCGATTCCTTCGGTGCGTGGACCAGTCCCTTGACGATCTGAACCTCACCGGGAAAGAGCTCGAACGAGCTCGGCTCCATGCTGATCCAATCGACGCAACTGCGCTCTAACCTATCCCTTCTCGCCGACGGTATTCCGGCGACGGTGATGGCGAGATCGTAGGCTCCCATGGTGAAGGTCAGCGGTTCATTGCCGCGATTGGCGACCTGTAGGTCGAACCGCACTCTGCCGCCCCGATTGACGTCGACTTCCTGGATTTTCGGAATCAGGGATACCTGGGCGAGGGCCGAGTCGACCCACTGAGGTGAAAGGATGGCCAGCGATACCAGCAGCAGGACTGCGAGCGAACTGCGTTTCAGCTTCCCTTTTCGTCCGACCATGGGCTTCCCTCCACACTTTCAGACTCCGGTCGATGATCATGAAAGACATCGGCCAACCGGGTCTTGGCCGATGTCCACTTACATCAAATCCCTACATGGGCTCGGCCGGGCAGGTGAAAGCTCCCGGGCCGCCCAGGTAGTAGTAACCGTCTTCCTGGTGGAAGACGATGTCACCGATGATCCTGACAACCCAGTTGTTGCAGGAGAGGGGCACGAGGAAGTACTTCGACGTGTACCCCGGAGGATCGTCCACGAGATCACCCATCAGCTCCCAAGGCTGGCCATTGAGACTGTACTCCCAGGTCAGGGGAATGTCGGTCCCGTAGTCCGGACCCGTGCGCCCGAACATGTCTTCCTGGAAGTGCAGGAAGTCGAGGTCGGGCTGGGTGAAGGGCGGTGTCGTGATGATGTACTGGCCGTTGTTGCAGCAGCTGCCGCCGGGCAACAGAATCGTGAAGTTGCTGTAGTCCGCGGCACGGTGAATCTGGATGTGGGTGGCATCCCAATGGAACACGCACTCCATCTCGATCCACAGCTCGATATCGAGGTCGGGCCAGATAACCTGCTCATCGGTTTCGCAGTCGATCCATCCATCTCCGCCGCCACCCATCAATGGGTCATAGCAGAGCTGAGCACTCTCCCAGGGGTCGCTGTACTCCATCCACTGCGTGCAGTCACGACCCCAACCCCCAGGTGGGGTCGAACCCACGACTGGGTCTGCAACCACAGGCCCCGCCAATAGGAGCAAGCAGACTGGAATCCAGAGGAAATACCTTGACATGATGTTCCTCCTGTTGATTCGCTACTTAACTTAGGAGGGAATGCTTTTGGAACTTTTCCAATAGCATCCACCCACCGGCCGTTCCCGGGGTATTTCCTCAAAGACTTGCCCCGGGGCGGTTTTCATGTATTTGGACGTACCCGGTCCCAAGCTGAGCTTGAAAACATCCGCAGCACGAAATTCAACGGCGCTCCAGACCCATCTGAAGCGCGATCAGTTTCGGTAGGCTCGCCCTCCCTTCCTTACCATGAGCGCCTTGCTTGCGCCCAAGCCTCAGCCACGCAGGATTCGTGGCGTGATGAAGATGACAATCTGTGTGTCCCTCTGTTCGCTTTCGGTGTAGCTGAACAACCTTCCGAGAACCGGTATCGAACCCAGCACGGGGACCTTCCTCACCACGGATTTCTCGCGCTGCACGGTCAGTCCGCCGATGGTGAAGGTCTCGCCGCTCATGACCCGGACCGTGGTCGCCGCCGTACGCCTGTTGATCTCGGGTAGATCGTCCGTGCCCGATCCGACTACGTCGCCGACCTCCGGCTTCACGTGGACGGTGATCTCTCCCGAATCCGATGCGTAGGGGGTGATCTCGAGTTTAATGCCCGAGCTGACCGACTGAAGGGTGTTGTACTGGGTGTATTGGGAAGTGCTCGTGGCGATGATGAAATACTGGTCGCGTGTCAGGCCGATCTCCGCGGTACGGCCGTTGAGGGTGGCGATGCGTGGGTTGGCGCGAATCTCCGCATCACCGGACTGGATAAGGGCCTCGAGGGAGGCCACCAGGTCCACGGAGAAGTCCCCGAGACCCATAGCAGTCTGTCCGTAAGCGCCCATCAAAGTCGCGCCCTCTCCCTGCCTGAGGCCGGAAAGGATCTGCCAGCTCTCCTCTCCCTTGACGCCGAGAAGGGACCAGTCGACCCCGATGCTCCTCATGGCCGAAGAGGAAATCTCCGAAACCAATACCTCGATCAGGATCTGGGTGGGGGGGTGATCGATCTTCACGAGATCTGACCGGATTCGCTCCACGTAGCTCGGCGGGCCGCTGATGCAGACGGTGTTGTCGGTCATGGATGCCTTCACGTAGGGCTGGAAGAACACCGAAAGCAGCTTGATGGCCTCCGTGGCGTCGATATTGGACAGGGACACAACGTCGGTAATCGACAGTAGACCGAAGGCGGGATTCTCTGGGCTGGGTGAACCCACGTAGTAGGTTCCATTCTGAAAGCTGGAGACGAAACCGGCCGGCAGCAGAATCGCATCGAGCACTTCGGCCAGAGGCTGCTCGAGCACCTCGTAGGTGACGAGTCCCTGGACGGTGTTGTCCCAGACGATGGGCACTCCTGCGTCCATGGAGAGATCGGTAAGCACCTGCCGGAGATCCGTCTCGAAGAAGGAGTTCGATACCATGGTGTTGGCGGCGGCTCTCTCTTCCTCCGAGATCGCCGGGTCCGGGCCAGTCGTTTGAACGCTGGCCTCTTCCGGTTCCGTTTCCTTCGTCGGGACGAGCGTCTCCAGAGCCCTGAAGCGCTGCTCACGTTTGGCCAGTGCTTCCTGGGCAGAAGTGTCAGAAGCCAGGAGCCGGGCTTCCAACATGGAGGCCGCGGCACCGTCTAGATCGGCGAGATCCAGTTGGAGGTCGGTCAGAAGAAGGAGAAGGCTGAAACGCCTGATGCCGGGAGGCTCGGTATCGAGTTCTCTCGTCAGATAGCTGATCGCTTCCGCACGTCGAGCATCAGCCCTGAGAGAACGGGCATATTCCTCTGGCCGATGCTCCTCGTGGTTACCGAATGACGCTTCCTGGCTGCTACAACCTGTCATCAGGACGACAAGGATCATGGCCAAGGTCAGCCATCTGATTGCCCTTGCCAAATCGCGATGGCGACGTGGAAACGACATCATAAGCCAGACTCCGAACGTTCCCCATCCCTATGCGCAATATTTGATTTGCGGACACTTACCGTATCGGAGTCGGATCCGAAAGTCAAGTTCAACTATCTATTTCTTACAAACCCATATGCGTACAGTTATTGTTCTATTCAATTGCTGATTCGACTGTACACCTGGAGATGGTTCGTATTCGCAGCTATTCAGGGGTGACAGCACTGAGTTTATCCGATTCAGGTTCTTATTAAGTTGAATATCGGGGGTGGCTCCGGGCTGCCTGGAGGGTGAATTTATTTTCGGCGTCGGATAATCCTGACAGAGTCCAGCCGGCTCTGTACGCGCGGGCAGATGGCCAGTTTTCGAACTCATTCCGCAGCTGGAGCCTTGACGGAGAAGGGGAAGCGCCTTATTTGTGACAAAATTCACAAGACTGTGGGGCGAGGGCTTGGAATGCTCCCCCCTCGTCGGTGCGGCAGGGAGATTCCAATGCAACTCTCAGGCTTGAAGTACGGGGCGCAGCTTCTGGACCTGGTCGACTTCCCCCATCCGGAGT
>CAYFPM010000007.1:0-4192 GCA_964345045.1 uncultured Gammaproteobacteria bacterium
GCAACCGTACCTACAAAGTGGAGCATACCACCAATCTACTCGACGGCTTCACGGCCACACTTGCCACCGGCATAGAAGGAACCCCCGGGACCAATCTCTGGACCCATAGCACAACCAACCCCGTAAATTTCTATCGCATCACCCAGGAGGACGAATAATGCAGCGCATCTTCAAAGCGACACCGGCCATCGCCCTGCATCTCCTGGTCCTCAGCACAACCACACACGCCCAATGGGAACAAGCGCCCCTTCCGTCAAGTGAGCCCGAACCGCCCGCAGGCGGATCAACCAACATCATACCGCAGAGCATCTCCGAAGGGACAACCGTCACCACCAACGAAACAGCCATCAGCGACGAACTCAGAGCCCTCGTCCGCACCTTGAAGCAAGATCCCGTGCTGATTGCCAACTGGCTGAATGCGCGGATAGACGCCTACCCCATATCTTCAGTGAACCTGGGCGCCCACGGTGCGTATCTTGCCGGCAGGGGCTCCGAATACGACGTGAACGCCCTCGCCATCGCGCTGCTGCGTGAAGCCGGGTTCACCTGTCGATACGGCTACGGACGGGTGCGGTACGCACGGGAAGATCTGAGAGAATGGCTTCCCACCCAGGACGCCTACATGGACGAGTACCTCTGGCGCTGGGGCGGATACGCCAACGGCGTCAGCGGCGAACCCGGGAACATCTGGGCGTGCAGGCTCTGGACAGAGGTAAAGATAGATGGCGACTGGTACAAGATCGACCCATGTCTCAAGAAATACCGGCGTGATCAGATCGATTTGGCCTCAGCGATGAGCCACAGCGCCACCAATCTGCGCACTACCGCCTTGCAGGGCGCCACCATCAACAGCAACGACGTCGAGAACCTCAACCGCACAGGGATACGCGAGAGCCTCGACAGCTATACCACCAACCTGCTTGCCCACCTCGAAACCACCCATCCCAACGACGGCATAGATGAGATCCTCGGTATTCCCCGCATCGTGCCCGAGCCCATAGAGGCGCTTTCCACCAACCTGCCGCTCGCCTACTGGATCAATCCCGCAACCATTGAAAACTGGGATCATATGCCCGAGAGCGCCCTGTCCACCTACCGGGTAGTGATCGGCACGCTCGATCACACCTTCAAAGCCTACGAGCTGGCCGACAAGACCCTCTCGCTCACCTTCAGCGCACAGAGCGAGCCCATGCTCTATCTCGACGGGACACTCGTGACCACCGGCGCAGCCCTCACAGAGACATATAACGATCTCGATTTCCATGTGCACGTTGCCCGGGACAAGAACTGGTCCAATCAAACCCTGTACAATCAGACCAGAGATTCCCGTGTACAGACCAACGGCATGTACGTGCTCGTTCACGACTTCAACAGCGCCGGGCTGGGCAACATAGCCGCTGCAACCCGCCGTTTACAGGAGGCCATGGCCGGAGAGGGTAACGTGGATGAAGACCTGGCTGCCTTCGAGCAGATGAACATGGCCTATATGTGCCAGCGAATGCTCAACTCCGTTCTGTTGGGGGCCGCCTGGGATGTCACACAGCACCGCCTTCACAAAGTCGGCTATGTCGGGATGAACGACGGCATGCAGATCGATCTTCCTGGAGGGATGATGGGGGCGATAGCCCATACCAACGGGATCGACGAAAGCGACGCCTTCAAGACCGCCTCCCTCATGGCAAGCGCGCTCGAGCATGGTGTGTTCGAGCAGTATCAAGATGCCGCAAGCGTTTCGACGGTGAGGCTCCTCGATCTGAACATAGCCAACAGCAATCGGACCTTTTTGGCGACCACCTCCAACTGGAACGATGTGAAGAGTGAGATCGAGTCGAGCTACGAAGCCGACGAACTCGCAACAATCGAGAGCAACATCGTTATCAACGGCGCCTCGTATATCCTGCCCGAGACCGACCAGTTAACCCTCAACGACTGGACCGGTGTCGGGATGGTCCGTCTCAAAGCAGACGGTGGTGTAACCATGCGCATCTCCGGCGATCTCAACGGAGGCGAGAGCACCACCGATGCAGAGGTTATGCCCTGGCTGTCCGGCGATCTCTCGTTCCTGAATCCCGGCAACACCTCCGGTACTATCGACACCACGGGCGCCGATCCCGTCTCCCTTACCAGCGGCGCCTACCTGCTCGACCGCGACGATCTTGTGCTCGGGACCGGGCGAGCGCCGCGAGGTCTCTCGTTCAGCCGCCACTACCGCAGCTCGGGCCATCGCAATGCAGGCGTCATGGGGTACGGCTGGCGTCACAGCTATCAGGGCTCCGCGAGAGAGACCACCCGCCCCGGCATCGGCTGGGGTGAACGCACCCCCGCCGACGTTGCCGCACAGGTCGTGCAGCACACCGTGGTCAAGGACCTCATGGAGGGCGAGAGGGACGCCACCGACTGGGCCATGGCCGCTGTCGTTACCCAATGGGCCATGGACCAGCTCACGCAGAACTGCGTCACCATCGAGATCGGGAACAAAGTATGGGACTTCACGCGTCAGCCCGACGGCAGCTACACCCCGCCGCCCGGCGTTACCGAAGCGCTTGTGCTTACGAACGGGGTGTACCGGCTAATCGAGCGCTTCGGCACCGAGTACCGGTTTAGTACGAACGGGCTGCTCGATGAGATCGTGGACGTGGACGGAAACACGCTGAGTCTTACGTATGACAGCGCCACGAACCTGACAACCGTTGCCGATGCCTACAGCCGGGCTTTGAGCCTGACATATACCGGCGGCCTGCTTACCGGCGTCAGCGACGGCACCGGAAGGAGCATTGCGTTCGATTACACAGGAACGAACCTGACGGAGTTTACCGACGCCGAAGGCCATGAGTGGAGCTACGGGTACGATGGCGAGAACAGGATGGACTCCATGACCGATCCACTATCCACGGTCATTCTCAGCAATGTCTATAACGCCGTCGGCCACGTCGTCACGCAATACAACGGCGCAGCCTCAGAGTGGGTGTTCTACTGCGGCGACTACCGAGGCGCGGAAGTCGATCCTCTGGCAGGGGAGACCGCCCACTGGTTCGACCGCGACGGCAGGAACCTCGGTACGCAGGATGCGGTCAGTAACCGCACCTACCGCTTCTACGATGCGCAGGGGCATGTCGTGAGCAACATCGACGGCAGAGGCCAAGTGACCGTCCTTCAGTGGGACGGCAACCATAACACGACCTGCAGGATCGACAAAGCAGGCAATCCGTGGAAACAGGAATTCGACGAGCAACACCGGCTTGTGAAGGCCATCGACCCGCTCGGGAACATAACCCGCTTCGGGTACGATGCGAACCACCATCTCACGAACACGGTCGATGCTCTCTCGAACAGCATTGCCCGGACCTATTACACGACCGGGAATGACAAGGGCCTGTTGCACACCGTGACCGATCCAAACGACAACCTCACGACGTACACCTACACGTCGGGCAGCTACGGCATGCCCGAGACCATCACACGCACGGACGGCGGTACCGTCACGAACACATGGAACGAGAGAGGTGACCTGCTCGTGAGCAAGGATGCTCTCGGCAACCCCACCACGCGAACGTATGACAAACGCCGACTGCTGATTTCGGTGACGGACGCACTCAGCAACAGCGTCAGCAACCAGTACAACGTCGTCGGCCTGAGAACGAAGGTCCTCGACAAGCTTAACCGTGAGACCGTGACAACCTGGACGCCGACCTACAAGGTGTCCACCGTGACTTATCCCGACTCCAGTGTGGTGAGCAACGCCTACGACTCGCGCGACCTGCTGGTCGCGGTGAAGGATGGTCGCGGCTTCGTCACAAGTAACCTCTATGACGCCGCCCGCCGCCGGATCGGGGTAATCGATCCACTCACCAACAGCGTGACCTTCGCCCTGAACGAGAATGGGGATATTACAGCCCGAACCAATGCCACCGGCCATGTGACGCATTACGAGCGGGACGCACTCGGACGGGTCACGAACGAGTGGGACAGCGTGGGAGGCCAGGTCAGGGAGAACATCTCTGTCTTTGACGAGGCCGGGAGACTGGTGGCCATTACGAACGCGTTGGATCAGGGCACGCAGTATGTGCTCGATGGTCTCGGCAGGCGGATCGAGACGATCCGTGCAGACGGCGAGAGCGAATACTTCGTCTATGACCCGGCAGGCAACCTGTTGGCGTTTACGAACGGTGCCGGAGAAGCCGCGATGCAGTAT
>CAYFPM010000008.1:0-3314 GCA_964345045.1 uncultured Gammaproteobacteria bacterium
ATATATTTGCTGCATTGAATCATCCTTTTTCTATGAAACTATTTTATTTGTTTGTTGTATTTTTTCACAATATCCGTAGCGTCTTCCATGTCTTCGGTATTGTACACAAATACAACTCCGGTCGGGTAATCCTGTATCGCCTTGCCGCTGACAAGGTCATCTCTTGATGGTTTCAGGTTTGTTATAGCCACTTTCTTTTCGGCACATATTTTGTAAATTTGCGTTGTATCCATCAGTCCCGGCTGGCCCAAGTCAATACCTCGCAAGTCAGGTATATTGAGCATTGGCTCTAACAGATGCTGACCGTTGCCGCAGAAATGGATTGAACCAGTGCCGGCTTCTTTAAGCAGCTTAGCATCATGCGGCAGAATCATTTCTCGATATGTATCAGGCGAAACCATTATCGCTGAATCATTACGAATCATCAGTCTGCCGGGAATGTTATAGCCGTGCTGAGTATTGGCGAATGGGTCAAGCTTATCGTTTGCAAACTTTCGATAGTGATTGGCGACCTTTAACGTTGTATCAACAACTTTAGTAAGTATAGCTGTAACCAGTTTCGGATTGGCCAGTATCTCAACGAATATCTCCGAACCCCACAGAATATCAGCGGTATCAATCGGCCCCTGCAAATCAGGCAGTGATATTTGAATTGCCTTATTGCATTTTGGATATTCTGAAAGCTTGTTGGCATAAAACTCAAGGGTTTTTGTTGATTGCGACATCACTCCGCCAGATGCCAAATCAATATCATCATTTTTTTCTAATAATTGTTTAACTGCGTAGGTTGAACCAAGCGAACTCACCCAAGGGTAGTTATCCTCGTGAAAATGCCATTGCCCGCCCAGCAAAGATGCTATCTGTATAGTTCCGTGATCATTGCGAATAGCCAAAGGATTATCATCCTTTAATATCAATCCCGGCGCTACTCTATCAAGCAGCATATTCTGCAGCATCGCCGCCGGCTCTTCAAACGCTTGACGATAAGCGAAACGTTCAAACTTATCCCACGGCTTTGGCAGTTTCCAGCTTTTGCCAAAAGCTGACTGAATAACCAAAGGCGGTTTGTCCACACTGTCATAAGACAAACTTTTTCTATAACGCTCATCAACTTTTTCGCAATGCCCAAGGTCGATATACTCTTCGATAAGCGTCAATAGTTCATCTAACTGTTTCATATCTGCCATCTTTTATTTTCTGCTCCGGTATACAAGTTCACTGTGTCCGTTTTGAATATGCTTTTTCATAAGATACTCAGCTGAGTCGCCGTCTCGATCGGCAATCGCTTCTACAATAGTACGATGCGAATGGCGATATTGAGTCTGATCAGTTAACTCTACATTTGCCGTAATTGTCCTTTCTATTAACAGCAAGCGATTAAGCTCTTCCAGAAGAAGCGGACAATCAGCATTATCGGTAATACAACGATGTATTTTTATCTCTAACTCACCAAGAACATTCTGTTGTTCGGCATTAACTGCGGCCTCAAATTTTTCTACCAAATCTTGTAAACGCAGAAGCTCTTCTTCGGAAATTCTCACAGCGCACAAACGAGCTGCAACAGATTCAAGGCCTTCCCTAATCAGATAAAGCCCTTCAATCTCATCAGCCGAAAGCCGGCGAACTTTGGCCATTTTTCGCCCTTCTTTTACTAACAGGCCTTCGCTTTCCAGCCGTCGCATAGCCTCAACAACAGGCACCGTGCTGCAGCCAAACTTTTGTGCAAGTTTAATCTGCGAAACCCGTTGGCCCGGCGACAGATGACCTTCTACTATCATTTTTCTTATCTGCCGATAAGCATTATTTGAAGTAGTTTCCATAAATAGCCCATTTAATTATAACAATATTTAACAATATTAGCACATATTATTGATTTTTCAATGGAGTTTTTCAAGATTAATGGTTTCTTGTAAATTTTTCCGCAGTGAATCCTTGTGAAACCTGAAACCGCTGTTTATTGCTTCAATCCGCCCAACGTTAAAGACGGGAATATGTCATTGAGAAGAGGCCCCAAGGCCGTCCGGGACTTTTAACTGTCGCCGGTTCATCTTATGAAAACAGGAGTTGTAAAAGTCGGATCAACTGTCCTTCGTTTGAACATAAGCTACTGCCTGGCAAATGGGGCAGGCAGTTTTTATCTGGTCTCCCACATCTAACTCTTTCAATCTGTCCATAAGTTTTGTTGATTACTCTTTAAGCAGATATAGCAAAGATTGGGGCCTGTCAATACCCTCAATGAATTTGGGCCTTGCTGACCATGGCGTTGTGCTCCGCACGCCAGTCAAATCCATCCAGTACTGAAGTCGCGATACCGGCAGACTCCAGGTCATATGGAAATGATTAGCTGGAGCATACTGTTTATACTCAAGCATAGAAGCATATTTCGGAACAACAAATGTATGCGGCCAGGTCGGAGTCGTCAGATTACACATTGCCTGGCCGAGTTTCTCAGGAACCTCTGTAGTATAAGCCTGGTCCCAGATCAGGCTGAATTTATTATTTGTTGCACAATAAGCCATTCGCCCAGCTATTCCTTCGATACCGGCAGGTGTCATAAATGTAACCGAATTGCCGCCGCCGGGGAAATAACCCTCATCGGCTAAAGGCATACTGATACTATCCATTATATTCTTTAAGGATGCTCCCGGTTTTTGTGCCCAGTTAAATGAAGCACTCCCGGAATTATCACCATCGACAAGACCTTTGGTAATATAATCTGCTTTACTGTCGACTTTAACTTTATGCTTTTTAGCCAGTTCTTTTATTTCGCAGCCCTCCCAGACCTTACGGAAGTCCATAAACAACGGTGGATTGCCGCCTGACAGGTATGTCATAAACAGCATCGTCAAAAGCCCCTGAACATCAGCTTCTGTTGCGTAAGGCAGAGGCGCCTTCGGGCCGTTATGGTCAAAGGTGCTGTTGAACATAGATTCCATAGCGTCAGCTACCGGAAGCGGGATGCCTCTTGTATCGGAGCCCCATTCCAACTGACTCATAAAACCTCCGCCGACGGCATTTAAGTCTTTCATTAAATCCCTATTGATAAGATACATCGCCAGACTGGTGTTAAATCTATCGCTATCAGCTTCGGTTTTTAGTTCCAGACGTTTGCCTATGTGTTTATCTATCCATCCGCGAAGTTCTTTAAGCTCTTTTTTATTATAAGCTTCTTTGGCAAGCATATCAGAGAGCAGTTTCATATCAAGTCGGGTTATCTCAAGGCCGAAAGTGTTTCTGGTTGGAATTATATGAGCCAGTGCCGTTTCCATCCCCATAGAATCGTGGCCGAATATCATTACGCGTCTGCCTTTAAG
>CAYFPM010000009.1:0-2162 GCA_964345045.1 uncultured Gammaproteobacteria bacterium
CCCGTCTTTCCCTATAGAGCAAAAAAACGTATGTAAGTCCTTATTTTACGTTTCAAAACTATGAAAAGTCGGCACTACATCTTGTTTTCCTCTTGTCCATAAATACGAGGTGGTGGCTGATTCGGCAAACGCATACCCAAGCGATCCAGTAATAATTGGACTTCCGGACTCGGTTCGGTGTAACGCTGTAATAATATCGTACGACCATCGGTGGTAGGCAAATGCACATCAACCATTTGCATTTGTTGAAAGACCTCAAATACACTGCGTGAAGTCAATCCATCTGCCGATGGCTTGAGCCGATTACGTAAGGTCACAAACAGGCAATAAGCCAGAAAACTGACGAAAATATGAGCTTCTATACGTTTCTCTTTTTGATGGTAGATGGGTCGAACCAACATGTCACCTTTGAGCTCTTTAAAGGCCTGTTCCACTTGAGTCAAAAGCAGATACTTCTCCCAGACGTGAGATGGAGCTTGTTCGGTAAGATTGGATCGCAATAAGTAGCGACCTTCCCGACGTCGACATCGACGGAGCTTGTCACGATTCAAGTGAAACCGAAAAGTATCAGAATTGACAGGTGCCTGTGCTTCTGGCAACTGGATCTCTACCAGGTGCCAGGCACGCCCAGCCAGTTTGCGGGCCTCACCCAGACGCAGGAGTAGATCGTCACGCGTTTGTTTCTTTATCTGTAGAATCTCTTGGAGTCGTTTCAATAGACGCTTTAAACGTCTACGACGCATCGAACGCTCCTTGTTGAGACGGTCAACGCTTTCCACGTAGAGATAAAATTCGCCCTCTGTTTCCAACAGTTTGACCCGGACCTGTTGACGGGCTTGATGCCAGGGAAGCTGCAATAGTTTCTTTTCAAGCTTTGATAACCGTCCCTTGGGCGTCCCCACCAGATAGAAAGCACCTTCCGTACGCATCTGCTCCAGAGTCTCCTCCGTAGGCACCCCTCGATCCATTAACCAGACACGATCCCGTTTGCCATATTGAGATTCGATACGATCCAGAAACATACGCAACGTAGATGTATCACGGGTATTGCCAGGAAAGATTTCGTAGCCCAAAGGAAATCCTTGAGGTGTCACAACCAACCCAATCACGACCTGCACGCAGTCGGGACGATGATCGCGACTGTAGCCAAAACGTTTTTTACTGTCGGGTGTTTCCGGAGGATCACACTCAAAGTACGTACTGGTTAGATCGTACAGTAAGACATCGTAGCGTGCGTTAAATAAGTTCCGCCATTGTTTGGTCAGATGCGAAAACAAGGCGTCACGATGTTCAAGCAGATGATCTAAACATCGATACAATGTGTTCTTACTGGCGACACCTGCCGAGGTATTTAATAGGTCACATATGGCACTTTGGTCAAACCACTGACGATGCAAACGAAATTCACTGCCCGGGTCAATTAAGCGGTAAGCGACGAGTGTTTTTAGGACACATCGCCAGTCAGTTCCTTTACGGCTGACGTCGAGTCGTCGTCGCCAGAATTCATCCAATTTCACCAGGTCCCACAGCTCGAAAGCCAACCAGCAGGCACCCCACTGTCGGGGATGTGCTAAGCGTATTTGATCAATCCTAATTTGGACGATTGGGTAATTCAGTATAGGCAGTACCTTCACATCATCCGGAAACAGAGCTAACTGTTGGGCTTGCTCGGAGGCAGGCTGTAATGCGTTGATGGCTTGTACCCAACCGGCATGCTGGACATCATTGAGTTCTCCCAGATAAAGCAGTTGTTTTTGAATGATGCGGTCACCGGAAATCCGACGACTCTCTACGATACTCCAATAACGATGGATTTTCCCGTTTTTCTTTCGTTTTCGAACACGTAAATACATGGCCCCTATTTTTGGGGAATTGTTAAATCAATCAAGGGGGTAGGTCGGCACTACAACGCCTGGAGCCAAGATTGGCAGGGTGAATCCTTGCTATTCGCTCAAAGACGCGGATAATTTTTTCAAAAAATCTGGTTTTGCGTGTTTATAGGGAAAGTCGGGTTAGCCTGTCGGAAAACCGGTTTGGGCAGTTTATCGCCTTGCTTGATTTCTTCCAAGAGGACTTCCACGGCTTTCTCGAGTTGGGTGTCCTTGCCCTTGACGAGGTCACCGGGTTCGGGCCAGATTTCATAGTGCGGGATGGCGCCGTTG
>CAYFPM010000009.1:2172-2882 GCA_964345045.1 uncultured Gammaproteobacteria bacterium
CATGATCGCATTGGACACCATGTGTCGCTGGCCCGGGAATCGAAATAATCATGGGTACGCGCATGGCCTCCTCCCACAGTTGGTTCTTCCGCCACAGCCGATGTTCGCCCAATAAATAGCCATGATCGGAGACAAAAACAACAATGGTATTGTCACGCAACTTGAGCCGGTCGAGTTCATCAAGCAGACGGCCTACCTGCCGGTCCATATAGCTGATCGAACCGTAATAACCGCGATGAATCTTCTTTCGTCCAGTTTCATTGGCCTCGATATCCTTTCCCTTGGCCTGAGCCGGAAAGTCCTGCTGGTCATCTTGAGGGACATCAGGTATCACCATCTTACGATAGTCGTACTGGGAAAAGTCACACTCTGGTGCGACAAAGGGGGCATGCGGACGAACGAAACCCACGGCCAGAAAGAAGGGTTCCGGTTTGTCTGCCCGAGTTCGGAGCACCTCAATGGCCTTATCAGCCGCCATACCATCCGCGAGCAAGTCACTCCGATCCTCTGTCTCCACTACGACATAATCACTACCCTGATGATTGCCCGGGATCATCAACTTCCGGGTACCGGGTACAATGGCTTCCCATTCCTTTCTGAGTTCCGGATAGAGATGAGTCGAATCCGGTCTGGTTAGATCTTCGGCCTTACCGGGCGTTAGCGATTCCATGGCTTTTACATTATGGCAATAGTCCCAGGATTTGGGGTGG